>JAXMHO010000032.1:0-23639 GCA_046346715.1 Verrucomicrobiota bacterium
AGTCTCCACGCCGCCGAGCTTGGAATCACCTTCACCGAGTTGGATGGCTTTGATGCCGTATTCGGCAAACAGTTTGGCGATGTCCGCCCGCGCTTCGGTGACGAGGGCATCGGGGAAGAAATCGCGGTTGCCATAGATAACGCCGAGGGTGGGCGGTTTCAAATTCGGTCGACTCATGTTTAGCTTAGCATACGAGAGCTGCTGTCGGCCCTCTTCCGAGGTTTTATGATTTAATTCCTGTATTCTAAGATGTGACAGGCGAATGCAATTCCTAAAATAGAAAAATTGGCAACAGCCGGCGCATAACTTAACCAACAGACAAGCAGGCAATCACGCCGCCGGGCGCTTGGGGGAAGTAAGCATCGAAGACGGCAGGTCCGCCAAAGTGGTCATGCTACTGGCCGACAAGCCAAAGCGGCGGCGAAACTCGTTGGGAGTCATCTTCAAGTCCCGGCGGAAGGCGACGCACAGTCCGTTGGCATTGCGATAGCCGCAGCGCGACGCGATTTGGCCGAGATGCAACCGGGTGGTGACCAGCAGTTCACAACCGCATTGCAGACGAGCCTGCCGGAGCATCTTGCCGGGATTGACGCCCGTCTCGGCAACAAAAGCCTTGTCCAGCCCGCGGCGCGACATCCCGCCGATCTTGAGCAGGTCGGTGAACTTCAAACGAGGATTGCGCGCAATGGCGGCCAGACAAAGGCGCACGTTGACGTGCTCGATCGCACTGACATCAACTTTTTTTGCCGCCACTAACACGGGGTCAAAACATGAAGACGAATCCTTCGGCAAGAAGGCGGAGGTGCCTTTGGCGGATCGGGAAGATTTCAGTTTTAGCACGCGGAAACTGTCGCCGAGGTCAGCGGCAAATTCCTCCGGTTCGCCGAGAGTTTATCTCTGGCATTCTAAGCTGCTTCCAAGAGTCGAGATTAGCTTACTGCGGTCCCGCACCCTGCGTGACGATCGACGGCACGCTTGCCGCCGCATCCAAAGTGTATGAATAGGAAGGCGTCCAAGGGCCGGGATCGTTGCCATCATTCAGCGGATTTAACAGCCCGGTATGCGTATTACCCGTGGTGTTGTCGTAGATGTTGCCGCTGGCGACGATGTAGGACGGATTCCCGTCTTGAGACTGGTGCGGGTTTTTGACTTGCTGGAAGTAGTTGTTCTCGACGAGGCCCGAACCCCACGAACCCGTGCCAATGCAGTAACCGTTGCCGGGCGAGTTGTAGTAATTGTTGAACATATGCCCCTT
The DNA here is from genome assembly GCA_046346715.1 of Verrucomicrobiota bacterium. Lineage (GTDB taxonomy): Bacteria > Verrucomicrobiota > Verrucomicrobiia > Limisphaerales > CAIQOK01 > CAIQOK01. The sequence continues at coordinate 1,256 of JAXMHO010000032.1, forward strand.
TCCGAACAACAACCGCGGCATGCGCTGATCCACCAAGGCCGCAAACCAGTTGTGATGATAAGTCACATTGTTCTTTCCGGTGTCGGTCGCGCCGGCGGTCGAACCGTTTCCAACCAATGAACAAAGCCGGTGCGTGTTGTTCGGGTCGGTATAAAAGAATTTGCACCACGAAACGGTGATGAAATCCGAGCCAATGGTCAGATCAAGCAAGCCATCTCCCGCATCCGAGAATGTCACGTGATCAAACCACAAATGATGGGACGTGCGGGCCGCCGCGGCATCCACGGGAGTGCCGCCAAACCCGTTCGCCTGGATGGAAATGTTCTGGACGATGATGTTGCTGCACGTGTTGATGTTGATGCCGCCTTGGATGAGCACGGCGGAATTGACTCCGCGCAGGGTTTTGTGGCTCGCGATTTCCAGTGGCGTGGCGCCCGTGATGTAAGTCCCGGAAAGCAGAATCACCCGCGGCGCGGCATCACCGGCCAGGCTGCGAAGCTGCGTGATGTCGGTCGCCAGAATCGGGGTGGCGTTGCCGCCGCCCGTGGTGGTGGCAAGTCCCGAACCGGAAACTGTCGCCCAACCCACCGGCACGGAATTCAAATTCGTGCTGAGCGCCAGCCGGGCGAAGGAACTGCCCGCCGCGCCGTAAAGATTCGTCACCGTGACGGAGTAGCTGCCGGCATTCGCCGGCTGCACGTTGGTGAGGGTCAACGCGGCGTTGGTCTGTCCGCTCAGAATCGTGTTGGTGTTGTAAAGCCACTGATAGCCCAGGGGCGCGGTGCCCGTGGCGGTGACGGTGAACGTCACGCTCTGGCCGGCGGCAACGGTTTCGTCTTGCGGTTGCGACGTTATGGTCGGGGCAAAGACCGGCACGCTCGAAAGGACTCGCAGCCGGTAAAACGTCGCGGCGCTTCCGCCAAATGTATTGGTAAAATTAAAACCGCCGCCGGCATCAAACATCCCAGTTCCCATAGATTGCCAGCCGGCCAGGGGTTGCCGCAGATCCGTGGCGCGCAGCATTTCGTAGCCGCCGTTGGCAGGACCGTTCGTGCCGTTGAAAACCATGCCCGTCGAGGTGGCCTTCGTGCTTGTGAAGCGCGGCACCCCCCCCGGCGTGATGTCACGCAGCTGATAGGCGTTCAGCAGCGACGTGGCGGTGCTGCCGCTGAGGTCCGCGCCGACCGTGTTGCCGCCCACCAGCTTCAACGCCTGGCTGGCGGCGTCGGCGCTGAACGTTCCGACGACGTGCTGGCCGACTCCGCCGAGAAGGTTGTCCACGTTGTGCTCCAGGTTCACGCTGTGGCCGTTGGTGTCCATCACGGTGGTGTAGAGCCCCGGATTGTTCTGCCCGAGATTGCTCAGCCGCGAATCATTGACCCAGACCTGCAACTCATACGTGCGGCCGACGGTGAGATTGTTGAGCGTCCAATCGTAGGCCGCCGTCGCGAACCAGGTGTTGCCGATGTCCGTGCCATCATTCCAGTAGGCCGTGCAGAGCAGATTGGAATACGCCGGCGACAAGGTGCTGAACGGCGCGCCCCCCTGGCCAAACGCCTGAAAACCTCCCGAGGTGGGGCCGACGGAACCGGTGTCTGAAGGCTGGAACGTGTCCCCGCCCGGCGCGACGTACAGGCCGGAGCCGTTTTTGCGGGCCGCGACGAAAGTCACGCCGTTGAGCGTCACATCCACCGCCAGCGTGGTGTTGGTCGGCGTGGCGTTGATGGCCCGGACCAGGGTGCCGTTCAAGCTCACGTCGGCATCGGCGGTGATTTTTTGCACAGCACTCCAGTTGATGGACGCCGCCGAAGCCGGAACAGCGGCGCAGAGGATTACGGCGATGGCAACCAGGGAAGATCGGGATGATTGAGTCATAGGATTCATGTGAAATCAAAGTTGAGCCGGCGATAGCCAATGACGCCGTAGGTGAAAGAGCTGTTGCCGGCGCTCAACACGAGACGCCCGGCAGCGGATTTGACGAACGTGCCGGGGCTGGAGCCGCCGATGGAACTGCCAGCGGTCAAGCTTCGCCCGCTGCCCGCCGTCCAAGTCTGGGCGCTGCCAAGAACGAGCGGGCACCCGAGGGTGAGATTGACGGTCGCCGCGGAGAGATCCACGCCGGACGCACCCAGCGTGAGCGTGGCAACGGCATTACTGGCGATGACGATGTCGCCGCCGGGACTGGCGACTTTGATGCCGAGCCATCCCGCGCTGGCTCCGAGCGCCGAAGTATTCGCCCCCGTCACCGTGCTGTCCCACCCGGCGGAATCAGCCGCGCCGGGCAAATTCAAGGCCGTCGGGTTGTTGATCTTGATGACGGTGCCGGCGTTGGCCGCCAGCGCAACCAGTCCCACCAGGGCGGCGAGGAGGAAACCCCGGCGGCACCGATGCACCAGAATACATGTTCGCGTTTTCAAAATTGAAATAATTTCAGAAGCGTTGACTGCCTAAAAAAAACGGGTCGCCTGCCTTCCTACATCCCCCAGTTCAGGGGCCGCCACGGCATGCCGAATGACCGGAAGGGAAAAGGTCCGGATCATTCCTTGGCAGTGGAGCGCTCCATCAGCCAGGTCATATCCACGTTGTTGGGCGATCCCACGCCGTAGCTGATGCCGCTGGGATTGATCGGCGGGGTGGTCCGGGAATCCCGCCATTTGTGAATTTCGGAATGGCCGTCGGCAAACGACAGGCCGCCGCCGCCGCCATGGTAGCTGGCCGGATAGTCACCAATGATGTTGGCGGCGGGGTTGTTCAGGCCGTTCATGTCCACCCAGAAAAAACCGTCGTTGATGTTGTCCTCGCGTTCATCGACAAACACCCAGGTGTGGGCGGCGCCGGGGCGGTTCATCATGCTCAGCTTTTTGAACACAATGAAGCCGGCGGTCTTGTTGCCGACGTTGGGTTCGCCCAGATACCCGTTCATCGAGATGCTGCGCGCGCGGGGCTTTCCGGCAAACGTGGACCGGTCGCCGGGACATTTGTAAACGGCGAGGTTCTTCGAGACGTAGGAGCCCAGCTGCGACTGCTGGAGGTACTCGGTGCGGAAGTTGTCCTCCTGCGCGGTCAGCGACATCCAGCCGAGGCACCAGGTCTTCTCGAGGTTGGCCGCGGCGCGCGAACCGCTGCCGCCGATGTTGCCCGGGAGCTTGTCGCTGTTGTCGCCAGTGTACATGTTCCACGCCAGCGCCAGCTGCTTGGTGTGGTTCATGCACTGAATTTGCTGGGCCTTGAGCTTGGCCTTCGACAGGGCGGGCAGGAGCATCGCCGCCAGAATGGCGATGATGGCAATGACCACCAGCAGTTCGATCAAGGTGAAGCCCTCGTTCCGATGTCGATTGGTCTGATTTTGCATATCCGATTTCCGGTTGTCAGATGCGTTCCCGGGTTGTCCCGGGCAAAGCAGGTCGTGCCCATGGCTGGCTATGGTTCATCTGCGATTCATTGGTGAATGCCGGAGAATACCCTCCCAAACAGGGATGTTCTTCCGGTTTGCGGTGGAATAATTCTGGCATTCTAAGGTGAAGTGCTGGCACCAAGAGGCAACGATGCGGGCCATCAAAGTCAGCCGGTCACAGATTATTCAGGCGTAAGAACGCTGTCGGGTTCGCCGAGTTGTTGGTTACGTTCATAGGATTACCCAGCGTCGGATAGTCAAACCAGTCGCCGGGGTTTGGAGACATTCCGAGGCTCAGGCTGTTGGTCTGCGATTGCAGCTTGAACGGACCAGACTACAAGAACGTGAGGACGTTTCCCGCCTGGGAAACAGACAGGGTCGGCGGAGCGCCGGCCGTGCTCACCACGGACAGTAAGCCGGTGGCGGGATCAAAGCTCCAAGCCTTCCCCGCCCCCGGCGAAGGCGTGATGCTGGCGAAGTCGCCGGTGAAACTCGCGGCGCGAAAAAGTTGGAAGTCATCGCCGATTTCCACACCGGAACCGAGATTCTGGACCACCAATGCGCCACCGTAGGCAATCGAAGCCGGACCGGTGATCTGATCGCAGCTGGGGAGGCGTTGGTGCTCACTTCGACCGTCACGCCGCCGTTCAAGGTCAGCACGCCGTTGATGGTCATTGTGCCCATGAACCGCCGGGAGCCAGGTTGCCGTTCGCGCTCACCACGACTGGTCAGGCAATGGTGCCGATGCCCGGGAGCGTGCCGTTGCTGACAATGGTCTGGCCGGTGAAGGTGTTGGCCGTCGTGAGGGCGAGCTATCCCGTTCCGGCCTTGGTCAGGCCGCCGCCGCCGGCCAGGCTGCCGGCGGTCGTGGTTCCAATCGTGGAATCCTTGGTGAAGTTGCTCACGCCGATCAGCGAGGATTCCAGCCTCAACCCGCTTAAGCCCCTCCCAGACCGCCAGTCAAGGCATCCCTACGACGAACGAAAACTCCGTTTGCCCGTGGGCATTCTCCACACGATAGAGCACGCGGTTCACCCCCTTCACGAAATGCACCCTGCGCATCCCTTCATCCACGCGCCACGACTTGGTTTTCTTGCCGCTCGCCCAAATGAGCTGATCGTTAATCCACACTTTGGAAAAATCATCGCTGCCAATGGCCACCCACAGATCACACGCCTCTTCGAAATATAGTTCGGTCGCGGCGTAGTAGATGACGTATTGCAGATCGCGTTTGCCGGCGGCGTTGTAACCACGGAACGGCGGCACGACTTTCGCCTCGTGAGCCTGATGAAATTCCCATTTCAACTGACTCCCGCCCTTGCCGTCGTAAATCGCGCTGCGATCCACAATCGTCTCTGGCGGAAATTGTTTCTCAATATTCGCGCGTCCCGGATTGTCAAACGGGCCGAGGATATACCAGCTATCCACGAACATCCAACGCGCCGACTCGCCGCGCGCCGCCACCGTGCGACCCGGCATCGCCGCAATGTCGCCGCTCACTCCAGCGGGAACAGAACTGCCAACGCCATCACCCATGCCGCCGCTGCCGCCGCTGCCGCCTCCACCCATTCCTCCGCTACCAAGTCCAGAACCTCCACCCAAACTGCCAGCGCCAGATCCGCCTGCGCCTCCTGAACCCGCACCCGTGCCGCCAACTCCCGCACCGCCGCCTGAACCAGGCTTGCCTGCGCCGCTGCCGCTGGATTTGGCTTTTCCGCCGCTGCCCGAACCTGATTTCGTCGCCCCGCCGCTGCGTTTCATCGCGAGCGTCAAATCTTTCGCCCGCGCATTTTCATCCTCGGCCGCCAAGGATTCCAACGACTGCGCGCGACTAATGGCCGATTGCAAATTCTCGCTGCTCGCGCTGACGCCCGCCGCGCTGCGCGACGCCGAACGATCCATCTCCCGCGCCTGCGCCAGCAACGACGACGCCAGCTGATGCATCGCGTTGATCTCGGCGCGCGCACTCTGCATCGCCTCTCGCGCGGCCTCCATGTCCGCCGAATTCGTCAGCGATGACTGCAACTGCGGCCGATCCACCTTCGCCGAATCGGTGAGTTCCATAGCGCGGGCCAACGGCACTTGCCGGATCATGGCAAGTTCCGTCGCGCGCAACCGGCGATACGATTCGGTGAGCGCGTCTTCCGTCTTCAGCGCCGTGTCGTAAAGCTTCGGCAAATCCATCTTCTCCGTCTGCCCGGCAGGCTTGGGCAGCACCGGCGAACTCTCCGCCGGCTTCGGCAACGCCGCAATGCCGCCCTCGGCCGGCGCGGGCAAATTCTTCACCGCCGCGAATTGCTCCCGCGCGCGCGCCTGCGCCTGCTGCGCCTCGCGCTGGCGCTGCTGCGCCTCGGTTTGCAACGCGACCATCTGCTCGTTGCTCGTCGCGGGCGCGAGCCCGGCGGCTTCGGCTTGCGCGAGCTTCAGGCGTGCGCCCTGATCTTTGATGCGGCCCGCGTATTTCTCCAACTGCCCGGAGCGATGCGTAATTTTCTGACGAATGGAATCCGCCTTCTTCTGCGCGTCGGCGAATTTCTTCAAGCCTTGCGGCGAATTGGTTTCCATCTGCAACAACGCCGCCTCGGCGTTGAACAACGAATTCGTCAAGGCACCCAGTTCGGTGCTCGTCTCGGAGAAATCCTTTTGCGCCTGCGTCAACGCATTGGAAACGCTGGCAACTTTCGCCTGGGCTTCGCGCGTCTTGGACGAATTCGATTCATCGCGCACGGCACGGGCTACGTCTTGGGCGCGGGTGGCGCGTTCCTGTGCGGCATTGGCGTCAGCTTGAGCTTGGTAGGCTTCGCTGAAACGCTTGTCGCTCACAGCCAATTTATCCAGCGCCTGATGCTGCGCTTCGGTCGCGCGCGCTTGCGCAGCGGCGGATTCCTTCTGCAACGCATCGAGTTGTTTGAGGTCGGCATCAACGCGGGTTTGCAGCGCGTTGCTGATCACGGTATCCACACGGGCTTGGGCGGCGAGCGCTTCGGTCTGCGCTTGCGCGGCGGCGGCTTGGGCCTGCTCGGTTTGCGCGGGCGCATCTTTCGCGGTCTGGGCGGCGGACTTGGCGAACTCTTCGCGCTTGCGATTTGCGAGTTCAGCAAGCTGCTGCTGCATGTCCTGCAATTCGCGGACGCTGGCGGAAAGATTCTCCGCCTGCTTCTCGCTGATCTTGGACATGATCTCTTTCGCACGGCTCGGACTGACACTAGCCGTCGCGGTTTTCTTGGAAAGATCAATGACCTTCACCGGCGAAAAGCACAGCAGCCACGTCAACAGCACCGCGTGAAAAGCGATGGAGACAATCCACCAGACCGGCAGACCGGCGCGAGGTTGGTTATTTTGCGCCATCGGATTTGGTGTGCAGACCGACGTTGCGAAGTCCCTCAAACTGGCAGAGATCCATGATGCGCACGATGTCCTCGAAGCGCGCATCGCGGTCACCATCGATGCGGACGCGTTGCTGTGGATTGGCGCGGGCGACTTCGCGGATGCGCGCGTGGAGTCGTTCGTTGTCCACCTGCTCGACGCGGTCGCCGGTACTGATGTAGGCGCGCCCCTGCCGATCGAGGCCGATGGCGAAAATGTTCGGCGCTTTCTCGATGCTCAACGCGGCGGCGGACAGCGGGAGGTTGATGGGCAATTGCTTCTCGCGCTGCTTCATTGTCGTGGCGACGAGAAAGAAAATGATGATGACGAGCATGCAGTCGATCATGGGGATCAGCATGATCTCAAACGGCTCTTCCTCGGGCTTTTTGACGCGCATAGGAAAATTATTTCTTCATCAACCACTGGCTCAGGAGGCTCGTGACTTCCTCCTCCAACTCCGCGCCGAAGCCAGCGGTGCGATGCTTGAAGACGTGATACAGCGCGAGAAACGGAATTGCGATGGCGAGGCCGAGGCCGGTGGTGACGAGCGCCTCGGAGATGCCGGAGGCAAGTTGGGATGGATCACCCAAAGCACCGGCGAAGGCGACTGTTTCAAACGTCTCGATCATGCCGAGAATCATGCCGAGCAATCCCAGCAATGGCGCAAGCGTCGCCACGATGCCGAGCGGATAAGCGCGCTGGTAATGCGCCGACAGTTCACGCGAAACCAGTTCGCCGCAAATCTCCGAGACTTCCACCATTGGCGACGTACGATTCTTGGCAATAAACGAAATCGCCCGCGCCAAGGTGCTCGGCTCGGCGTCACCGAGCTTTTCCAATTCATCGAACTTCCCCTCGCGCCAGAGTTGCTTCGCGCGCGTCGCGAGGCCGTCGGGCAAAATAAATTTCCGCCGCAATCGAAACAACCGCTCAAACACAAAGCCCGCGCCGAAGACGGACAGGCCCAGCTGCACCAAGCCGGTAACACCGCCGTGCCTGAGGCGATCGCCCCAACCCATGCTAAGATGTGAGGTGGCAGGTGGCGCGTCTGTGGGCGCATTGGTTGATTGACCGAGGGCCGCCCAGACCGTGAGTGCGAGAACGGTGATGCAGAATGATTTCTTCATGAGTGTTGCAGTGATGGTGGAGAATTGTCGTCCGAACTTGCCAGCTTATTTGTCGCTTTTGAATTCATACGGCCCGAGGTCAGGGGCGCCTCCGCTGAAGGGCAAACCCACATCCAAACCGCGATCAATCAATTTGCTGCCGGGTTTGAGTCGCGCGAATCCGTTGTCCGGCAAACTGCCGTCCGCCTGCCGCGCCGCACCCGCGTCCGCCGCCGACAGGCTGATGTAATCGTCATCCGTGGCCACGATGCCCAGATTCCACGTGTTGTTCGCCTGCGTGGACGGCGTGCCAATGTCGCGCGGCGCGGGTTTGGTGGCGCGAACGTCAACGCAGTTCTTCAACGTGTTGCCGGACTGACGCAGCTTGTAGGGCTTGCCGCAATTCACCGTGAGGCAATTGTAGAGCGTGAACGGCGCGGTGTTGTTGTTGTAGGCGAAACCCGCCTCGGTGCTCCATCGGCAATCCAGCGCCACGCAGTTCAACACCTTCACCGGGCAAAATGTATTGTCGCCGCCGAGCTTGAAGCCATTGCCGTCGCCTTGAAACTTTTCCATGCCCCAGAAAGTCGGATCACCGTTGTGCCACGACCAGCAGTGATCAACCACGATCTCCTCCTTGGTGAGGAAAAAATCCCAGCCGTCATCGGCGTTCTCCCACGCGCGGCAGCCGATGAACTTGTTGCCTTTGCCCGAGTGAAGCTTGCAGGCGAAGCCGTCGGCGTTCTCGTATTTCGTGGCGACATCCGCATTCCGATAGGAATCGCAATTCAGCACGAGGTTATAGGCCGCAAAGTTTTCGGGGTCGGCGTTGGCTTTGATTTTGCCCTTGCTCAAACCGATCTGCAAACCGGTGTCGCCGTTGTGATGAAACACGCATTGATCAAAGGTGATGTGTCCGCCCTCGCTTTTCACGCCCGCATCCGGCGCGTAGCAAATCTCCAAGCCTTTCAACGTCCACCAGCGGGCATTCGTGCTGATGAAAATGCCGCGAGCATTGGCACGCGTCGCTTCGTCGGCGGCCTTCCACGTTGAGAAATCCAACACGGGACGTTCACCGGCGAAAGCCTCGATGCGGATGGGCGCGTTTGAAGTCCCGGCCTTGTCCAAAACCACGGTCGCATTGCCGGAATATTTCCCGCCGCGCATCACGATGGTGTCGCCCGGCGCAACCACGCTCACCGCTTTCGCGAGTGTTTGAAACGGAGCCTGCATGGTTCCGGCATTGGCGTCGCTGCCGGCGGGCGCAACATGGAAGGTGCCCGCGGACATTGAAACAATTCCGGACAGCAGGGCCGTCAAAATGCCCGTGCGTTGTTCTCCATGAAACAGGTTCATGCCATCGAGCATACCGGAGTTTTCCGACCAAACAATTGGCCGCTAGTTGGGGAAGGCGCTCCGTCGAAAGTCGTAAGCCGATCCACCGCCGAGAAATTCGTTGGTGCCAAGCAATCGCGGACTGACGCGCAGCGCGAAAATGAACCCCTCGAAGTATCCCACACCATTGGCACGCTGGCCGATCCAGGTCGCGCCGGCGTCCGCGAAAGCCTGGCCGTGCAACTTCCCGCACAACTCCAACTGTCCGTTGACGTAGTTGCAGAAATTTGTGCCATCCCAAGTCACGGCCATGTGCGTCCACTCAGCCACCGGATGCGGGAAGCGGTCGTTGAACAGTGTGAGCCGGCGGTCCGCGCGGTCGCCGAAGCGGAGGAAGGAATCCAGATGAAACGTTTGCGGCGCGGCCGTTTGGTTAACCCGCGTTTCCATGGTGAAGCGATGGGCATCAGCTGAACTTCCGGGCGTTTGAATGTGCACAATACGCGGTTCGGCGGCGGTCGGAACTGTCAATGGATCCTGCCTGAAGATGAGTTCGACCGTGAAGCTGGACAGGCCGCCCAGGGGATTGTTGCTTAGAACAAGACCGTCATTCAGACCGTTGAAAGCGATGGCATCGCCGACGGGTGTGACCACCACGCGGGGATGGCCCCGGACCGTCACGGCGTGGCCGCCAATGTTGGTTAGGTTGTTAAAGCGCCAGAGAGTTTGTGCCGGCCCGGCAAAACCCGACAGCAGGATTCCGCAGGCGAACAAGCACGGGAAGCGCTTCATTTCCAGGGCAGCCAACCGCTCACGGCTGCCACATGCCCATCAGGGTGCGGACGCCGGTGCAGGTCAGCGTGCTCCAGTCCGCGTAGGTGCCGGTAAACGCCTGCGGCACGATACGCTGGGTTTGAAACCGCACATGGCCGTCGCCGAACAGGGCGTGAACTGCTCCCAGGCCATTGTCGCGATGCGGCTGGGAGGCGGGGGCGCTGCTGAAAACGAGATCGGTGGACATGGATTTGGTGACATCCAGCGCGGTGAGCTTCAGCAGGTTGTATTTGGCCGAACCGCCATCGGGCTGGGTGACGGATTTCAAGGTGATGGCGGCGTAGGGAAGCGGATTTCCCCGGGCATCCAGCTCCTTGGCTTTCGCCTGCGGCACATAGCTGTAGCCCGCGCGCGTGATGCCGCCGTTGTAAAATCCATCGGCGGGATCTTCGCCAAACGGCCAGGAGCTGCGCGCCGCATAAATCTGATACTGATAGCTGTTGGCGGGCAAACGGGCCGCACTGGGGCAATAGAAGACGTGGGCGTCCGGGACGACTTTCGTCACCCACAAAGAAGCGAGGTTGTGCGGCCCCTGATTCCAGACGCCGGGGGCGCCCACGCGGCCGATTTCATAAGGATACCAGACGGAGTTGCCGTCCACGATTTCGATACGACAGGGCGGAAGCTGCTCGCCACTGTCGCTTGCGTAAACATAAATGCCGACGCCAATCTGCTTGAGATTGCTGACACAATTGATCCGCAAGGCGCGCTCCTTGGCCTTGCTCAACGCCGGCAAAAGCATCGCGGCGAGGATAGCAATGATGGCAATAACCACCAGCAGTTCAATCAGGGTGAAACCGGTTTTTCGGGCGCCGGAGCGTTGGGGTCCCAAAATTTCCCGCTGCAGGTTTTTTGATTTTTTCATAAACGCTTTGGTGTGTCTCACAGAATTCTTAAAAATCGCAGGGTGCCGCTGAAGGCACCCTGCGATTCAATATACCTCAATCAGCGTAAGCTGCCACTTCGCTGGCTTTAAACTCAAGGCGCCACATAGCGCAGACGGTAGAACACAGTCGGATTCGCCGGGTTCACCGGGAAGGTCACGCTGTTGGTGGTTTCATAGCCCAGGGTGACCCAGTTCGTGTTCAAGCCCACCGCCAGTGAGTTGGTCTGGGCCTGAAGGCTCCAGCCCGTATGATCCGCCGGCCATGACAGGGTGATCGAGCCGCCGGCCACGCTGAAGATGATGTTGGTCGGCGTCGTGTTCACCGTGGACAACGGTCCCAAGACTTGAATTGAACCGTCGATCGCCAGTTTGTTGGTCCAGAGCATTCCCGCACCGGACACGTTCAGGGTGTCACCGCCCGTCACCGTCTTGCCGGGGAACAGGACAAACCGGTCGCCCGCAGTCAGGGCCGCGCCGAGGTTGGTCACCGTCACCGTGCCCGCGCCGGTGTTGCTCAAGTTGCCGGAAACGGTCACGGTGTCATTGGACTGGGCCGGGGAGAGAGCTTTGTTCACGCGGATGAAGGCGCCGCCGCCATTGAAGGTCAGGTCGCCGTTCACCGTGAACGAGCCGATCGCCGCCGCCGAACCGCCGCCCACACCGCCGCTGGTGACGGACACCGAGCCCGCAACGCTGCCGGCTCCGGCCAGCACGCCGCCAGAGACGGTGGTCAGACCGGTGTAGGTGCTGGTGCCATCCAGATAAACACTGCCGTTGCCGGTTTTGTTGACGCCGCAGCCGAGGCCGCTGTTGTCAACGACGACGCCGGAGAGAATTCCCTTCGCGCCGGTCGCCGCCGACAGCGTGCGGTTCACGGGACTGGCAATGCCGCCGCTGCCGATGTCCACCGTTCCCGCCAGGGTCAGGACGTTGTTGTCCGTGAAGGTCAGCACGCCGCCGGAGGCCGTGTAACCGACGGAGTTGCCCACGGTGTGGGCGCCGCCGCTGGCGAACAGGCCGATGTTGCCTTCAATCGTAATCGGGCCGGTGCCCAACGCGCCGGAGGTAACGCCGCCATCCACTCCGACGGAATCGATGCCGATGCCGGAAGTGCCCGCGCTCAGACGGGTGCCGCCGGTGAAAATGTTCGCACCGTTCAGGATAATCCGTCCACCCTGGCGGGTGAACAGGACGCCGGTTCCGGAGAAGACGCCGTTGTAGGTCTGCAGTCCGATGTCGTTGTAGGTGGCAAAATTGGCCGAGCCAATGTTCAACTCGATGTCCACGTCACAGGTGAAGTTCGTGTTCCAGAAACGGATGTTGTCCGTGGTCAAGCCCGAAGGCTTTTGGAGTTTCAGCTTCTTGCCGGACGGTCCCGAGATGGGGCCGACAAAGGAGCCGCCGAAAGTTCCCGCGCCGTCCACCTGGACCGTGCAGTCGGCCAGCACATTGATGCCGGGATAACCGGCATTGTTGTTTCCGGTGCCCACGGTTTCCAGCAGGCTCAGTCCGGTGCCCGTCATGGTGATCGCGCCGGAGCCGACAGCCCCGATGTTGCGCAACGTCAGCCAGCCGTCATTGATGGTGGTGCCGCCGCTGAACCCGTTGGCGTTGGTGATGACCAGCTGGCTGAACGAAGTGGTGCCGTTCACAACGAGCGAGGCGCTCGGTCCGGGGATGTTGCCGGCGCCGCCGATGCCCATCGTGCCGCTGTGGTTGAAGGTGATGGTGCCGGGGCTGAGGGAGGCATTGGCTAGCAGGATTCCGAGGCTCTGCGCGTTGTCATCCAAGGTCACATTGTCGCCCTGATTGAAGTCCGAAAGGGCGAGGCTGGCCGTGTTCGACCAGTTCACCGAGCTCGCGATGTTCCAGCTGTTCGTCGGGGTTCCGATCCAGACGAGGTTTCTCGGAGATTGAATCGTCAACGCGTTGGTGATCGAGGCAGCCGAATAGCCGCAGGCGTTGGCCACCACGCAATAATAGCCGTTGGCGGAGGTCGCCGCATCGCCTGCCACCACCGGGTTGATGGTCAGCTGGCTGGTGCCGGAGCCGGTCAAGCGGCCGTTGTCAGAAAGGGCGACGCCGTTCTTGAACCATTGATACGCCACACTGCCGGTGATGTCCGTCGCGCTGACGGCAAAGACGGCGATGGTGTTTGTGGCACCTGCGAAGGAAGCTGGCTGGCTGGTGATGGTCGGCGGCGTGGTGCTGTAGGTGACCACAGCCGTTCCCGGCAGCAAGGTCGTGGCCGTGGAGGAAACATTGGAAGAGATGGCCGTGTAGGTGGCGGCGACGTTTTTCAAACCAAAGCTGACGGCGGAACCGGTGCCGGCGACGGTTTGACCAGAATAAATGCCGTTCGTGTAAAGGAGGTAATCATAGCCGGTGTCAGTTCCACCGAGCGAGACATCCACGCCTGGGCCGCCGGGACAGGCAATGCCGCCGCCGGTCAACGCCACGCGGACGTTGAAAATGAGCGTCAGAGTGGGTGAATTGCGGCAGAGCTGGCCAAGAGTGGCCGGTTGGCTGGAAACCCGGCCCGCCGCCAGATCGCCGGCGTAAAAACCGTTCGTGCCAACCCACCAGTTCTGGTTGTTACCGCCCGAGGCCATCAGCGTCACCAGTCCATCCGTATCCGTCTTAAGCCAGGCCGTCAGATTGGTGTTGATGGTGCTATTCGTCGTGGTGTAACGCGCCGATTGGTCAAAATTTGATCCCAAGCTTGGATTGGAAACATCGAACGCCTCACCGCCAGCCGCCCCCTGCCAGATGTTCGTGCCCAGATAGCATTTGGACCAGTCAAAGGCCTGGTTCAAAGCGGTGGTGCCGGGGTAAGTTGTGGCCGTGCTGTTTCCCGGTGCCGTCGTCCAGGAAACCGTGTCCTGGTCCCAGTTGTCCGCCGCTTCGCTGTCCTTCAACGCCGCCACCCAAAAGCTGCGCGTCGTCCCATTTTCTCCCCAGTAGGTGAAGGAGGCGTTCACCAAATTGGTCTGGCCATAGAAAGCCCATGCCGAAGACAGGTTCCAGCCCAACCATAGCTTGTTTGCACCCGTGGCCTGGTCGCAGCGAATGCCCGGCTTGTCGTATGACCGGGAATAGGTGGGAGTGGCATAGACAATTCCAACGCCTATTCCCTTGGTGTTTTGCACCGTATTGGTGAGCAGAACCGCGGAGGCGACCTGCGCCGTCAGCGCAGTGGCGAGACCGATCAATAATGGAGTTTTCATTTGCATGGTGTTACTGGTTCGTTCGGGGGTTGTTAAAATTTATTGCGAGGAAGAACTATTCATACATCGCCGGTACTGACCTTGTTCAGCATTTCAGACAAGCAGGGCTGGTTGGCTACATGGCAAAACATCGTGATTTAATGAGACGTTAGCCTCCCGCCAGTGGAATTTCCTCCCGCATTCCCGCGGAAAATTTCTGTATTCTAAGATTTAGCCGGAGTTTCGGATCAAATGGCCCTGCGGCGAGGGCAGCTGGGAACGAATGGCTTGACCCAACGAGTGCCTGTTGAATCAGTTATTCAGACGCTTGATGCGAATCGCCTGATACGGCCGCCCCGGCAACTCAATCGTGCGCCCATCCCTGTCCGCCACGAAATAGCCCGCCGGTTTGCCCAGCGTGAATTCACCCGCGACGGGCGTCACCGTCATGTTCCACGTGTCGAACACTTCAGCAGTGAATTTCATTCCCGCGACGGACTCTTGCTTTGATTTATCGAACGGCGATTTCGGCAGGCGAAACAACCAGTTCGTCGGCGTCTCTTTTCCAAAATAAATCAAATAATACTCGAACGGTCGTCCGCCGTATTCCGGGTTCTGCCATTTATCAATCGGCTCAATGCCTGCCGCCGGAGCGTCGTCGAGAACGTGCTTCAGAAAATGCAGGCGCGGCAAACTTTGGCCGACGAGTCTCCCACCATTTCGCCACCAGCGAATTCCCGGCGAAGATTCGAACGTCTCGCCATGACCGGCATGCGTTCCCGCCACAGCACTGTTCCAAAAACGAAAAACCATTTCCTTGCCCGTGAGTTGTCCCCAACGCCTCGGATAATCTCCCTCGTATTTGATCTCGTCGTAAACCACCGGCTTGCGCCACGCGTCGCGATACAACCCGGCGCTGTTCGGATCACTCAAAGCCGAGCCGTTCTGAACACTCGCATGAGTGAGCCACGGGCGCATTTGATCAAACATTTTTGTGCCATTGTGAATGCTCAAGAGCCGATGAAACGCATCGTTGCGCGCCACCGTCTGACCGATGCGCTCCCAATCGGCCTCGGTTTTTTGGCGGAGAAAATCGTATTCGTTCGCTAGCGACCACCAGACATTCCGATACGCGGCGAGGCGCGCGATCACGTAGCGCAGATAGCGTTCATCCTCAACCGCCGTCATATGACCAAAGCCAACGCTGTCCTCATCGTAGGGATGAAACAGAATCAAATCCGCCTCGATGCCGAGCTGCTGGAGATCAAGGATACGCCGCTCGAAGTGTCGAAAATATTTTGGATTGAACAGCGCCGCGTCAAATTTCGTGTCTGACGATTCAAACGGATACTCAATGTCGTTCGTACCATTTTTTAGGAAGCGTTTTGCCGCCACGAAGAATCGCACTTTGTTAAACGGCGACGCTTTCAATGTCTGGAGGGTTTCTCCCTGAACCGTCTCCGTTTGCTGCACCCACCGATAACACGTCGTGCCGAATTCTTTGTAAGGCGTGCCGTCCGCGTAGGCAAAGTGAAATGTGTTCGTGACGTGCACCGGCCCGTGATTCTCCAGCGACGGCTCGGTCACGGTTAATTCGCCGCGCTGGCGATTGAGCGCACGGCGATTGCTCTTGGTTTCGTAACGCCACTCACCCTGCGTCTCCGGCGAAAAACGCACGCGATAAATGCCATCGCCATCGTAGAAACCCGGCACGTTCACCACATTCGCGCCATGCGTGAACCGCCCAGAGAACTCTACATCCAGGAATGGATTTCCGTTCGTCGGCCCAGTGAGTGCGATTTCAAAAACGCCCCACCGCTCCACCGCACTCGCCGCGCGTGAAGGGATGGCATTCAAGAGCAAAGCCAGCAGCGAAAACCAGCAAACCGAAACTAAGCGCAACCCCGGCAATCGCGATTGACGCCGCATGTTCATGGAGTTTTCGCGTCGAGCACCAACACCCAATCGTTGCCGTTCGTTTTTTCGCCAGGCGGATTGAACGACTTAAAGCCTTCATTTTTGAACGTGCCGAGCTTAGTGAACTCACCCGTGCGCGGATTGAACCAACTCGCGTCCACCTCTTTGGCAGAGATGCGTCCGAGTTGCAGCGTGAAGTCGCGACCCGTGTAGGTGTAAGCCATCACGAAATTCTTCCCTTTCGCCACCAGCACACGGTCGTATTTATCGCCCTCGTCACCGGCGGCGGCGGCTTGATCGTTCATGCGATCAAAGGCTTTGCGCGAGAGAATCAGTTGCTTCAAATGCGTCATCGCCTTCGCACCCGGCGCATCGAGACGTTCGCTAAAATAGCCTTTCGCACCGCTGGCGGGCTTGCTGTCGCCCGGCAAATAAACCTGGCGCACGGAATTTTCGCCGTAAGTGTGACCCGCCGCACCGGCGAAGACTGACCAATACGCGTAACGCCGCGCATCGTCGCCGGTCCAATATGGCTCTTCTGGTCTGTGCAACCCTTGCGGCGTGTTTTCGTAGGCGGGCTCTCCGTCGATCGTCGGCTTGCGCGGCGTCTTGGCCAGATCGTCCAGCACGTAGCGCCAGTTGTCTTCGCCGTATTTTTTGCCGTCCACATCTTGATCATAACGGCGATGGCCAGAGACAAACATGTTCACGTCCAGCCACGGTGCATCATTGAACCACGTCGAAGATTGTGCACGACCGAACGGATGAAAGCTCATCAGATGATTCGCATCGGCTTTCTTGATCGTCGAGCCGATGGCTTGCCAGACGTCGTTGTCCACGTCGCCCTTCGCCGAACCGCCGTTGAGCCAGATGATATTCGGCTTGTTCTTGTAGCGCTCCGCGATGGCCGCAGCATAAATCTCCGACTGCTCCCGCTTGATCGGCGCGCGGCGCACGGTGTGACTCCACGTCGGCGCAATGGCGAGATAGATTCCGTTCGCAGCGGCAGTTTCGACAATGAAATCCACGTGATCCCAATAATCGTATTGCGCGGCATCTGCCGGATCGTTGCCGGGTGTGACGTTTAACTTCGTGATGTCGCCATCCACAATCGCGTTATCGCCGTATACATTTTTGTCCGTGAGCATCTGCACAACGACCGCTTGCACGACGTTAAACCCCTTCGCCTTGCGGTCGGCGAAATATTTTTTGCTCTCATCACGATTAAGTTTCTGCGCCAGCAACCAGCAGGTGTCGCCCAGCCAGAAGAAAGGTTGGCCGTTGGCGTGTTGCAGATAGCGACCATTCTCCGAAACGGCCAGCTTGCCGTTATCCCACGGGTTCTGACCGATGCTGTTGTGAACCAATAAAAGGAAACCAAGCAATGGAAGAAACCTTTTCATGGGTAAAAAGCTTTGGGCGACAGCTGCGCCCGACTACTTAATGGTGCAGATGACGCGCTGATAACCAGTCAAAGGCGGCGTGCCTTCGTCCGTCACTTCGAGAATGATCTGCACTTGTTTGCCGGGCTCGTTTGGCACGACAAAGCTCGCCTTGTCCAACGAGTCGGCGTTCGCGATGGCTACCGTCGCCCCGACTGAATCCGCATCCGCGTATTGCCACCATTTGGCGGTGAGCTTGTTGCCGTCAGGGTCGGTGGCGACAGCTTCGAGCTTCACGATTTCACCAGCTTTCACATCGCGTTTGAGCGCGCCTTTCACTTTGGCGACGGGCGGATGATTCGCGTCTTTGAATTCCTTCACGCACCAATCGAGCCGCGCGGCAAAATCATTCTGCGCTGCTGGAATCCATCGCCAATACATTTTGTTGGCGTCGCCATCGTCCTTGAGAGTTTTGTCCGTGATATGATTCGGAAACGCCGGATCATCGTAAGCGGAACGTCCGCCCCAACCGCCGAGCGTGTAATCCTCATGCGCGTTGAGACCGTTGTTGATCAAGTGCAAGAAGGACGGCGTGTCGCCCTCGCTGATATACTTCTGCGGCGTCAAAGCGCCGAGCGCACCGTGATTCGTCTTCACGTGTTCATCCACCCACGCGGGCTTCATGAATTCCTGAATCCACTGTGGGCTCGCGCTCAACTTGCCGGGCTTGCGCGCGTTGTCGTAGCTTTCGTAATCCCACACGTTGTCCCAGCGATACGCCTCGTTGATGTGCGCGCCGAGGATGTTCGTCTGAATCCAGCCGCCGCCGCCGTCCTGATACCAGATGCAATAGATGCGGATGCGCGAGACGGCGTAATCAAACTTCTCCTTGGGATATTCCGTCTTCAATTTCCACAACGCGGACGCCGTGGTGTTCGCGCCACCCCACGACAGCACGTGAACGGGACGCGGATCGTTGTCGAGCAACGTATCAATGATCAACTTCTCGCCTGCGGTGTTCTTCGTCTCCATCTCCGGCGGCGCGACCCAAAGATCTTTGATGTTCTCGTTGCCCACGCGACAGACGCTGCGCAGATAGTCGGCGCTCGGATAATCCGGGTTATGCTTGCGCAGATTCGGCCACACCTGCTCATAGGCCGCCAGTTGATCCTCCAGCCACGACTCTTTGCTGTGACCGTTCTTCTGATATTTGGAATTCACCTCCACGATGCCCGCGACATCGAAATCGCAGGTGTAGAGCAGAAAGCGAATCATGCTGCTGCGGTCGTCCACTTCGCCGTCAGTCGTGGCGATCACACGCGGCTTCTGTGATACAACTGACTTTTCGGTGGGCGCGGCAGTTGCACACGAAACCGCCAGCGTTGCCAACGCGATTGAGCCGAGAATTTTGAATTTGGTCATAGCTCTTTGATTTCAGGTTGAACTTTTTTGCTCAGCGATAAGACCACTTGGCGTAAGCTTTGGCCACGGCGTCGCCGGCGGTGTTATACCAGGCGTAACCTTTACGCCGCTCCTCGCCGATTTCAGAGAGGCTGGATTTCTTGATGCCGTCACGATCGCTGAAAAACGGCCGGTTTGTCTCCAGGTCGTAAAAGCGCGCCCAGATCGGAGCGGCGGCAGAATCGTCCTTGATGAGCTCCCGCTTCTCGTAGCGATAGCCGGTGACCTTGGCGGATTCAAACCAAGCCACGCCGCCTTTGACCGCACGGATGACCTCGGGTGATGGCTTTTCGAGACTCATCAGATAAATCAGAACACCCGCACTCTCCGCGCCGCTCAAGGACGGCAATTCGTATTTCCGCGCCCCAGCCGGCGCGAGCGTCGCCTCGTCATGCTGCGCACACCAAACGGTGGGCACACCTTTGATGACAACTTGCGCTTTCAATATGCAATCCAGTCCGCGATCCAAAGCTAACTTCGCCGCCGCGATGCGGTCCTTGTCCATGAATGCGAAATCGCCGCCCTGCGTCGAGTCGCGCAAAAACTCCATGAGACGGATCATCGCGCCGTCGTTGAACGTGATGTGTGTGTAATAACCTTTGCGCAGCGGAAAATATTGCGGCCAGCCGCCGTTCGGATATTGCGCCTTGAGGATGTGATCGAAGCCTTTCAGAACGGCTTCTTTGTAACGCACTTCGCCCGTCACGCGAAAGGCCCGCGCCAGATCGCGCAGTTCGATGGTCGTGGCGCTGTTGTCGAATGTGCCCTCGATCTTCGCGCGGTCGCCGGTGTTCACCGCCGCCGCGTTGTCGCGATTCTTCGGCCAGTCGCCGCTGAGGGATTGCCAGGAGAGAATTGCGTCCATCGCCTGCTTGCCTTCATGGGTGCGAAACCATTCGTCCGGCTTGCGCGTCACATCCGCCGTGCGTTTCGCGGCGTGCATCGACGCAGTGAACGTGCCGAGCAGAATTGCCGCGAGGAAAAAACCTCGCGCCGTGGTTGTCAGAAATTTCTTGGGTATCATGCGCTAAGAATAGTCGCCCAAACCCATGCAAACAATCGGATGGATGTCTAGTGCTCCACTACGACTAAAGTCGCAGACGCGAATTTTATTGTTTGTTGTCAGTTTTGCTTTCCTTGGGCAAATAATGATACGTGCGGTTCTTGTATTGGATTTCGAAGGCGGGATTTTCGAGCAGACGAATCATCTCCGCGCCAGCAAACAACACCGGGCCGTAGCCGTGCATCGCCCAAACGCTCGCGGGACGATGATAATAATAAACCTGATCGCCGCCGAACGTCGTGCCAACGCACGTGCCTTCGACCTGACCTTCCTGATTGATGCGCGTGCTCAAACCATTCCAGCCCGCCTGCGCAATCGAACCGTAAGTCGTCGGACTGATCCAACCTTGATTGATCGCGTGCGCGAGTCCGTAAACGAAAATCGCCGAGGCCGAGGTTTCGAGATACGAATCCGGGCGGTCGAGCATCTGATGCCAAAGACCTGACGTGCCGTCCTGATATCCCGCCACGCCGCGCAGAATCACTTCGAGCCGGGCTTTCAACGGCGCAAAACCCGGATGCTCTTTCGGCAGCACATCCAGCAGGTCGCAGTGCGCGAGGACCACCCAGCCGTTGGCTCGTCCCCAGAAAAAGTGCGGTGCGTCCGGATTGTTCAAATTTTTGCCGTGCATGTGCAGATTCTTTTCCGGCACAAAGAGATGCTGCGATAGCTGCAACGCCTGCTTCACCGCGTCATCAAACCACTTCCGGTCACCGGTGAGCCGCCCCATTTCGGCGAGCGCGGGAATGCACATGTAGGCGTCGTCCGCCCAGAGCGAAGCGCGCTGGGGACGTTGCCGCGCGAGCGTGCCATCCGGCAGGCGAAATTGCTTGTTGAGAATAAAATCGCTCCAAACGTCAATCTGTGGTTTCAGGTCCGGGCCAACGCCAGCCAACTTCGCGCGAACCAGCGCCGCGCACATAGAACCCGAGTCATCCAGCGAATCCGGCTCAAGCAGCGAGCCGAATGGATTGCTGCGGTCGAGGTGGTGCAATTCTTCCGACCGCTGGAAATACGGTCGCCAATCGCGGATGAACTGCAAGCGCCGCGCGGTGAACTCGGCGAAGTTCGTATCGCCCGTCACCTCGGACACACGCAACATTCCCGAATACACCACGCCCATGTCGTAGGCGAGCGGACTAAACCTTGACGCACCAAGATCCAGCGCCGCCGACTTCACCGGCCCGGCTTTCACGTCAGTGAGTTCCTCACCGGTCTTGCGATCCACCACGCGGATGACTGACGCCGATTCCATGAACGCGCGAACGCGTTCCAAGTCGCGCACGATTTCCGCGCGCTGCGGTTTGGAATACGGGACGTTGTAGTTGGCGTCGCCGCTGTCGTTCGTGTTGGTGTTGTCGCGATTCCAATAATTCGGCGCGGCGTGAACCATTTCCGCGATGACGAAGGCAGCTAAGAGCGTTGAGAGAGCTTTCATTTGGCGGGCGCAGGATTTGAATTGAGCCCGCGCGACGGATTTGCGGGTTCAATCGTGACGTTCTCAAACTGGATTGCTCCCGTATGCGTCAGAACCTCCGTTGCGGTCACTCCTTTGAAGGTCGAGTTGCGAATGCGGATGTCATCAATCACCGCGCCCTCAAACCCGCGCACAAACATCACGCGCGGACTGGCGGAACTGGTGACGTTGTCCAATTCCACATTGCAAACGACGGGTTTGAAATCGCCCTTCGCGCCTTCCTCGTAAAGCAAATCAATTGTCAGCACCGCTTCGCCGACCCGCCCAACTTTGACGTTACGCATGGAAACGTTTTCCAAAACACCGCCGCGCACGGCGTTGCTTTTGAACCGCAAGGCGCGATCCAGTTCCGGGCTGTCCATCACGCAGTTTTCGACAAACACATTGCGGATGCTGCCGCTGCATTCCGAGCCGAGCACCACGCCGCCGTGGCCGTCTTTCATGGTGCAATTGCGCACAATGACGTTTTCGGTCGGAACGTTCACACGGCGGCCGTCACCGTTGCGGCCGGATTTGATGGCGATGCAATCGTCGCCGGTATCGAACAACGTGTCTTCGATCAGCACATCCCGGCAGGATTCCGGATCGCAGCCGTCATTGTTCGGCCCGTGCGAGACGATGTTCACGCCCCGCACCGTGATGTTGGCCGAAAGCACCGGGTGAATTTCCCACATTGGCGAGCGGATGATCTTCACGCCTTCGATGAGAATATTTTTGCAGCGATACGGCTGAATGAAATTCGGTCGCAGAAAACTTCCCGGGCCAAACACGCGTTGCGCGACGGGCACATTGGATTCGCCCATCTCAACAAGCTTGTCACGGGCGGCGACCTGCTTGCGAACGGGTTGCCTCTTATCGTTCCAATCCCACCAGGTTTCCCAAGTCGCGCAGCCGTCCAACGTGCCTTTGCCGGTGATGGCGATGTTCTCCTGCTCAAAGGCGTAGATGAAAGGCGAA
>JAXMHO010000033.1:0-23460 GCA_046346715.1 Verrucomicrobiota bacterium
CCGCGACCAACATGTGGAAGGCCGTGGCGGACTTGCTGACGCAGGGGGTTCACATGCTGCCGCGCACGGCGCTGTGGGCGATTGTCGGCGGCGCCTTCCTGGGCATCGCGCTGCCCATGCTGGAAAAGCTGCTGCCGAAAATCCGCGGATGGCTGCCGTCGGCGATGGGCCTGGGGTTGGCGTGGGTCGTGCCGTTTCAGAACTGCCTGTCGTTCGCCATCGGCGCGGTCATCGTTTTCTTCTGGCAAAAGTTGAACCAGAAAAAGTCTGACACGTTCGCCATCCCCATCGCCTCCGGCCTGGTGGCCGGCGAATCGCTCGTCGCCGCGCTCATCGCCATCGGCTGCACGCTGGTGGGAATCCTCTGGAAGTAATCAGCTCACCGGCCTTCCGCCGACGCCCGGTCACGGTATTGGTAGGAGGCGGCGACGACGCTGAACAGAATGGCGACGACGAACGTCAGCCCGGCATACATGAGGAAACGTCCCGTCGTCACCGACTCGCCATGCGAGCCGGCGGCGCCGGAGAACATGCGGGTGACACCGGAGACGAGGAGATTTCCCACCGTCACCGTCAGCAGCCAGAAGCTCATGATGAGACTTTTCATCTGCGGCGCGGCTTCGCGGAAGGCAAACTCCAGCCCGGTTGTTGAAATCAAAACCTCCGCCGCCGTCAATACCAGGTAGGGCACCGTTTGCCACATGATGTTGAGCTGCGCGCCGTTTTCGATCCGGTGCTGAATCGTCGCCACGATCAAATAGGACGAGGAGGCGAGGAACATGCCGTAGGACATGCGGCGCAGCGGGGAGGCGAGCCGGCCGAGTTTCGGATACACCCCCAGGGTGAACAGCGGCACGAGCACCATCACGATCAACGGGTTCATCGACTGCATCTCGTCCGCGCCGATTTGGAAGCCGAACAGGTTGCAGTTCACCATTCGGCCGCCTTGCAGCACCCAGGTCGAGTTCGTCTGGTCGAACAACGACCAGAACACCGGCACCAGCGCGAAGACGAAGAGAATCGGACTGACCGAACGCGCGGCGGTGACTTCGGTTTCACTGAAACGCCCGGACGCTCCGGACCAGAACGTGTCGCCGGCATCGAACTTCCGCAGCAGGCTCGTCACGACCACCGACAAATACCAGCAGGCCATCAGCCCGAGCGTGGCCCAGCCGATGCCGCGCACCAGCGGCGTCAGCGGCGCGAACGAAACCGTGGCGAGTCCGACAATCACCGCAATGGGCGCGCCGAGCGCGGTGAGAATGTTCAGCAATGGTGCGAGACTGGAATCCTTTTTGGCGGCGTAGGCGTGAAGAAAGACGGGGAAGAATCCGCCGGAGTTGGTTTCCCGGGCGGGCGGCACGCGGGTGTATTTGCCCGTGCCGAGCCAGAAGATGAACGTCGCCAGGCCCATCAGGATGCCGGGCACCAGAAAGGCAAGGCTGTAGCCGTGGTGGTTTTTAATCCACGGAATGACCAGGAAGGAAAAGAAGGAGCCGAAGTTGATTGACCAGTAAAACGCGCCGTAGGCCTTTTGCAGCAGATGCGACTGGTCGGGCTTGAACTGGTCGCCCATGAACGCCGAGACGCAGGGCTTGATGCCGCCGGAACCAAACGCAATGCACGTCAATCCGGCATAGAGACAAAGCGCCTTGCCTTCCACCCCGCCGGCGAAATCGCTGCACGCGAGAATGCCGTGGCCGAGGCAATACAGCAGGGACACCCAGAGAATGGTGTAATACCGGCCGATGATTTTGTCGGACAGCCATGCGCCGAGCAGCGGCGTGAAATAGTTCACCGACTTGAAGAGGTGGATGATCGTCGTGGTGTCGTCGTCGGTCTTGCCCAGCCCGCCCTTGAGGACGTCGCCGCTGATGTAGCCGGCGAGGATGCTGAGCATGCCGTAGTAGCTGAAGCGTTCGCAGCCTTCGTTGCCGATGATGTA
Organism: Verrucomicrobiota bacterium; assembly: GCA_046346715.1. Classification (GTDB taxonomy): domain Bacteria; phylum Verrucomicrobiota; class Verrucomicrobiia; order Limisphaerales; family CAIQOK01; genus CAIQOK01. The sequence continues at coordinate 1,946 of JAXMHO010000033.1, forward strand.
TTTGATCTGCGGCGGCCAGCGGTTGGCGGATTTGGATGCGGGTTGGGCGGGGTTATTCATCGAGAATTTTGAGGGCCTCCATCATGGTGGCGCAGGTGATGATGCGGATGGGGCGGCGGTAATGAAACACCGAGAGAATCTTGAAGCCGATGTCCTTCTTCGGATCGGGAATGACGCGCACGACGGTCGCCACGCCGGCCTTGCTGCACGCCGCCATCGAATCCTCCAGATGCGGCACGCTGGCGATGTCCATGGATTCCAGCGCGCTGAGATCGTTCAACAGCCGGAAGCCCGGCTTGAGCTGCTTGAGGTGGATCCTCACCCGCTCGACGCAGCGCTTCACCTCGTCCGCCTTCACCTCGCCGGCGAAGATCATGCACAGGAGGTTCGTGGTTTTGTCCGAGGTGACCTGGAACATGCGAAAGGTTATTTGCCGGCCTTCGCGTCCTCCACGCCGATGCGTTTCAGGAACGGCTCTAGTGAACGGGGGCGGCCGAGGAACTTCTCGATGGAGATGTTCACGTCGCGGGAATTGCCGACCTCATAAACTTCCTTCCGCAACCGCATCCCGGCGTCCTTGTCGAAGTAACCGTCGGGCGCCTTCTCAAACACCGTCGCCATGTCCGCCGAGATCGCATCCGCCCAGGCATAGCCGTAATAGCCCGCGCCGTAGCCGATGATGTGGCCGAAGTAACCGATGAACGCCGTGTCCGGAGCCATCGGCAGGAAGACCGCGGAAAGCTTTTCGTTGGAAAGCGCGAGCATGCTGGTGGCGTTGCCGGCGTGAATCTTCGTGTGCAGTTCGAGGTCCATCAGGCCGAAGGAAAGCTGCCGGCGATAGCGGGTGCCTTCGGTGGCGAGCCGGGCCTCCTTGAGCTTGGCCAGGATGTCGGCGGGAATTTTCTTGGACGGGTCGCGGTAGTCGGCGGCGAAGCTATCCAGCACGGCCTTGTCCCACGGCCAGTTCTCCAGCATCTGCGACGGTGCCTCGACGAAATCGCGCGGCACGCTCGTGCCCGAGAAGCGCGAATACTTGGCGCGGGTCAGAATCGTGTGCATTGCGTGGCCGAACTCGTGGAAGATCGTCTCCACGTCGTCATGCGACATCAGCGCCGGGCGGTCGGCGGTGGGCGCGGGGAAGTTGCAGATCAACGCACAGACCGGACGCTGATAACGTCCGTCCGGCAGGAGCTTGCCGTCCACGATGCCGAACTGGGCGAAGTGGTTGTATTTGCCTTCGCGCGGAAACATGTCGAGGTAGAACAGCCCCATCGGCTCGCCCGTCTTCGCGTCGGACACGGAATACAACTGCAGGTCGCCAATCCATTTGTAGGGCGGGGTGACCGGCTCGAACTTCAGGCCGAAGATGCGCTGATAGATGGCGAACATGCCGTCGAGCACACGCTGGTAGGGGAAGTAAACGCGGAGCTGTTCCTTGTCCACGTTGTATTTCTCCTTCTTCAACTGGTTGGAGAAATAGCGCCAGTCCCAGACTTGAATCTGTGCCGAGGCGTCGCCCGTTTCCTTGACCTTGAGCTGGCGGTATTCCTCCAGTTCGGCCGCAAACTTCGGCTGCAGGCCCGTCTTCAGGTCTTCCACAAAGTGAATCGCCGTGGCCGCGTTCTTGACCATCTTCACCTCGGTGATCAGGTCGGCATAGGAGGCGTAGCCGAGTTTCTTCGCCACGGTGTCGCGCAACGTCAGGATCTTTTCCAGCAGGGGAACGTTCGCGGTCCGGGCGAGATTGTCGTGGGCGACCAGCAGCTTCCGGCGCGTCTCCTCGCTGCGGGCATTGTCCATGATGGTGATGTAATGCCAGGTCACGTTGGCCTTGGCGGCGTAGGCGTCGTCGCCGGTCTTGATCTGCTCCAGGAAATCCGCGGGGACGCCGTCCAGCTCCGCCTTGGTGAACACCAGCGTGTTGGTGGCCTTGGTGACGTTGTTCTGGAAATCCGTTTCGAGCAGGGTCAGCTCCTTGCGCAGGCGTTCGACCTCGTCGCGTTCCGCCTTGGGCAGTTCGAGACCGGCCCGGCGATAATCGCGCATCGTTTCATCCAGCAGCTTCTTGTCCTCGCCGCTGAGTTTCGGATGCGTGCCGGCGAAGGCCTTGACCGCCCGATAGACATCCTCGCGGTAATCCAAGCCCACGGACCATCCGGACAACTCCTTGAGGACGACCGTCGCGGTATCACGGACATCCCCGTTGGTGCTGGTCTGCTCGATGAGCGAGAGGCGATTTGCGGCGAGGCCCATTTCGAAGCCGAGATTGTCGAGCGCGACCACCGTGTTGGCAAAGGTCGCCTGGCCAGGAGCCAGCTTGCCGATGCGATCCAACGCGGCATTGCCGGCGGCGATGGTGGCCTTGCCGGTGGCGATGATTTCGTTGGTGGTCGTTTCAAAGGTGGGAACGGTCACCACCGCGTTGTACTGGGCGGCGCGGTGTTGAAATTCGTGGAGCGGATCGGTGGACACGGTGGTTTTGGGTTGAGGGTGATGGCAGGCCGTGAGCAGCGTTGCCATGGCAAGGGTCAAGATGATGTTCCAGCGCATGGCGGGAAGCTAACGGCTAAGAGAAGACAGGCAAGCGGGATTTAGCGGAACTATCCTCAAAACATCTTCCCCGGATTCAAAATCCCCTGCGGGTCCAGCGACCGGCGGAGTTCCCGCATGACGCGCATTTGGGCGTCGCCGGCAAATTGCGGCAGGAACGACTTCTTGGCCGTGCCGATGCCATGCTCGCCGGTGATGGTTCCGCCGAGGCGGATGGCTTCGGCGAAGATTTCCTTGAAGGCTTCCTCCACGCGATGCATCTCGTCGTGATTGCGTTCGTCCGTGAGAAAGGTCGGATGCAAATTGCCGTCGCCCATGTGGCCGAACGTGCCGACGCGCAACTTATGCTTCTTCGCCACGCTCTCGACAAAGCGCACCATCTTCGCCAGTTCGCTGCGCGGCACGGTGACATCTTCGAGAATGGTCGTCGGTGAAATGCGCGCCAGCGCCGAGAACGCGCTGCGGCGGGCCGTCGCCAGCTTGGTGGCTTCGGCATCGTCCCGCGCCACGCGGACTTCCCGGGCGCCGCTTTTGCGGACGATCTCCTCCATCCTCGCGGCCTCCTCGGCCACGGCGGCGGGATGGCCGTCGGTTTCCATGAGCAACAACGCCTCGCAATCCAGCGGCAGCCCGATCTTGGCGTAATCTTCCACGCACCGGATCGTCATGCGGTCGAGAAACTCCAACGTGCAGGGAATGATCTGCGCCGCGATGATGTCCGACACGGCCTGGGCGGCCTGGTCCATCTGCGCGAAGGTGGCGATGAGCGTTTTCTTCGCGGCGGGCTTGGGGATGAGTTTCAACAAAACCTTCGTGATGATGCCCAGCGTGCCTTCCGAACCAATGAACAGGTCGCGCAACGAATAGCCGGCGACATCTTTCACGCATTTGTTGCCGGTCCAGAGGATTTCGCCGTCGGGCAAGACGACTTCCAGGCCCATGACGTAGTTGCGTGTGACGCCGTATTTCAAGCCGCGCAGGCCGCCGGAGTTTTCGGCGACGTTGCCACCGATGGTGGAAATCTTCATCGAGCCGGGATCAGGCGGATAAAACAGTCCGGCGGCATTGGCCGCTTCGGAAACCGTCTGGGTGATGACGCCGGGCTCGACGAGCAGGGTGAGATTGGCGCGGTCCAGTTCGAGGATTTTGTCCATCTTGACCAGACACAGCACGATGCAGTCGGACGAGGGCAGGCTGCCGCCGCTGAGGCCGGTGCCGGAACCGCGGGTGACGACGGGGGTTTTGGTCTGCCCAGCCAGTTTCAAGATGGTCGCGACCTGTTCGGTCTTGGTGGCGAACACGACGCAGCCGGGCATCTGCTTCAACGCCGCTGTGCCGTCGAAGGAATACGGGATGAGGTCTTCCTTTTCGGTGAGGACGTTTTCGTTTCCGACGAGCCGGCGGAGTTCGGAAAGGATATTGGGCGCGAGCGGCATGGGGCGAAGGGTAAATTCAAAATTGGAAATTCAAAATTAAAAACTGACCTTCGCCGCCGGGCACAAAAAAACGAGCGTCTATGCCAGCACGCTCGTCTGCGGTGTTTCAACTGACTATTATGATCAGAACGCCGGGGCGATCCGGACCTTTTCGCCGGGGGCGACGATGAGGTCCTCACCCTTTTGCCAGACGGCGTCGTTGATGAGCAGCTTGACCTTGAGCTTCTCGTCGGCTTCGCCGGACCACTGCCAGGTGCATTCGTCCACGTTGGTGAGCGGGATGCCCTGGTTCCAGTTGAGTCCCTTGCCTTCGCCGCGCAGGTAGAGCGTGTTGCCGAATCCCACGTCGATCTTGGCTTCGATGGTGGCGCTGCGGCTGGCTTTGCTGGCGGACTTGGCGGGGGCGGGCGGGGCGGGCTTGGTCGCGGCAACGGGGGCCTTGACCGGCTTGGCTTCCACGACCGGCTTGGCCGCGGCTTTCGCGGTGGCCGAAGTCGAAGCCACGGGAGTTTTCTTCGTCTTGGTATTCTTAACAGGTTTCATTGGTTCTATTTCGCGTTTGGATTTAAACAGGCTGTCCGTTTCCGAACAGCGGAACTTACATTATATGCACAAAAAACTATCAATGGTCAAAGAGCAAATCATGTTCCGGTCCGGAGGCGGTGCCGTTGAAGATATGACACCGAACCCCGGCACTTCGTTCGTTAGAATTTCGAGTTCCACTCGTTCGTTGCATATTTGTCACGCGTCAGTGACTCAATGCCTTGACGGGGAACTTCTTGAAGGGGTGACGTTGCCCGCCACACCGTGCGCAAAGATTCCTTCACGGTGCCGGCGGGAAGCCGCAGGTTGGTGATGAAATCGAGATGGCTTCGGCCGTGCCGATATTCCGGCTGCATGGATGGCGTGGCGAGGCATTGGGCCACCATGTCGAGGTCGCTTTCGAGCAGAAAGGTGCCGTGAAAGAGCAGGAAGGCTTTTTTGCGGCGCTGGGCGTTGCCGCTGAATTTGAGCGGGACGTCGCCGGGATTCCAAGTCACCGCCAGATCGGTGTGACCTTCCACCGAAACCCGGGCGAGGGGATGATCTGACTGAACCAACCGCTCCAAAGCCTCGCGGTTGCGTTCCATGATGAAGCGATTGGCCGCATTGATGGTGGCGGTCGGGGAGTTTTCCTCAATGGGCAGCACAAGGGCGTAGTTCAAGACGCCCGGACCCTGCAGGACGGTTCCGCCGCCACTGCAACGGCGCCGGACAGGGACATTATTTTCGCGGCAGCCCTTGACGTTGACCTCGGTTGCGACTTTGTTCGCATAGCCGACCACCACGAACGGCTCGGGAGACTGCCAGAAGCGCAGGATGCCTCCGCCGCCTTCCGCTTCGCGCCAGTCCAGCAGGGCCTCGTCGCCCGCGAGATTTTCGGCGGGCGAGGGCAGGGTGAGCTCGAGAAACGTCATGCGCGGCGGCCCGGTGCTCCGAGGTTTTCGCTGGCGTCGGTGGTGGAATTTCGGTTTAATCTGCGCCTTGTTGGTGACGTCACCCGCAAGTGAAAATTTCCCATTAATCGCATTGGCACTGAGTAATACATTGAAAGCTACAAAAAAAGAAAAAGGTTCGTCGTCCGCTTCACGTTCGCTGCCGAAGGGCGGCGAGGAGGGTGACAAGGTTCTGGCTTCATTGGAGGCGCTGCTGGAGGTCGCGTTGACGCAGCAGGGCGCTGAAAAAACCGCCCTGTTCCTGAGCAGCGTCACCAAACGCCTGCACGAGGCGGGAGTGCCCGCGCCGCGGCCGGTCAGCACGCCCTACATCAACACCATTCCCGTCGAGGAGCAGCCGGACTTTCCCGGCGACTGGCAGACCGAGGTCCGCATCAAGAGCCTCATCCGCTGGAACGCCATGTCGATGGTGGTGAAGGCCAACTCGACCACGAACGTCGGCGGCCATATCTCGACCTTCGCCTCCGCCGCGACCCTTTACGAAGTCGCCTTCAACCATTTCTTCCGCGCCCGCACCGACGAGTTCTGCGGCGACCTGGTTTATTTCCAGGGCCATGCAACCCCCGGCGTCTATGCCCGTGCGTTTCTGGAAGGCCGCCTGACGGAAAAGCATCTCCAGAACTTCCGCCAGGAACTCGCCGAAGGCGGCGGTCTTTCCTCCTATCCGCATCCCTACCTGATGCCGGATTTCTGGCAGTTCCCCACGGTGTCCATGGGCCTCGGCCCGATTGGTTCCATTTACCAGGCGCGGTTCAACCGTTATCTGAAGGCCCGCGGCATCATCAAGGGCGAAGAGCCGAAGGTCTGGGCGTTTCTCGGCGACGGCGAAACCGACGAACCGGAAAGCCTGGGCGCGATCACGCTCCCGGCGCGCGAGCAGCTCGACAACATCATCTGGGTCATCAACTGCAATCTTCAGCGCCTCGACGGCCCCGTGCGCGGCAACGGCAAGATCATCCAGGAGCTCGAAACGCTCTTCCGCGGCGCCGGCTGGAATGTCATCAAGGTCATCTGGGGCAGCGACTGGGATGATTTGCTGGCCCGCGACACCAGCGGCCTCCTGCTCAAGCGCATGGAAGAGGCGATCGACGGCGATTATCAGAAATATTCCGTCGAGCCCGGCAGCTACACGCGGAAACATTTCTTCGGCAAGTATCCCGAGCTGTTGAAGCTCGTGCAGCATCTCACCGACGAGCAGATCACGAAGCTGCTGCGCGGCGGCCATGACACCAAGAAGGTTTACGCCGCCTACAAGGCCGCGATAGAGCACAAGGGCCAGCCGACGGTCATTCTTGCCAAGACCATCAAGGGTTACGGTCTCGGCGAGGCGGGCGAAGGCCGGAACATTTCGCACCAGCAGAAAAAGATGAACGAAAAGGAGCTCCGCGAGTTCCGCGAGCGGTTCAACATCCCGATCAGCGACGATGTCATCGCCGAAACGCCGTTCTATCGGCCGCCGGCGGACAGCCCGGAGATCAAATATCTTCTGGAACGTCGTCAGCAGCTGGGCGGTTTTGTGCCGCAACGAAAAGTCACCGCGCCTGCGCTGGATGTTCCGAAGCGCGAGTTCTTCGCCGAGTTCTTCAAAGGCTCCGGCGCGATGGAAGTCTCCACCACGATGGCGTTTGTCCGGCTCCTCACCACGCTGCTGCGTCAGAAGAACATCGGCCGGAACATCGTGCCGATCATTCCCGACGAGGCGCGCACGTTCGGTCTGGATGCCCTGTTCCGCGAGATCGGCATTTACTCGCCCAAGGGCCAGATGTATGAGCCCGTGGACAAGAAGTCCTTGCTCTACTACCACGAGGCCAAAGACGGCCAAATCCTCGAGGAAGGCATCACCGAGGCCGGTTCCATGGCGTCGTTCATCGCGGCGGGCACCAGCTACGCCACGCACGGAACGCACATGATTCCGTTCTACATTTACTACTCCATGTTTGGTCCGCAGCGCGTCGGCGACCAGTTCTGGCTGGCCGGCGACATCAAGGCCAAGGGCTTTTTGATGGGTGCCACCTCCGGCCGCACCACGCTCAACGGCGAGGGGCTGCAGCATCAGGACGGACACAGCCTCCTGCTCGCCAGCACAATTCCCACTCTCATCGCCTATGACCCGGCGTTTGCGTATGAAATCGCGGTCATTGTGGCGGACGGCCTCCGGCGCATGTTTGCCGAGGGCGAGGACGTGTTCTACTACCTCACCCTCTACAACGAGAACCATCTCATGCCCGCGATGCCCGCCGGCGTCGAGGACGGCATCCTCAAGGGGCTTTACCGATTCAAGGCCGGCGCGGAAGGCAAAAAGATCAAGGCGCATCTCTTCGGCAGCGGTCCGATCATCGGCTCGGCTCTCAAGGCGCAGGCGATTCTGGAGGACCGTTACGGCGTGTCCGCCGATGTCTGGAGTGCGACCAACTACAAGGCGCTGCGCAACGACGCGCTGCGCTGCCAGCGTTGGAACATGCTGCATCCGACGGCGACGCCCAGGAAATCCTACGTGGAAAACCTCCTCGCGAAGGAACAGGGACCGTTCATCGCCGTGTCAGACAATCTCCGCATCGTGCCCGATCAGATTGCGCCGTGGGTTCCGGGCGGCCTGACGACGCTCGGCACGGATGGGTTTGGCCGCAGCGACACGCGGGCGCGGCTGCGCCGGTTCTTCCAGGTGGACACCGAATCGACGGTCATCGGCGTGCTGTATGCGCTGGCCGAGAAAGGCCAGATCGGCCGCGACGTGGTGGCGAAAGCCATCAAGGACCTCGGCGTGGATCCGGAAAAGGTTCAGCCGCAGATTGTCTAGTTCGACACAGTGGCTTTATGCAGAAACGGCCCGGGAGTTTTTCCCGGGCCGTTTTCTATTTGGGCCAAACCTGGCAATTACTTCCGCAATTCCGGCGGCGTGGGGGCGAACATCCGCATCGTGATGCCGTCCGCATTGGCGCTCACGCCATAGACGCTGAAGTAAAAGTATTTGGCGACCTGGTCAAACGGCGGCATCAGGGTGAAGTCCACCCAGTCTTTAAACCCGTCGCCGGCCGCCGGGAAATCCATGCCGGGCAGGGGGGAGCCCGTGTCCTTGGCCTGCGTCTTGCGCGCCGCCTCAAACATCAGCTTGGAAATCTCCAGATTGTTCTGGTAGCCGAAAATGCCCACGCTCGCGCCGCCCACTTTTTGAATCGCCTCCATTAGCCCGGCGGTTTCGCGCAGGGCTTTCTGCTGGCTTTCGCTGCGGCGCAGATACTCCTCCAGCATCGCCGCGTCCGTGGTGACGGCCACATAACCGCCGCTCGGCGCATAACTGAGCGTGGTGGTTTTGCCGCCGCCGGCCGCGATGGCCAGGGCGGGCAGTTGAACGGAATAAATCTTTCGTCCGAGAAATTCCCGTTCCGACGGCGTCCCGCCCTGCGCGGTGAGCAGCACGAACACGCTCTTGAAGGCGTTCGCCAGCTCCTCCGGCCTTGGTGAGCCAATCAGGAACAGCGACGGCGCGGAATTTAGTCCGTCGGCCCCTTCCGCACGCGGCGCCTTCGAGTAGGAAATGAGGTCGTCGCCGAGATTGCCGAACAGGTTTTTCTGGAGGTCGAAGTCGGGGTCCTTCTGCTTGGCCGCCGTGTTGGCGGTGTCGAGGGCGAAGTTGACGCCGTTCATGATCTGCGGGGAAATTTCGTTCAGCGCCTTTTGCAGCGTCGCCCAGGCCTTCTGGCCGTCGAGCCGCGACCGCTGAAACTTGATGGCGTCGGCCGGCACAAATGGCGGCGGGCTGGACTCCTTGCCGTCGGCGGGGATCAACTGCAGCAGGTTCTGCCGGGCTGCGGCGGGCGCGGCGACGGCGAACTCGGCGTAGGAACCCTCGGCGTCACTGCGGCAGGCGAAGGCGACGGTCCGGATGGAATTCAAGCCGGTGGCGGCGAGAATTTTGTCCGGCGAAAACATGGCCAGCGGATTCGGCGTCTCCTCGTCGTCCTTGACCGACTTGCCCGTGACGAGGTCGAGAAACGTCTTCGCATTCGCCCACGCATAAAAGGGAACGTCGCGGAAGGTCGCCAGCCGGCTGGTTTCAAAGGCGGGAACGTCCGCCAGCGCCGGCGCGGAACCGCCGGTCAGATGCGCGACCACCTTTTCCAAGGCCTTGGCGGATGTTCCGGCCAGCAGCACGGTCTCCACCTGGCCGACCAGCAGCTCGGTCGCCGCCGAATTGGTCGAGGCGTCGGCAAACCCTTCACCGCCGTTGGGAAAGAGCTTCTTCAAGGTCTCGGGAACGTCCTTCTCCGACAACAGGTAGGCGGTGAACTCGAGGTCGCGGATTTTTTCCGTCTTCAGCGTCTTGCCGGCATCGACCCATTTCCGGCGAACCTCGGCGAGATTGGTTTTCAGCTGACCGCTGCGGCCCTGGGTGTCCATGACGAAGAGCAGGGCGGGTTGATTGCCGGCGGCGGGCCAGCCGTTTTGTGTGATGGCGAACGTCATCTGCCCCTGTGGCAGTTCCGCGTAATCATCCAGGTGGATGGCCAGCTCCTTTTCCAGGGGCAGCACCAGCTCTTCGCGAAGCTTGGTCAGAAATTTGTCTTTCACCGGCCGCACCGCAGGATCGTTCCAGAAGCGGGTCTCGGCCGACGACTTGATGAAGTCGCGCACCTTCTGGTAATCAGGCGCGGCCACCACCACGAGGGCGTCGTCGGGCAGCAGCTTTTCCGCCGGCGGCACCGTGGCGAAAGCGTGGGGAAGGAATGAGCCGACCGCGGCGAGCAGCAGCGCGGGCAGGAGACGGCGCAAGGGAGACGGCATGTTCATTATGTGTTTTAAAGGTGGACCAGCTTACTGGTTATCGGCGGTTTTCTGCCGGACGTGACCCGGCGGGTCGAGGTAGCGGTAAGGATTGCTCGGGTTGTCGTTCGAGTAGGCGTAAGCGTCCCGGTGTTCGAGGAAGAACTTCACGGCCTCGATGGGAATGGCGAACCCCAGCCCTTCGCCGAAGGTGATTTTCATGTTGGTGATGCCGACAACCTCGCCCGCGAGGTTGAAGAGCGGACCGCCGCTGTTGCCGGGATTGATCTGCGTGGTGGTCTGCAAATACAGCGCCCCGGCCAGTTCGCGGGTCTTGGTGCTCAGGATGCCCTCGGTAACGGTGCGTTCCAGTCCCAGCGGGCTGCCGATGGCGAAGACGCGTTCGCCGACGGACAACGCATCCGCGCTGCCCAGCGGCACGGGTTTGAATTTCGGGGCGTCCCGGTCCTCGATTTTCAACAGGGTCAGGTCCTGAAACTTGTTCATCGCCACGATGCGCACCTGCTTGTAGGACTTCACCTCCAGCTGGCCGTTGCGCTGATGGTAAACCTCGACGGAGATCTGCGTCTCGCCCTCGATGACGTGGAAGTTTGTCATCAGAAAGCCGTCCTCGTTGATGAAAAAGCCGGAGCCGAGTCCGCCCGGCGTGCGCACCTGCACCACCGCTTCGCCGATCTGGTTGACGAGGTCGCGGACATTTCCCTCGGGCGCGGACTTGTCGCCGCTGATGTAGAAGCCGGCGGACTTGGTGGGGCGAGGGGCGGCGACGCTGGCGGCGGCGGCTTCCTTTGACGTCGGACTGGCCGGGGAGGATTTAAGGATGGCAGTGATCTGATTGCGCGGAACTGTCAGCACAATGTAGCCAAGATCCACAATCACCGCGTCGCGCTTCTCGGCAAGAATCTTGCCGGTGACCGCCGCCTTGTCCTTCAACTGGAGGGTTTCCGCCGGGCTGCGCGCGGCGAGACCGGCCGCGAGAACCGCCATGAAAACACGAGCTTTTGACATGGCGGGACAGTAAACGCGCGCCCGGGCTTTGACAAGGGCGGCCGCGGAAATCAGCGGACGGATTCCGCCGTCTTCAAAATGATGTCCCGCAGGGCGGTCTGCGGACGGAAGCCCGTGGTCTTTGCCAGCTTCTCCACGTTCGGTTTGCGCCGGCGCATGTCATCGAAGCCCGGCGCGTAGGCCTCCGCATAGGGGACGAGACTGATCTTTGATTGGGAGCCGAGCGTTGCGATGACGCGCTCGGCCAGCTGGAGGATGGTGACCTCCTCCGCGCCGCCGATGTTGAAGACTTCGCCGCGGGCGGCCGGACAGTTCAGCAGACGAATCAAAGACTCGACCACGTCGGTGACCAAGCAGAAGCAGCGGGACTGCCGGCCGTCGCCGAAGACCCGGATGGGCTCGTTCTTGCGGGCGGCGGTGATGAAGCGCGGCAGGACCATGCCGTAACGCCCGGTCTGGCGCGGTCCGACGGTGTTGAAGAGACGGACCACCACGACCGGCAGTCCGCGTTCGCGACCATACGCAAGGGCGAGAAACTCATCGACCAGCTTCGAGCACGCATAGCCCCAGCGGCTCTGGCCAGGTGGACCGATGAGCAGGTCGTCGGTTTCGGTGAACTCGGGCTTCTCGCTTTTCCCATACACCTCCGAACTGGAGGTCAGCAGGCAGGGTACGCCATGTTGGGCGGCGAGTTCGAGGATGATTTCCGTCTCGTGCAGATTGGTCTGCAACGTGTGGAGCGGCCGTTTGACGACGAGGTCCACGCCCACCGCCGCGGCGAGATGGTAGATCGCTTTGGAGCCGGCGACGATTTCAGCAAGCCCCGGGCAGGCCGAGACTTTTGACTGAATCACGCGCAGGCGGGGCGAGGCAGAAAAGTCCCGGAGATTTTCCAAGCTGCCGGTCGAGAGATCGTCGATGACCACCACCGAGTCGCCGTCGGCCAGCAGGCGTTGGACCAGATGGGAGCCGATGAAGCCCGCGCCGCCGGTGACGAGGACGGGTTTCGGACCGGTGGATGCGAGGGTGGTGTTCAAGGGAGCAGGGCGTTGGCAACGGCGTCGGCGAGTTTCTGGCGGAACTGCGGATCGGCAATCCGCCGCGCCTCGTGGGGGTTGGAGAGATAGCCGCCTTCGATCAGGATCGCCGGACGGTTCTGCCCGCGCAGCACGCCGAGGAAACGCGCCCGGCGCACGCCGCGGTCCTGGAGCCCGGCTTCCCTGACCAGGGCCTGATGGGCGCGCAGGGCGAACTGCAGGTTTTTTTCATCGAAGGAATTGTTCGGGAACGCCTGCGCGGTGTCGTCCTCGTAGCCGCGCTTGACGGTGGAGGGCATGCCCGCGGGGGTCAGGCAATAGGTTTCCACGCCCACCTGTTCCTGGGCCGGCGCGGCGGAATTGAAATGCAGGCTGATGAAGAGGTCCGCGTGGCGTTCCTCGGCGAAGCTCACGCGGTTGGAAAGCGAGATGTCGGTGTCGTTCGTGCGGGTAAGCCAGACCTGCCAGCCGTTGGTGGCGAGGATTCTTCCCAGCCGCCGCGCCCAGTCGAGGGTGAACTCCTTTTCGTTGCCGTTGCCGAGCACGCTTTCTGTGCCGGCGTTTTTGCCGCCATGACCGGGATCAATGACGATCACGCGGTTGGTCCGCGCCGGGATTTCCAGCGGGCTGAGCAGCGGGCGGATGGTCTTTTCCAGGTCGAGCAGATGCATGAAAGGCTGTCCGCCGATCATCTGCGGCTCGAAGCCGAGGCGGACTTCGAGGTTGTTCCAGCGGGTCAGCAGGCTTTTGGCCTGGAAGGTCAGCAGGCCGCGGCCCGTGGTCAGCGCATAGGCGGGCACCGGGGCCTGGGCCAGTTCGCGCAGGACGCCGATCTTGTTCTCGCGGCTCCATCGCTCCACCGGCACGAGGGCATCCACGATGGTGGCGGGCCGGGGCTTGAACGGCTCGGGCAGGCTGACCGGCGGGATGGCCGGCTGCGGTCCCTCGGCGACGTGTTCGAGAATCGGCGGGGAGTTGGTCGTGGGAGCCTCGCTCCAGTCCGGCATGTCGGCACCGCGCCGGGCCGTGGAGCAACCCACGAGCGCAAGCGCGAGGCAAACTGAGGCAACGACCGGCTTAAACACGGCGCCATTGTGCGGATGGATGTTTTCGACTCAAGCAGTTTTGCGCCTGCTGTTGATTTTGGAGCTTCTGCCGGTAATTTCATCGGTGTGAAACAGCTCGATACATCTGCCGTCCGCTGGCTTGAGGAATTTTCCCAACGGGTCCGTGACCGGAATTTTGAACAAGCGAAACGGCTGTTTGATCCGCAGGTCATCGCCTTTGGCACCGTGAGCGGGAGAATGTCCGGTCTGGAGCCCCTGGTCCGCAAACAGTGGCGCAAGGTCTGGCCGCGCACGCAACATTTCCGGTTCGACCTCCGGACCGCGCGGGCCGCCCGTGCCGGATCGTTGCTGGTCGTCTGCGCCGCCTGGAAATCCCGGATGGCGGACGGCGGCGCGCGTCGCCGTGGCCGGGCGACCTTGGTGCTGCGGCGCTCGGGCAGGAAATGGCTCGCCATCCACACTCATTTTTCCGCGCATCCCCAACTCAACCATGATCCAGTTCTTCACCACCCACGCGCATCGTTACACGATTGAGGGATTCCTCGCCGCGTGGGCGGCGGAATGTCGCGACGTCGTGAACGTTCATTCTTATGAACGGTTTCCCCTGTCCGGCAAGCCCGCGGCCGGGGTCTGGGTCTTTTCAGACATGGAGCGTCTGCACCGGGCTGAACGCCGCTTTGCTGAAAATCTTGCCGACAGTCTGCGCGCCCTGCCGGGGCACGGATTGATCTTGAACGATCCCCGGCGATATCGCGGGCGGTTCGAATTGCTGCACGACCTGCATCAACAAGGGCTGAACCATTTTCGCGCCTGGCGGCTGGCGGAGGTCGGCGCTGAACTGAAGTTTCCGGTGTTCCTCCGAAGCGAACTCGAACACACCGTCATCAGTCCGCTGCTTCATTCTCCAGAGCAACTGCGCGCCGCCTTGCGCCGGCACCGCCGCCGCCGGGACCGTGGTCATTTGCTGGTGGTGGAATTCTGCGATTGCCGGGATGCCGACGGCTTGATCCGCAAATATTCGGCCATGAACATTCATGGCCGGCTTTTCCCGCGCCACATTTTCTTCAGCCGTGACTGGATGGTGAAAGGCGCCGACCTGGTCGGTCCGGAGCAGCTCGAGGAGGAAAGCCGGTTCATGGACGGGTTCCCCCATGCCGAACTGGTGGCGGATGCCTTCCGGCTGTGCGGTCTGGATTATGGCCGCATTGATTACAGTTTTCATCGGGGGCAAATCCAGGTCTGGGAAATCAACAGCAACCCGATGATTGTGCCACGGGCGGAGACGCTGGCTCCGGGCCGTCTGCCGGCGCAGACTCGCTCGGCCCAGGCCATCAGCGCCGCCCTCCGCGAACTGGCCGGCCGGGTGCCGGCGACGCCTCTTCCCTTTTACGCCCGACCTTATCTGCGCATGCGGGTCTCGCAGTTGTTCGGACGAATCCTCCATGAGCGACGATCCTAGCCGGGGAGCCGGCTCATGGCTTTGGCCAAGCCGGGCGATTGCTTGGGAGCCGTTCTTACCCCATAATGCGGGCGCATTTGAAGATACTCGTCGCCATCACCGGAGCCAGCGGCTCGCTTTACGCCCAGCGGTTGCTCGACAACCTGAACCCGCAGGAGCATGACATTCATGTCGTGCTCAGCAACTACGCGCAGCAGGTGATCGCCGAGGAGTTGCCCGGCGGACTCCGCCTGCCCGCTGGCGTGAAAACCCACGGCCTGAAAAGCATGAACCTGCCCTTCGCCAGCGGGTCTAATCCGGCCGATGCCATGGTGGTGATTCCCTGCACGATGGGCACGCTGGGACGCATCGCCCACGGCTACAGCGAGGACGTGCTGCTGCGCTCGGCCGACGTCGTGTTGAAGGAGCGGAAGAAGCTGATCCTGGTGCCGCGGGAAACGCCGTTGAGCCTCATCCATGTAAAAAACTTTGAACTGCTGCTGCTCGCCGGTGCAATGATCCTGCCGGCCAATCCAAGTTTTTATTCCGGGGCGAAAACCTTGGAGCAACTCGCCGACACCGTGGTGGCCCGCGTGCTGGACCATCTCGGAATCCCCAACCGCCTTGCGCCGCGCTGGGCGGAGGAAAAGGAATAAAGTGAACATCGGGAAACATTCAATGTTCAACATTCAACCATCAACGGCGGATGCCTCAGTAGTCGTTGAAATGAATGATGGAACGGCCCGCCGTAAATTTGATTTGGAGGATCGCCTGCTGGAGTTCGCCTCGGCCATCATTGATTTGTCCGAAAGCCTCCCGGCAACTCGCTCGGGAAACCATGTCGCCGGGCAGATTCTCCGCTCCGGCACCTCGCCATTTCCAAATCATGGCGAGGCCGAAACGGCTGAGTCCCGTGCAGATTTCATTCACAAGCTGAAAATTTGTCTCAAGGAACTTCGGGAAACCCGGCGTTGGGCGCGCTTGATCAAACGAAAGGCGTGGGTCAAAGACGAAACGACGCTGCTGTATGTCCTGGGCGAGAACGAGGAACTGATCCGGATATTTCATTCCAGCATCCAAACCGCCCAAAAGAACGCGCAAGGTCCGTCGGTCAAACGGACGAACCCCCCCTGGTTCAGAGTTGGGCGTTGAATGTTGAACGTTGAATGTTTTCGCTGATTAACAAATGGCTCTCCTTCGTGCGATTCTCGCACACGATCTTCGCGCTGCCGTTTGCCTTGGCGGCGATGCTGGTGGCGGCGCGGGAGAACCGGGGCTGGCCCGGCTGGCGGACCTTTGGGCTGATTCTCGCCGCGATGGTCTGCGCCCGGACCTGTGCGATGGCCTTCAACCGGATTGTGGACCGCAAGTTCGACGCCTTGAATCCCCGGACGAGCAGCCGTCATCTGCCGAGCGGGCAGGTCAGCCTCGCCAGCGCCCTGTTCCTCTGCGGCGTTTCCGGGGCGGGGCTGATCGTGGCCAGCTATTTTCTGAACGCCATCTGCTTCTATCTTTCGCCCGTGGCGCTGGCGGCGGTCTGCTTTTATTCCCTGACGAAACGTTTCACGGACTACACCCACGTCTTCCTGGGCGTCGCGCTCGCGCTCGCGCCGGTCGGTGCCTGGCTGGCGGTGAAGGGAACCGGCGTAATCGCGCTGGAAGTCATCCAGATGACCACGCTCGCCGTGGCGGTGGTGCTGTGGTTGATCGGTTTCGACATTATCTACGCCCTGCAGGATTACGAGTTCGACAAATCGCACGGCCTGCATTCGCTCGTCGTCGCATGGGGGCCGAAGAATGCCTTGGGCGCGGCTTTCCTCGCCCACCTCGCCATGTGCGGCGTGCTGCTGGCGTTCGGCATCCTGTGCGGATTCAAGCTCGCCTATTTGATCGGGTGGTTCCTCATCGTGGGCTGCCTGGTGCTGGAGCACTGGATTGCCCGGCGCCGGAGCTTGAACTGGATCAACATCGCCTTCTTCCGTTTGAACGCCGTGGTCAGCGCCGTCTTCCTGGCGGTGACGGCGGCGGAGGTGGTTTTCCGCGGCGGGTTCCGTCCCTGGCGTTGAACGCGGAGCGTCGGAATTTGTTTTTGCATCCGGAGGTGGTTTCGTTAGATTGCGCCCATGCCTGAAATCGTTGACTTTCTAAATCACGGTGCGATGTCCATCACGCCCAGCATTGTGGATAAAATGCTGCGCGCCCTGCCGCAATGGAAATTGGAATACACGCAGATTTACGAACCGCTGTTTCCGCATCTGGGCCTCCAGTTGGAATTTCTCGCCAACGCCGTGGAGGATTCCGCCGAGGGGGCTTACAAGGAGCTGCCGTATTACGCCATCGCGCAGGCGACTTTCGCGCTCATCTACGCCCACAAACGTGTCGGCATCATCCCGGACACGGTCTTGAACCTCGGCCGGGCCGACAACTCCAGCGTCGTGCGCGCCGTGCTGATCCAGAACGAAAAGGCCTTCGCGATTTACGCCGCGTCACAGGATCAGGATTGGTCCAAGATCACCAGCCAGCCCTGAGATTTTCGATTGGCGATTGCCGATTTACACGCCAGGGAAAAACTCACCTCTCTTAAATCGAAATCAGCACTTTGGAAATTGAGAGAGTTTCAAATGGAAAATGCAACTGACAAAATTTCCATTGCAGATCTTCTCGGACCGTGGGTCGATCCTGATTGGGAGAGTGGATTGGTTGATCGCTGTAGGCAGGCATGGGGTAAGCCTCTCCGAGACTTGAGTAATGAGGAGTTGGCTACGTTACTGCGGCAGAAAATTGCCGTTGAGCATATTTTGCCGATTGCAAAGAAGAGAGTGGAAGAAAAAGTTGACGATAATAGTGAGATGTATGACGGAGAACTCAAGGATGCCGTCGAGCATGGTGGCAAAAACATCTAAATCAGTTGAGCGACTGCGATTAGGCGTTTAACAAATTCCACACCCTTACCACTTCCGTTACTCCCCACGCTTGAGCATCGCAGCCGCGTTGTGCATGCGGCGCATCGCCGTCCAGCAGTTCAGGAATTTGTCCGAGACAGCCTTCGTTCATCACGCGCTCCACGCTGCCGAGATACGCCTTCGCCGCCGCCACCGCTTCGGGTGAGGAATTCCAGACCTTCGCCAGCGCTTCGCAGAAGACTGGGAACGTCCACGTCCACGCCGTGCCGTTGTGATAGGCCGGCTTGCGGCGCGTGTCCTCGTCGCCTTCGTAACGTCCCCAGTAAGGATTCATCGGATCGTTGATCGTGTGGCCGTCGCGAATCACGGGCAGGGGAACCTTCACCGGCAGCGGCGCGAGCGAACGCAGCGCGCCGGGCACCACCAGATGACGGCGGACGGCTTCAACACAACGCCGGGCAGCCGCGCCTTCCACCAGTCCGAGGCTGATGGGGAAAAGACAATTGCTGCGCAAGGCATCGCTCGCCGTGGCCTGGGCG
The DNA here is from genome assembly GCA_046346715.1 of Verrucomicrobiota bacterium. Classification (GTDB taxonomy): domain Bacteria; phylum Verrucomicrobiota; class Verrucomicrobiia; order Limisphaerales; family CAIQOK01; genus CAIQOK01. Next base: position 20,202 of record JAXMHO010000033.1, read on the forward strand.
GCGGATTGACCGCGACTGGCAATCAGCACGTCCGCGTAAAATCCCCGGTCTTCCAACCAAAAATATTTCTCCAGCGATGCCAGGGCGCGGCTGGACAGTTCGTTCCATTTCTTTTGTTCGCCTCGCTCGCCGATGGTGGCCAGCAACCGCAGCAGGCGAATCCACAGCGCCTGAATTTCCACGGGATACCCTTCGCGCGGCGTGGCGGCGGGATAATTCGTGTCCATCCACGTGAAGTGGCTGGGACTCCAGATCAGCGCCGAGTCCGCGTCCATGCGAATGCCGTTCGGGGTGCCTTTCGCATAATGCACCGCGATGCTTTGCAGCACGTCGCGAATGGTGCGGTTCGAGGCGTCAACGCGGGTGTCGTAAAATTCCTTGCCGAGTGACTCGGCGAGTTCCTCGCACACCACGCCAAACCAGAGCGGCGCATCCGAGGTGTCGCGGTTCGACGCATCGGAACCGTGAATGGTGTTCGGCAGCGTGCCGTCCTTTTCAAACCGCGCGAAGATGACGGCGATCTGCCGCACTTCCTCGACCATGCCCGCCGCGAGCAAGCCGCGCGCGCAGATGAAGGTGTCGCGGCCCCAGTCGAGGAACCATGGATAACCGGCAATCACGGTCTTGCCCGCGTCGCGCTGAACGACATAGGCCTTGGCCGCGCATTGCAGCCGCTCCGCAAACGTTGCCGCCGTTTCCGCTTTCCGCTTTCCGCTTTCCGCTTTTGCCGGCCCGTCTGTTTCTGCGGTCGCCACCAGATTCACCTCGGCGCCCTTGGCCAGCGGAAGATCAAACCAGCCCGGGCTGTAGGCGTCGCCGCTGCCCGTCTGCCCGCGCGTTTGTTCGACGGGATGCGGGATGTTGTCGCACCACTCGGGCTGCAGGTGAAATTCCCCGGCGTCGGCGAACACCCGCAGCCGGCGGTCCGTTGCCGGGGTGAATTCAAAACCGGGTTGCTTCGCCAGCGGACGGGAGTTGGACCCGAAGTGATGATCCGCCCCGCCATTGCGCTTGGTCTCCGAATGGAAATTGCGGTCCTCAATATCAACGCGAACCGTGATGCGCACCTCTGCCGAGGCCGGCAGTTGTTTGCCGGTGGCCCGTGCGGCCGTGGGACGGCTGAAGGTGAAGACCGTGGTGTTGCGGCCCTCGGGCATGGTGGCCTGCATTTCAATTTCCACCGTGCGGCCGTCGCCGGCCTCGGCCACAAAACGCCATACCGCCGGCTGACCGGCTTGGAACGACGCCAGGTTCTTGAGGTCGAGCGGCGAGATGAAGCCATCGGCGTTCACCCAGGCCCGCAGACGCTTCGCGAGCACGTGGCGGTCAACGGGCAGTGTCGGGTGCAGATTCGCGCCGAGCACGCAGTCATACTTCGACGTGATGCGGCCGAGGTCCACGCAGAGCCGCGCCATGCCGCCGCGCCCGTTGGTGAGGAGAGTCAAATCGTTTGCCCGCGGTTTGCGCCCGCTGGCGGCTTCCGGCTCCGGCGACAGAAAACGAAGCGCGGCTTCGATGTGCTGGTCCTGGTCGGCAAAACGTTCCAGGTGGAGAGCGGCGTCGGTCAGGCCTTCCGCCGGCGGAAAACACGCGACCTGAATTTTGCCGGCGGAGATGGACTGGACGTGCTTCGCCGTGGTTTCGTCGGGCGTTCTGGCGTCGGCCCTGGCATGCAGCTTCGCGCGGAATGGCGTGGCGTCCTCGATCAGCAGCCAATGCCCGGGCGGCACCGGCGTGATGCGGCGACGGTCCGTCAGATTCCAGCGCACGACCGCCGGGTAGCGCTTTTCGGCAATGGCCTTTTCCACGGCGGTGACCACGTTCCCGGCGAGCAGTGCGGAATCCAGATGCGATAGCGCCGCCAGAAAATCAGCCGGGGAGTTTTCCACCAGCTGCGCGAGCTTTTGCCAGTCGTATTGGCCGAGTTCGTCGGGAGAGAAACGTTCGCGCAACGCTTGAATGGCCCACGCCGCCCGGGCGCGGGCGCGGCGATAGGCTTCGCCGGAAAGTCCCTTGGGCTCGGTTGAAGCGGCCAGGCAAAAGGCCGCGCCGGGTTCCAGTGCGATGGTGATCTTGCCGTGAGCGGCGGAAATTTTCGGCAAGGACTGCCCGAGCAGGTCCACCAGGAGCAGCGCAGAATCGAGATCGGAAAGCCCGAGCGTCTGGGGCCGTTCGACATCGGTGTTTACCAGCACGAGGGTGCGGTCCTCGCGCGTTGCGGATTCGCGGAGCAGGGCGTAGATGGCGGAGTCGGGCGGGCTGATTCGGGAGAGTTTCGCGCCATCGAGGAAACACGGATGGGTGGCGAGCAGATGATTCAACCGGCCGAGTTCGGGGACGATGTTCTGCGCGCTGTTCCATGACAGACCGGTGCAGCCGTGGACCCGGATTTTTTCCGTCGCCAGCCATTCCACGCCGGCGGTGAAGCCGAACGCGCCGCTGGGACTGGTCAAGGCGCACAGCCGGTTGCGCAACAGCGACCACGCCCGGCCGCGTTTGGCGAGGCGGTCGTTGTCATGCGTCTCGCTGTAATGCGCGTAGAGCCCGACGCGTTCGCTCTGGCGGTTGGCGTAGTCGAGATAACGGCCGACCTCGCCGCCGGAATAATTCTGGAACAGCTCCGAGTAGGCCCACTGCATGCCGCCCTCGGTGACGAGGTCCTCGGTGATTTCCAGCGCGCCGCCGAGACCTTCCAAGAGGAAAATGGTTTCGGGAAACTCCTGCTGCACCTTGGCGATGATGTATTGCCAGGCCGCGCGCGGAACCTTGTAGCCGGCGTCGCAGCGGAAACCGTCCGTGCCGCGCCGGCACCACACGAGCAGCGAGTGCGCGATTTCATCCCACAAGGCGACGTCGTGCTGTTCGAGTTCGACGAGGTCTTCCCACGTTGTTCCCCACGCGCCAGGGCTGGCAAATGAGCCGTCGGGATTTTTCAGAAACCATTCGGGATGATTTTCCTGAAGCGTGGAACCCCAGCCCGTGTGGTTGATGACGATGTCGAGGAACACGCGGCCGCCCAGCTTGTGCGTGGCGTAGGTGAGTTCGCGATATTGATCCACGCCGGTGGCGCGCTTGTCGAACACGACGAGCGCGGGATCAATGGCCGTCAAATCCTGTGCGGCATACGGGCTGCCGAAGCGTCCGAAGCGCGCATGGGTGGTGGGCGTGGGATTGACGGGGAGGAGATGCAGGACGCGACAGCCGAGCGTGCCGATGATGTGCGGCAGGCACTGGGTGAGGTCGCGCAGCTTGCCCGACG
>JAXMHO010000034.1:0-22951 GCA_046346715.1 Verrucomicrobiota bacterium
GAAGGATTGGTGAAGACCGCCGCATAGTTACCGGCCTGGCTCGCCTGAACTTGGTTGAGGATCAACTGTGTGTTGGTCGCGCCGGCCAGAATGCCGCCGTTGAACAACCATTGGCAGCCCAGAGGCTGGTCGCCGATGACGAGCGCCGCGAAGGAAACACTTTCTCCAGGCAGCACCGTGCGGCTGCGCGGCGGCGTCATGACAAGGGGTGCCAGGGGATTCACCGGATAACGGGGCAGCGGAATGGTGAAGAACGGCGCGATGGTTTCGTCGCTCAGCAACCCGGCGAGCGCGGGCGAGGCAAGGACGTTGGTGATGGTGTTCGGCAAACCATCGACCGTGGCCTGCATCCGGACGAAGCGCGCGCCGTGGGAATAGTCGGCATAGGTCTCCTCGTGTCCGTTGTAGAGCGGTTGAATGGGCGTGCCGTCCGGATAATGCCAGCCATAGATGACGACGGGTTTCGGAACGTTGCCCGACAAGTTGGAATGGATCAGCGTGGAAATGACGATGTCCTTCTTGTCGCCGCTGACCAGTGATCCCAGCGGATGCGCGTTCGTGGAGGCGTTGCGCTGGGTTCGCACCAAGAAATTGTTCGTGGCGAAAACCGGAACGGTGATCATGGCGGCGCTGGGCGGAATGGCTTGGGGTGTCAGCTTGACGACGGCATTGGTCCAGATTTGGTTGACCATCTTGCGCGTGGGCAGGGTGCAGCCGAGCCGGTCCGCCAGCCGCTGCGCGAGAATTGGCGTCACCGGTTCCAGGAAATAATCGGTGTCCGAACCAATGGCCAGATAGTCGGGCGTGACGTGGTACGTGATTGAGTGCCCGCCCGCGGTCACGGTGACGGGCTTGAGCTGCCGCCACCAGTTGGGAACGTTGCCGCTGACGACCTGGGCATAGATCCAGTTCTCGCGTTCCGTGAGCGAAAGCGGCGAGATGAGGTTGGTGTACTGGACGAGGTTCGGGGCGTCGGCGAGACGGGTTGGCAGTTCAAGGATCTGTCCGCGAACAGCAAGGGCCAGCGCCAGTGAAGCGATGGCGATGCGGCTGAAACTGACACGGTGCGACATACAATCCACCCGGAACAAATCGGGGTGGTTTTGTTATCGCACCACCCGGGGAATTTTGCGAGCGCTATCCGAGCGCGGTTTCAGACGACGGCGGCCGGGCGGCGGGCCAGAAGGAGGGAATTCCACTTCTGGTCGGGGAACCGCCGGAGCGTTGAACCCGCACCTATTTGCCCGCGACCCCTTTGAGGTAGGCGAAGATGAGTCCGGGCAAATCCCGGCTGTAACCGCCTTCGAGCAGGCTGAACATTGGCACTCCGATCTCGCGCAGGCTCGCGCCCAGCCAATGAAAATCCTCCGCCTCCAACGTTCCCTGCGCCAGCGGATCGCGCGCATAGGCATCGAACCCGGCGGAAACGGCGATGAGTTCTGGATGAAATTGCTTCATGGCGTCGATGGCCTTGCCCAGCACCCGCCGGTATTCCGGTCGCGGCAGATGGGCGGGCACGGGAAAGTTGAAGCAATTGTCGCCAAGATTTTCCGCGCCAGTGCCGGGATAGCACGGATGTTCGTGCACGGAATAAAACGCCAGGCCTTCGTGATAGAGGAGGATGTCCTCCGTGCCATTGCCGTGGTGCACATCGAAGTCAAACACGGCCACCCGCCGGACACCCGCCGCCTGTGCCGCCAGCGCCGCGATGGCAATGTTGTTCAGATAGCAAAAGCCCATCGAACGATCCCGCGTGGCATGATGCCCGGGCGGACGCATCAAACTGAACACCGTCTCGCCCGCACGGGCGCAGCGCATCGCCAGCAACGCCGCGCCGGCCGAGGCCCGGGCATGTCCGGCAATGCCCGGATGCGCGGGGGTGTCGGCGTCAAACTCCTCGGCCTGGCCGAGCCGGGAAACCATCGCCGGCGAATGGGCGCGCAGGATGTCCGCATCGTCCACTGAACCGGGCGGTGCCCAGTCGATGGCAAGCTCGCTCTGGCCGCGCAACTTTTCCAGCGTCTTGAGAATGCGCGCCGGGCGTTCGGGATGACCGGGCCGGGAATAGCTGGCGCAGGCTTCGTCGGTGATGATCTTCATGGGCGTCAGGCAAAGGTGAACACCCGCGGCCGGCCCGCGAATTTCACCGTGAAATTCTTGGGGCAATTTGCCTTTTGCGATTTCAATTGGCCAGCAGAGAGTGCCGGCCAAACGGCGGCGGCAGCCGCTTGCGACCTAAAATTTTTCGCATTTTTGATTTTGAAGATGGTGTTCTTGACAAGTTTTCGGCAACTGCCCAAGCTCGCGCGGTTCAAATGAACAAACGAATTTTCCCCATCATAGTATTTGCCGCGACGCTTGGGCTTTCCTCGTATTTTCTAGGTGCTGCCGTGGTGACCGACAGCAGGGAACTCACCCCGCCGCCAGCCACGACCGCATCCAATCCATCTGCCATTCCCACGGAGGCAACCCAGTCGCCGGAAACCTTCCGCTCCTATCTGCTGCTCCAGGAGCAGCTCCACGAAACGCAGCTGGCCGTGGAGCGCGCGGAACGCGAAATGGAGCTCGCCACCTACAAGAGCGCGGCCATCCTGTCCAACCGTCTGCAGGCCATCGAGCAGACCGTTGAACTCCAGCGTGCGCATGAGATGAACATCGTCCACGACATGATGTTCATCGCCGGCGCATTCGTCGTGGTCGGAGTGTTTGCCCTGCTGCTGACCTCGTATTTTCATTGGCGCGCCGTCAGCCGGCTCGGCGAAATCGCCGCCGCCCTGCCGGCCGGCCGCGGCCTGGGCGCCGTTCCCACGGTTGCCGGCCTGGGCCTGGGCGAGGCGCCGCTGCTGCTCGAACAGACCAACAGCCGCCTGCTCAGCACGATTGAACGGCTGGAGAAACGCATTGCCGAACTGGAGAATGATGACACCCGGATTTTGACCAACAGTTCCGCCCATCCGGGCACGGGCAGCGCCGAAGCTCCCAAGCCGCTGCCCGAAATCACGGTGGAACCCGCCCAGACCAAGACGGCCAGCCCGGTCGACCGCTCCGCGGAAGTCGCCGAGCTGGTCAGCAAAGGCCAGACGTTGCTGGCCCGGGATTCGGCGGAGGAGGCTCTGGACTGCTTTAATCAGGCCCTCGCCCTCCAGCCGCAGCACGCGGAACTGCTGGTCAAAAAGGGTGACGCCCTCGACCAGTTGCGCCGCACGAAGGAAGCCTTGGAATGTTACGACCGCGCCCTGGCCATCGACGGCTCCATGACCATTGCCTACCTGCACAAGGGGGGGCTGCTGAATCGCGTGGAACGGTTCGATGAAGCCATGCACTGCTACGAGCAGGCGCTGCGGACCCAGACCAAGGAACGCGCGGCCTAGTTCAGACCGCCTTCGCTCTTCACCCGCTCGGCATCCATCTGGCGACGGATGTTTTTGATCTCCGCCTGGATCAGCTCCCGGTTAATCTCGTCCTTGGTGTCCAATTCCTTCTCCAGTTCGCTGATGCGCTGCTCGTAAACAGAGAGCCGTCCCTGCATCCGCGTATGGATCGTGTCGAGCCGCTGCCCGAGCTTGTCCACCTCCGTCACGGCCTTCTGCTGGGTCTCAATCAAATGCGCGCGCTGCAACAAAAGCTTTTGCACCAGGGTGTCCGACATCCAGCGCGCCAGATGGGAAATCACCCCTTCCCGAATGACGCTCTGAGCTTTTTCCGCGCGGCGCTCGGCGGCGATGGCCCGCTGTTGCCACTCGCCAGCAGGGAGCGGCACGGCCGGCGGTTCGACGCGCATCGGCACCAGTGAGGCGGGCTGCCGGCGGCGAAACAGCGCGAGGAGGCTGACGGCAATGGCCAGTCCGCCAAGGGCGCCGCCGAACAGCCAGTAATACTTTTTGGGCGGAACCGTGGGCGCCGGCGGACTGGGAACCGTGGGCGCCACCGGAGCCTGAGGTGCGGTGGCGGCCGTTTTCGCCGCCAGCATTTCCAGGGCGGCAAGCGTCTTGGCGTCCACCGACTGGCCGCGTCGCGCCACGACCTGGCCGGCGGCAAAGGCATCGGTGGCACAGAGCGCCGCCGTGCGTTTTGCGCGCATGGCGATGGTCATCTCAACTTCGGCAAAACAGTTCGGCTGAAGGAACGTGGACAGATACTTTGCCACCGCCCGGTCTTCCGGCGGAAAGGTCCCCTGCAAATCCGTCCGCGCCCGTTGGAAAGAGACCAGATCGGTTTTGGGGTGATTCTTGCCATGACGGGAAACCATCTGCTCGGTGAGGGTTTCGTTTGCGCCGTAGGTGACCACCCGGACCGTGGACCCGACCTTGGCGCCGTCCGGCACGTTGTTGGTCTCGCGGATGAAGGCGCTCATCTGCCCCCGCAGGCTCGCACGCAGCGGGGATTCAAACTGCTCACCGGATTCACCGGCGGCCCAGATCCGCGCCAGCTCGGTGGTCACGGGGAACAGCTTGTTTTTCCGCTCGAAGGCCACGATGACGTTGGAAAACTTGACGGTGGCGAGCGCCTCCTCGTCGAGCTTGCGGGCGTCAAACGCCTGCTCGACCGCATCCAGAAAACGGCCGCGGGTCTGGAGAAAACTTTTGTGAAAGGCCGTCACCGACTCTTCGGCGGCCTCGGGAAGAAAACGGAAAACGGCCGGAATGCGTTCCCCTTCCCGGGCCTTCAACTCGGCCGTCGCCTGGGGATCGATGACCACGAGCGGCACCGGCGTGACGATGTCCGACTCGATGAGGTCGCCGGCCTTGTATGCGGAAAGCGGGCGGGCGGAAACGGAGAAAGCCGACAGGCCCAGAAGCGCCGCCGCCGCCATGGAGGAGACGCGCCTCACCATAGGAACGACTTTTGTTCGCTCAACAACTTGTCGCCTTCCCAGATGGTGACGCGCCACGCGGAGACGTGGCCGAATTTTTTGTATTCCTCGCCGACGATGGGCAGGTAAGTCCAGCGGCTCAGCCAGCCGCCGGGCTTGATTTCATACTCCCAGGTGGAACGGCTGGGCTGCCGGCCATGGACGGTGCCGCGCATTTCAATGCGCAACACCAGCGGAGCCCACTTGACGCCGCCGGCCTTCCATTGCACGGCGAAGCGCATGCCGGATACTTCGTTGGTGTGATCGCGTAAATAGGCCTGATAGGCATCGCGCTCAAACAGGCTGGGGGAAAGCGTCTGGCGGCCCTGCAGGTCCAGAAACTGCGGCAGCACCTTGATGACGCGGCCGGTCGCCGCCAAGGACGGCAAAACCCCGGCCAGGAAGGCGCAGCAAAATATTCCAAGAATGAACCGGCGCATGGTTTTAGAAATAGCCGCGCGCCGGTTGAAACTCAACAGGATTATTCCCCGCCCCACCGCCGCCCCAGAGGGCCGGCGGTTTTGGCCGCCTAGTTCCATAGCTGGTGGAGATTTTCGACGCAGGCCATGGAAATCCGGTAACGGCGTCCCTTGTGCAGGACGTCAAAATGTCCGGTGTCAAACCCCACGATCTTCACAGCCGAACCTTCGGGCAGGCCCTCCGGCAAAGACTGTTCCTGAAAAACGCTGCGAACCTTGGCCACCTTGCCGACGTAACTGATTTTCCTCTTCGTATTATTCATCCGCCCAGCCTAAACCGGACGATGGGACATCGGCTGTCTGTGTGTACAAGTCGGACAATTTTCCGCCGCTGACTCAGGACGATTTGTTCATCAAGGACTCGACCTGGCTTTCGAGCTCCCGCAGACGCTTGATGAGGTCCGGCAATTGGGTCAGGGCGATCATCTGCCGCTTGGCCTGCTTGTCCGGACTGGCGGGAATGCCGAGCACCACGCCCTTGTCCGGGATGTCGCGCATCACGCCGGATTTTGCGCCCACGACCGATTGATGTCCCAGCTTGAGATGCCCGGCGATGCCGGATTGGGAGGCAATGACGCAGTAGTCTCCCAGCACGGTGCTGCCGGCGAAGCCCACCTGGCCCATGATCAGGCAATTGCGGCCGATGACCACGTTGTGGGCGATGTGGACGAGGTTGTCAATCTTGGTGCCCTGGCCGATGACGGTGGCGCCGAGCGCGCCGCGGTCAATGGCGGCGTTCGCGCCGATCTCGACATCGTCGTGAATGACCACATTGCCAATCTGCAAAACCTTGCGATGCCGGCCTTCGTCGAGCACATAGCCATAGCCGTCGGAGCCGATCACCGTGCCGGCATGGATGGTGACGCGGCTGCCGATTTCCGAGCGGGGATAGAGGACCACGTTCGGATGAAGGCAGACATCCTCGCCCAACCGGCTGTTCTTGCCGACGCAACTTCCGCTCATCAACGTGGTGCGCGCGCCAATCTTAACACCGGCCTGCACCACGCAGTGTTCGCCGATCTGCGCGGTTGGATGAATTTGCGCCGAAGGGTCAATCACGGCGGTCGGATGAACGCCGGGCACGGTCTGCTCCGGCGGAAAAAACAACGGCAGCAGCCGCGCCACGGCGAGGCGGGGGTTTTTGACGCGGATGACGGTCTTGGCGGAGGAGCCGAGCGATTCCGGAACGAGCACGGCCGAGGCGGCGCTCTGCTCGGCGAGACGGAGGTAGTTCTCATTCTCCGCAAACGTCAGGTCGCCCGGACGTGCCTGTTCGGCGGGAGCAATGCCGGTGATGGAAACGGAGCCGTCGCCGATGACTTCTCCCCGAAGCTGTTCGCCCAACCGGGCGGCGGTGTAGTTCATAAAATGGAAGAAGCCGGAACGGCTCAGGACTGCCGCAGTTCGCGCAGGCCGATCATGCGCTGGGACTCCACATCCCAGACTTTCAGGCGGAGGCAGCGCAGCACCTGCACCGGGCTCAACGAGGTGGTCTTGGGACGCTGGAGCTCGGGAATCTCCTGCCAGGCCTCCGGCAGGCGGTGAAACGGAATGCGGGCGTTGAGATGGTGGATGTGATGATAGCCGATGTTGCCGGTGAACCAGGCCATCACCGGTCCGGTCTTGAGATAGCTGGACGATTCGAGCGCCGCCTTTTCGTAGGCCCAGCCCGCGCGGTCGAAAAATTCAACTTCGGGGAAATTGTGCTGGGCGTAAAAGAGGTAGCTGCCGATCGCGCAGGCGACAAAGTGCGGGATGATCTGGGTGAAGAGCAGCGAGAGCCAGCCGAAGAAATAAACCAGCGCCGCGCTGATCAGCAGATGCACAAGGAAGGCCGCCAGACAGTCGCGGTGCTGCCGGGGCTGGTTGATGAAGGGAAACAGGCACATGCCCCACAGGAAAATGAACACGTATCCAAACAGGATCGTCAGCGGATGCCGCATGAACAGGTATTTGAAGCGGACGGCGGTCGAGGACTTGAGGTACTCGGCGCTGGTCATCACCGGGAAGCTGCCGATGTGGGCGCTGCGCAGCTTGGAGTTGTGCTTGTGGTGATAGTTGTGCGAACTGCGCCAGACACTGCTCGGGCTGAGCGAGAGGATTCCAAACAGCCGCATCATCCATTCGGCCACGAGCGACTTGGGAAGGATGGCGTGGTGCTGCTGGTCATGATAGAGGACGAAAAACCGCAGGATCAGCAGCCCGGTCAGCACGCTGCAGATGAGCTTGCCGGGGAGGTGAACCAGCCAGACCGTGCCGACGGTGGATGCGAGCAGCAGCAGCCCGGTGCTGATGATGGACCACCAGCTGCGGCCGGTGAAGTCCCGCGCAAACGCTTTCGTCGCCACAATGAGTTCAGGCCCCGTACGCATAGTCAGCTAAGCCCCATTCCGCCAGCAGATGCCGGCCGCTTCAACCGGGAGCAATGTTTGGTTATGAACACGAAGGTAGAGTCAGATTGTATTCTGAAAGTGTCAACGTCTTTTCCGGTCAAAACCAATCTGTCACCCGCCCGGGTCCGCTCTCATACGCCCTCCAGCGGCCAGCTGGGCAGGATGTCGCCGGTGATCGGGCCGCGCCCGGCTTGTGGGTTCTTTTCCAGGATGCGGCCGGCCAGGATGCCAATCATCGCCGCGTTGTCCGTGCAGACGCGCTTTTCGGCGAGGCGCAACGTGAGCTGATACTTCTGGCAGGCGGCGGTCAGTTTTTGGCGCAATCCCCGGTTGCACGTGACGCCGCCGGACGCGGTGATGCACCGGAGCTTCAGACGTCTCGCCGCCTTGATGGTTTTGCTGGCCAGGACATCCACGATGGCCGCCTGCACGCTGGCACAGAGATCGCGCAGCCGTTGCGGATCATCCGGCACCGACGGATGGTCCCGCAGAAAATAGCGGATGGAAGTCTTCAAACCGCTGAAACTGAAATCATCGTTCGCGTCATGAATCAACGGCCGGGGAAATTCATAGGCGGCCGGATTGCCGGTCTCCGCCAGCCGGTCGATCTCCGGCCCCGCCGGGTAAGGCAGACCGATCAGCTTGCCGGTCTTGTCGAAACACTCGCCCGCAGCATCGTCGAGAGTGGCTCCCAAGACGCGATGCTTCAGCTCGGCCTCGACCTGAACAAGCATGGTGTGCCCGCCGCTGACGATGAGGGAGACATTCGGCTGGAATGACTGGAAGTCGGCCGTGAGTTCCTGCCCACTCCGAACAATCCACGGCGAGTAGAGATGCGCCTCGTGATGATTGACGCCGAGAAAAGGTTTGCGCAGCACGAAGGCCAGCGCCTGCGCGGTCTTGAAACCCGTCATGAGAGCGTTTGGCAATCCCGGCCCGCGCGTCGCCGCCACCGCGTCAATTTGCTCGGGAGCCAGCCCGGCCTGGTCCAATGTCTCCCGGACAATCGGCGGCAAGTTGCGCAGATGTTCCCGCGCCGCCAGTTCCGGAACCACCCCGCCGTATTCCGCGTGCAGGGCGATCTGCGAAGAGACGATGTTGGCCAGCACTTTTCCGTCACGCACGATGGCGGCGCTGGTTTCGTCGCAGGAGGTTTCTAGGGCGAGCAGGGTCATGGAGTCCGCCGGCGGCAATGACTGGCGGGCAAATTCACTTCGCGCCGTCCGCCGCCGCCAGCTTGCCGGGAGCCTTGATGGGATTGCGTTCCGTGAACAACAGGATGCCCTTGAGCAGGTCCGTGGCGCGGTCCAGCTGCGGATCGCGCGAGGTCGAAAGCCGTTCCCGCTCCTTGTTGTCCAGCGATTCCACACCGCCGGGCATGCGCTTGAGCATGATGTCGCGCTCCTCGTCCTCGCTCAGCGGCACGATCACGTTGGGCGTGATGCCCGCCTCGTGAATCACCTTGTGGCTGGGCGTGTAGTATTTGGCCGTGGTCAGCTTCAACGCCGCGCCTTCGTCCAGCGGCAAAATGCTCTGCACGGAGCCTTTGCCGAAAGTTTTCTCGCCGAGAATGATCGCCCGATGCAGGTCCTGCAGGCAGCCCGAAACAATTTCCGACGCGCTCGCGCTGCTGCCGTTGACCAGCACGACGATGGGAATCTGGGTGCCGTCGCGTTTGACCAGTTCATCGCCGCGGCCGCCGGCCTTGTGAACGCTGTTCTGGCCGGCGTTGCAGCCTTCGGTGGAAACCACCAGCTGTCCGCGCGGCAGAAACTTTTCGCACACCTCCACGGCCTGTTCCAACAGTCCGCCGGGATTCCAGCGCAGGTCCAGGATCAGCGCCCGCATCCCCTGCTCCTTCAGCTTTTTCAACGCAATCTCCAGTTCGCTGCTGGTTTTCTCGCCGAACTGCACCAGCCGCACATACCCCACCTTGTTGTCATCCAGCGGAAATTCCTTCCGGCCGTTGATGTCCTTGACCATGTCCACGTTGATGATGGCGCGCGTCAGCTTTAGATCTTTCACCATGCCCGTGGACGGCCGGGAGATGGTGATGGAAACCTCGGTGTCGGGTTCGCCGCGAAGATTCTGCACCGCCTCGGCCAGCGCCATGTGCTCGGAGCTTTTCCCGTCGATCTTGATGATGCGGTCGCCGGCCAGGATGCCGGCCTTAACTCCCGGCGAATCCTCCATCGGCGCGACCACGGTGATGAAGTTTTCCTTGAGGGCAATGACGATACCCAGACCGCCGAAATGCCCCTCGGTGTCGTTCTGCAACTCGTTGAACTGCTCCGGTTCGAGAAATTCACTGTGCGGATCCAGGGTGCTGATCATGCCCTTGAGCGCGGCGTATACCAGCTTCTTGTAGGTCAGTTCCTTGCCGTCCACGTAATCGCGCCGGACCTTTTCCATCACCTCGGCAAACAGCCGCATGCTTGAATACGGGGAATCCTTCTGCACGGACTCGGAGGACTTGCTGTACACCTTGGCGCCGATCAGAAGATTCACCGCCAGCAGCGCGGCCACGAAGCCGAAAATCAAACGTCGTTTCATATTGAATTAACCCGCAGACAATACGGCGCGGCCCCGGCCATTGCAAGAAGGGCATCCACCGCCCCATGGCAGACTTTACTCACCGCCGCAGCAGCATTTCGATGTAGGGCAAGTCCTCGGGACGCGTCACTTTCGGGTTGGGTTCCGCGCTCGCGACCAACCGGACTGGCTGGCCGATCAGTTCGCACGCCGCCGTGTCGTCGGTCACCAATAAGCCTCGGTGGCGAACTTCGGTCAGGGCGCGGCGGATGATCTCCACCCGGAACGTCTGCGGCGTCTGCACCGCCCACAGCTTCGACCGGTCCGGCGTCCGCGTCACCACCCGGCCATCCGCCGATTCCTTGATGGTGTCGGTCACGGGCTGCGCCGCCACGGCCGCACCCGTTTCCCGCGCCGCCGCCAGCGTGGCCGCGATCAGCTTCTCGCTGGTGCAGGGACGCGCCCCGTCCTGAATGGCCACCAGCTCCGTCTGCGACGAGACGACCACCAGCCCGTTCCACACCGAGTCCTGACGCTCCTTGCCGCCGGGGACGAGGCGGAACGGCTTGCGCATCTGATGCTGCCGCGCCAGTTCTTCAAAGGCGGTCTGCATGCCTTCGCGCACGACCAGGACGATTTCATCAATGCCCTCCGCGGCATCAAACGCCTGCCAGGTGTGAACCACGACGGGCTTGCCGGACAATTGCAGAAACAGCTTGTCCACATTCGGCCCCATGCGGGTTCCCTTCCCGGCCGCCACGATGATCGCGCTTGTCATGGCCGGAAGTCTAAGGGCCGACCTCACCAGCCCAAGGCGAAAATGGCCGGCCAACTTTTTTAAAATTATCCATTGACTCTAGTGTGTATAGTTTGTATATACAGTCACATCGTGAGCGAAGAACGCAAAAAGTTGATCATCGGTCCCATTTCCCCGGCGGCGGACGGCGCGCTATATCAGCAGATCGTGGACGGTCTCAAGCGCGAGGTCGCCGAGGGGCGTTTGAAGCCGGGCGCCTCCCTGCCGTCGTTCCGTGTCCTCGCCGAGGACCTGCTGGTCAGCGTGATCACGGTCAAACGGGCGTATGAGGAATTGGAACGCGAAGGCATCATCTTCCGTCGCCAGGGCCTCGGCACGTTTGTCAGCGACACCGGGCATCACCGGAGCCGCGAGGCCAAGCTCGAAGCGGCCCGGGACCTGATGCGCCAGGCCTTTCAGGAAGCCGCCGAAGCCGGGCTCACCGTGTCCGAACAGGCCGAACTCGCCCGGGAAATTCTCAAGGAGAAAAAATAAAATGAACCATGCCATCCAAATCCGCGGACTCGTCAAACGCTATGCCCGTTTTCAGCTTGGACCGCTCGACCTCACCGTGCCCAAGGGCGCGATCTACGGTCTGATCGGGCCGAACGGCGCGGGCAAAACCACCGCCATTGACCTCATCTTCGGCATCGGCCACGAGGACGCCGGAACCATTTCCGTGGCGGGCCTGGATCATCGCCGCGACGAGGTAGCCGTCAAAACCCGGACGGCCTACGTCGGCCCGGAGCTGAACTTCCAGGCGTGGGGCAAAGTCGGCAAGGCCATACGCTTTGTGCGTGGATTTTATCCGGACTGGGACGACGCCTATTGCGCAGCCCTGATGAAGGCCTTTCAACTGAACGACGGCGACAAGATCATGACGTTGTCGTTCGGCTCCCGCACCAAGCTCAGCCTGCTCCTCGCCCTCGCCCGCCGGCCGGAGATTCTTGTGCTCGACGAACCCACGACCGGCCTGGACGCGGTGACCAAGCAGCAGGTGTTTGCCGAACTGCTCAAGACCGTTCAGAACGGCGACCGCACGGTGCTGATTTCGTCGCACGGCCTCGGCGACATCGAACGTTTTGCCGACCACGTCGGCATGATCAAGAACGGCCGGCTGCTGCTGGAAGGTCCGACCAATGAAATCGTCGAGCGCTTTCAACTCGCGGAGTTCTTTTCCGACGATGGCAGCCACTTCACCAACCGCACCGGGCTGACCGTCCTGAACCGCGATGACAACCGCTGGCGGGCGTTGATTGACCAGCAGACCGACGCCCGGGAGTGGCTGCAGTCGCACGGCGCAAAGGATCTCACCCTGACGCGGCTGACCTTGGAAGACTTGTTCGTCGCGCTGGCTCGGGAAGAAAAGGAGGCGGCGTGAAAAACCTCATCCTGGATTACTTGCGGCGGAAGTGGTGGATACTGGCCATTGGTGTCGTCGCCGAACTTTTTATTGGCTGGTTTGGCGCGGCTGACTCCAAAGGCGCCAAGGAAATGCTTTCATCCTTCCAAGTTCAGCTTGGCGTGTTCATGGGCGCGTTCCTGTTGTCGTTCGACCTTCAGCGCGGCATTGGCCGCACCGTGGCCACGCTGCCGGTGACCACGGCCCAGGTCGCCCGGGCCTGGTGGCATTCCACGGTGAGCATTCCCGCAGCGGGCTTGAGCGCGCTGCTGTTTCTCGGAGCCACCGCATTCAAAGTGTTTCACCCGCAGGCCGCCGTAAACTGGTCGTGGCTGGCCTTGTGTTCGGTCTTTTTATTCCTCTGGAGCGGCACGGGCTTCGTGCTGATTGTCGGCTCGAACGACATCCGCGACGATGCCTGGTGGCGGCAGGGAATCCGGATGCTGATGGGCGCGGCCTGGGGCGGCATGATCGGCGGCGGCTTCTGGTTCATGCGCACGCTGGCAGACAATCCCCTCCGCCTGGCCCTGCTGCTGGTCATCACGTCCATCGGGACAACCATCGGCTGGAGCTTTGCCGAGCGATTGGTGATGGCCAGAATCCGCACCCGCGCCGTGGCGGCGGTTCCGCAGCGGGAACGGGGTTCCACCGACCTGTCGCGCGGTTTCGGCGGCGTGACCCTGCTGCTGACTCAGACCGTCGCCCGTTCCCTGCTGATGAGCGTGGTCATGGTGCTGGTCATTTATGTGATGGCTTTGATGCAGGGCCGAATCAACGACTGGCGCCACATTGCCACACCCGTCATGAAAATGGGGCTTTTCCCCTTGTGGCTGATGATCTTCTTCTCGGTGCTGCCGATCTTTTTCCAGCTCCGTCATTTGCGGACCCTGCCCATCAGCACCTCAAAGCTCGCGCTCATCCTGATGGGTTCCTACCTCCTCCCGATGATGATCGTGGGCGCAGCCTTCTGTGGAGGCGCTTGGCTGAGCGGTGGCGTCCCGCTCGCCTTGGAGACCGGAAAAAACTATGTCCTCGCCCTCATGCCGGCGACCACGATGGTGGTGATGGTGGTCTGGCTCGGAGGGGGGATCCTGGCTTTTATCCTCATGGTTTTGTTGCTCACCGTCACTCAAGCGTGGCGGATGGGAAATCCCGGATTCTTCGATCTGTCGCTCGGCTCAAGCGCCGTCCTGCTGGCGGTCGTGGTGCTCACCTGCTTTTGGCTGACGCGTCTGGCCTTGAGCCGGAGCAGCAAGGCATACCGCGGGCAGCTGGGCGCGTTGTTGGCGCAAAACCGTGGAAGTTTCGGCTGAGAGACAGAACCGCTCCCCATCAATCGACCGCCCGCCAGTCGAGCACTTTCAACTGCACCGTCTTCCGGCCGGCAAACTCGTTGACCGACGGCGCGAACGCGAGGTCGAACGTTCCCTGCGGCAACGTCGCATCGGCGGCATTCCACCACACCGCCTCGTGCGTGACACCGCCCTGGCTGACCCAAAGTTTGACGTGCTGCTTGTCCGCGCCCATGCGCTGCGGCGGCCGCGACTGCGTCAGACCGGCGGCATAAAGTTGAATCGTCGGATTGCCCATCCCGGTGGGTTTCAAGCGGTCAAGTTCTGCAAGGCTGGTCAACGAAAGCTCGCGCAACTCCACTTCGGCATCCAGCCGGAGCAGCGGCTGCAAATCTTCCCGCTTGAGTGAACGCCGTGCAATGTCGTTCAGCTTTTCACGGAACGCCGCCAGATTGTCCGGATGAATCGTGACACCTGCCGCCATCGCATGCCCGCCATGCCGCACCAGCAGGTCGTCGCATTCGCGCAGCGCCGCGGCAAGATCAAAGCCGGCAATGCTCCGGCCCGACCCGCGCCATTCGCCACCCTCCCCGCCGATGATGAAAGTCGGCCGGTAGAATTCCTGGAGCACCCGCGAGGCGACGATGCCCACGACGCCGATGTGCCAGAGCAACTGGCCCTCGACAATGACGAAGTCCTGCTCCGGATCGAACTTCGCCTTCAGCGTGCCGATGACTTCCTTGACGATGGTTTTCTCGATGTTCTGCCGTTCGCGGTTTCGCGCATCCAGCTTCTCAGCAATGGCTGCAGCCTGGCCGGCATTTCCTTCCAGCAGCAGTTCGAGCGATTCCTCGGCGGTCTCCAGGCGGCCGGCGGCGTTCAAGCGCGGCGCGAGCTGAAAACCGACCTCGTACGTTCCCACCGGCGACGCCGTCTGCGCGACTTCTTTCAAAGCAACCAAGCCGGGACGGGTCGTGGTGTCCAGCCGCTCCAACCCGGCGGAGACGAGGATGCGGTTCTCGCCCGTCAACGGAACCAGGTCGGCAATCGTGCCCAGCGCCACCAGATCGAGGAACGGTCGCAGGTCAAACTCCGCCGCGCCGGGCAGGCCGGTTTCGCGTCCGCGCTTCACCACGGCATGCGCGAGTTTGAAGGCGAGTCCGGCCGAGCAGAGTTGGCAGAAATTGGGCGCGGCATTCTCCGGCGCGAGCTGCGGATTGACCAGCGCCACGGCAGCCGGCGCGGGATTCGACACCTGATGATGGTCCAGCACGATGACCTCCACGCCCTTCGTTCCCAGCCATTCGATGGTTTCCACCGCCGTGCTGCCGCAGTCCACGGCGAGCAGCAGCGTGGTCGGGAATTTCTTCAAACAATTCTCCACACCATCGCGGCTCAGGCCGTAGCCCTCGTCCATCCGGTGCGGCAGATAACAATTCACCGACCAGCCCAGTCGCCCGAGCGTCTCCAGCAACAGCGTCGTGGAAGTGACGCCGTCCACGTCGTAGTCACCGAAGATGACGAGCGGCTCGGACTTCTCGCGGGCTTGGAAGAGACGGTCAACCGCCGTCGCGATGTTCGGCAACAGGAAGGGATCGGCGAGCTGCTTGAGGCGCGGTTCGAGAAAATGGCCGATGGCGGCGGGTTCGCTGAGGCCCCGGTTGAGGAGGCATTGGGCGAGCAGCGGGGAGATGCCCTGGGCGCCGGCCAGTTGCCGGGCCAGCAGGGGCTGCGGCGGCGCGATGGTCCAACGACATTTCATTCCATTTGCTCCGGCACGGTTCGAACAGTTGTGGGAAAGCCGCCGGGCATTTAAGCGGCGGTTTTCCTTTCCCGACGTTTCGCAGCGACCGAGATGAGAATCGAGAGGAGAATGATGCCGCCGACAATCAGCAGCGAAATGCCGGTGGGGATTTCAACCTGGAACCAGCGATGGGGTTCGCCGTGCGGCTGCACGAGCATCTTCGCGCCGATGAACGCGAGCACGATCGAGAGGCCGGCCTTGAGGTAGCGGAAGTAGTCGATGGCACCGGCCAGCACGAAATACAGCGAGCGCAATCCCAGGATGGCAAAGACGTTCGAGGTGAAGATCACGAACGGCTTGGTGGTGATGGCAAAAATGGCCGGGATGGAATCGAGGGCGAAGACCAGGTCGGTGGTTTCCACCACGACCAGCACCAGCGCCAGCGGCGTGAACATCCGCCGCCCGTCCACCTTCACGACGAACTGCTGGCCGTGCATTTCGTTGGTGACCGGGAAGATTTTTTTGGCCAGGCGCAGGATGGGATTCTTGTCGGGATGCACGCCCTCCTCGTCGGCAAAGAGCATCTTGACGCCGCTGAACAGGACGAAGGCGCCCATGACATAGAGCAGCCATTGCCAGTGGGTGATCAGCTCGACGCCGATGCCGATCAGGGCGCCGCGCATGATCAACGCCCCAAGAATGCCCCAGAACAAAACGCGGTGCTGAAACTGCGCCGGCACGCCGAAGAAGGAGAAGATCAGGGCGATGACGAAGACGTTGTCCATCGAGAGGGACAGCTCGATGATGTAGCCGGTGACGAACTCCACGGCCTCCTCGCGTCCCCGCAGCACCGTCAGAAGGCCGGCAAAGGCCATGGACAAGGTGAACCACAGGGCGGACCAGGTGAGGGCCTCCTTGAACTTCACCACATGGGAGCGCCGATGGAAGACGCCCAGATCAAGCGCCAGGAACACCAGGACGCATCCCAGAAAACCAGCCCAGTGCCACGGCGTGATTTCAACCAGCGCGAGCATGGGCAGCCGGCCTCAGGCCGCGGTTTTCTCGGCGGCAACCGTCTCCGCCGGGAGGGCGGCGCTGCCGATGGCCGGCCGCTGGCCCTTGTGCCAGAACAACACCAGCGCGCTGGCGATGTAGATGGACGAATAGGTGCCGGTGATGATGCCGACCAGGAAGGTGAACGCGAAGTCGTTGATGACGCCGCCGCCGAAGACATACAGCGAGAGGGTCGCCAGGAACACCGTGCCAGACGTGATGATCGTTCGGCTCAGGGTCTGGTTCAGTGCCTGGTTGATCAGGTCGCGGAAGCTGCCGCGCACGCCAAGCTTCAGGTCTTCCCGGATGCGGTCAAAGATGACGATGGTGTCGTTGATCGAGAAACCGATGATGGTCAGCAGCGCCGCCACCGTGGTGGCATTAAGTTCGCGGCCGGACAGGAAGTAGCAGCCGAGCGTCATCAGGACGTCGTGAATGATGGCGACCACCGCCGCGACGGCGAAGGAGAATTCATAGCGGAACGCGACGTAAACCAGGATGCCGAACATGGCCAGCAGCGAGGCGATGATCGCCGTCTCCTGAATCTCCTGGCCGACGGACGGTCCGACGCTGTCGGTGCTCAGGACGTTGAACTTCGCCTCGGGGAACTGCTGTTGCAGGGCGGAGATGACCTTGGCGCTGGGATTGACGGTTTGCGCCGAATCCTTTTCCACCAGACGGGTCACGACACGCAGGGTTTCGGTCGCGGTGGAGATGTCCTTCTGATAGCCCACGCCGACTTCGGTGCGGCTGGCCTCCTGGGCGCGCTTGCGGATTTCATCGACGCCGACCTTGTGCGCCTGGTCGAAGCTGAGCGTGATGGTTTCACCGCCGACGAATTCCACGCCGAAGACATGGCTCCCGCGGACGAAGGCGCCATAGCCAAGGCCGACCACGATGAGCAGCCAGGACGCGACGAACGCGGGCACGGCGAGCTTCATGAAGTTGAGCTTCAGGTTGGACGGAATCAAATGCAGCATCGGCAGGGACTTGACGATTTCCTTGTGGATGAGGAAGTCGAAGATGAGCCGGGTCACGACCAGCGCGGTGAACAAGCTGACGGCCACACCGATGGTCAGCGTCACACCGAAACCCTTGACCGGACCGGTGCCCATGACAATGAGGATGATGGACGAGATCAACGTGGTGACGTGCGAGTCAAAGATGGTTCCAAAGGCGCGGTCGTAACCGGCCTGCAACGCGCCGCGGAGCGACTTGCCCTTGGCGGATTCTTCACGGATGCGCTCGAAGATCAGAACGTTCGCATCGACCGCCATGCCGACGGTCAGCACGATGCCGGCGATGCCAGGCATGGTCAGCGTGGTGCCGAAGGAGCACATGATGCCAAGCAGCAGGATGACGTTCACGATGAGCGCGACGTCGGCGATCAAGCCCGCCAGGAAGTAATACACCGCCATGAAGCCGGCGACGGCGATGATGCCGTAAAGCGAGGCCTTGATGCCGCTGGCGATGGAGTCATTGCCGAGCGAAGGATCGACGGCGCGGGTCTCCACCACGTGCACCGGAGTCTTGAGCGGATTTTCCAGGACGTTGGCCAGGCCGAACGCCTCCTCCTCGCTGTAATCACCTTCGATCACGCCGCTGCCCTGTTCGATGGGGCTTTTGATGTTTGGCGCCGTCTGCAACAGACCGTCCAGGACGATGGCCAGCTGATGTCCGACGTTTTCCTTGGTGACCTGGCCGAAAACCGTGGTCGCCTTGGAATCGAGCGTGAACGCAATCTCCGGACGGCCGATGTTGTCACGGGTGACGATCGCGCGGGAGATGCCGCCGACCATCTCAGGCTTTTTCTTCACGAGATAATGCTCGGCGATCTTCTTGCCGTCCTTGGTGGTGACGGACTTGGTCAGCATTTCATAGCCCGGCGGAACAATTCCCTGCTCGAGCAGGTTCTTGTTG
The DNA here is from genome assembly GCA_046346715.1 of Verrucomicrobiota bacterium. Classification (GTDB taxonomy): domain Bacteria; phylum Verrucomicrobiota; class Verrucomicrobiia; order Limisphaerales; family CAIQOK01; genus CAIQOK01. Next base: position 18,464 of record JAXMHO010000034.1, read on the forward strand.
TCCTCATGCACCAGGCGGAATTCGAGATAGGCGGCCTTTTGGATGCTTGTGCGGGCCTCGGCCGTGGCGGCTTCCGAAAGACCGGGAAGCTGGATGCGGATGCGGTTGTTGCCTTCCGGCTGGATGACGGGTTCGGCGACGCCGAAACGGTCCACGCGCTTGCGGAGAACTTCAATGGCCTGGTTGAGGGCGGCCTTGGTGGATTCCTCGGTGACCGGACTGTTGGTGTCCGTCGCGTTCAGGCGGGTGGTGTCCATCTCCACGAGGAACGAGGTGCCGCCCGCGAGGTCGATGCCGCGTTTGACGCGTCCGGCGGATTCACGCTGAAGCTTGTTCAGGATGAAGGTCGTGGGATTCGCCTCGGCCTGCGCTTCGAAAAAGGGGAAATAGACGTTCAGGTCGTTGGTGCCGACCGCGGCCAGCAGGCTGGTGTAGGCGCTGTTGGTGCCGGTCTTTTGCTGAGCCTGCGCCTCGTTGAAGATCTTGGTGAAGCGCTCGTCCCGTTTGATGGCGCGCTCACGGAAATAGGCCACGAGATCGCGGTCGTTCACCGGGGTGAACTGGAAATAGGACCAGGCTAGGATCAGAACGATGAGGACAAGCTTCCAGAAGTGGTTTCGGTTCATGGTGGGGAGTTGGCTCGGGATTCGGAAAGGGTCAGGTCAGGTCAGGATTCTTTCGTCTCTTCGCCGCGCTCGAGGATCTCGGCGATGGCTGACTTGGTGATTTCAAACTTGGCGTCGGCGGAGCGGAGGGAGACGGACTTTTCCTTTACGCTGATGACGGTGCCAAGAATGCCGCTGGTCGTGACAACGCGGTCGCCGGCCTTGACGGTCTTGAGCAGTTCCGCCTGCGCCTTGGCCTTCTTCTGCTGGGGACGAATCAGCGCAAAGTAGAAGATGAATACCATCAGGCCCAGCGGAACCAGCTGCACCCAAAACGGCGGCGCCGGCTGTCCCGGTTGTGGCTGCGGCCCCATGGCCAAAAGCGTGCTCAACATCATAGTTCTAAAGTTTTCGGATAAATCGAGCCGCCAATCTAGGGAAGCGAACGCAAATGGCAAGATTTATGAACGGGGATTTGCGGTCGTTCCGTAGTCGAACCTACGGTCAGCCGGGCAAATTACACCGAACCCCGGGGGGAAGTTCGTCAGAATGAGAAGGCGCTACTGAACCTCGAAGGCTCCCAAGTCAGGAGCCGCCCCCAAGTAGGGATCGCCGACGTTCATGCCCTTGTTGACCAGCCGTCCGCCCAGCACCGGTTTCAGGAACGGAAGATCCGGCAGGGCGCCGGCGGCGTTGCGCGGCCCGGCGGCTCCCGAGGAATCGAGGCTTTGGAAGTCCGCGGCATTCACCGAGGGTTCGGAGATGATCTGCCAGGTGTTGGTGAAACTGAGCGAGCCGGCGGTGAAGGAATCGCTGCTGCCGCCGCCGAAGGAAATGTTGTTGCGGATCAGGTGCGGGGTGGTGTTCGTGCCATGGGCCATGGCGAAATTGGCCTTCTTGTTGCCCCAGCTGGTGTTGTTGTCGAGCGTCTGGCCGTCGATGTTGTTGTTCTGGTCGAAGCCGTTGGCCATGTTTTCAAACGCCGCGGACCGCACGGTGCGATGCGGCGTGCCAACGTAATTGCCTCCGATCTTGAAGCCGTTGCCGTTGCCTTCCCACGCCAGGTCCCCAAAGACGTTTGTTCCGTTCCGGAACGCCCAGCAGTTGGTGATGACCACGGTGTTGGTGCCCATCCACAGGTCCCAGCCGTCGTCGGCGTTTTCCCAGGCGCGGCAGCCGCTGAAGACGTTGTTGGTCCCGAAAATCCATTTCGCCGAGAAGCCGTCGGCGTTCTGACCGTGCGTCGGCGGGTCGTAGTTGCGGAAGGAGTCGCAGTTCAGCACCAGGTTGCTGGCGGTGTTCAAATCGCCCGTGATATGGATGCCGGTGTTGTCGTTGGAGCAGGTGGTGCAGAGTTCCACGATGTTGTTTCCGCCCGAGATGTTGATGCCGTTGTGGCCGGCCCAGGCCACGGTGAGTCCCTTGAGATGATACCAGTCGCCGCTCAGGCTGATGCTGTCGGAGGAGTTGCCGTTGGCGTCGATGACCGGCGTCTCGCCCGGCAGCGCCCAGAGCCGGATGCGGTTGGCGGACGTGGCGGTCTTGCTCAGGCTGTATTTGCTGCTGGACGGATACGCGCCGCCCCGGACAAAGACGTAACCGCCGCTGCCCACCGCCGTCAACCCCTTGCTGATCGTCTTGAACGGCGCGCTGATGCTCGTGCCGGCGTTGGCATCGTTGCCGTTGGTGGCGACGTAATAGACCGTTCCCGTCGGCGGCACAAAGACGGTCAGGGTGGCGACGGCGCTGGTGACCGACCCGTAAGTGTTCGTGACGACCACCGAATATTTTCCCGCCTGGTTGGTGAGCGTGACCGCGATGCTGTAAGCCGCATTCGTCGCGTTGGCGAGCGGGGTGTTGGTGTTGAAATACCATTGATACCCCAGCGCAGGCGTGCCGGTCGCCGCCACGCTGAACGCCGCCGCATTGCTGACCACCACCGTCAGATTTTGCGGCGCGGTGCTGAGGACCGGCGCGGAAAGCACGGTCAGGATCGCCACGGAACTGGTCACCGCCCCGCCGGAGTTGGAGACGCGGACGGAATAACCGCCGGCATTGGTGAACTGGACATTGGCCAATGACAGCGTGGCGGCGGTTTCACCGGACAAGGCGGTGTTCGTGTTGAAATACCATTGGTATGACAGCGGCGCGGTGCCGGTGGCGGCGACGTTGAACACGGCGGTCTGCCCCGCGGACACGGTCAGATTTGTCGGCGACGTCACGATCAACGGTGAAACCACCGGCACCGTGTTTGAAAGTCCGGCGGCGACGCGGAAGAAATAACCGCCCGGCGCGGGCACCAGCGGATTCGTCCACCGAAACAGCCCGGCGGCATCGAAGACATTGCTCCCCACCACCGGCCAGTTGGTGCTGAAGGATTGCAGGTTGGTCGAACCGAGCACCGAGAACGCTGCGTTGGGATCGCCGCCGGAGCCGGACAGCACCAGACTTCCGCCCGCGACCTGAATGTTGGTGATGCTGAGCAACGTCACATTGGTGACCGGCGAAACGTACGGCGCCACATCGGCGAAAGTTTCGCCCATGCGATATTCGTCCACGACGATTTCCGCATAGGGCTGCGCGGCGGCGGAGTTGTGACCGCCGGCAAACACCCGGACACGGTCGAAGGAAAAATCAAAATCACCCATCGTGTTCGTCGCCGCCGTGCCCACCGCCGGCTCGGCGTTGAGGTCGGGATTCACGAACAGCCACGCGCTGTCGTTGCCGCCCACGACATGATCCACGCGCACCACGACGAAATTGGTCCGGCCGCCGAACTGTATTTTGGACGGCTTCAGATTGCCGGCACTGCCGATCGGTATCAGCCCCACGGTATTGGTCGCCGCGCCGCTGCTGTTGCCGGTGGCGAGCTTTTGCAGCGAGCCGTTGTCATGCGGCACGTTCGCTCCGCGCAGCCAGCCGTTGGTGACCGAACCGTTGACCGGTCCTTGGCGCGCGATGAGAAAGCTGAACCACGTCGTGACTCCGTCGGTGCCGTTGGTGCCGCGGATGAAGTTAAAAACCCGGATCGGCTGCATGCTTGAGTTGGCGGAGGTCAGCCCTTGGAAGAATCCCGCGCCGCCCGCCGTCACCAGCGCTCGGCCCCCGCTGTCCGCGTAGGTCAGACCGAACGCGGTGTTGGTCGCCACGCCGGCGCTGCTGTTCGCCTGCCAGGCACCGCTGAAACCGGTGCCGCCGGCCGAGCCGATGATGGCCGTGCCGGGGGAGTTGGTGAACGGCTCATGGGCCAGCGGGGCGCCGTGAACCGACATAAGCAAGCCGGTCCATAACGACAAAACAAGTACAGCAAGAGGCTTCATGTAAAAATTCCAGCTTAGTATCGGTGAATCAGGGCTGAAACTCAAACGGTCCCAGATCTGGGGCGGTGCCGTTGAAGGGCAAGCCGACGTTGACGCCCTGGTCGATCAGGTCGCTGCCGGAAACCAGACGGGCAAAACCGACCGGCAGGCTGCCGTCCGGTTGCCGCGGTGCCTTGGCGGCGGATTCCAAGAGACTGAGATAGTCCGCCACGTCCGCGGTGACGGAAAGATTCCAGGTGTTGTTCTGCTCCAAGGGGCCGTTGTCCTCGATGAAGTTGTTGCCGGAGCTGCTGGCTTTGCGGCGGATGCCGACGTTGTTTTTGAAAACGTTCTGCTTGCCGGAATTCAGGCTGCCTTCAAAGAAATAGTTGTAGCCGCTGGCGCCGTTCGTGAAGGACAGGCAGTTGATGACGACGTTGCCGTCTTTGTGACTGTTCTGTGTGAAGCCGTTCACCTTATGGGCGAACGCCACACAGTTGTAGGCATAGTGCGTGCCCTTGGATTCACCCCCCGAACCATTGCCGCCGAGCTTGAAGCCGTTGCCATTGCCTTGACCAAAACTT
>JAXMHO010000035.1:0-22917 GCA_046346715.1 Verrucomicrobiota bacterium
GAACTCCCGGACGAGGCAGCTCAAGGTCTGCCATTCGCGCCGCTCGCCAAAGGCGAATCCAGCCGCGCGATAGGCCACCTTGGCCTCGCTCTTGCGCCATTGATTCAGCCGCACATACCAGGGCCGGAGGTTTTGGGCGGCGATGAATTCGTCACGGGTTGGCTCCGGCCGGCCGCTGCGGCGGGCCAGGATGCAGGCGCGGACCCAGTCGTATTGGAACCGGGTTTTGCGCGCGTTCTGGGTCACGGCGGAACCGGAATGGACGCGGTAGGCCGTCAGAAACTCCGGCTGCGCCAGCACCTGCCAGCCGGCTTCTGCAATGCGGTTCCACAAATCAATGTCGCTGGCGGGCCAGAAATCCGCGCGGAACCGGAACCGCGGGTCCTTGAACACCTCCGTCCGCACAATTGTCGCGGGACAATACAGGCCGATGGTTTCGCTGGTTTCCTGGGAGCGCTGGAAATCGCGCTCGGTCAGCAGGTCCAGCATGCCCTGGGCGATTTTCACGCCCTGCCCGTTGATGTAATGGACGAAGCTGCTGCTGCAGCCGACGCGCGGATGCGCCTCCATGAAGGCAAACTGCTGTTCAAACCTGCGGGGCAGGGCGAGGTCGTCCGCATCCAGGATCGCCACGTATTTCGTCCGGACCTTTTCCAAGGCCCGGTCAAAGGAACGGTCGCGGCCGAGGTTCTTTTCGTTGCGCAGCACCTCGATGGAGCCGTTCCGTTCGTATTCGGCGAGAATGAGGCTCGTGCCGTCCGTCGACGCGTCGTCCACGACGATGATCTGCTCGGGCAGACGGGTCTGGTGCCGGCAGCTTTCCAAAGTCTGGCGGATGTAGGCGACGGCGTTGTAGCAGGCGATGACCACGGCCACGGAACAGGTCTGGGGCGACGGATCGGCGGCGGGAATGGCGGCCGTCTCTTTGGCGGCGCGGAGATGATAGGGCGCCGGGGTTTCGCGCGCCATGGCCTGGCTGACAAACCGGCGGAGCGCATATCGCGGCTGCAGGAGGGTTGAAAACGCAAAGTAGCCCGCGCCCTTCACACGGCGGCCCGTGATGAAGTTTTCGCCGCCGAGCCGGTAATACATTTTTGCCAGCATCTTCCGGCGGCGGTTGAGCCGTTGAAAGCCGGTGACGCTGTTCCACTCGCGCTGAAAGCTTTCCCAGTCCGGCTCCGGACGGCCCGAGCGGCGGGCGAGCATGCAGGCGCGGACCCATTCGTATTTCAGCCGCGAGTCGAGGAATTTTCCGGAACTGATGGCGGCCGAATGGATGCGATACTCCATCAGGTATTCCGGCTGCACGAGGATCAGATGGCCCTGTTCGCTCAGCCGGTTCCACAGGTCGATGTCGTTGGCGCCGCCGAAGGGTTCGCGGTAGCCGCCCGCCGCCATCACCCGGTCGCGGCGCATGAAGACGCAGGGATGGATCAGCCCGATGGCCTCGTTCCGCGCCATGTATTCGCTGAACTTTTCCACCGTGAACAGGTTCAGCGCAGTCTTTCCCTTCCGCTCGCCGCGCTCGTTGATGTAAAAGGCCTGGCAGCAGGTGACGCCGAGGTCCGGCCGGGTTTGGACAAAGGCCAGCTGCCGTTCCAGCCGCGCGGGCAGGGCGACGTCGTCGGCATCGATGCGCGCGATCCACGGCGCGCGGCAGTTTTCGAGGCCGCGGTTCAATCCGCCGCTGTGGCCGAGATCGCGTTCGTTGAAGAACAGCCGGATGCGGGGATCGGCCTTGGAGATTTCCTGGAGATAGTCGCGCGTGCCGTCCGTGCTGCAGTTGTCCACGATGACGAATTCAAAACCGGTGAACGTCTGGTTGAGAATGCTGGCAACGGTGGTGCGGACGTAGGGCAGCCCGTTGCGCACGGACATCAGGACGGAAATTTTCGGTGGCGCTTCCATCAATGTTTGTTTTCCAGCGTAAGGACCAGATGGGTGCTCCGCAATGGCGGCCGTCGGCGAAACCAAGAGAGGGGTTTCAGGCCCTCGCCGAGACGATAAACCTCCGCCACCCGCAGACCGGCGCGGCCGGCGGTCTTGAAAAACTCCCCCGGCGTCCGCCAATAGCCCCAGAACACCTGCCGTCCGCGCTGATAGCGTCCCAGGCCGCGCTTGATGGTTTCGACGGCGAGCTGCCGGAAGGAAAGGGTGCTGGCGCAGTAGATGATGATTTGCCCGTCGGGCGCGAGCCATTGCGCGGCGCGGCGCAGGAAAGCGGTGAACTCCGCGCGGTTCATCACGTAGTCGATGGTGATGAGGGAGATGAGGTCGTATTTTTCCTTCGGCTCCAGTTGGAAGATGTCGCCGATCAGATAGCCTGCCTGCGGATACGCCCGCCGGGTTTCCGCGAGTGAATCTTCCTGGCAGTCGTGAAACGTCACCGAATGTCCGCGCAGATGCCAGACGTGTTCCACCGGCGCCTTGCCCGCGCCCAAGGCCAGAATCCTCGGCGTGCGCCCGTGCCTGGTCTTCCACGGCGTGATCAGCGCCTCGTCCAGGCATTCTCCGAGCAGCCGTTTGCTCTCCAGCCATTCGGGGCTGATGCGTCCCTTGCCTGCGGCCAGGGCCTGGTAGAACTGGGCGTAAAATTCCGCGGACGCCGGCCGGTCAAAACATGCGGCGGCGGCGGGCAGCGTGGTCAGGTCAATGCCGTGCCAGGTCTGTTGAAACATTCGCAGTTCCATCAAATCAAATCAGGAAAGAAAGGTCCGGAGCGTGCCGGTAACGCGGTCCTGCTCGTCGTCGGTCAGCTCATAGTGCAGCGGCAGGGTCAGCATCTGCGCATACAATTCCTCGGCCACCGGCAGGGAAACTTGGCCGCCGCCGTAAACCGAGAGCAGGTGGTTGGGCTTGTAATGGATGCCCGACTCGATGTTCTCCGCTTTCAAAGCCTCGCGCACGGCGTCGCGTTTTCCGCCCGCGATGAACACGGGAAAGATGTGCGGAACAATCGGGCCGTAGTTCAGGTTGAGATGACACAGTCCCGGCACGCCGTCGAGCTGCCGGACGTAACGTTTGGCGAGCGCGGCCCGGCGTGGTCCGAACTCGGAATCGAGCCGGCGCAGTTGCGAACGGCCCAGCGCCGCGTTGAGATTGCTCATGTGCCCGCGCCAGCCCTGGGCTTTCACGTCGAACTCCCAACTGCGCTGGCCGGAAAATCTTTTCTCGGTGTCCTTCTCCACGCCCAGCAGCCGCGCGTCGCGGACACGTTCGGCCACCACGGGATCGCCGGTCACCACGGCACCGCCCTCGGCGGACGTGATGTTCTTGATGCCGTCGAAGCTGAAGCACTGGACGTCGCCAACCGACCCGACCCGCTGGCCGTTGAAACTGCAGCCGAAAGCGTGGGCGGCATCTTCGATTACCCGGAGGTTGTGCTGCTTGGCCAGACTGTAAATTTTTTCCAATGGAGCGGGGCCGCTGGCGTAATGCACCGGCATGATGGCCTTGGTGCGCGGGGTGATTCGGCGCGCGGCATCGTCGGGATCGAGACAGCCCGTGGCACGCAGGACATCGCAGGCCACCGGCCTGGCGCCCGTGGCGGAGATGGCCTGAAACGACGCGACGAACGTCAACGACGGAACGAGCACCTCGTCACCGGGGCCGATGCCGCAGGCTTGCACGGCCAAGTGCAGCGCCGTGGTGCCGGTGCTGACGCACATGACGTGGCGGTTGCCGCCAATGTATAGCGCGAGTTCCTTTTCAAAGGCGTCCACCTCCGCGCCCATGCCGAGAAAGGCCTTGCGCAGCGCGGCGGAGACGGCTTCGACGTCGGCTTCGCTGACGCTGGAGCGGGACAGGCGGATGAGAGGTTTTGCGGGATTGGCCGGGCTCATCGGATGCGGTTCAAATCAGGGCTTTTGCCAGACGTAAGGGATCGAGGAATCATCCGGTGCCTTGCGCACGACCTCGTTCGGATCGTGGGGCAGTGACGCGCAGTTGGCGAGCAGTGCGGGCTGGGAGGCCAGGCCGATGAAGCCGGTCCAAAGTCCCGGAGCCACCGTCACCAGGGAATAGTTCGTGTCGGGGCCGAGGTTGATTTCCTGGATCGCGCCATCGCGGTCATCATGAACGACCAGCCGCGCCGCGCCGTGGACCACGGCGAGGTTCAAGGTCATCTGGAGATGTTTCTTCCAGGCCTTGATCGCGCCCGGGTTCACGACGGAAAAATAAATTTCGCCGAAGCCTCCGAAATGCGCGTCAGTGCGCTTGAGCATGTGCATGACCTTGCCGCGTTCGTCGGGAATCTGCCGGAGCGGGGTGATGATGACGCCGGGGATCACGGCTTGAGGATTTTTAGGGCGGCCTTTTCGTAGGCGCGAATCTGGCCGGTGGTGAGTTTCCAGGCGTCCGCGCCCTTGAGCCAGTCGCGATACCAGAGGATGGTGTTTTCCACGCCTTCGTTGAAATGCCAGGTTGGCGACCAGCCCAGTTCCTGATGGGCCTTGTCGCAGTTGAGGTGGAGGAATTTGGCCTCGTGGAGCGCGTTGGGATTCACCTCGCCATAAACCGCCTTGCCCTTGCCCCAGACCTTGAGGGTTTTCTCCACCAGCTCGCGGACGGTGCGGTTGGATTCCTTGGTCGGGCCAAAGTTCCACGCGCCGCGATAATAGCTGCCATCCTTCGAGCCGAGCCGCTGGGCGAGCTGAAGGTAGCCGCTCAAGGGCTCCAGCACATGCTGCCAGGGACGGGTGGCGACGGGGTTGCGGACCATGATGGGCGCGCGGTTTTCCAGGGCGCGGATGCAGTCCGGCACAATCCGGTCCAGCGCCCAGTCGCTGCCGCCGATGACGTTGCCCGCGCGCGCGGTGGCGGCGGCGAAGTTGGCGCGCTTGTAAAAATAGGATTCCTGGTAGGACAGGAACACCAGTTCCGCCGCGGCTTTTGAAGCGCTGTAGGAATCCGGTCCGCCCAGTTCGTCCGTCTCACGGTAACCCCAGGCCCATTCCTTGTTGCGGTAGCATTTGTCGGAGGTGATGAAGACCAGCACCTGCACGGAGGGGCAATTGCGGACGGCCTCCAGCAAGTTCACGGCGCCGCCGACGTTGGTGTCGAACGTCAGCTTGGGTTCGGCGTAGGAAAGTCGAACCAAGGGCTGGGCCGCCAGATGAAGAATGATGTCGGGCTGCGCGGATTGCAGGGCGCGGTGAATCTGCCCGTGGTCGCGCAGGTCGCCTTCGATGTGCGTGATATGCCGGGCGAGGTTCAGCGCGACGAAATGATCGCGTTCCGTTTTTGGCGGCAGGGCGAAGCCGGTGACCTTCGCGCCGAGCTGGGTCAGCCAGACGGACAGCCAGGAACCCTTGAAGCCGGTGTGGCCGGTGACGAAGACTTTTTTACCCTTAAAGAAGTTGTTAAACATCAAGCCCAAGTTCTCCACGGCGCGTGGTTGCCCTGCCAGAGTTCCTCCAGCAGGTTTTTGTCGCGGATGGTGTCCATGCACTGCCAGAAACCGTCGTGTTTGAAGGCCATGAGCTGGTTTTGCCGGGCCAGGTTTTCGAGCGGTTTCTGTTCGAGGATGGTTTTGTCGCCGGAAAGAAAGTCAAAGATGCCGGGTTCGAACACGAAGAAGCCGCCGTTGATCCAGCCGCCTTCGGTCTGGGGCTTCTCCTTGAACTCGGTCACGCGTTCGCCGTCAAATTCCATGGTGCCGAAGCGCGCCGGCGGGCGCACGGCGGTGACGGTGGCCAGCTTGCCGTGGCTTTTGTGAAACTCGAGCAGCTTGCGGACGTCCACGTTGCAGACGCCGTCGCCGTAGGTCAGCATGAACGTGCCGTGGGGGCGCAGCAGCGGTTCAAGCCGGTGGAGGCGTCCGCCGGTGAGCGTGTCCTTGCCGGTGTCCACGAGGTCGAGCTTCCAGTTCTCGGCGGGTTCGCCGGAGGACCGGCAGTGGCCGGTGGCGAGGTCGATGGCGAGGTTGGAATTGCGGGTGCGGTAGTGGAGGAAATAGTCCTTGATGAGCTCGCCCTTGTAACCCAGGGCGATGGCAAAATCATTGAAGCCGTGGTGGGCGTATCCCTTGAGGATGTGCCAGAGGATGGGGAAACCGCCGATTTCGACCATGGGTTTGGGTCGGACCGTGGTTTCTTCAGACAGACGCGAGCCGAGGCCCCCGGCCAGAATAACGACTTTCACGGCGCGCAATAAACGAAACTGCGATGGCCTTTTCAAGATTAAAGTCCCGCTGCCGGTGAAATCACGGATGCGCCGGCGGGAAAAATCACGGTGGACAATTTGGGGGAACTGGATAGAGTTTCGCCCACTTATGAAAAGCGACCCCTTGACAGGAACCTTGGTGGGCGTGCTGGCGGTCAGCGTGCTCCTTTCGGGTTACTACTTCTACTCCTACGTCAACAAGACCCGTCAGATGCGGAATTCCCAGATGATCATGATGAACATCAACGCCCGCCGTCAGGCCATCACCGCGTTGATCGGCGACGTCATGGATTACCGCAAGACGCACCCGGCCATCGACCCGCTCCTCGAGGCCTCGAACCTTCTGCCCAAGTCCGGCCCCGCGCCGGCCCCGAAACCTGCCACCAAGTAACGACCTATGGACGAGAATCAATCTTCCCCGAATTTGACGGACCTCCAGGCCCAGTGCCAGTGGCTCCGCAAACAAGTGCAGATCACCTTGGTGCTTCTCATCATGGTCAGCGGCGTGCTCACCCTGTTCCTCTACCGCCAGCAGAAAAACGCGGCGACGGAGCTGGCCGGCATGCTGCCGTTGATCGAGGATTACAACAAGAACCAGGGCCCGATGATGGACGACTTCATCAAGCGCATGATCGATTACGGCAAGACCCATCCTGACTTCAACGGCATCTACAAGAAATACGGCCTGGATCAGCTGAGCGTGAACCCGCCCCCGGGAACTCCCGCCAAGAAGTAATCACACCGTTCAAAGCTTCATCACGCGGCTGGTCCGGCATCCCCGGCCAGCCGCGTTCCACATTCCGTGCAGAACTTCGACTGCGGGGGGCAGGATTTTCCACAGCGGCCGCAGTCCAGATGGGCGTTCTTGTGACGCCGATGGATGACCAGGTTGCGGATGTAGGGAATCCAGTTGAAGAGGTTGGCGAAGATGAACACCGAGTCATGGCGGAACAGCGCGTAGGAGAGCAGCAGCCACGAGCCCGCCAGGCTCAGCCACCAAAACGCCGACGGCACCACGACCTGTCCTTTCTTCTCCGTCGCATACCATTGCACGATGAACCGCGAGGTGAAAGCGATGTTGCCGAGCCAGCCCACGACTTTCCAGAAATGCCATTCGATCCCGAGGAAATGCCCGTGATACCAGATCAGGTCGGTCAAGGATTGCATGGTGGCGGCAACATAATCGAAGCGTCAGCGCGGAGGAAACATTACTTTGCCCCCGCCGCATCCTGCTTCAGGTAAACCGTCTGGCTGGGGAAGGCGAACTCGATCTTCTCCGCGTCGAAGCGCTCCTTCACCCGCAGGTTCAGCTCCTGGAGCCCGGCGAAATGCTCCTTGCCATCCGTGCCGTCCCAGACGTGGACGACCAGGAGGTTCAGCGCCGAGTCGTTGAACTTGTTGAAGCTGATGATGAGATCCTTGGTCCTCGGATGACCGCGGAAAATTTCGTTCAGGATCGCCGTGGCGCGCTTCACCTTTTCCGCCGGGGTGTCGTAGGTGATGCCGATGTTCATCTCGGTGCGGATGCTGGGACGCTCGGCGATGTTCGTGATGATGGTGTTGCCCATGGTCTTGTTCGGGATGGTGACGAAATGCCCGTCCAGATTCCGGAGGCGCGTGCTGCGGATGCCGATCTGCTCCACGGTGCCCTGCACGCCCTCGACCTTGATCATGTCGCCGATGCGGAAAGGCTTGTCGAGGAACACCGCCACCGCGCCGAAGAGATTGGCCACCGTGTCCTGCGCGGCCAGGCCGAGCGCCAGGCCGCCGATGGAAAGGCCCGCCAGCAGCGTTTTGATTTCAATGTGCAGGTTGTCCGCCGTCAACAAAACCGCCGCGATAATGACGCCGGTCTTGGCCGCCTTGCGGATGACCGGGAACAAATGTTCCGCAAACAATTTGTCCTCGGCCGACGACACCTTCTCCCGCCAGACGCCGAGAAACACATCCACGATCCGCAGCACGACGTAGGTGATCGAACACGCCACCACCACGATCAATCCGCGTGAAAGAAATACCTGTGCCCGCGGCGGCCAGTCGAACACGCCCAGCCCAATGTGCAGGAAGATGACGAACGAAACCACCTTCACCGGGCCGCGCAGCAGTTCGAGGAGGATGTCGTCGTATTTGTTTTCCGTCTTGGCCGCGAGCCGCTTGAGCCAGACGTTGATGATGTAGTCGAGCAGCTTGGAGACGTAGAACGCGAGCAGGATGTAGATGAGCGAGGCAAAATATTTCCAGAGCGGTTCGCCGAGAAACGTGGTGTTGCTGAGCCAAGGCACGTTCGCCAGCTTTTCCGTGAGGGCGTTGGTCACGCCAAAGGTCGGCAGGGTGTTGGTGACGGTGAGGGCGGGCGCATTGGTGGCCGGGGGCGTCTGGGCATTGCCCCAAACCGTCCAGAACGCCACGGCGGCAAACACCGCGAGACCGAACCAATACAACCATTGAAAACGCCATTTCATAGACGGGCAAATTAGAAAACTTTGGACGGGACTGCCAATCCGTTTTCGAGACGAAGTGAAGACCGTCGGTGCAAGTCAGCCGCCGGCGACGATCTTGACGATCTCCAGGCGGTCGCCGGCGTGAAGCGGGCGTCGGGCAAACTCAGAAGGCGCGACCGCCTCGCCGTTGTGTTCCACCACTACGCTGCGCGGGAGCAGACCTTGTGCGATGAGGAATTCCTCAATCGTGCAGGGTAGTTTGGCGGCGATGGGCTGGCCGTTGGCGGTGATTTGGTTCATGAACCAGGATTGAACTGAAGTTCGACATAGTCGCCGGGATTCAGAACGTCCACCGCTTTGACGATCTGCGAGAGATTCTTTTGCAGACGTGGCCAGCTGGTAGTGGGCAGGACCAATATCGCAATTTTTCGGCCGGACAAGTTTTGTTGGTAGCGGAGGTTTTTATCCGTGGTTACAAATGCAGCAAACTCCTTCTCCGCAGTGGAAAGCAGGTCGCCGTTTCGCAATGTTGCCCAGCCTTTTTCGTAGGCCGTCTGGACTTCGTGACCAGTCAAATGCGGACGCAAAGGAACGGGAGTGCCATGGTCAAACAGAATTCTCATGAACGTCCCTCTGGGGCTAGGCAACCATCAGGCTGCGTTCCGTGTGCTCCAGTACTGAATCCACCTGTTCACGCGTCACTCCGGGAAACCACGCCAGAAAGTCCGCCACCGTCGCGCCGTCCTCAAGGTTTTCAAACAGAGCCACCACCGGCACTCGCGTGCCTTTGAACAGCCACGCGCCGCTGACCTTTTCCGGCAAACGTTCCACCGCCGGGCATGTGTTCCAATCCAACATGGCGGCACCTTACACCTTAAAACTGCCGTTGCAAAGCGGGGAAATGCCGGCTGTGGTCGCCGTTTATCAATGCGTCAACGCCGCATCCCAGTCCTTCCACACCGGTTCATAGCCGAGACGCTGGAGCTGCGCGGCGACTTCCGTGGCGGAACGTTCGTCGGCGATGTTGAACTGGCCCGTGGCGGCGGTGGGATGTCCGTTCTCCGGCTTCGCCCATTCGCTCGCGCCGTTTTCCACGATGCGGCCGCGGATGGTCTGGTGAATCTTTTCCTTTCCCGCGCCGGTGTAGCCGCCGGGTTCGGTGCGCGCGCCGGCGCTCATCATCGTCACGCCCAGTTGCGCCAGACCATCGCGGAGTTTCGGCGATTCGCGCGTCGAAAGCACGATGCCGACGTCCGGGAAAATCAAGCGATACGCACAGATCAGCTGGACGAGTTCGCGGTCGCTGATGTGCGTGAGCGGCTCGAACTCGCCCGCGCACGGACGCAGGCGCGGCAGGGAAATGGTGACGTAAGCCTTCCAGCAGTTGCGGAGCAGATACTCCGTGTGCGCCGCCAGGCAAATGGCCTCGTAACGCCAGTCCGCCAGGCCATACAACGCGCCGATGCCAAGCCGACGAAAGCCCGCCGCGTAGGCGCGCTCGGGCGTTTCCAGCCGCCAGTCGAAATTCTTCTTCGGCCCGAGCGTGTGCATGTCGTCATAGACGACGCGGTCGTAGGTTTCCTGATACACCACCAGGCCGTCCGCGCCGGCGGCGACCATGGGACGATATTCATCCGTCTCCATCGGGCCGACTTCGAGCGACACGCTGGGGATTTCCTGATGCAGCGCGGCGACACACTCCGCCATGTAACCGTTGGAGACAAACTTGGGATGTTCGCCCGCGACGAGCAGAATGTTGCGAAAGCCCTGGTCGGCCAGCGCCTTCGCCTCGCGCTTCACTTCGTCCACGGACAACGTCACGCGGAGGATCGGATTGTCGCGCGAGAAGCCGCAATACTTGCAGTTGTTGATGCACTCGTTGGACAGATACAGCGGCGCGAACAGGCGGATGACCTTGCCGAAACGCTGCCGGGTGAGTTGCTGCGAACGTTGGCAGAGCGCTTCGAGCATTTCGCCCGCGGCGGGTGAAATAAGGTGGGCGAAATCGGCCAGCGACAGCCGGTCTTTGGCAAAGCTCTCCCGCGCCAGGGCGGGGGAGGTTTCCAGCGAACGCTTCACCAGCGAACGCGCCGGCAGGGAATTGAACTCAGCGACAAAACTCACGCTGCCATCTTAGCAGACGGCGGCGTGAAGTCGAGAAGGTGTCCTTCGGTCTGGGCTGAGGAAATCGGGCTGGCTCGTAAAACTCTTTGGCGATCAGAACGTCTCCCTCTCTTCCACAAAGTGGAGGAGAGGGTGGGGGTGAGGAGATGCGTCTTTCATATCCCCTCACCCCAGCCCTCTCCCCGCTTGGGCGGGGCGAGGGAGTCGGAGTCGACGGTTGTGTTGCGCCCTAAATCCGGCTTAGCCCGCCTGCTTTTATTTCGGCAGCGCGAGTTCGGCCAGACGCAGGCTCGCGGACGCCTCGTTGGCGATGATCGCGCCGCCGTTTAACTCCAAGGCTTTCAGTGCGCTGGGCTTGTCGCTCTCGGTCACCGCAAAGCTCAACGTGTCCGACCCGCTGCCGGCGGCGAAGCTGGCCACCGTGCCATTGGCCAGCCGCACCTGCGGTTTGCCTTTCACCGTGACGGCCTCGTTGAAGATCAACTGCACATGGCCGGGCGAGTTCTTGATCTGCCGGATGACCGGTCCCGCGGGGTTTTCCGGATTCCATTTGCCGGCAAAGGTCCAGGCCGCCGTGATTTGTTCGGGCTTCGGCGCACCTGCCGCGCTTGCGAGGTTGTTGCTGTGCCAGGCGTAGTCGCCGCCGTCGCGGTGGCAGTTCCAGAAATACGCGCGCTCGCCCCAGAGGTTTTTCGGGTCCAGTTCCTGGTTGCGTTTCCGGTCGGCGGCGGTGGCTTCGCCGCTCAGCGGATAAATCACCCGGAACGGCGCCCGGTCCCTCATTGAAGCCGCGAACGTGCAGTCGAGATAGTAGAACTGCGCGTCCACGTGATGCCGGGCGAGGTTCCAGCCGTTGGTGCCGTCGAACTGGCAGCGGCGCAGTACGAACTTCATGTCCTGGTCCCGCGACCCGTCGTGCCACGTGGCCGCCGTGTTCTTCCACTCGTAGAAGGTGCAGTCGGTCACGTAGCACCAGCCGCGCGGACAGATGAAGTCCACCGAGCCGGTGAAGCGGCAGCGCGCATGGTAGTAACGGCCGCGGTCGCCCAGCCACAGCGAGATCGTGTCCGCGCCGTGGCTGAGGATGTCGCAGTCCACCACCACCGTGCGGTCGCCGGTGCCGTAAACCGTGAACGAATGCGGCCCGATGACGCCGGCGGTGTTTTCGGCCGTGAGATTCTCCAGCACGAAATCGTCGGCGTGATTGATGTTGATGACCGCGCGGCCGAGTTGGTCCGGGTGCGCGGTGAAGTCATCGTTGAGCTGGGGAAACTCGATGCGCGTTCCCTTCCGGCTTTCGCCGCGCAACGTCACGAAGGAGGCATCCACGCGCAGCTTCTCCCGATAAACGCCGTCCTTCACGAAGACCACCACCCGCTCGTGATTGGTGGCCGGGATGGATTCCAAGGCGGCCTGGATGGTCTTGAAATTCCCGCTGCCGTCCGCGGCCACGACGAGGTCGGGTTGCGGGGCGTTGGCGGCGTGAAGCTGGGTGACCAAAGCCAATGCCAGGGCGGGAAAGAGCGGGTGTTTCATGGAGGCGACTTTACTTTCCGGGCCGGGGAACAACAAGCCTTGGTCTTGATCGAAGCCGCCATCCCGGGGGACTCCCCGGGGCGGGACTCCGAGGGTTTACCGAGGTGGTGTTCCCCGGTTGCCCCGATGGTGGGCGGGGCGGCGGGCTGACATGCTGGATACAGATTTAGATGACGACTATGAAAACTTTCTTGAACAGCCAGTTGAATCCGCAGAAGACCATGAAGCAGCTGATCGGCGACCGCGCCCTGTTCCGCCTCGTGGTGGTTTCCTTTCTCGCGCTGGCCTGGTGCATCTGAATCGTCCTTCCATATCCAACACAACAACCGGCAAGACGCGGAATTCGTTCCGCGTCTTGTTGCTTTTAGGGGGCGGAATGAATTCCGCGGACCGTCAATGATGCGGCGGCCTGGGATTGTTCGACTTCACCCGTTCGAGTTCCATCGACTCCATCGCCACCGACTGCCGCTGGACTTCCTTTCGCAACCGGTCGATCAGTTTGCCCTGTTCGATGACCACGTCATTCAACTCCTCGACCTGGCGTTCCAGGTGGGCGATGTGCGATTCGATCTTTTCGAGGCGTTGGGGGATGGCGCTGTTCATTTTGTTACCAACCTCCGATGCTTCGCAAACACGCCGCGCAACGATGTCGAAAGGTCGTCCTGCAAGTCCTGCAACTCACGATAGGTCTTCACCGCGTCCGCGTTTGGCGTCGCGGTCTCGGCCTTGTTGAGCGCCACGAACTGGTCCGTGATGTCGCCGATCTTCACGCGGTCGCCGTTCTGCAACCGCCAGCACCAGAGCGCCTGCAAGGCAGCGCCGTACGCCGCGCCTTCGCCCACTTTGAGCGTCACGACTTCCGCGTTGAACACGTCCGCCATGATCTGCCGCCAGAGCTTTGATTTCGCGCCGCCGCCGGTTGCCCGGATCTGCTTCGCCTTCACGCCCAGTTCCGCGAGACGACGCAGTCCGTAGTTCATCCCGAGCGTCACGCCCTCCATTGCCGCGCGGCAATAATGGCCGGCGCGGAACGTCCGGGCGTTGATGCCGATCATCGTGCCGGTGCCGTCGGGAACGTTCGGGGTGCGTTCGCCTTCGAGATACGGCAGCAGGAGCAACCCTTCCGCGCCCGGCGGAACCGTGGCCGCCTTGCGCTCGAACTGTTCGTGGGTGTAACCGAAATCATTCCGCATCATCTCCGTCGCGACGGTGACGTTCATGGTGCAGAGCAGGGGCAGCCATTGGTTGGTAGAATCGCAGAACGCGGCGATTTCGCCGACGGGGTCCACGACCGGTTCGCCAGCGCAGGCGTAGATCGTGCCGCTGGTGCCGAAGCTGGCGGTAACGATGCCCGGGCGGGTATTGCCGGTGCCGATGGCGCCCATCATGTTGTCGCCGCCGCCCGCGCTGACGAGCACACCGGGAGCAAGACCGAGGGCGCGCGCGGTGTCCGCCTGCAATTTGCCCGCCGCCTGGTCACTGGAAATAAGCGGCGGCAATTTGTCCGCGAGATCGGCGTCAATCGCCTTGAGCGCGGCGGCGGACCATTTGCGTTTCCGGACATCGAGCAAAGCCGTGCCGCTGGCGTCGCCGTATTCCATGACGCGCTCGCCGGTGAGCCAGAAATTCAGGTAGTCATGCGGCAGGAGGATGGTGGCGAGCTTGGCGAAGTTTTTCGGCTCGTGATTTTTCAGCCAGAGAATCTTCGACGCCGTGAAGCCGGGCAGCACGGAGTTGCCAAGGGCCTTCAGGGTTTTCTTCGCACCGCCGAGTTTGCCGGTGATTTCCTCGCACTCCGCCTGCGTGGCGGTGTCGCACCAGAGCTTCGCCGGGCGGATGACTTCGCCGTTCTTGTCGAGCGGAACAAAGCCATGCTGCTGGCCGCTGACGCCGATGGCCTTCACTTCGGCGGCGGTGGCCTTGGCCTGTCGCAGCGCGGAGCGTATCGCGGCGGCGGTGGCATCGCGCCAGGTGTGGGGATGCTGTTCCTTGGCGCCGGGCGGGAGGTTGGGAATCAAACCGTAGGCCTGGGAGCCGGAGCCGACGACGCTGCCGTCGCGCGCATCCACGACGAGTGCCTTGGTGGATTGCGTGCCGCTGTCAATGCCGATGAGAAGTGTTCGCATGGTGAATTATTTAACTGCGAACCCGGGGAAAGACACGAAAAAACCAGACGGACTCCGTCGGATAAAATGTTCCGTTGCTCGTCTTGCTCCCTCTCCCCGTTTGGGCGGGCAGAGGGAGTTGATGTCGGAAGTTATTTCCTTCGTTGGTGCTTCTCAGAGCGTTTGCAGAAAAGCGCGGAATGGTTGTCGGGTTACAGACGGCCAAAACCCTCCTTGCACAAAATCCGTGTCCAGACAACCAGTCCGCGCCTTCCCGTCAGCGTTCGTCCAGCACGTAACGCCCCTGCGCGGCGTCGAAGGCCAGACGATCCAAACGATCACTGATCCAATCCAAAGTTTTGTTGGCGTCGCCGGTGTAGCCGGTCAGGGCGGCGAGCTGCGAAGATTCGTTTTTACGGCGCGTGGAGTCGCCGTAGGTTTCCACCTGAATCACCGCCTCGGGCAGGGCACCGGGCAGTCCGAGCTTGGCGGCGGGCAGGGCGAGGTCGTTGTCGCTGATCAGGCCGAGCCGTGCGCGTTTCCAGGCGTCGCGCACGAGGCCGTCCACGTCCAAGCCGGGGCATTGCGCCAATGCAGGGAGAACGTGGTCGTGACCATAATTCAGGGCGAGGAAATGCCGGCGCAGGTTGGCATAGGTCGCCGGGTCGTGCGCTTCGGCGGCGAGGCGGAGTTCCTCCGAGGAAAGAACGGGCTGCGGCCGGGCGAGTTTGGCGAGGACGATCGGACGGGCGTCGGCCTGCCAACGCTTTTGCAGGTAAAGCCGGACGACGTTGGAATCGCGCTGCAAAGCCTGCTCCAGTTCGGGCAGATGGCTGCGGTTGACGAGCTTTTCCAGCACGGTCAGCACGACCGAATGTTCGACATGCGACGGCAGCGGCAGCCGGCGCAGCAGGGCGGGAACGCCATTGGTGCCAAGGGCGGACAGTTTTCGCGAGAGGAGCTGCGATTCCTCGTAGGGCAGATTGTCCGGGACGTTGGCGAAGATCTCATCGAGGTAGGTGTTGAACTGGGTGTCGGTCGCGTCCGCCGGCAGTTGGAGATTTTCGATGACCTTCATGCCGGCCTGCTTGGCGGACTCCCGTCTGGAAACCCCGTTGAGGTTTGGCCAGGTGTAATGATTGTCGGCAAAGTTCAGCCGCGCGGTGCCGGCATAGACCGGGTTGAAGACGCAGAGACGCGCCTCCTTGAGCCACTCCGCTGCCGAGACGCCGGCGAGCCGTTCGCGCAGGGCGGGGTAGGGGATGCGGGCCTTGGCGAACACCTGCCATTCGCCGCTCAAGATTCCGGGAAAGGCCGGCCGCACATCCTCCGTCCGCAGCAGGAACGCCTCCTGGTAGCGTGGATGAAACAGCACGTAGGTGCAGGCGGTGTATTGGTAATTCTGGCCGATTTCGTGGTTGGGATCATGGTCGAACAGCAGGGACGGCGTGGTTTCGCTCAGTTGGACTTTGATCGAGTCCTGCTGCAGGGAAACGGCGTGGATGGTGACGCGGCGGCCCCCGCCGAGGGGGAGAGTCTGCGGTTGGAGCGAAACTTCCGCGGCCTTGTCCACCCCGAAGAGATCCGCCTCGAGCGAGCCGGTGACGACGGCCGCAGGCGGACGGTTGGTAAAGCGTTTCATGAGCGATTCGTCATACAGGGCGCTGCCGACGCCGTTCCAGTAGTTTTGGTCAAACCACAGGGTGCGCGCGGAAAAATAGCCTTTCACCAGCCGCACATAGTCGGCGGCCTGGGAAGATTCCGCCGGACGCAGACGGGTGTTGGACATGTTGATTCTGGGGCTCGGCCAGTAGGTGTTGGGCTGGCCTTTGATTCTGACATCCCTTGGAATTCTCACCGTCGCGTTGCAGTATTGCAGCGCGGCCACCTGCCGGGACGGCACGCCGTTCAGAATCAGCTCGGCGGCGATCAGCTGCTGGCCGGGTTCGAGCGCCGGGCGGTTGGTTTTCCATAGGTTCAGGGTCATCGGCGCCGCCTCGGGCAGGCGGGGCCGGAGGAAATTGAAGGGCCAGGTGATTCCCAGCAGCGGAAAGAGCATCAGGCCGATGGTCAGGCAGATGATGCCCACGCGGGCGCGCCGGAACCACACCTGGGCAATCCACGCCGCGAGCAGGCAGACCAGCAGCGTGACGAACATCGCCGTCAGCTGGCTGGCGTCGAAGGAGGTCCGCTCGAAGCCGCCGGCGCCGGCCCGCCGGAGGATTTGGGCGTTCTTCAGCATTTCCAGGGTGACCGCCCACGCGAACATGCCGGCGATGCCGATGCCCAGCCCGAGGAAGAGCCGGGCCAGGTTGCGGGTCAATGAGGACAACACGGCGACGAGCAGCACGAAGGTGCCGCTGAAGAGCAGGGTTTGTCCCGCCGCGCACAGCCAGAGCGCGGATGAATAACCGCGCAACACCCAGCCGACGCCGACCAGGAGCACTTTCGGCAGGAGCACGCAAACGACCAGAAAGAGCCCTTTCGCCCAGAAGAGATGCCGCCGGCGGACCGGCCGCGTCAGCCACGCGGCGCTGGTGCCGACCAGCGGATCGGCCTGCACCACGGTCGTGATCAGGAAGAACGCGATGAAGAGCTGTCCGAGAAAAGAAATGGTCTGCAGGGCCGCGCGCGTTTCATAGCCGAGGCGGTCCGAGAGCATCACGGCCAGTTCGGCCCCGAACAGCAGCCACAATCCGGCCGCCGTCAGGCGAACGTGCCGCCAGTCCGTTTTGAATTGATGCAGGATGAGGTTCATGGATTTTTCAGGACGAACTGGCGCCGCGCGGCATTGAAGACGAATTCCTCCGGCCGATGCTGACGCAGCCAGGCGAGCACGGCGTCGGAGTTGTGACGGTTCTGGGGTTTGAGACCACGCATGTCGATGCCATCCGCGAGGGACGAGGTCAGATACCATTCCGTGTTCATCCGGTCGTTAGACGAGATGTCCAAGACCTGATAAATCCGCTCCAACGCCGTCGGGTCGCCCTGCCGCAGGGCCAGACGGAAGGATTCGCCAAAGAGCAGTTGGCCGGGTTCGCGCATCACCAGCCGGTCCCGCCGCCACTGCCGGGCCGCGATGGTCTTAACGGTGTCGCCCATGCCGGGGAGGGATTCCAGAAAGGCGGCGCTGGAAACGCTCGGGCTCTTCTCGAATTCCAGCCGCAGCCGCGGATAGGTCGCCGGATCCTGGAACCACGCGATCGCCTGCACGGCGGAGTAGGGCAGGGATTCCGATGAATTGGTCAGGGCGTAAATCTCCGGCCGCGCCTCCTCCATCCAGCCGCGCTCCAAAATGATTCGCGCCAGATCAGGATTCTTCTTCAACCCGCCGATGACGGCCGGCTGCTGCGCCTCGGTGGCTCCCAGTTGGATGGCCTTGAGCAAAATATCGTGGCCAGCCCCGTCGGTCACCGCGAGCGCATCCAGGAAAAGATCCAGCTGCTTCGGAACGTAGCCCGCCAGCCGCAGCGTGGAGGGCTCGTCCGAATTTTGCAGGTAGCGCCGCCGGTCCACCAGTTGGAGAAACTCGAGCAGATAGCGGCTCACCTCGGGCCGTGGCGCGTCCGGCGCCGGGCGGGACAGGGCGTTCAGCCGGTTGTAAAACTCGGCCAGCGGCAGCGGTTCGTTGTTGCCCATCTGCGTGGCCGGGCGTGTGCGCAGCTTGTCCTCCAAGGTGAAGCTTTCAGTCCGGAGCGGGGCGGCGACCGAGCCCAGCCAGCTTTTTTCGAAGATGACCACGCGGTAGTTTTCGAGGGGGAGGTTCAGCCGTTCGCGCTGGTTGAAGCCAAGGGTGGCAATGGAGCGGGAGAAGGCGGTCTGATCGCCGCGGTCCGCGGAATGCAGAATCACGTTGTCCGGCAGCCACGCCACGTGGTTCGTCGGATCGTAAATTACGAAGGCCATCCGGGACATGGGACCGTAATCCACCGGCGAGCAGCGGGAATCGCCGGCGGTGCGGAGATTGATCTGCTCGCGCTGCAGGTACACGGAGAGGTAGCTGGGCACCTCCGTCGAGGGCCACAGCAGCTTCCACGAGCCGAACTCGTCGCGCGAGCCGGCGCCCTTGAGCAACGGCAGGTCGGCGATCCGTTTCCACTGAAAGACGCGGCCTTCCACCTCGGCGTTCAGCGTCAGCGGCTGCCGGTTGTCCTCGGGCTTTGCGGGTGCGTTAAACCGGCCGAGATAAAACGAATTGCCGGTGTTGTAAACCGACTGCCCGAAGCTGGTGATGCGGAAAAGAATTTCCGGCGGGAACACCGCGGACCAGGCCGCGAAGTCGTCGTAGGCGAAAACAGAACTCCAGGGTGTCGCGTGGAAAAGCCGGCCATGATGCTTCCGGACTTCGCCCTTGAGGCTGCCGGCGGCGGCGGTCACCGTGGCGTTGCGGGCCGACCATTCGACGGTTTGTCCGCCGGGCAGGGAATCGTTTTTGGCGAGGGCGGTGACGGAAAACTTCGACGACGAGCCGCCATCCGCCTGCAGCAGAATGTCCGCGACCGGGATTTCCCAGCCCAGACTGTTGAGGGTTGCCTCCGCCTGCGCCGGATTGGCCGGGCGCAGCGGGAACAGCTCCCGGCGCACCAGCGAAGCCGGCACCTGGGAAATCACCAGGGCCAGCGTCAGCGCCGACCACCGGGCGAACGCGCTGCGGTGCCGCCGCGAATGCCACACCGCCAGCGTCACCAGGGCGAAGAGCAGCGCGTGCAGGTTCAGGAAGGTGTTGAATTCAAACGGCACGTTGTAGTGAACCAGCTCGGTCAGCCAGGAAATCAGCAGGCCGGCGATGATGTAAATGCCGGCCATGGTGCCCAGCGCCCGGACGCACCGGGCCACGCTCGGCCACAGCGCGGCGAACGAGGCGCAGATCAGCGCGACGGGCAGCGTGATCAGCGCCCGCTCAAATGTGCCGCGCACAATGACCCATGCCGGCAATGAGCGGAGGGCGAGGTGCAGTGTCTCCTGCAGCACCCACGGGGCGGCGATGAGCCCGATGACGAACAGCAGTTTGGCCAGCAGCAAAGAGGTTTTCGGCAGCGGCCGGGTGGCGAGGAAACCGTCCCGCCGCGCCGGGGAATCCGTCAGCACCACGAGCGCGGACAGCACGCCAATCCAGCCCCAGAGAATCACGGGCAGCGCGCTCGTCCAGACATTCGCCGAGCTGTTCCAGTCGTGCTGCGGGCTGTATTCCATCCGTCCCACCCAGTCGAGGTTCACCGCGAGGTCCAGCAGCAGGAGTGCAAACCAGAGGGCCAGATGCAGCCGGAACTGGCGGACGTCCTTCTTGAACTGATGCAAGGCGAGGTTCATGGGGAGGGGGATTATTCAGCGGCGCCGTTCAGCCGGTAGGTGCGGGCGAGGGCCACAAAAATTTCCCGCAGGCTCATGGGCGTGGTCTTGGAAGCGGTGGCGTTCGGGAAATGTTTGGCCAGCGCGGCGGTGAGTTCTTTCTCGTTGAAGCGCGAATCCGTGAAGCGCAGCACCCGTCCGGACAGCTCGACGTTCAACCACGTTTCGGGAAGCTGCCCGGTGCTTTCCGTGCCGCCGCCCAGCACGACCTCCACGTTGCGGAACCGCGTCTGCAGTTCCTCGGAGGACTCGTCCAACTGCGCGCGGCCGCGATGCAGAATCGCCACGCGGTCCGCCATGCGCTCGACTTCGGCGATGTCGTGCGACGACACAAAGACCGTCCAGCCTTCGTTCTCGGTGAGCTCCAGCATGCCGCGGATGAATTCATCGCGCACCAACGGGTCCAGTCCGGAAAAGGGTTCGTCCAACACGACCAGTTTTGGCCGGTAGGCCAGGCTGCCCAGCAGCGCGGCTTTCATCCGCATGCCGCGGGACAGGGCCTTGAGCTTGGCATCGGTCGGCAGGTCGAATTGCTTCAACAGCTTTGCGGCGAACGCCGGGTCCCAGGTCGGATACATCGGGCGGCAGTAATCCATGAACTGCTGGACGGTCATCCACAGCGGCAGCTCCTGGTTTTCCGAGACGTAGGCAATCTGCTGGAAGGCCTTGGCATCCAGCCGGCGCGAATCCACGCCCATCACCTCGATGCTGCCCGCGTCCGGGCAGTGGATGTTCAGCAGGCACTTGATCGTGGTCGTCTTGCCCGCGCCGTTCGGCCCGAGGAACGCCGTGACCGCGCCTTCCGGCACCGTGAGGTTCAGCCCGTCCACGGCGACCGTCTTGCGAAATTTTTTCCGCAGGTCGCGGATTTCAATGATGGGTTTCATGGTTTGGATTTCTTCGTCGCCCGGCTGCCGGGTTCCTGAAACTTGGTTTCCTCCGCCGCCCGGCGCAGGGCGGCCACGACATCGTCAAACTTCAGATGCAGGTCCGCCGCCTCTTTAAGCAGGTCGCCGCACAGCGGCTGCAGATGGTCCAGCCGCTCGTCATGGGCGGGAAGATCGGGCGTCGTCACCACCATCCCAATGCCCGGACGGCTGGCGAGATAGCCGGCGTCCTTCAGCACGGCGACGACTTTGTGGGCCGTGGTCGGGCTGATGCGCAGCTCCTGGCTGAGGGTGCGGACGGAGGGGAACTCGTCGCCGGCGGCCAGCTGCCCGGTCAGCATCGCCTTGCGCACCGCCTGCACGATCTGGTCCGAGACCGGCAGCCCGTCTTCGATTTGGATGATGAACGGCAACATGACGTGTGTTATGTGTAACAGTATTACTGTAACACATGAAACACGTCAACGGTTTTTTTAAAAAATCTTCAAGCGGGGTCGTCGCGGCCACGGGGGGGATTCGCAGACACGCGTTGCTTGCGTCGTCTTCGGTTCATTTGCACACTGCCGCCGTTCATGAATCCGCGAAACACATTTGCCAGCCGCGCCCTCCTCGCCGTGGTTGGAATCATGGCTGCGGCCGTGTCAGAAGCCCGCGCCGCCGAACTTCGTCCGCCGGGTTTTCGGCCCGTGCCGCCGGGAATTCATGCGCTCGTGGGTGGCAGGGTCTTCATCAAACCCGGCGAAGCCATTGAAGCCGGCGTGGTGGTCGTGCGCGACGGCGTCATTCAGACGGTGGGCACGAATCTCGCCGACGTTCCGGCCGAAGCACGCGTCTGGGATCTGTCGGGCAAAACGCTTTACGCGGGTTTCATTGAACCGTATTTCATTCCCGACGCCACGAATGCTCCCCTCTCGACGAGTGATTCCATGCCCATCGGAAAAAGCTCGCTGACGTCCGGCGGCTTCAAGTTTTACGGCGCACCCGGAGTGAAAGGCGATGCCGGGCGTCCGGGGCCGGGTTATCCGCTGGGCAAAATCATGCCGGAGTTTCGCGTGGTACCGGGTTTTGCCGGTGGTGAAAAGACTTTCGCTCCCTTGCGCGAACTGGGCTTCACCGCCGCCGTGGTGACGCCCGCCCGGGGAATCATCCGCGGCACCAGCGCCTTCGTGCTGTTGAGCGACGAGGATCCCAACCGCGCCCTGCTGCGGCCGGATGTCTTCCAGCACATCGCCTTCGAGACCGACGGCGACGACGGCGGGGGCTATCCCGGTTCGTTGATGGGCGTGATTGCCGCGGTGCGTCAGAGTTTCTTGGATGCGCAATTTTATGAACGCCAGCGCGCGGACTTCGCGCAGCACCCGCAGCATCCGCGGCCGGAATACGATCCCTCCCTTGGCGCCCTCGCCGACGCCGTTCATCGTGAACGCACCGTCGTCATCGAGGCGGGCAGCATTTTAATGGACGACCGGGCGGCACGGCTGGCGGGGGAATTTGGCCTCGACTTCGCGCTTGTCTCGTGCGGCCAGGAATGGCGTCGGCCGGATCTCGTGAAACAGGCCGGCGGACGTTTCATCGTGCCGGTCAACTTCCCGACGCTCCCCAAGCTGCCTGGCGAAGATGACTGGGACCAGGTTTCGCTCGACCAACTGCGTGCGTGGGATTGGGCGGCCGAAAATCCGGCGTTGCTGCGCCGGCAGGGGAATGAAATCGCCCTCACCACTTACGGACTCGCGGACCGGAAAGACTTCCGCGGCAACCTCCGCCTCGCCGTGGATCGCGGACTCTCGGAGACCGACGCCTTGGCGGCGTTGACGACCGTTCCCGCGAAACTCTGCGGCGTGGAAAAGCAGCTGGGCACCATCGAACCCGGCAAGCTCGCGAACTTCGTGGTGGTGGACGGCAAAGGCTATTTCGACGCCGACGCCAAAGTGCGCGAGGTCTGGGTCGAGGGACGGATTTACCGCGGGCCGGTGGAAGACGCCAAGTCCGAAGCGAAGTCCGTCAAAGACAGCGACGTCACCAAGCCGAAGGAAGCTGCCGAGCACAATCCCCAGCCGTCCGAAGTCACTTTGCAGAACACCAACACCGCAACGTCGGAAACCAACCGCGCCGAAGTGAAAGTTGCCGACACCAAAAAGTCCGACCAGAAAGCCGACCAACTCCGCACCCTGCAAAAGACCCGCGTGGCGAAGTCGCCGCTCGACGGCCGCGGTCCGCTGGCGTCGCCGGCGCGCATTCTGATTCGCAACGCCATGATTTGGACGGGCAGCGGCCTGGGCATCATGACCAACGCGCAGATGCTGGTCTCGGACG
>JAXMHO010000036.1:0-22839 GCA_046346715.1 Verrucomicrobiota bacterium
CGACCACCGGGTCTGGTCACCCGGTGCATCTCCCGCAGACCGGTTTCGAGGCTCGCCAGATTGCGCAGGCCATACCCGACGGTGACGCGGTCGAAGGAGTGGTCCGGGAAAGGAACCGCCTGGGCATCTCCTTGAATGAATTCCGGAACTTGCCCGGCCCCGTTCAGCTTTTTCTCGCGGGCGACGGCCAGCATCGGTTCACTGAAGTCTAATCCGGTTACTCTGGCGCCGCGCCCGGCCAGCGCCATGGCGATGTCGCCTGTTCCGCAGCACAGGTCCAAGGCCCGTTGTCCAGCTTCGACCTCCGCCAAGCGAACCAGCCTTCTCTTCCAGAGCCGGTGCAGACCGAAGCTCTGGACGTCATTTATAAGGTCGTAACGACGGGCAATGCTGCCGAAAAGGTTCTTCACCTTTTCAGCCCGTCCCGCGCCAGTCTCATAGAAAACGTTCGCCATATTCGACAGTTCGTTGAATCAGTGTGGGCAAATGCTGGGCAGGGCGCGACTAAATTTGGGACAGCCGTCCGATGGTTCCGCCGGCTGGTTCGGCCAGATGGGGCAGCCGTCGCTTTAAAGCGACATCTGGCGGGGTTCGGAGTGCCGGTTCCGTATTGAATTTTTGGCTTATCAAGTGCTGGAATCAGCCGATACTTAGGCAGCACGGGCACTAGAATATGAACAAGAAAATAGTTTTGGTCGTGGACGACAACGCGGTGATTTTGAAAACGATCTCGCTGGCGTTGCAGAAACAAAACTTCGACGTCGTCACCGCCTTGGACGGATCCGAAGCCGTCGGCGCGGTCCGGCGCGAAAAACCCAACGTCATCGTGCTCGATCTCAGCTTTCCGCCATCCTTTGGCAACGTCGAATGGGACGGTTTCCGCATCATGCAATGGCTCAAGCGCATCGAGGAGGCCAAAAATGTCCCCTTCATCATCATCACCGGCGGCGACGCCGCCAAATACAAGGATCGCGCGCTGAAGGAAGGCGCGGCCGCGTTTTTTCAGAAACCCGTGAACAACGACCAGTTGGTCGCCACCATCCGGCAGTTGCTCGGCATAACCCAGGCCGAAACTCCGTCTCCGGCTCCCGTCACCGCCTGACGGCCTCGGACCGCTTTGTTCTAGTTGGTGCTACCCGGCCTGTTCCAGGCCGGGTTTTTTACGCCTCCGTTTTCCCGCCATTTTAATAATCATTTTACGCCGGCCGGCTTTCCGGTAGGTTTTATCCAGCGGTGTCGGTGAAACCACCCAACAATAAGGAAAACGTTTATGGAACAACTCGTTCAACTCGCCATCAAACTTGGTGCCATCGGTTTTGTCATCCTCATCCTCGCGGCGGTCCTCCTCCCGCAACTGGCCCGCATCCTCCGTGAATACGAACGCGGCGTCATCTTCCGTCTCGGCAAACTGCAGGCCGCGAAAGGCCCCGGCCTGATCTTCCTCATCCCCATCGTGGACCGCATGGTGAAGATTGATTTGCGCGTCGTGACCATTGACGTGCCCAAGCAGGAGGTCATGACCCGCGACAATGTTCCGGTCACGGTCGATGCCGTCGTTTATTTCCGCGTCGTGGATCCCAGCGCCGCCGTGGTGAAGGTGGAGAACTATTGGAAGGCCACTTCGCTCATTGCCCAGACCACGTTGCGCAGCGTCCTCGGCCAGTCCGCCATGGACGACCTGCTTTCCCAGCGCGATGTCATCAACCAGCGTTTGCAGGAAATCATCGACAAACAGACCGAGCCGTGGGGCATCAAGGTCACGGCGGTGGAGGTCAAGGAAGTCGCGCTGCCGGACGGCATGAAGCGCGCCATGGCCAAGCAGGCCGAGGCGGAACGCGAACGCCGCGCCAAAGTCGTCAACGCCGAAGGCGAATTTCAGGCCGCGGAAAAGATGGTGCAGGCCGCCGGCATGATTGCCAAGGAACCCATCGCGCTCCAGCTCCGCTATCTCCAGACCATGCGCGAGATGGCGAGCGAACACAACACGACCACGTTCCTGCCGCTGCCGATTGATTTGTTCTCGGCGTTTTTGAAGAAGTAAACCCCAACCGCCCATGTGGGAATCCTACCGATTTGGGATGCACTGGGAGCACGGCGGAAAGCTGTTTTACGATGAACTCACGGCGGGTTCGATGGTGGAGGCAACTGACTACTTCATCGATCACAAACGCGAAGATGTGAAGCTCAAGCGCGTTCAATTGATCGGCCCCGACGAGCCCGGGGTGCGGGAGCTGGTGCGGTCGCCGGTGTCGCCTTTTGATCCATTGCTCGCCCGGCGAAGGACGGACCGTGACGAAGATGCCCGATGAAAGTTCTGTCGGGGATGAAAAGTATCTTTTGTCCGCCTTTCAAAGATGGTTAATTCTGCCGAAATGTCCGACGACTACCGCCAGCTCCTCGATGCCGCGATTCTTCACCTCGAAGATTTGAAATCGCGCGGCGGGCGGTTTGTGCCGGTGTCTTCGACGGCCTTGTCGGCGCTCACTTCACCTACCGGCACCCCGGCAAAAACGGCGGCGGCGAAGCCGGCAAGTCCGCGAGCTTACGTTCCTGCTGGAAACGCCTTCCCGACTCCGCCGGCGGCAACACCAGCTGTTGCCCGCCCGCAAGTCACCGCAGCGCCAGTTGCGGCTCCGGCTTCGGTTCCTGCCGCGGTCTATGCCGCCCCCGCCTTGAGTCCCGAGGCCAAAACCGCGGCATTTGCCGACCTGCGCGCCCGCGTCGAGGTCTGCGTCAAATGCCCGCAGCTGGCTTCGTCACGCCAGAACGTCGTCTTCGGCGTGGGCAATCCGGACGCGAAGCTGATGTTCGTCGGTGAAGCGCCCGGCGCGGACGAGGACATCCAGGGCGAACCGTTCGTCGGCAAGGCCGGACAGTTGCTCACGAAAATCATCCAGACAATGGGGCTCGCGCGCGAGACGGTTTACATCGCGAACATTTTGAAATGCCGGCCCGACACGCCGGGGCAGAGCGCCGGCAACCGCAAGCCGACGCCGGAAGAAATGCAGACCTGCATCCCGTTCCTCCACGAGCAGATTGACTTGATCCGCCCGCAGGTGCTGGTCGCTCTCGGGGCGACCGCCGTGGAAGGGTTGCTGGGCAAAACCGCCGGCATCACCCGGCTGCGCGGGCAGTGGCACAGCTACCGCGGGATTCCTTTGATGCCGACGTATCATCCGGCCTACCTGCTGCGCAACCAGGCCATGAGCGAAAAGCGCCGCGTCTGGGAAGACATGCTGGCCGTGATGCAAAAGCTGGAGATGCCCGTCAGTGAAAAGCAGCAGGGGTATTTTCTCGGCAGTTGAACAAGCGGCAATTTCTTGCCGGCCTCATTTCAAATCCACCGTCGCACCGGCTTTGACCCAATCAATCACCTGCGGAATGTCGCAAACCTTGAGCACCCCGAGATAGTCGGGGCCGTCCACGTGCGATTTGGGCAGGGCGACCAGCTCCAATTGCCGCACGTTCGGCTCGAACAATCCCGCATACAAAGCGTTCACCGCCATGATGCCGTTCGCGGCCAGTTCGATCTTTCCCTTGTCGTCGGCGCGGACGAAATGGACGGCTTGAACCGCCCGGCGAATGTCCCAGACGCGCATGCCATCGAGCGTCTGCCCGAGCAGCATGAACCGCCGGCGGATTTTCGTCTGCGCCTTTTCATCGCCGGAGAAGGCCGTCATGCCCACGCCGCGCGGAGCAAACCATGCCAGCGCCGCGCCGGAACTTTCCACCCTAGCTTTCAGGCTGACGAGCGGTGAAACGATGTTGGCGATGCCGCTGGTGTCGCCGGGTTCTTCGGCGAGGGGAACGCCAAAGCCCGCGCGAAGGTCATGCAGCCACATCACGCTGGAATCTTTGCCGAGAACTTCCAGATGAACACGCTCCGGCTGCGGATCGGACGCGCGATCGACCAGATAAAATCTCAGCGGCACATCGGCCTGGCTGACGAATTCCCACGCACGCAGCCGCAAGCCCTCGCGTTCCACGGACAGCAACAGCTTCGGTTCCAGAGGTGGTTCCATCTTCGGCCAGCCGTTGAAAACCTTCTCGCGCAAGGTGGCGCGGAGTTCCTCGGCCGAGGCAGGGGCGGTCTTTGCCGTCGGCACGAATGTCTGCGCAATGTTGGTGTTTATCGAATCCGTGGGCAGGGTGTGCAGCACGCGAATTTCTTCCGGCGTGAAAAATTTCTTGGCGGCCATGGCCACGGGCTTTTCCTCGCCCTTCAGATAACGGTTGAACCAGCGCAGCACGGCGAGCTGGAGTTCGGGCACTTCGTCGTGCGGTCCCGGCGCCAGCGCGAGGCCGAGCTTGGTGGAGGCGTCGTAGAGTTTGTAGAGCCGCCGGACTTTGTCATGGATGCGCAGGGTGTTTTCCAGATTGAACAGTCCGTCGCGGTCCGTGCCGCCGATGAGGAGGGGACGCGGCGCGGCGAGGGCGGCGACCTGTGGGAAATCCCAGCGGTAGATGTTGATGAAGAAATTGCAGTCGCAATGGCTGTCAATGACGCCGTCCAGCACATGGCTGCGGGCGTCCGCCATGCCCGCCAGCGGCGCGGCCACCTTGATGCGGTCGTCGAGCGCCGTGACCATCCAGGAGTAAGCGCCGCCGCCGGAATGACCGGTGATGCCAAAGCGGTTGGTGTCCACTTCCGGCCGGGTGGACAAGTAATCCAAGGCGCGCATGCCGAACCAGGCCTCGACACCCGCCGGCGTGTAGCCGCGCGAGTTCCACCACCAAAGCCCGCGGTCGCGCGTGCCGGTGTGGATGCCTTGGATTTCGCCGGCCAGCAGCGTGTCAGTCACGAGGCAGACGTAGCCGTTGCGGGCGAACCACGCGCCATCCACCTGGTAGGCGGCCTTGTTGCCGTAGCTGATGCCGTTGGTGAAAAGCCGCCAGTGTCCGCATTCGTAGAGGATGGTCGGCGCGGGGTTGGTCAGATTTTTGGGAACGAACAGATTGGCCGTGCAGTAAAGTCCGGGAGAGGCCTGGAAGGAAAGTTTCTCCACGGTGAACTCCTCGTGGTCGAGCTTGCCCGTGATGACCGGCTTCAAATCAGTGCGTTCGGGCATCGGCCAGAGACCGACCATCTCCTGCAACTGCCGCCGATACTCACCACGCTTTGCCTCCCAGTCGTCGCGCGACCGGATGTCGGCCAGACAGTTGTCGGAAATGCGGAGGGTTTCGTTGCGGAGATATTCCTTCACCATCACGTCGCCGGGCGTCTGGGCAAACGCGGAGATGGTGAATGCGGCGGCGCAAACGACGGCGAAAAAACAGGACGGGCGGTTCATGCGCCCCAGCATGTTGAAGGGCCTGCCGGGTCGCAAGTGATTTGGCGGTGGAGACCGCGGCGGACCTCAATGGCCGTGGGCTTCGGCCGCCGGCGCTTTTCCGTGAGTGACCACGGTGCCGGCTTCCTTGCGGGCGGAAGGCGGCGGCGGCTGATGGGGATCGAGGATCGGCGGTGTGGGCTGACGAGGCGGGGCGTCGTCGTGGCCGGCGACCTTCGCGTCGGCCTGGTAGGCGTTGAGAATCTGCTTCTGCTCCGGATGTTCGCCAAGCCATTCGACGGTGCCGGTTTCAAGGTTGTAGATGGCGCCGACGACGCTGGTGTTGCCGGCCTGGATTTGTTTCCGGATCACCTCGCTGCGGCGCAGCATGTCGGCCATGGACTGGCGGACGTTGGCCTTGATGGCGTTGGCGATGATGGCGGGCTCCTCGCCGCCCTCGTTGCGGGCGCTTTCGGCGGCGGGCTTGATGTTGTCCACGAGCTGCGGCAGCAGGCCGTCGAGCTCGGCGCCCTTGACCACGGCGGTCACCGCGCCGCACTTGGTGTGGCCCATGACGATGACCAGCGGGGTGTTGAGGTGGGCGACGCCGTATTCAACGGTCGCAATCTCGTCGGTGTCCGCCACGTTGCCGGCCACGCGCACCGTGAAAATTTCGCCGACGCCGCGGTCAAAAATCAGCTCCACCGGCACGCGGGAATCCGCGCACGAGAGCACGGTCACGAAAGGTTCCTGGCCTTCGGCGGCGGCAAGGGAACGGTGGGCGGCGTCGGTGTTGGGATGCTTCAACGCGCCCGAGACGAACCGGGCGTTGCCTTCCTGCAGCAGCGCGAGCGTGGTTTTGCTCAGGAGCTTGAGGGAGCGGCTGGAAGTCTCGGAGTCATTGGCGTTCAGCGGCCAGACCAAGAACAATTCCAGCAGGGCGGCAACCAGACCGACGGCGACAATTCGTTTCATAGTTTTAAAAGCCGGACGACACTGTCCGACTCTACGAATGTCGGAAGGTTTGTTGCAAACTTGAGAAGAAACTGCCGTCTTTGCGTTGCGGTCATGCGGAATAGCCGCCTTCAGATTGGGCGGCCTGAAGAAAATCCTTCAAGACCCGGAGCCGTTCCTTGGCCAGTTCGCAGGCGATTGGCAGCGACAGCCGGCCGGCCAACGTGTCCGCGCTTTTCTCCAGCGAACGCAGGGCGTCGGGGAAGGTCTGAAAACGGGTGTCGCGGCCGATCTTGCAGACAGTCCGCAGGATGCCGACCGCGCCGAGCTGTTCGAGAATGTCCGCATCGCGCACAATGATACCCTCCAGGGTCGCCGGCTCGCAGAAGGGCTGATGCGTGCGGATGACTTCCACCACCGCCGGGATTTTGTGACCGGGAAAATCCAGCCGCCGCAAAATCTCCGGAGCCATTTTCATCGCGTAGGCGGTGTTGTCCCACTGGGCCAGTTGAACGGGATCTTCGGGACGATGTCCGACAAACACTCCCAGGTCGTGCAGCCAGACCGCGGCGAACACGATGTCGTCGTCGTAGGCCTGGCCCTGGCCGACGGCGCGGGTCAGTTCGTAAAGGCGGGGCTGATGGCTGAACTTTTCCACCGGCCGGGCCTGTTCCCGGATGTAGTCGATCAGGGCCTGGCGGAAACGCGGCGGATTCATGATTAAGCGACGTCCAACGCGTGGATGGCCTGGCGGAGCTTGGTCTCGATTTTCTTCTGCCGCTCTGGCGTGAGGATTTTTCCGCCGCCGGTTTCATGGACGTAGAAGGTGTCGATGGCCGCGCCTTTCTCGGTGGAGATTTTGGCGGCGGAGATGTCCAGCTCCAGCGTTGCCAGCGTTTCGGAGATGGCGTAGAGCAGGCCGACGCGGTCCTCGGTTTCGATTTCGATGACCGTGCGGGTTTCCGAGGCCTCGTTGTCAAAGTGGAACAGCGTCGGAATCTGCTCGCCGCTGTAGGCCTGGTAAAGCGGCCGGACGTTCTTGTGACGGGCGATCAGCGGCTTGAGTTCAAAGTCCTCGCCGCCCAGCACCTTGTTCAGCACCCGCTGAAATTCATCGCGCTGGGAACGGTCGGCCAGGCTGCCCGTACGCGCGTCGGTCACGTAGAAGGTGTCCAGGGCGATGCCGTCGGCGCGGGTGAAGATTTGCGCGCTCAGAATGTTCAGCCCGGCGGCGCTGAACGAGCCGGTGATCTTGCCGAACAATCCCGGACGATCCCACGTGCAGATTTTAACGGCGTTGCAGCCGCGGTCGGGTTCGTTCTGCCAGTCCACGACCGGCGCCAGCAGGTTGTCGTCTTCGTCCACCTGCCGGCTCATGAAGGTATGGGCAAGTTCCAGGTCGGTGAGGATCTGCGGCGCGGAATGAATCAGGAAATAGCGCGGGAGCAGTCCGTTGAAATGCGCCTGGACCTCGTCGGCGCTGAAGCGTCCCGCCGCCAGCCGCACGACTTCCTCCTGCAGCAGCGACCGCTGCTTCTCCTCGGCGCGGATGAATTCCGTCCCGCCGGCCAGGAGCGCGGCGGCCTTGTTGTGGAGCGACCACAGCAGCGCGTCCTTGAATCCGTTCCAGAGCTTGTCGCTCGTTGCCAGCGAGTCGGCAAAGGTCAGCACGGTCAGCAGCGAAAGAATCTCCGTGGTCTGGATCTGTTTCACGAACGTGCGGATGACGAAAGGATCGTCGAGGTCGCGACGCTGCGACAGGCTGGCCATCAGCAGATGGTTCTCGATGACCACCCGCAGCGTGTGCGCGGCGGTGCCGTCGAGTTGCAGGCGCTTGGCGACGCGTGACGCGAATTCACCGCCGACCTCGGAATGCTTGCCGTGGCCGGTCGGTTTGCCGGTGTCGTGCAGCAGCAGCGCGAGATAAAGCAGGAAGGGGTGTTCGAGCTTTTGCAGCACCGGCGCGTAGGCCTCGTAGCGCGGTTCCTTCGCCTCCCAGATGCGGTCCGCCTGCTCCAGGCACATCAGGGTGTGTTCGTCCGCCGTGTATTGGTGATAGAACTCGTGCTGGACCAGGCAGGTCAGCTTGCCGAACTCGGGCACATACTTGCCGAGCAGTCCCACCTCGTGCATGGCGCGCAGGATGGGCGAGACGTTGCCGCGCTGGTTGAGGATTTCGAGAAAGGTCTCGCGGACGTGCTCGTCGTTCTGAAAATCCTTGTCGGCGAGCGCCAGCTGGTTGCGGATCAACTGCGCCAGGTCCGGATGCAGCCGCAGGCCGCGCTGCTGGGAATAGAGGAAGACGCGCATCAGGCGGCGCGGCTGGTCGCGGAAGACGCGGCTGGACGCCGCATGGATTTCGCCGTTGATGAACTTGAACCCGTCCACCGGTTCCGCCGCCGCGGCCTTGCGTCCTTTGCGCAGCCAGGATTCGAGCAGGGAAGGCGGCGGCGGCGCGAGCGCCATGCGCTGCTCCAGCGTGCGGGTGATCAGGTAAATGTTCCGCAGATGCGAATAGACCACGCGCATGAACTTCTCGATGCGCGTGCTCGGCGAACGGTCGGAGTAGCCGAGATTGCTGGCGATGGCCGGCTGGAGGTTTTTGCCCAGCACGTCCGTGGCGCGGTCGGTGTGATAGTGCATCTCCGTGCGGACGCGCAGCAGAAAGTCATACGCGGTCTCGAGCTGCTTGCGTTCCGCCAGGCTGACAAATTCCAGCTGCTGCAGTTCCGCCAGTGAACGCGTGCGATGCTTGAAGAACGTCATCCACAGGAGGTTTTGGTAGTCGCGCAGCCCGCCGCAGCCGTTCTTGAGGTTCGGCTCCTGCATGGACGCTGAGTTGCCGAACTTCGCCCGGCGCGTCGTCTGGTCTTCCAGCCGCATGGTGATGTATTTGTCCACGTGGCCGGTGACGCATTTTGTCACCAGGGCTTTCTGAAACTTCGCAAAGAGCTTTTCATCGCCGGTGATCAGCCGCGCCTCGATCAACGACGTCTTGGACTGCATGTCGGTGTTGGCCACCTTGATGGCGTCGTCGAGGCTGCGCACCGAATGGCCGACCTTCAGGCCGATATCCCACAACGGATAGAGGATGCCGTCGAGGATGCGGGACAAGTGCGGCAGGGGTTTGCGGCCGGCGACCACCTGGCCGTCGTGCAGGAACATGAAATCAATGTCGCTGTGCGGATTCAGCTCGGCCCGGCCGTAACCGCCGATGGCGACCAGGGCCATGGGGGGAAATTCCCGCTGCGCCTGTTCGGACAGGCTGCCCTTCGCCGTGTTCCAAAGGCAGCGGAGCATGACGTCGAGAATGGTCGCACGGCCCAGGCAGATGGCGCGGCCGCCGCCGCCGGCGCGGTGGAGCAGTTTGAGCCGGTGCGTCTCGACCTTGAGAAAGGTTTTATAGCGCGCGAGCTCCTGCTGGGCGGAACGTCCGGGGGGCAGCGTGAGGCGGGCGGCGGCGCTGGCTTCGATTTTCTTGATCAAGTCCTGCATTCGGGCCGATAACTTGGGCGTAAATGCCCCCGAAAGCAATTCGTGAAACACCCCGCCGGACATTTCAACGGCGCGGCCGGGCGTTCATCGAGGCAATTACAATTTCCCGCCATAAATCCCCTTTACACCCACGGCCAAAACCCTGAACGTTTTCACCATGAAACGACTGGTTGTTCTCTGGGTCACCTTCCTTCTCCTGGCCGGTTTGCTTTCGCCGCTGGCCGCCACCGCCGCCGAAAAAGCTCCCGCTGCCGCGTCTCAGCCCGGCGTGCAGATGGCCCGGACGCTTTCCGAGATCACCGGCGTTGCCATCTCGCCGCTCATGGGCGTCAGCGTCGTGGGCGCGGTGAAATATATGAACACCCCGCAGGCGAATCGCTCCAAGCTTCCTTGGTTTGCCCAGCCATGGTTCTGGGTGCCCGCCCTCATCGTCGTGGCGATTTGTTTCATCAAGGACACCGCCGGCACCGCGCTGCCGACAGCCGTGAAGAAACCCTTCGACGTCATCGAAACGGTGGAGCACAAGGTCAGCGGCCTCGTCGCCACCGGCGCGTTTGTGCCGTTCGCGGTTTCCTTGATGCACGACGCCGGCGTGGGCAGCTCCACGTTCAGCGCGATGGGTCTGGCGGCGATTGACGGCCAGTGGCTTTACAACCTCATCATGACGCCGGTCGCCATGGTGCTGTTCTTCGTCGTGTTCCTCGCGTCCAACGCCATCAACATTCTCATCCTGCTCAGCCCGTTCACGACCGTGGACACGGCGTTGAAAGCCTTTCGCACCGGCGTGCTCGCCACCATCGTGGCCAGCGCGTGGGCGAATCCCTGGCTCGGCGCGATGTGGGCGGCCATCATCGTGGTGATTTCCTACTTCATCGCGGGCTGGTCCTTCCGCCTGTCGCACTTCGGCCTCGTCTATGTCATGGAATTTCTCACCATGCGCCACGCCCGCTACACTCCGGGTCCCAAGGTGAACAAGCTCTTCCTCAGCCGGAAGATTGACAAGGCTCCCGCCCGCACCTACGGCAAGCTGTCCCGCGACGAACAGGGCAAGCTGGTCTTTGACTATCATCCCTGGCTGATCCTGCCCAAGCAGACGCTCGTGCTGCCCGAAGGCCAGTATGAAGTCGGCCACGGCCTGTTCTACTCGGAAATTTTGCGAGTCGAAGGCGACTCGACCAAGACCATGATCCTGCTGCCGCCGCGGTATCGCGGGCACGAACAGGAACTGGTGAAGATTTATTCGCTGGCGGGCATGCGGGAGGTCGGTTTCCGCGCGGCGTGGACTTGGTTGAAGGGAATCTTCGGTGGGAACACCGCGCCGCAGGCGGTGTAAACTCGGATAAAATCCCCCATGCCGAAACGAGCCACCATCGAATTCGTTTCTGCCTCCGAAAAGAAGGGAATTTGCTTACAATTTGGAGGTGAACCATACGGGCTTTCTCCCGAACTTTGGCCGAAATCAAAGGAGGTTGGAGAACCGATGCAGTTTATCTGCCAGATTCCATTTGGCCCCGATTTGTTTCCTGGGGTTGAAGAATCAGTCGCATACCTGTTCATGACCCGCAGTGATGTGGATGGAACTTGGCTGCCGGATGGAGGGGAAAATTCGCTGGTCATCCTGCCGCGTGAAAGAATAACGGCGACGACAACAGTAGGTGATGCTCCACGTATTTGCCGAATGGTAAAAAGATGGTGGAGTTCAAAGCTTGTGCCTCAAGCATGCGTCTTTTCTGCAAAGCTTACTTTTTCTGACGATCCCGAATTTATGTCTGAGAATCAGTTGCGCCAGAGGTCATCAGCTGAAGTTGAAAACTATCGAAATTCCTTGGAAGGTAACAAGCTTGGTGGTTCTCCGTGGTTTATTCAAGGTGACGAATTGCCGTTTGCCGAAGCCTGGCACTTACTCTTGCAACTCGATTCTGCAAGAATTCCTTTTTGGATAAACTTTGGAGACGCAGGCGTGGGCTATGCGTTCATCAACAAAAACGGCACTCAAGGAAAATTTCTTTGGCAGTGTCTTTGACTGCCCTTGGTTTCGTTCAGTCTTTCCTAAACCTCACCACATGCCACGGCTGCGGGCCGTCGGCGACCTTCACCGTGATGTTCGTGGTCGTCACCAGTTCCGCGCCGGACTGGGCCAGCCAGTTGGAAAGCGTGGTGTTGCGTTGTTGAAAATGAAGGCCGCTGACCACCGCCCATTCGATGCCCTTGGAGCGAATCACGTCCGTCGGGTCATCAAGGAGAATGTGTTCCACCCGTTTCGTGCCGTAAGGCCGCCAGAACGAGATGTCGATGTCGTCCGGCGTCCCGAGGAAGCCTGTGACCTTGAGATCCGCCGGCAGCAACGGCCGCACGCCGGCCAGCGGATCGGAGCGGATGGCATAGACGGCATAGACGTTGTAGGCGCGGGTGAGCAGGCGGTGATCGGGTTTGGCCTTGAGCGCGGCGGACAAAAGAGTCTGGGCCGGCCAGAGCGGTCGCGGCGGCGTCACGATCAAAACCCCGAAGGCCATCACCACCACGGCCCAACTGGCGATCTGCCACCAGCATCGCCGCACGATGAAGGCATGGCCGGTGCCGAGAATCAGCGACGGCCACAGCACGAAGTAATAGGGCGAAATCAGCCGCGCCGCCGTGACGAGCCCGGATTTGACGCAGTAAACCAAGATGCCAATCCACGGCGACAGCAGCACGAACAGACGCAGCCAGCGGGGCGCGCAAAATCTGCCAACGCCTGCTGCGCTGTTCTCCCTCTCCTCCCCCAAAGGAGGAGAGGGTTGGGGTGAGGAGGCGTTTTGATTGGAAGCTAATTTCCCCTCACCCTGGCCCTCTCCCCGTTTAAGCGGGGAGAGGGAATTGCCAGGCGTCAGGCTTTGCGATGACTTGGCAGCAATTGCGGCAATCAACGACAGCGCGAGCAGGACACTGATGCCAAAACCGATGCCCGCCCAGTCCTCGGTGGGCAGTTCACCAAGCCAGAAAAATCCCTCGTCAAAATTCGTTCCGATGGTTTCCACCAGACCCTGCGGCAGCAGTTGCGTGGCGTGCTGATTCCACCAGCCGGCGATGGGGAAGACCGGCGGACAGAAGTTATCGAGCAGGATTTGGAACGTATTGCCCCAGATGCCGACCAGCGGCCGGCGCATGGTTTGTCCGGCGGGTTCCAGCACGGAACCCGACCAGTCGCCGCAATACAGGTGGTTCAACACCGCGGTGGGCAGGAAGGAAACCGTTGCGGCGAAAACGAGGACAAGTGATGTCCGCAGCCACTTCTTGAGAGCGATGGCGCAAAGCGGCGTCACCAAGGCCGCCCACGGCAGCAGCAGCGGCAGGTTGGTGGCTTTTGCCCCCGTCAACAGCGCCGCCGCCAGCGTGGAATACCAGAGGTCCACCGCGCTGTGGGTTTTCCAGGCGCGCAGTCCGAACACCAGCGCCGCCAGCGCGTAGGCGGTGGGAAAGATGTCGTTGCCGGCGCTGCCGGCCTGCAACAGAAAGCTGTAGCCCGTCGGCAGCAGCCACATCCAATGCCACGCGGTCCGGGCGCGCACGCCGAGTTGCCGGCACAGGCTGAAGAACAATCCGGGCATGAGAACATACGGAACGAAGTTGAGCAGGAACAGTCCGCGGTCGGAGTGCGTGAACAGCACCAGCGGCGCGGTGATCCATTCGATGCCGCACGCGCGGTCATTGAGCCGCCAGTCGGGCGTGTGAATCCAGAACCAGCCGCCGTGTTCGAGCCAGTTCAGGACGCGCGGCAGCCGATAGGTGAACGCGGTGTGGTTGGTTGGCGGATACAACGCGCCGCCGAGGAAAATCAGAATGACCAGCACGGCAAACGCGCCGGGCAGGGGACGGCGAAAGCGCCGCAGGAATTTACGCCAAGGTCGCCGGCAGGGAGTTGGTTGCGCCGTGGCTGACTTTTGAAACCACCACCAAAGCGCCAGCGCCGCGCCGAAGAACAGCACGTAGCCCGTCCGGTTCAACTGCCCGAGCGCGGACAACGTCCAGCCGGCGAGGCTGGTCACGGTGCCAAACCAAATCCACAGTCGAACCGGGCGCAGGAAATCCATGCGGCCCAGCGTTCTCGTTCCGACATCGCCGAGTCAATTGTTTTTCTCGCCAAAGCCGCCGGGGCATTCGCCGAACATTGACGGATGCCCCGGGTTTCTGTCTGCCTGAATCAATCCCCGTAGTTGAAAGGATCGGAATACTTCGGGTTGGTGGCGAGGTTGGTGTCGGTCAGAGTTTTCAAGAACGCTACCAGCGCCGCCTTCTGCCCGGGGTTCAGGTTGAGCCGGATGACGCCGCCGCCGGGCCCGCGCATCGGCGGGGACAGGTTCGGATTGTCCACCACGCCGGTGCTGTAGAAATCGACGACCTGCTCCAGGTTCGTGAAACGTCCGTCATGCATGTAGGGCGCGGTGAGCTCGATGTTGCGGAGCGACGGCACCTTGAACTTGCCGTCGTCGGCCGGGTTGCCGGTGATGGCGCCCAGGCCGCGGTCCACGAAGGGAAACTCCAGGCCGTTGTTGTTGATCGCGCCGCCGGGAACGAAGTTGTCCGTGCCATGACAGGCGGCGCAGGTGGCCGGCGGGGTGCCGACCTGGCCCAGGAAAATCTGCCGGCCGAGATTTTCCTGCGCGGTGAAGTTGGTGAAGTTGTTGGTGACGCCGACGTCATACTTCGAGGCGGTGGAGACAATGGACCGGACAAACTGGGCCAGGGCGCGCGACACGCGGTTGGTCGTGATGTCCGGCGAGCCAAACGTCAGGGCGAAGAGATTCGTGTAGAAGGGTTCGGCGGCCAGCCGGTTGGTCAGCGCTTCGAGTGTCATGCCCATTTCAATCGGGTTTTGAATCGGCATCAAGGTCTGATCCTCCAGCGTGGCGGCGCGTTCGTCCCAGAAGAAATTCCGCCGCTGATACCAGCGCGCGTGGCTCAGGCTCATCGAATTGCGGGTGCCGATGCTGCCGTCGAAGCCGACGCTGAACCGGCGCGGGTCGGAGAAGCCGTGGGCCTGCTGATGGCACGAGGAGCAGGAGACCGTCTGGTTGGTGGAAAGGCGCTTGTCGTAAAAGAGCACGCGGCCCAATTGCGCGCCCAGATCGGTGGTGAGGTTGTTCGCAGGCGTGTTGTCCTGCGCCAGGATGGGGTTCACCTGAAAGCTGACGGGCAGGACCGGCGCGGCATAGTTGAACGGAGCCACAGGGAGCATCAACGCATTGCTGGTCGTGCTGGAAATGGTCTGGCGGCCGGCGTCGTAGAAGGCGCGGTAAAACAGGTTCGGCTGGAGGTTGTTGGTCAGGTTGCGACGGAAATCGCCGTTGTGCACTTTCCACGCGGCGACCTCGGACCACTGGACGAGGTTGCTGGAACTTTGGATCACCCAGACCTGGTTGCCGGCATTGGTGATGGTCAGGCGCGCGATGTTTCCACCCTTGGTGGCGGAAAGATTCAGGGTGGAACTGGGCGGAACCGTGGCATTTCCGGCCGCAAAGGTTGGGAATGCCATCATCAGGACAAGACTGCCCGCGAGGGTTTTTACAAGGTTGGTCTTCATGCGCCTACCTTGCGCCGGTCAACCTTAAGGAAGGATTAAGTTTGCCCGGTTCTGTGAAATTATTTCACAGCAAGGCTTTCGGTCGGCTGGCTTCATAACAATCTGAGAATGGAGTTTGCTTCCTGTCTGTAACCCGTCCGACTGCCGAAATACGTAGTTATCTCTTTTGCCCTGCGCCGCCCGTTTATTGTAAATTTTTAGCGGTGAAACGAGTCCGACCTTAATCAGAAACCAACTTATGAAACCCCGTATTCTTGCCCTTTCCTTGGCTTTGGCCTGTTTCAGTCTTCAGCAATCCCGGGCTGACGTGGTCGTCAGCAACCTCGGTGAACCGATTTCGCCCACCTACGACAGTTGGGGCGTATTTTTAAACAACTGGGTGGGCATGAAGTTCACCACGGGGTCCAATTCTCCGTCATGGTCGCTGGCCAGCGTCGATATGATGTTGGTCGGAGGTGTTGGACTTCTGAACAACGATCTGACCGTTCGCATCCACGCCGACAACAGCGGCCAGCCGGGGCTGAGTCTGTTTTCCCTTACCGGTCCCGAACCGGCAGGCGACAATCTGCCGGCGATTTTGAATTACGTTCCGACCGCTCCCGCCACTCTGGCTTCGCAAACTTCCTACTGGCTGGTTGCCTCCACTATCAACAGCCATTACGGCTGGACCATGACCGAGCCCTACAGTGGCAACGACACCGGCCTGGATGGTTGGAGCATCGACGACGGCATCATCTTTACGCAGGATCAGGGAAGCTCGTGGATTTATTACAACGACGAGCCCGCCTTGTTTGCCATCAACACCACGGTGGTGCCGGAGCCGGGAACGTTTGCCCTGCTCGGACTGGGCGCGGCGGCTTTGTTGGCGCGGCGTCGCCGGGCTTGACCAGCCTACTTGCGGGCTGCAATCACCCGCTCGACGTGCCGTTCGATGCGGTTGCTCGCCTCGACCAGTTGCTCATAGCTCGTCGCGAAACACGCACGGCAAAACCCTTTGCCGTTCTCGCCGAAAGCGGAGCCGGGAACGATCGCCACTTTCTCCGTCTGCAACAGACCGATGGCGAAGTCCTTTTCGTTCATGCCGGTCTTGCTGATGTCGGGGAACGCGTAGAACGATCCGCGCGGCAGGTGGCATTTCAAACCGATTTCATTGAACCGGCGCACGATGAAGTCGCGGCGGCGATGATACTGGTCGCGCATCTTCTTCATCGCGTCCTCGCCCCGCACGAGCGCCTCAATGGCCGCTTCCTGCGCGATGATGGACGCGCAGAGCATCGAGTATTGATGCACCTTCATCATCGCCTCGATGAGGATCGCCGGGCCGCAGGCGTAGCCGATGCGCCAGCCGGTCATCGAGAACGCCTTGGAAAAGCCGTGCAGGAAAATCGTGCGTTCCTTCATGCCTGGCAAACTGGCGATGCTCGTGTGGACGCCCTCGAACGTCAGCTCGGAATAAATTTCGTCGCTCAATACGATGAGATCCTTTTCCACCGCGAACTTGGCGATGGCCTCGATCTGCGTGCGGTCGCACGTGCCGCCGGTGGGATTGCACGGCAGGTTGAGCATCAGAATTTTGCACCCCGGCTGCCACGCGGCGCGGAGCGCGTCCACGGTGAGCGCGAAGCCGTCCTTCGCGAACGTCGGCACGGGCACGGGGATGCCGTGCGCGAGCGTGATGCTCGGCGAATAGCTGACGTAACACGGCTGGTGATACATCACCTTGTCGCCGGGATTGATGAGCGCGCGGCAGGC
The DNA here is from genome assembly GCA_046346715.1 of Verrucomicrobiota bacterium. GTDB lineage: Bacteria > Verrucomicrobiota > Verrucomicrobiia > Limisphaerales > CAIQOK01 > CAIQOK01. The sequence goes on from JAXMHO010000036.1 coordinate 17,032, forward strand.
GAGGTCGAGGCCTTCGCTGACGCCGACGGTGATGATGACTTCGTTTTCCGGCGCGTAGCTGACGTTGAAATTCTGCTCGACGTATTTGTTGATGGCGCGGCGCAATTCGATGAGGCCGAGGTTGGACGTGTAATGCGTTTTGCCCTTTTCGAGCGCGTAGATGCCGGCCTCGCGGATGTGCCAGGGCGTGTCGAAATCCGGTTCGCCGACGCCGAGCGAGATGGCGTCCTTCATCTTGGCGACGATGTCAAAAAAGTCGCGGATGCCCGACTTGGGCAGGTTGACGACGTGCTTGGCGATGTAGCGAGATTGGTCCATTTAAGCTGCGAAGAATAATTACATCATGCCGCGTTCGCAAATGAATATGCCAACGCGCTGTGAACTCGTTTCAATAAACGAACTTCATTTTTCCGAGAAAGCTCATGCTCCCAAATTCGCAAAACTCGCCAACCTTCCCGACGTAAAGTTCGGTTCACAAGTCGGGCGCGGATTTGGTTGCGTTCAAATTTCTTTTCCCAGAACAAGCGATTGCCTTTGGGCTGTGTTCCGTGAATTGGGCAGCGATGCCAGAAACAACCATCCACAAATACCACCAGTTTGTTTTTGTGAAAAACAAAGTCAGGGTTACCAAACAAGCGCTGACTCCGCCGCCAGCCAATGATGTGCTGTTTCCGAAATAATTTTGCCAATGCAAGTTCCGTGTCTTTGTTGCCACGCGAGCGTATGCGCGACATGATTTCCGAACGCTTATGAATGGAGACGACATCTGCCACTCGTCATTCCTAGTTACTCGCTGTTTTTTCGCCTTCATCTACCCATTTGGTATAAGCGACACGGTCATAACCGGCAGCTTCAAGCAAGTCTGCATGTGAATCGCGAAGCTTGGATTTCAGTTCCGAATCCGCCGCAAGAATTTCATCAACATCACGAATCTGGAAAATTGATTCGGCAAGCTTGAGCGCACATTCGCTCTCGGTAGGATATTTCTTAGCCGACAATTCCAACTTTGCCATGCCCGTTTCATCTACGGGTGGAGTGATGTTTGGTTTCAGGGCAAAGGCCAGCGATAACATGACTGCCCCCTTATCTTCATTAATGGAATATTTGAAACTTCTCCGCATGGCAACGGTCCACTGCGGTTGAGCAGTTTGACTCAGCGCGAGAAGCCATTTACCCAATGCCACGCCAAACAATTGAACCATCTGCTCTTCGCTAAAATCTTTCAGGTCAATTGATGCTTCGATATTTCCAAATGCTTCCTTCGGCAAGAACGTTTTTAGTTTTTCAGCAAAGTCGCCGTGCTTTTTCACATTTTCACGAGTTGGTTTACACAACGCCTGCATGCGTTCGGTGTCAATCACCGCCGGCTCAACCATCGTCGTGATAAAAAGCAACCATTCGCATTTTTGGTTTGCAAACTGATAAATTAAAAGCTGATTTAGCGCAGTATAGTATTCGCCGGGGTCTTTTACGGTGTTTGGAAACATTGAGCCACACAGGTCGAGATTCACGACATGATATGGGCCGTAATTTTTAAGATAGCCGAAAGCTTGAGAGTCACGCGACTGGATAGATTCGAACCGGTCAGGCACAACGCACGAATCTGGATAAACGCGAGGCAGTGACAATACTGCATTGTTCGCCACATGAATTCGCGTGCCCTTCTGAATAGAGCCAAAGCTTTCGTTGAAACCAAGATAGCGAATATGGCAGTTCAATTCATTGACATCGCGCCAGAGCGCACGGACATCAAGCAGGTCTTCGCCGGGAATAACGAGACACTTGAGCGTGCGATCTAATATAACGTCGGCAGGCAACTTGACGGAAACTGCGGCATCAGCAACTTCATCCAGTGACCATTCTTGTTCTGGTTGTTGCAACTGCTGTCGCCAGTAGCGTTTGATCATGCGCGCAGTCAATTCGTTCCATTGATTTCTTCGGATGAATTCCTTTTTTACGCGATGCCAGGGCAAAAAATTATCACGTGGAGGAATGGTATGAACAGGTAGTTCATCCTGAATGATGTCGTCAACGAAATCAGGTTCTTGGGAGTTCATGGCTAACTTTCCAATAAGACGATTTCAAGGATGCTGCGGATGAGTTTTTCCTGTTCATCAAAAGACAGTTTTTCGAGCAGCCCCCAGCCATGTAAAAGTTGGATGACAGCAACGGCCTTTTTCTCCGCGAGCTTGCGCCTCTCACCTTCAACCGACGTGCTTCGATTTGCAGGTGACGGCGGCATTACGGCATCTTTCCGAAGGGCAATCGTCCCCTCGCTCCGCAGTTTGCGCGCTTCAGATTGTTTTGAGGCGTCAAGCAGAACAACATCGGGGACATCTTCTATTCCACGCGCCTTCAATGCAGATTCAACCTTTTCTTCGACCTTTTCCCGGACTTTCTTGCCTTCGACGACTAGCTTTTTCGACCTGACTCCGCTTCCAATTTCCTTATGACGGTTTGCAAGCTGTCTCAACGCAGAATGCAACCACTTCACCAAATACTGGTAATGGGGGTGGGCGTAGTTGAAAGACTCACGATCAATATTTATCGCGCCATCCAAACCCTCGCGGACAAAAATTTCTGCCGTGATTTGCCGGGTGCGCGTCTGTTCTGAAACTTGATAGCCCATGAACGTCCGGTCAAACAGCGCGCCGGATGCGTTGCCGACTCTTAGAATTACGCCTTGATGCTGCTTGGGAATAATCCTTGGCGACCAAAAAAGATACGCCTCAAACACCAATGGCCCACCGCTCAACTCCACATGCTTCTTTTCAAATTTTTGCGCATCACAACCGATAAACATGAGCGGAGTTGTCACCGCTGTTTTGGTCTTGGGAAGATTCTTATACAAAATCGGACGGAATAATTTGACACCATCTATGAGCACATCAAAACGCGCTCCGGGTGCGCCGTTCGGAGTTTTGAGGTGCAAAGCCGACCGTGCTGTTTGAGATTTTTTCAGATCGAGAGACTTGGCCTGTCCTCGCACACGGTTTTCAAGTTCAAAGAAGAGAAACTCATCGTCAGCGGCCAAATCAAACGGATGACCTTCAAGATATTCAAGCGGCGCGGAAAGTGAGAGCGTCCAAATCGTTTGAAGATACCGGTCAAAAAAAACATCCAAGTCAACAAATTCAGTTTCAATCGCCGCGTCCCGAACCGCCCCAACAAGTTTTGAAACCGTTCTTCCGGCTGGTCGGCTTCATCCCACGGCAATCTTGATTGTGATTCAAGTAATTCGGATTGTTTCGGCTTCATCCGGCCAATGTGCCAAGTCGGCGGGCTGGTTTTTTCAGCCTCGTTGTCTTCTTTTTCAAAATCAATTTTCGCCCAAAGGTCATAGCTTGCCAGTTCGGCCCGGGTTCGTGGAAGCAGGTCGAGCAATTTTATTTCTGTGCCGTGTGAATCTTTTTCCGTTGCCCGCTCGCGCCAGATGCGCGCATGGCCGGTTTCAATTTCGCGCGGGCCGCCGTTTTTCAGCGGAAGCAGTTTTTGCTGGCCTCCAACCGAACCGAGGGTGATGTCGGCAATCGTGCGATATGAATCACCTTTTGTTTTGGTAATAATCAAAAAATGGCGAGTGAACTGTGCCACGGAAAAAAGACCGATTCCAAGCTTTCCGATAAGCTGCCGCCCGCCAGGGCTTCGGTTTGAGTCTGTCTTTGATGTTACGCCCAAGGCCGGGCCTTCGTCGCTTCGCTTGACGCTACCGCCGATGTGTTTGACAAGATGTTCAAGAACTTCTGGTGTGAGTCCCAATCCATTATCGCGTATCGAAATTTGAGCGAACCTAGGTGCGTCGGTCAGAATTATAACTTCAGTTGCGTCGGCGTCATAGGCATTTGAAATCAATTCTCGCAGTGCTGAAGCTGGCTGCCGATAAATACCGTCAGTGATTCTCGCCAAAACCCGCTCATCGGTGGCGAGCATTGTTTCTACTGGTTGCCGCGATGCTTCAGACGCGCGAATTTGATCGGCGAGCTTCTGGATTATCGGCTCGTTATTCTGTTTAGCCATGCTGACAGACTGGAATATTCGTGAACTCCAACAGAACGCTAAGAACCACAGTAGCCAGTGGAGGCGGCACAGCGTTTGTCACCTGCTCCATTTGGTTGGCAAATGCTCCGTAGATGCGAAAGTTGTCAGGAAAACCTTGCAGCCGCGCCGCTTCACGAACGGTGATGCTTCGTGGTTCTTCAAAATGTGCTGGTGGCGCTCGATGCCCGGAGAAGAGCGTGTTTGATAACCGAGTCGGATGCAGTCGGCGATAAGACATCGGCCCTTTGCCTGGTTCAATTGCGGCTATTTTTTTCTTAACCCGCTCCGAATGTTGCATTGCGAAGTGGTTGGTGATTTGTCCGTTGTCCAATTCATCCTTGTAGCGATCAGGTCGAGCTTCGGGCGTTGGCAGGCCGCGAAGCGCCTGCCGAACATTTACCGCTTTCGATTTGAAAAGCTCCAGACGTCGGTTGACGGATTCAATATCCAGCGGCTGACGTGTCACCAAAAAAAATGCGCGCTCACGTTTTTGGGGGACGCCAAACTCTGATGCATCAAGAACGATGTGCGCAACATGATAGCCCGCCTGCCGGATGGTCTGCTCAAAGGATTCAACACGTCCCTCATACTTGTCAGACAAAAGCATCGACACATTTTCGACTAAGGCGCAGTCAGGCTGAAGTAGCGCAATTGCACGCGCGACGGCAACCAGAACTTTATTTCGGCGATCAGAAGGATCGCGTGAACCGGCGGCTGAAAATCCTTGGCAGGGGGGCCCTGAAAGGATGATAACTGGTTGTTGTGCGGCCCTAAACTGTTCTACCAGTCTCTTGCATTTGTCGAGAACTGTCTTTGACCGAACGCTTCCAGCCAACGCGGCGGCGTTGGGAAAATTTCTTGAAAAAGTTTTTAGCGCGTTTGCATTCACATCCACGCCCGCGACTACCTGAAGCCCAAGTTTGCTCCCAGCCAAGGAGATTCCGCCGAGACCACTGCAAAAATCAAACGTCCCCGGCGCGGTGGGCTTGATGTTTTGAGAGACAACACTATTCTCCGAACATTTGGACTGTCGGCTTGCGGCTACTCCGGTTCGATCGTTCGTTGAAATCACGGCTGCTCGTTCAATTATTACACGTCAATTGATTCCATCGCCAACATTTTCAGAAGGCTTCACGCCTTCAACTCTTTACCCTATCGTTTCGAGTAAAAATTTTACGGCGCGACCTTGAGCCGTTCCGTTTCCTCGACTTTGCCGCCGAGCAGGAAGCCGTGTTCCTTGTAGGAACGCAGCATGAAATGCGTGGCCGTGGAGAGCACGCCCTCGATGGTGGAGAGTTTTTCCGACACAAACGCCGCGACCTTTTGCAGGCTCGCACCGTTGACGAACACCAGCAGGTCGTAGCCGCCGGACATGAGATAGCAGGATTCCACCTCGTCGAACTTGCTGATGCGCTCGGCCAGGCGGTTGAAGCCGCCGCCACGTTCGGGCGTGATGCGCACTTCGATGACGGCGCGGACAACACCGCTGTCTTCATGCGAGAGATTGAGCACGGGACGGAAGCCTAGCAGCACGCCGTCCTTTTTGAGGGCGTCGAGCTGGCCGTTCAGGTCGGCTTCGGACAGCTTGAGGATCTGCGCCATCTGGGCGGTGTTCAGGCTGGAGCCTTCGAGCAAAAGTTTGACGAGCGGATTCATCGGGCCGGATTGTTCCAAAAACGGTGGAAAAATCCATCATTAACTCGCCGTCCCGGATCATCTCCGTAGCGGCGGGCATCCTGCCTGCCAGTGACCCGGGCTTCCAGCCCGGTG
>JAXMHO010000037.1:0-19884 GCA_046346715.1 Verrucomicrobiota bacterium
GTTGCGTCCGCCCATCATTCCACGTCCGCCGGGGAAACCGACTTCGCGACGGGCGTCCATGACTTTCTGGACCAGGGGTTCGACCGCAGCCCAGTCGGTGTCGTTGGTGAAGGCGAGCCGTTCACGGACGCCATCCATCATGCGTTGCTGCCATTGTGCCGGGTCCATGTTTCCGCCCGGACCTCCGGGGCCGCCGGGACCACCGCCCTGGCCGCGACGACGTCCGCCGCCACCCTGGCCGCCGTCGCCGTTGTCCTGGGCCTGAAGACTGGCAATGCTCACGCACAGAGCCGCGATCACGCCACACACTTTTAATACTTGTTTTAGTTTCATCGAACTTTCCTCGCAGTTTGGATTTGTTTGGTTTGTTTGCCTGCGAGTCCGGCACTTTAGTGCGCCGCCCGCAGTTGTTCGAAGCTCCCAATGCAATGTCCATGCCAGCACGAAAGTTACGTATTATTCGAAAAATGCGGAGGCGTTCTGTGCAAATGCTGCTCGCCAAGGCAGGCTCGTGCAATAATTGCGCGAAGGATTCTACTGACAAGGGGGCTTCCTACGATTCTCTAAAGTTTGTAGGACATTCACCGATAGTCTGCATTGAAGTAACCCTTCAACTGCAATTTATATGGGATTATTCGATTCGCTGAAGAAAACGTCCACGGTCAAGGCAGGCAGCTCCTCAGCCGTTTTAACGGCTCCCACCCCGGTCACCCCGGCGGAAACTGCGCCCGCATCCTCGCTGCCATCTTCCAGTACCCAGCGGTTGTTGTTTGTGGGGGCTGACACGGTTTGGTTCGACCAAATCCAGCGTGATTTGGTGGGATTACAAACCAGCTGGTTGTGTTCGCATGCTTTGGATGCCAGCGCGGCTGTGGAGAGGTGGACCACGGGCCAGTTCGACACGCTCATTTTGGACGGGAAAACTTCCGGCAGCGTCAATCTGTTGCAGACTTTGTCCCGCGAACTCGGTCAGAGCATCTGTGTCGTGCGTTGCACCGTGCTGGACCGGACCACCTCGGCACAATGGAAGGGCACCGGAGCCACTCTGATTCCGGAGGACACCGACGCTCCGGCGCTGGTTGCGACAATCAAACGCAGCATCCGCATCCGCGACTGGATGGCCGATGCCGCCATCAAGAAGCTGGTGGCGCAAATCCGCAAGCTCCCCGCCCAGCCCAAGCTGCACACCCAGGTCACCGAGGAACTCCAATCTGCCGCCGGGTCCATGGATGTCGTCGGGCAATTGATCGCCCAGGAGCCGGTCATGTCCGCCAAGATTTTGCAGGTGGTCAACTCCGCCTTCTTCGGCCTGACCCGCGAGGTCAGCGATGCCACCGAATCCGTGATGGTGCTCGGCGCGGAACGCATCAAGGCCCTGATTCTTCTGGCGGGGGTTTTCTCGCAGTACTCCGGCTCCAAATGCCCCAGCTTTGCCCCGGAAACCGTCTGGAACCATTGCCTTCAGGTCGGCGTCTTTGCGCGTTCGATCACCCTGGCGGAGACCAAAAATCCGCGCCTGGCTGAGGCGGCTTTCACCGCCGGACTGCTCCACGACATCGGCAAGCTGGTGCTGGCGGGCAATCTCCCCGAAATGTATGACACCGTCCAGCGCCTGAAGCAGAGCAAGCAAATCACCTCCCGCGAGGCGGAATTGGAAATTCTCGGGACCACCCATGCCGAACTCGGCGCCTGCCTGCTGGCCACCTGGGGATTGCCGTTGCCAATTTTGGAAGCCATCGCCTGGCATCACAAGCCGGCTTGCTCGGACGAAAAGAGTTTCTCCCTGCTCGCGGCCGTTCACGCCGCCAACGCCTTCACCCAGGAAAACCTCCCGGGCGATGCGCCGCGCGAGGTCATCGACATCTCCTATCTGATGCACGCCGGGCTGGGTGATTGCCGCAATCGCTGGCGGGAGATCTGCGGGGTGCCCACGAAGACCCACGAGGAAACCCCCGATGAACAGCAGCGCCGCCGCCGCGAGGCGAAGGTGAATTGAGCCGGGCATCTGCATCCCGCAATTTCCCCGTAGATTGCGCTGCGGTTCGCAAAGGATTTTCATCTGCGGTTCTCTGCGACATCAGCGGGTCGTCCCCAAGAATTTTTCTTTTCCCCGAAGGGCCTTCCGTGTTCACCTGTGCCGCACAATGAAAGCTGTCATTCTCGCCGCCGGCAAAGGCACCCGCATGAGGGAACTCACCAACGAGGTTCCCAAGCCCATGCTCAAGGTCCAGGGCAAACCCATCCTCGAACACATCATCACCGGCCTGATCGCCGCGGGCATCCGGGAGGTTTTCATCGTCACCGGCTTCCGGGCGGAGGTCATCGAGAGCTATTTCGGCGACGGCTCGAAGTGGAACGTGCGCATCGCCTACGGCCGGCAGGTCGTCCAGGACGGCACGGGCAAGGCCCCGGAGTTGGCGAAGGATTTCATCGGCCTTTCGCCGTTTCTCCTCACCTACGGCGACATTCTCGTGAAGCCCGAGACGTATCAGCAGATGATTCACCGGTTTCAGGAGGGATATTTCTCCGGCCTGATCACCGTGACGGGCGGGCAGGATGTGACGAAGGGCGGCCTGAACTTTTTTGACGCCGACTTTTGCCTGAAGCGCATCGTGGAAAAACCGAGCACGGCACAGATTGAGCAATTGCGCCGTGACGGCTGGCTCAAGGCCAACGACACCGTCTGGTACAACGCCGGCATTTACATCTTCAAATCCTCGCTGTTCGAATTCACCGCCAAGCTCCAGAAGTCGCCGCGCGGCGAATACGAGCTGACCGACGCCATCAACGCGCTGCTCGACACCAAGCACCAGATCGCCGGCTTGAAAATCCAGGGCCGCTGGGTGGATGTCCGCGATCCCGAGGTGCTGGCGTCGTTGGAACTCGAAGCCTGACAGCCGCCCGGGGTTTCTCCAGCCATCGGCGGTTGAAAACTGTTTCTTCCGGAAACGGATTCTGGCTAAATGCCCGCGTGAAAATTCTCGGCATCATTCCGGCCCGTTACGCCTCCACCCGCTTTCCCGGCAAGCCGCTGGCGTTGATTGCCGGCAAGCCGCTGATCCAGCGCGTGGTCGAGCAATGCCGGAAGGCCAAATCCCTCGCCGACGTGATCGTGGCGACAGACGATGCGCGCATCCAGGCGGTGGCGGGGAAATTCTGCCGGGTGGAGATGACCCGCGCCGATCATCCCAGCGGTTCGGATCGCATCGCGGAAATTGCCGGCCGAGTTCCCTGCGACGCCGTGGTGAACATCCAGGGCGATGAACCGTTGATAGATCCGGCGGTGGTTGACGTGGTGGCGGAGGCTTTGCAGCGAAACGAGATGTCCACGGCGGCGACGCCCCTCCGGGATTTTTCCGAATACGACAACGCCAACATCGTAAAAGTCGTTGTCAGCCAAGGCGGGCAGGCTTTATATTTTTCCCGGCGCACGATTCCGTATTTGCGCGAGGCCGCCAGCCGTCCGGTGCCGGAGCAGTTGGCGGCGTTTCCTTTTTTGAAGCACCTGGGCATTTACGGTTTTCGGCGCGACACCTTGCTGCGGCTGGTGAAGTTCCCGGTGTCCCCGCTGGAAAATGCGGAGAAGCTCGAACAGCTCCGCGCGCTGGACAACGGCATCCAGATCGCCGTGGTGAAGGTGAACTACGACAGCGTGGGCGTGGATGCCGGAAGACGTGGCGCGGGTGGAACGTCTTTTGAGCCACGGATGAAGCACGGATTCTCACGGATCTAGGCATGAAGCGGTCAGGCTGGGCGATGCAGTCGAAGCAGTTGTGTCCTCCTGGTTTAATAAAACAGGCAGCGGAAAATTTTCGGGGTTCCGTCGGTGGATTGAAATAATCGGTGTTTCATCCGTGTTCAATCCGTGGCTAAATAATTTTAGAAAATGAAATTCATATTCGTAACCGGTGGTGTGGTGAGTTCTTTGGGCAAGGGACTGACGGCGGCGGCGCTCGGCACGCTGCTCGAAAACCGCGGGCTGAAGGTCACGCTCCAGAAGTTCGATCCCTACCTCAACGTCGATCCCGGCACGATGTCGCCGTATCAGCACGGCGAGGTGTATGTGCTCGACGACGGCGCGGAGACGGACCTCGACCTCGGGCACTATGAGCGGTTCACCAACGTGAAGCTCACCCGCATGAACAACCTGACCAGCGGCCAGGTGTATCAAACGGTCCTCAACAACGAGCGCGAGGGAAAATACCTCGGCAAGACCGTGCAGGTGATTCCGCATGTCACCGACGAGATCAAGAACCGCATCCATCTGCTGGCCGAACAAAGCAAGGCCGACGTCATGATCACCGAGATTGGCGGCACGACCGGCGACATCGAGGGCCTGCCGTTTCTGGAGGCCATCCGCGAGTTTGCGCTGGAAGTCGGCGTGGGCAACGTCGTGTTTCTCCATGTCACCTACGTGCCTTACATCGCGGCGGCCGGTGAGTTGAAGACCAAGCCGACGCAGCAGTCGGTCGCCAAGCTCCGGGAAATCGGCATCATGCCGCACATCCTGGTCTGCCGCTGTGAACGTCCGCTCGACAAGGAGCTGCGCCAGAAGATTTCCATGTTCTGCAACGTCCCCGTCGAGGCCGTCATCGAGGAAAAGGACGTGGACCATTCCATTTACGAAGTGCCGCTGATGCTTCAGCGCGAGCGCATGGACGACCTCGTCTGCCGGTTGCTGCACCTCACGACGCCCGTGCCGAACATGGCGCACTGGCAGGAAATCATCCGCAAGCTCATCGCCCCGCAGCACCGGGTGCGCATCGGCGTGGTCGGCAAATACATCGGCCTGCAGGACGCCTACAAGTCGGTGTATGAGGCGACCATTCATGGCGGCGTGGGCAACGATTGCGGCGTGGAGATCGTGCAGATCGACGCCGAGGAAATTGAGAAGGAAGGGCCGGCAAAGATTTTGAAAGGGTTGGGCGGCATTCTGGTGCCCGGCGGCTTTGGCGAACGCGGCATCGAGGGCAAGATCATCGCGGCGCAATACGCCCGCGAAAACAAGATTCCCTATCTCGGACTTTGTCTCGGCATGCAGATCGCGACCATCGAGTTCGCCCGCAACGTCCTCAAGCTGGACCGGGCGCACTCCACCGAGTTCGAGGTGGATTCGCCGCATCCGGTCATCGCCCTGCTCGACGCGCAGAAGAAAGTCACCAAGAAGGGCGGCACGATGCGGCTCGGTGCCCAGCCCTGCCAGCTCACGCTCGGCACGCTGGCCGCCAAGCTGTACGGCTCATTCGTGATCAACGAACGCCACCGTCACCGGTATGAGTTTAACAACGCCTACCGGGAGAAGTTCGAGAAGGCCGGGTTCGTCTTCAGCGGGTTGTCGCCGGACGGCAAGCTGGTCGAGATCATCGAGCTCAAGGACCATCCGTTCTACGTCGCCAGCCAGTTTCATCCGGAATTCCTCAGCAAGCCGCACCAGCCGCATCCGTTGTTCCGCGGTTTCATCGCCGCCGCCCACGGGCAGCTGCACCAGAAGCCGCTTTGAGGACAACCGCCCGGCCAAACTTTGCCGATTGACTTATTCCGTCAAAAAAATAAGCTCCCTGCCCCTGACTCAAGCGGACAAGCCCGTCAATGAAGGCGGCTGTCCCGAGTCTGTCAGAGAGGAAGTGAATTAGTTTGACCGAGATTAAACTCAAAAAAGGCGAGCCCGTGGACAAAGCGCTGCGGCGTCTCAAGAAGAAGATCGACCGCGAAGGCACGCTGAAAGTCGTGCGCCAGCGCCGGACTTTTGAAAAGCCCAGCGAGAAGCGCCGCCGCAAGGAAAAAGTGGCGCGGTTCTCCGCGATGCTGTCCGCCCGTTACGCCGATTTGTGAAAATTGGTTTTCCCAGCCGGGCGTGGTCGTCATTCCGACCGCGTCCGGCTTTTGCTTTTCCTGAACGACCCTAGCCCCGCCATGTATTCGTTTTCGTCCTGCTGGAATTCCCGCCGCCACACCGACGGCCGCGCCATGCTCCGCGAAATCCGCGACCTGGGCTTCGAATACGCCGAACTCAGCCACGGCACACGGGTCAGCCTCCTGCCGGGAATCCTCGACGCCGTCGCGGCCGGCGAGATCAAGATTTCCACGCTGCACAATTTTTGCCCGCTGCCGATGGGCGTGAACAACTCCGCCCCGAACCTCTACCAGTTCTCCGACGAACGCCCCCGGGAGCGGGAGCTGGCCGTCAAATACACTGTCAAGACCATCGAGTTTGCCGCCCGGCTCAAGGCGCCCCTCGTCGTGCTCCACAGCGGCAGCATCGAGATGAAGCATTACACCGACAAGCTGGTCGAGATGGTCGGACGCGGGGAGCGCGAGACGGACAAATACCGGAAGTTATGCGCCGAACTGGACCAGAAGCGCCTGGCCAAGAAGGAGGAGTATTTCGGTCGCGTGATGGAAACGCTGCGGCAGATTCTGCCCGTGGCGGAACAGCACGGCATCAAGCTCGGCATTGAGAACCGTGAGGCTCTGGAGGAGTTGCCGATAGAAACCGACTACCGGTTTTTATTCCGTGAACTGGCCAGCCCGAACCTGGCCTACTGGCACGACACCGGCCATGCGCAGATCAAGGAGAACCTTGGCTTCATCCGGCACGCCATGCATCTCGAATCCTTGCAGGACAAGCTGGCGGGCTTTCACATTCACGACGTCCAGCCGCCGGGACGCGATCACTGCGCGCCGGGCACGGGCATGATTGATTTTGCCGCGCTCAAGCCCATGGTCCGGCCGGAGCACATCAAGGTGTTTGAATTTAATCCCGGCCTGACTCCTGAACAGGCCAAGGCCGGCGTGGCGCACGTCAAAGGCCTCTGGGGAACGGATTGAACTTCCTTCCGCCCTCAGCTCACCGCCACCATCGAAACCCGTTCGCCCTTGTCATTTTTGGTGATGCCCATGCCCTTGGGATCGGGCGTCAGCACGCCGTCGATCAAAAACGCATACCGATGATGGCCGTGTTTGAAGCTGACCTGGGCCGCCCAGGCCTTGTCGGGAAGTTGTTTCATCGGATTGGCCTGGGGATCCCAATGGTTGAAATCACCGACGATGCTGACGGACTTCGCTTCCGTGGCCGTGCAGATGAAGTTCACGGCGCGCGTGGGTTTGACGTAGTGTTGCATGGATGAGGCTTGAAGGAGAAGGGGACGGTCTGCGGTTCAACTCGCGCTGAGACGCTTCACCGGCTTTTCGTAGTACAACCGGTGCGCTTCCTTGAGCAGGTCGGGAATCTTTCCGGCAAACGGGCTGGCGCTGAGGCATTCGGTCAGATTTTTCTCCGCCAAGACCGCGGCGTTTTCGCCGGGAAACCAATGATCGGCCTGGCCGAGGAGGTTGTAACGCATCCTGGCCCACGGTTGCAGGTCGAACGGCTGGGCGTAGGTCCAGAGCCGGAGGATTTCCATGACGTTGATCTGTCCGGGAACATCCACGTAATGCGGCAGGCCTTCGAACCATTGCGCGCACCATTCGGGGCCATGCGCCCGGCGCAATTCCTCCCGAAGCTTTTGTTCGATGGGGCTGATGGTCGCCGGGATGGTGTCGTAGTGTTTCAACGCCGCGACATGCTCGTCGAAGTCCGCCGGCCGCGCCGGTCCGCAGCTCAAGGTATGAACCTCCGGCCGGGACAGGCAGTAAAGGTCGTTGAACTGCATCGGCGTGAGCGGCGCGCAGAGCCGGGACAGTTTGCTGGACGGCTCCTGAAGCTTTCCGCCCTTGTCGTTCGGGCTGATGATGAAGACGCCCATGTCCCGTTTGGCCGCGGCCTGAACCGCCGGCCAGTTCAGGTCGTTGACGAAATACCAGTGCAGGTTGACGTAGTCGAACTCCCCGGACGCGATGGTTTCGAGGATGATGTCTGTGGTGGCGTGGGTGGAAAAGCCGATGAACCGGACCCGGCCTTCCTTCTGAAGATTCCGGGCGGCATCAAGGCAGCCGCCTTTCCTCAGGGACCAGTCCAGCAGTTGCCGGGTGTTGATGCCGTGCAAGGAGAGCAAATCCACGTGGTCGAGACGCAGATAGTTCATCGAGGTCTCGAACGTTTGGAGAAACTCCGCCGCGGTGGCCTTGGGTGCGACCTTCGTCTGCACGATCATTTGGTCGCGGGGCAGGGTGGGGAGCAGTTTGCCGAGCTGCATTTCCGAGGAGCCGTAGCCACGGGCAGTCTCGATGTGGTTGATGCCCAGCTCGAGTGCGCGCCGGATGCAGGCTTCAAGGTTGCGCTGGTTGTCTGCGGGGACGTCCTTGGGATCGACATCCTGCCACTTGAACTGATAGCGCATGCCGCCGCAGGAGATGACGGGCATCTGGAGTTCCGTGCGACCAAACCGGCGATATTTCATGGCGCGCAAGATAGGCCAAAGTCTTCGGGTTGCAACGGTGGAAAACTCCGGCGGAAATTGCCTCGGTAAGGCGTTGACACGTCTCCGGCGAGGGTCTAGTCTCTCGCAACAATTTCAAATAACACCGAGCCATGTTGATTCGCATCAGTTTAATTGTCGCCATCATTGCCGGACTTGCTGTCGGCGCGCTGAATTTCATCACCGTCAAGCAGAAGGTCAACACCCTCCAAACCAACCTCAAGACGGAGACTGAAGAGCATCAGAAGTTTGAGAATCAATACCGGTCAACCAAAAAAAGCCTGGACAACACCACCGCCCAGCTGACCCAGACCAATTTCGCCCTCGTCGCCTCCTGGACGGAACGCGACAAGGCCGTGGCGGACCGCGAGATGGCGACCAAGCACGCGGCGGACCTTTCCGAGAAGCTGGCAAAAACCTCCAAGGAACGGGATGACGCGAAGGATGAACTGGCCGCCTTCCAAGCTGCCGGCATGACCCCCGCCCAAGTGTTGAACGCCAGCAAGGAAATCAAGTCGCTGCAGGAAAACGTCGCCGGCGCCCACGATGAAAATCTGCTGCTGGCCAAGAAAATCTCCAAGCTGGATTACGAACTTCAAAAATACCGCGGCACGAACGTCGTGGTGTTCCTGCCGGAAACCGTCAAAGGCAAAGTGGTCGTCGCGGATCCGAAGTGGGATTTCATCGTGGTGGACGTCGGTGAAAACCAGGGCGTCAAGCAGGACGGCGAATTGCTCGTGAGCCGCGGTGGTAAGCTTGTCGCGAAGGTCATCGTCCGCAGCATCCAGAAGGACCGTTGCATTGCCAACGTGATTCCCGGATGGAAGCTCGGTGAACTGCTTGAAGGTGACCAGGTGATTCCGGCGCATCCCGCCTCGTGAAATCGTTTCGTTTCAGTGCGCTCTGCTTGATTTTCCCACTGCTGGCCTTGGCTGCGGTGATCTGCACCGGCTGTGGCAGTCTGGCTGATTCCGACAACGCTTCCAATGCCTCGGCCCGTCCTTGGAACGCTCCTGCCAAATGGGAGACCGGCGGTCTCCCGAGCTCGATGACTGAAGGTCGTTGATTCTCCCGTCCCTTACTTAGCCACTTCCACGCAGCGTGTTTCCCGGATGACCGTGATCTTGATCTGGCCGGGATATTGCAGCTTGTTCTCAATCTTCGCCGCGATGTTACGCGCCAGCACAAAGGCCTCCTCGTCGCTGACCCGTTGCGGCTGGACGAACACCCGCAGCTCGCGTCCGGCCTGGACGGCGTAGCTCTTGTCCACGCCGGGGAAGGAGTTTGCGATTTTTTCCAAATCCTCCACGCGCTTCAAATACGTGGTCATGCTTTCCGATCGGGCGCCGGGCCGTGAGGCGCTGATGGCATCCGCAGCACTGACCAAAATGCCCAGCGGTCCGATCGGGGGTACGTCATTGTGATGAGACGCGACGCCATTGACGACCGCGTCACTCTCGCCGTAGCGCCGGATCAGATCCGCGCCGACGATGGCATGCGGCCCTTCCATCTCGTGGCTGACGGCCTTGCCGATGTCATGCAGCAGGCCGGTGCGACGCGCCTGGGCCACATCAATGCCCAGCTCTGCCGCCATCAGGCCCATCAACTGCGCGACTTCGATGGAATGGTCGAGAATGTTCTGGGAAAAGCTGTGCCGGAAATGCAGGCGTCCCAGCAGTTTGACCACCTCCAGATGCATCGGCTGTGAACCCGTCTTGGCCACGGCCTCCTCGCCCAGCCGGATGATGGTTTCGTCCATTTCCTCCGAAACCGCCGCGACCATTTCCTCGATGTGGGTGGGATGAATGCGCCCGTCTTCGATGAGCCGGGACATGGCGTTGCGGGCAATCTCGCGGCGCACGGGATCGAAGCCGGAGATGACCACCGCACCGGGCGTGTCGTCCACGAGAATGGTGACGCCCGTGGCGGCTTCGAAGGCGCGGATGTTGCGGCCTTCGCGGCCGATGATGCGGCCCTTGATCTCATCATTCGGGAGGGCAATCGTCGCCGTGGTGGTCTCGAAGGTGTGCTTGCCGGCGTAGCGCTGGATGGCGACGCTGATGATCTTCCGCGCCGTCTCCTCGGCGTTGGCCTTGGCCTCGTCGAGAATGCGATGCGTCAGGCCGCTGGCGTCCTGCAAGGCCTCCTGCTCGATTTGCTTGAGAAATTTCTGCCGCGCCTCGGTTTCGTTGAGGCCGGAAATGGTCTTCAGCTCCTCGCGGCGCTGCCGCATCAGTTCGGCAAGCTCCTGCTGCTGTTTTTCCAGCCGTTCGGCCTTCAGGCGCAGTCCCGACTCCTGGTCCTTGAAGGACTGCTCGGCCTGCACCATTCGTTCGAGCTGGGAGTTGATGAGTGTTTCACGCTCGCTCAACCGCCGCTCGGCTTCGAGACGTTCGGCATTTCGGGCGGAGAGTTCGGCTTCGGTCTGGGCGCGGAGTTTCAGGGCCTCCTCGGTGGCGGCCAGCCGGGCATCGCGGAGGGTGGCCTCGGCCTGGGTGCGGGATTTTTCCTGGAGGGACTGGAGTTCCCTGGTGTGGGCCTGTTGCAGGTTGCGGGTTTTCCACCACAGCCCGGCCAGCATCGCCGCCGCGCCGGCCGCGAACAAAGCGGTGCCTTCAAAAATATTGGCCAACAAAATCATTTCAAAACCGCGCGCCGTTTATGGCTCGATCCAGCGCGTCGGCGTCAAGATACAGGTTAAAGGAATGTCATGCGGCTCCCGGGGGATGTCTGCCACGATTTGTTCGTCGAAAGCCACCCCGCAAGTCATGCCGCGCGCGTCCGTCAGCAGCCGGTCGTAATAGCCTTTGCCCCGGCCCAGCCGTCGGCCGCGCAGGTCAAACGCTACACCCGGAACCAGCGTCAAGTCGAGCCGATTCACCGGCAGGACGGGACAGTAAATGTTCGGTTCACGAATCCCGAATCGCCCCGACTGAAGGTCCGTCCCCAAGTCGCGTACCAGACACGCCACGTAACTTCCGGTGGCGGCGTCAAAGCGGGGCAGGGCGATCTGTTTGCCTTTCGACAACGCCTCGGCGAGCAGCGGCCACACGTCGGGTTCGCCGGCCAAGGGCGCAAAGCAGAACACAGAACGCGCCGCACGCCATGGTTCGGAGTGGCGGAGCCGTTCGCAAATTTTATCGGAAGCGCTTGCTTGCGCCGCCGCCGGCAATTCCTTCAGCCGCCGCCGAACCTCGGCGCGCAACTGCGACTTGGCCTGGGCAATCGTCTCGTTCATCACGGATAAAAGTCCCGACCCAGCATCACCTGCAAATCCAGCATGGCCAGCGTCAGTTCCCCGAACAGGTCCGCGCTGGTTTCATCCACGGCGGCGCCTTCCATGCGTCGTTGCATGCGCCGGAACCTTGTGCTCAGAGCATCCGTCTCCTTGGTGTCGCCGAGCTGGGCCAAAAGCTTGTTCACCTTGCCGGCCTGACGCCGGGTACGCCGGATGATTTTCAATGCCGGCTCGGCTTCGATCTCATCTTCCTGAAAACGGATCAGCAGCGAACATTCAAAGGCCCGGCAATACTTCGGACGGTCGGAATAAATCTGACAGCGGCAATCCTGAAAGGCGGCGCAGGGTTGCCGGAACTTGGGGAATCCCGCCGTTGAACCCCGGGTTTCCGGCAGCCGCAGCCCCAGTTCCCGCAGCCGCGCCGGGTCATCCCCGGCTTGCAACTGGCCATCGGCAAAGATGACGCCGTTGCAGCACAGGCCGCATTCCAGGCAGAGCGGGTTGGATGTCTTCGGCTTTTTCAATGAGGCGCCGGGTTCAGGCGGAAGGATAGCAGGACGTCACAAAGTTCCGGATCACTTGAATCTCCTCCTCGCCGGCGATGGTGTGGGCCTTGAGAAATTCACGGAACTCCAGCTTCAACCCCGCCGCCTTGAGCAGGTTGATCTGTTCGCGGACGTCGGCAAAGCGAATCAACGGATCCTTCGTTCCGTGGGTGACGAGGAGGTGCTGTTCAAACGCCACCGGCGAAAGCTGCTTGAGCAGGTTCTCCGGTTGGCAGACGAAGCCGCTGATGCCGACGATGCCCGCCAGCCGATGCGGATAACGCAGTCCCGCATCCAGCGACATCAGACAGCCCTGGGAGAATCCGCCGAGAATGGTCCGCTGGGTGGGGAACCCTTTGGCGCGCTGGGCGTCGAGCAGTTCGAACAACAGTCCGCGGCTCCGGTTGACGCCGGGCACGATGTCGCCGCCGAAGTTGAACCAGGAAAAGCCGCCGTAGTATTCGTCCGGCGCGTTCACGAGCAGATAATTCATCCACGGCAGACGCATGGCCTCGGGCATCCAGCGGTAGCCTTCGATACTGTCGCCGAGACCGTGCAGCATGATCCAAAGCGCGTCGGACTTCGGGGTCTGGGCGGGAATGAATTCGTGGTGGAGCATAGGCTACTTGGCGGCCTCGGCATCGAGGCGTTGGATGGTTTGCTCGGCCCATTTGAGGATGCGGCCGCGTTGTTCCTCGGTCAGGCGCGCCTCGGGATGCATGCCTATCCAGGTATAGCTGGGCAGCGGCATTTTGCGCGACTGCACCTCGTTGGCGATGGTCTGCAACTGATTGGCGGCCACGTAGGCGTCGTCGTGCGGCCATTCCGAAAAGTTCAATTCGTCCCGGCCTTCCTTCAGATGATGGGTAATCCACCACGAGACCGGCGCAACGTGCGCATACCAAGGCCAGCGGGTTTCGTTTGAATGGCAGTCGTAGCATGCCTGCCGCAGCAGCGTCGCCACCTCGGCGGGCGGAGCATTGGTCGCCATCAGGTCCCGGCCCGGGGCGATGGGCGGATTGGCCAGGGAGGGATTGAAAAACTGCATCCCGGCAAAAACCAGAACTGTCGCCGCGAGCAGTCGGCGGGCGAGTTTTGATTTGAAAATTTTTTTCATGGGCAAGTCATTCGTTGTGCGGAATCGGCAGCGTGCCGCCCCCGATGAATTCGCGGACCACGGCGTCACCGGGAATGAGATGGTAGTCGAGAGCCTGCTCCCGGCTCAAGCCTACGACGCTCTCCAGCAACTGACGCACGCGTTCATGACGGATGCGCGCGTCGAGGAAACCTTGGAAGCTTTGGAAATCCTCGGTGCGGGGCAGGAGTCCTTCAGGCCCGGCAAAGAACGGCTTCAGCGCCGGCAGATCGAACGCCACGCCGCCGTTGATGACGTGGTCCGCGAGGCCGCTCAATGGAATGATGCTGAACAATTCTCCGGCGCGGACGTAATGCCAGTGCAGGATGGTGCGCAACGGGCTGTGGTTGCGGTGACGGGAGTCGCGCAGCATCCGCCGCAGCAGGCGCACGTCGGTGAACTGCGTCAGGCGGTTCGTGCTGCCGTCGCCCTCGTAGATCACGTTCTGGGTTTCGATGTAGAGACGGAACTGCGCCGTGGCAGGGATGCCTTCGGTCAACGGCGGATAAAGTCCGTGCAGGCAGTCGAGCAAAAGAATCTGGCCCGGCTCCAGTTTCACCGGCTTGGTGCCGGTATGCCGGCCTTCTTTGAAACTGAAAACGGGCTTCTGGACCGTTTTGCCTTCCAGCAAAGCGCGCAGATGTTCGTTGAGGAGCTGGATGTCGAGCGCCTCGGGCGTCTCGTAGTTGCGGTCGTTGATCCAGTCGGTCGGATGCTCCACCAGCGGCCAGAAATAGTCGTCGAGGTTGAGCATCAGGAAGCGCAGCCCGTGCTGCGCCAGCCGCCGCGTGAGCTTGACGGTGGTGGTGGTCTTGCCGGACGAACTCGGGCCGCTGATCCACAGCAGGCGGAGGGCGTCCCGGGAATTCAGCCGCGCCAGAATTTTCTTGGTCGCCTCGTCCAACTCCTGTTCGTAAAGCGCCAGCGAGTCATCCACCAGGGATTTTGCCAGGCCCCGGCGGATGATTTCATTCAACCCCGCCACGGTGTCGCAGCCCCGGCCGCGGTTCCAGGCCAGGGTCCTTTCCATCTGCGGCCAAGGGAAACCGTTGCCGACAAAGCGTCCCGAGGTCAGCGCGCCTTCCCGCAGCCAGTGCCGGCCCCAGCGATAGCACGCATAGGCGTCGCCGGTTTTCTGAAAGCCGTGGCTCTGCATGGCGTGCAGCACCTCATCCTGGATGGCCTCGATGGTGGGCGGAAAGTTGGACGTGAGATGGCGCTTGTCCGAGTTCAGGCAGACCACCACGACATCGGCAAGAAACTCGGCGAGCCGGGCATCCGAGCCGGTGCGGTCGAACAAATGGTCGTTGATGCCGGGGAGAAAATCCTGCTGGAAGCCGCCGATGGATTCCGCCGCGCGCAGAATGGCGCGGACGATGCGTTCCTGGTCAAACCGGACGAGCGCGCGGTTGCGCTTCTGCACTTTGACAATCCGGTTGAGCACGGCCATGCGCGGACTATGCCGCAACGCCGGGTGGGAGACAATTCCCTTTGCCGGCGCAAGCCGAGGCTAAACCACCTTGGCGATCAGATCGTAATCCGTGTGGCCGATGACCTTGACGCGGGCAAATTCCCCGATGGCCGCCTGGCCGCGAACATACACCCGGCCGTCAATGTCCGGCGCGTCCGCCTCGCCGCGGGCGACGAAATAGTTGAGAGTTGAAAGTTGAGAGTTGAGAGTTTCCTTTTCCCGGATCAGGCCGTGTTCCCATGAACTGACGTTGGCGCTTTGCAACTGCTTGGAGTTTGCTTTGCCTTCGATGAGAACCTTTATCGTGCGACCGACAAAAGACTGGGAGACTTCCTTCGCAATTTCATGCTGCGCCGCCATGGACTGTTCGCGACGTTTCTGCTTCACCTTGTCCGACAGTTGTCCGGCCATGGCGCCGGCGCGGGTGCCGTCCTCTTTCGAGTAGGTGAAGATGCCAAGACGTTCGAAGCGTGTTTCGCGGATGAAGTCGAGCAGCGTCTTGAAGTAGGCGTCGGTCTCGCCGGGGAAACCCACGATGAACGTGGTGCGCAGCGCGATGCCGGGGACGCCCGCGCGAATTTTCCGCATCAGATCCACGATGTATTGCTGCGAAGTTTCGCGGCGCATCCGTTCGAGCATGTTCTCGTGGATGTGTTGCAGGGGGATGTCCACATACCGTGCCACCTTGGGGCACTCGGCGATGGTCTGGATGAGTTCGTCGGTCCAGTGCGCCGGATGCGTGTAGAGCAGGCGAATCCAGAAGTCGCCCTTCAAGGCGTTCAGCTCGCGCAGCAACGTGCAGATGGTTGTGGCATCGGCCGGAAGAGACTTGGCGGCGGCGGTGAATTTTTCCGGGGAGGAAATCGCCCGGCTATGATTCGCCCGCAGATCGAGGCCGTAATAGGTCGAGTCCTGGGAAATCAGGTTGATCTCCTTCACGCCTTCGGCGATCAACGCCTTGGCTTCGGTGACGATGTCCTTCTGCGTCCGGCTGCGATGCGAGCCGCGCATCCGGGGAATGATGCAGAAGCTGCACGGGTGATTGCAGCCCTCGGCAATTTTGAGGTAGGCAAAATGTTTCGGCGTCAGGCGAAAGCGCGGCGTCTCGAAGTCGGGGATGAACACCGGCCGCTGGGTGACATCGAGGAGCGGCGCGGCCGGGGCGACGACCGTCTTGGTCTTGCCGAACTTGTCCGTGCCGCGGAGGGCGTTCTCCTTTTCGTGGTCGTCGAGCGGACGGTTCTTTTCCAATTCGTTCAGGCGCTGTTTAACTTTTCCGCTTTCCGCTTTCCGTTTTCCGCCTTCCGCCTTTTGTGAACGGTTGGCAATCGCCTTGCCCACGATATCGCCGACCTGCGCCACCTGATCAATGCCCATGAACGCATCTACTTCCGGCATGAGCTTGGGCAGTTCCTCGCGAAAACGCTGGGAGAGACAGCCGGAAACAATCACCGCCTGGCCACGTTGGTTGGCGTCCCGCAGTTCGACGGATTCCAAAATGGTGTCCACACTTTCCTCCTGCGCCGAGTCAATGAACGAGCAGGTGTTCACGATCATGGCGTCGGCCTGGGTGGCGTCGTTCGTGATTTCCACGCCAGACTTGAGGAGGGAGCCGAGCATGATTTCGGCATCCACCAGGTTCTTGGCGCAGCCGAGCGAAATCAAACCGACCCGGACCGGACGTTCTGCGGGATTCTTTTTCATCAAAGCGGTGGAGCATACGGCGGCCGGGCGGTTCAGGCAATCCTCGGCGCGACCCTTCGGCGGTGTTTCTTCCCTTGCACCGGCCCGAAAAAATCTCTACTGGTTACGGCGCAAATTGCAGCTCAACTCTTAACGACCTAACGAAATATGTCTCTACTTGCTGGCAAACTCGGCATCGTCTTCGGCGTCGCCAACAAACGCTCCATCGCCTGGGCCATCGCGCAGGCCTGGCACAAGGCCGGCGCGAAACTGGCCTTCACCTATCAGGGCGAACGCCTCAAGGAAAACGTCGAGGAACTCGCCGGCACCTTTGGCGCGGACACCTTGATCATGCCGTGCGATGTCACCAAGGACGAGGACATTGCCCGGGTTTTCGCCGAGGTGGGATCAAAGTTCGGCAAGCTGCATCTCCTCCTGCATTCGGTGGCGTTCGCACCGAAGGACGCCCTGGAAGGGAAGTTCGTGAACACCAGCCGCGAAGCCTACCGCATCGCGCACGACATCAGCGCCTATTCGCTGGTCGCACTCTCCCGCGGCGCGGCGCCGTTGATGACCGAAGGCGGCAGTATCGTTGCCATGAGCTACTACGGCGCGGAAAAGGTGGTGCCGCACTACAACGTGATGGGCGTCGCCAAGGCCTCGCTGGAAGCCAGCACCCGTTACCTCGCCTACGATCTCGGTCCGCAGAAAATCCGCGTCAACTGCATCAGCGCCGGTCCCGTCAACACCCTGGCGGCCCGCGGCATTTCCGGCTTCAGCGAAATGCTCAAGCACTACGAGGCCCATGCGCCGCTCAAGCGCAACGTGGTCCCCGAGGAACTGGGCGCGACGGGAACGTTCCTCGCCAGCGATGGCGCGGCGGCGATCACCGGCCAGGTGATTTACGTGGACGGCGGCTATCAGATCATGGGCATGTAAGCCCGGTCGGGCGCGGGTTACTTGCGAAAAGAACCCGCGAAGTCATCCGTGCCGGTCTTGCTGACCTGCTTCCGGACTTTGGAATCCGCAATGAGCTGGGCAAGCTTTTGCTCCCACGCGCTGCTGTCCATCGGCAGCGGCAGCGTTCTGTCCAGCAGGGAGGAAAAGACCATGGCGTTGGCGAGTTCCACCGAGTGAAGCCCTTCCGCCCCCGGCGCGATGAGCGGTGAACCCTCCAGGATGGCATCCACAAAGTTCTGGGTGATTTGGGCATGGGGCAGCACGGCGTTTTCCACCGGAAGCTCTTCCCGCACACTTTCCGGTTTGGTGAATCCCTGCGTGGCAGTCCGGCTGAATTCCGTCATGTCCACGGCGTTCTTCGTGAACTGCAGCTGATTGTTTTCCAGAACCAAGGTTCCGAAACGTCCGACAATCTCCAGCCGGTTGATGCCGGGAGCTTCGCCCGTGGAACACACAAAGGTGCCGGTCGCGCCGTTGGGCCAGGTCCAAAACGCCGTCACGCTGTCCTCGACTTCAATCTGGTGGAACCGGCCGAACTGGCAGAAGCCGCGGACGCTGGCGGGCAGGCCGCACAGCCATTGGAGCGTGTCGAGGTTGTGGAGGCATTGGTTGAGCAGCACGCCGCCGCCTTCGCCCTTCCAGGTCGCCCGCCACTCGCTGCTGTTGTAATAGGCTTCGGTGCGAAACCAGTCCGTGTTGGTCCAGTTCACCCGGACGAGCTCGCCCAGTTCCCCGCGCTGGAGTCGGGCGCGGATTTCCTGATAGCGCGGTTCGGTTCGCATCTGGAACATCCCGCCGAACACCAGGCGGGGATGCTTTTGATGCGCGGCGAGGAGCCTTTCGGCATCCGCCTTGTGGGAGGCAATGGGTTTTTCCACCAGCACATGCCGGCCGTGTTCGAAGGCGGCGATGCCCAATGCAGCATGAAGCGGATGCGGCGTGGCGATGATGACGGCGTCCACGGCGTCGGAGCGAAGCAGCTCCAGCGGATCGTTGAAAATCCTGGCGGGCTGATACTTTCCGAGGTCGGCAGCGTGGCGGCTGCACACGGCGGAGAGTTCTCCACGCCGGACTTTGCCTTGGAGAAGATAATCGGCGTGGAACTTCCCGATGTTGCCCATGCCAATGATGCCGAAGCGGACTTTGTTCATGGAAGTGTGGACGGTTTTGGGAACGAATGGTTTCGCGGTTGGTGGTTTGGGCTGAAGATGGTGCGCGATACAGGGTTCGAACCTGTGACCCCTACCGTGTCAAGGTAGTGCTCTACCACTGAGCTAACCGCGCAACCGAAGCCGACGTTCAGGGCGCATACTCTCGCCATGCGCCCGCGCCTTGGCAAGCCGAAAAAAAGTCCCGGACGGTTGCTGCCCCTCGCCCGTAGTATTACGGCTTTGGCGGCGGGCTGGTGTTCTGCGTTGCCAAGGCGGGGAGGGGCGAATACTGTTTCCGCGTCCCGCGTCAGGCTCGTGCCGGCGGAAGTCATGGCCGAATACAAAGTCAAATTCGAGGTCTTCGAAGGTCCGCTGGACCTGCTCCTTTATCTCATCAAGAAGGAGGAGGTCGACATTTACGAGGTCAACCTGACCGCGCTGGCCACGCAGTTCATCGAATACATCGAGACGATGCGCCTGCTCGATCTGGAAATTGCCGGCGAGTTTCTCGTGATGGCCGCCACGCTGATGTACATCAAGAGCCGGGAGCTGCTTCCGGTCGAGCAGCAGGTGGAGGCCGAAGGCGAGGAGGACGAGGAGGACCCGCGCTGGGAGCTGATCCGCCAGCTGGTGGAATACAAGAAGTTCAAGGACGCCGCCGCGCAACTGCAATCCCTCGAGGCCAGGCAGGAAAATGTCTTTCCGCGCCAGCCCGGCAAGATTGAATTTGAATCCGCCGCCGCTCCCGCCAAGCCCGAGGTTTCCATCTTTGACCTGCTCAACGCGGTCAATTCCGTCCTGCAGCGCATCCAGCAGAAGGAGGCCGGCACGCGCGAGATTTTTGAGGACAAATGGACCGTCAGTGAAAAGATCGAGCAGGTGCTGAAGATGGTTTCCACCCGTCCGCACTTCAAATTTTCGGAGCTGTTCGCCGACACGATGAGCCGGGCGGAGGTCGTCGTCACTTTTCTGGCCATGCTCGAACTGATCCGGCTCAAGCAGCTTGTCTGCGTCCAGCCGGAAAGCTTTGGCGAGATTGAAATCAGCCGGAAACCTCCGGCCCCGGCCGTGACTCTCGAAGCCGCGCCCGGCGCCGAACCCTGGCAGCTGGCCCAAACCGACACCCAGACCGCTTAACATGGAATTGAAATTCATCCTCGAGTCCCTCCTGTTTTCCGCCCAAAAACCGCTCACGTTGAAGGAAATTCGCGACGTGCTGGCCGGCGCGGTGGAGCATGCCGAAGGCGACGAAACGGTGGCGGCCTTCAAGAAAACGAAGGAGGCGGACCTCACCGCCGCGCTGGAGCAGCTTGCCAAGGAACACGAGGAGGCGAAGCGCAGCTA
>JAXMHO010000038.1:0-17331 GCA_046346715.1 Verrucomicrobiota bacterium
GACGCAAGATGATGATGAAGCTGCTGAAGCAGGATTGGCCGAAGGAAAAGCTGGAGGCGGCGTTTGCCGAACTGCATATCTCGCCGCAGGAGCGAGCGGAGAAGTTGGGGTTGGAGCAGTTTGCAAAATTGAGCCAGATTTTGTCAGCACCATGAGACGTGGAATTATAACTACCCTGGCAATTCTTATTTTTTTCGGCGCACTTCTGATCGGAGAGTCCGTTTGGTATCGACTAAATCTAGGGCATAGAGAGCAAGTGCTGGCGAATATGGCTACCCTTAGAGACCGAGCGAAATCACATCCGCCTGACACCAACGCCCTGAACTCTCTCATCAACTCAACCCAGTCCAAGGACCAATGGGAGAGCACGAAAGCAATAGTCTATATTGGGCAAATTGGTTCAAACGCTGAACCAGCCGTCGAGATTCTCCTGAAGGCTTTGAATGGTAGTGACCCTTATTCCAGGAGAGAAGCCGCAGGCAGCCTTGGTGAAATTGGCCCTGTCGCACGTAGAGCCATTCCTGATTTAATAAAAGCTGTGGAGAATTATCCTGATGCGGATGTTGGCTGGTTTGCTGCAAGATCGCTCGGCGAAATCGGCAGCACGAATGACGCTCAACTCTTGAAAGCCCTTGCACAAGCAACCAACAGTCCCTACGAGCTGATGCGAGCCAATGCAGATCTCGGTCTAAAAGCGCTGTATAGGAGACAAGAAATGCCAAAACAATGAGCGAAGAAATCTTCGATGTCGTCAAAGAGTGCCAGGAGTTGCACCTCTCGCCGCAGGCACGGAGGAAGGGGTGGCGCTTGCGTTGATATGAAAAACCCAAGAAGCATTTGTGGTTTCGCCGTGTTGTTAAACTTTGCCGTCCAGGTTTTTTTCTTCTCGCACCGAACTGGTTTCCGCCAATTGCTCTCTGTGGGTTCGCTGTTTGCCATTGGGGTATTGATGTTGGTTTCATTTGCTATTAGTGCAAATTCATCTCCACCTAAAAAAAAGCACGCGTTCATCGCCGCGCTGATCTGCCTCGTTGGACTGCCGGCTGGGTTCATCGGTGGTGTCGTTATAGGCGCTTCGATTCAAAACGCCCGTTTTCAGGGAAATCTTCCTCGTTATACGGAAGTGGTCCGGCTTATCGAGAGGGGCGAACTCGCCCCTGTTCCGCCTGACACCTCAGTTAAGCTGCCGGCTCGTTACTCGGACCTGGCCAGCTTCGTTTTACTCAAAACAAATACCGATGGCATTGTCATTGAATTCATGACCGATGGGGGATTTCCCGCGAAACATTCGGGATACCTGTATGCAGCAAGCGGAAACCTGGAGCGCGATACGGAGCCGGCCTATGACTGGGCGTTCCATTCGCGAATTAACACAAACTGGTTTCACATTGGAAATTAACTATGCCCGAAGAAATCTTTGACGTCGTCAACGAGCACGACGAGGTGATAGACCGCCAGCCGCGCAAGGTGGTGCATGCGCGCGGGCTACTGCATCGCGCGGTGCATGTGCTGGTGTTCAACCGGCGCGGCGACATTTTCCTCCAACTGCGTTCCGCCACGAAGGACAAGCATCCGAGCGTCTGGGATTCTTCGGCGTCCGGTCATGTGGACTCCGGCGAAGATTACGACACCACGGCGGTGCGCGAGGTCGGGGAGGAAATCGGACTGAAGCTGGCGCAGACACCGCAGCGGCTGTTCAAGATCGACGCCTGCGCCGAGACGGACCAGGAATTCGTCTGGATTTACCGCTGCGAAAGCGAAGGCCCCTTCACGCTGCATCCCCACGAGATCGAACGCGGCGAATGGTTCACGCCGGAAAAGGTCACGCAGTGGACGCGTGAGCGGCCCGAGGATTTTGCGCCGGCGTTTGTTTTCATCTGGTCCAAGCTCAAGTGACGGGGCCTTTCTTCCGAGGGGAAGATGCGGCACTTGACCTCTCCATGGGTGTCATCTACGTTGCCGGGCAAAATAAAAATATGCAAAATTTTGGTGTTCCTCACGTGATTGAGCAAACCGGACGCGGCGAGCGGGTCTATGACATTTACTCCCGCCTGCTGGTTGACCGCATCATTTTCCTCGGCACCCCGGTGGATGACATGGTGGCCAACATCATCATCGCGCAGATGCTGTTCCTGCAGATGAACGATCCGAAGAAGGACATTTTCCTCTACATCAACTCCCCCGGCGGCAGCGTCACGGCTGGCCTCGCGATTTACGACACCATGCAGTTCATGACCTGCGACGTGAACACCTACTGCATCGGCCAGGCGGCCAGCATGGGCGCCGTGCTGCTCTCCGGCGGCACCAAGGGCAAGCGCTATGCGCTGCCCAACGCCAACGTCATGATTCATCAGGTGCTCGGCGGCGCGGAAGGCCAGGCGAGCGATGTGGAAATCCGCGTCAAATACATGCTCAAGCTCAAGCAGCGCCTGAACAGCATCCTCTCCAAGCACACCGGCAAACCCGTGGACCAGGTGGAGCGGGATTGCGACCGCGACAATTTCATGTCCGCCGAGGAGGCAAAGGCCTACGGTCTCGTTGACCACGTCGTCGAGTCCCGCAAGGAAATCACCGACCTCGCCGAGAAATCCTCCTCTGCTTCCTGACCTGTGGCGCGGCCGACCAACATCACGCTCTGCAGCTTCTGCGGGAAGTCCCACGCCGAGGTGAAGAAGCTCATCGCCGGTCCCGGCGTGTACATCTGCGACAACTGCATTGTTCTCTGCAAGAACGTGCTCGACAAAGAGGCCGAGGCGGCGGCGAAAAAGCAGTTGCCGCGCGTCACCATTCCGAAGCCTTCGGAGATCAAGCGCGAGCTGGACAAACATTGCATCGGTCAGGACTTCGCCAAGAAGACGCTGGCCGTGGCCGTGCATAATCACTTCAAGCGCCTTTCGCTGGAGCCGGACACGGAACCGGAAGCCAAGGATGATGCCGCCCGCCCCGCCCTGCCGCCGAACGAGGTGGAGATTGAGAAGAGCAACATCCTCATGATCGGGCCGACCGGCTCGGGCAAGACGCTGCTCGCGCGGACGCTGGCGAAGATTCTCGATGTGCCGTTTGCCATCGCCGATGCCACGACGTTGACCGAAGCGGGTTACGTGGGCGAGGACGTGGAGAACATTGTCCTGCGCCTGCTCCAGAACGCCGACTACGACGTAAAGCGTGCCCAGCGCGGCATTGTTTACATCGACGAGATCGACAAGATTGCGCGCAAGACCGAGAACGTTTCCATCACGCGCGACGTTTCGGGCGAAGGCGTGCAGCAGGCCTTGCTGAAGATTCTCGAAGGCACCATCTGCAACGTTCCGCCGCAGGGCGGCCGCAAGCATCCGCAGCAGGAATACATCCGGGTGGACACCTCGAACATCCTGTTCATCTGCGGCGGGGCCTTTGTCGGAGTGGAACGCGCCATCCAGCGTCGCCTGGGCAAGAACGTGATGGGATTCCGCGCCGCCGAAGCCGGCCTCCAGGCCGCGACCATCAACCGCCAGGAAGTGTTGCAGCATGTCGAACCCGAGGATCTGCTGAGCTTTGGCTTCATCCCGGAGTTCATCGGCCGCCTGCCGATGGTGACCGTGCTCGACGAACTGACCGAGGACCAGATGGTCACGATCCTGACTGAGCCGAAGAACGCGCTTTCAAAACAGTTTGCCAAGCTCATGGCGATGGAAGGCGTCGAACTGGAGTTCACCCCCGACGCGCTGCACGAACTCGCCGCCCAGGCCATCAAGAAGGGCACCGGCGCCCGCGCGCTTCGCAGCCTGCTGGAGAAGCTGATGCTCGATGTCATGTACGACGTTCCGGGCAACGAGGACATTCTGCACGTCAAGATCACCCGCCCCGTGGTGCGCGGCGAAGCCAAGCCGCTCCTCCGCCACAAGACCGACCAGAAGGCGGCCTGATTGGTGGCGGGGATTAACGCTCTACTTTTTGGTCTTCCCGAATCCCCAGATCAGCCAAACGGCGAAGACCAGGACCAGAATCATCCACCAAAAATATTTCAATTCTTGGGCACCCATTTCCACGAACGCGACCACGCGGGGAAAGCCCACAACCAACGCCACAATCAGCAGCAAGAGTCCAAAAGCCCAGAGAATGGTGGCGGTGCGTGAATTCATGGCTGGTGATTTCGTTGCTTTTCGAGATCGTTGAGCGGAAGCAGCATGTTCGGCCCGGCCCCGGAACCCTCATAGACCATCGGAGCCTTTCCGTCCCATTTTTCGACGATTTGCAGCTCGATGAACGCGGGGGTCAACTTCAGCGCCTCGCCCCGGATCTTGATGGATTCCGCTTCGCCCTTGGCCCGGATGACCGCCGTGTCCGCCTCAATCTGAGCCTTCTGCTGGGTGAACTTGGCCTTCGCAGCCTCTTGCTCCTGCACCATCTTGGCCTCAATCGCCGCTTCAAGCTCCTTCGTGAGATCAATGTTTTGTATGACCACATCTTCCACCACCAGGAGGGTGCCAATTTTCTGGCGTGAACCCTCGACGGCCTTGACCTTGATCAATTCCCGATTTTTCACGATCTGCTCGGCGCTTTGCATGGCGGTGACCTCCTTCAATGCCTCCTGCACACGTGGCGCGACAAGGCTGTCAAACGGGTCACCGGCATATCCTTGATAGATTTGGACCACCGATGACTCCGGCAGGCGATAAAGGATTCGCAAATCCATGTTCACCTGTTGCAAGTCCGAGGAGTAGCATCCCGCGTGAAGTTCCCGGGTCTGCTGGCGCACCGTGATCGGGACGATGGTGGTGACAAACGGCATCTTGAAACCAAACCCCTCCGGCTTGAAAACCGGTGAGACCCTGCCGAGCTTCACCTCGACGCCACGATAGCCGGGCTGCACCACATAACTGGTCGTCGCTGCGATGATCACGATCAGGAAGATAAGCAGCGCGACCCCCACAAGCTTGGCGATGGACTGAGAATTCATGAGCGCGAGATTAAAGGCGAAGCCTGGGAGAGCCAATTACAAATTCGGTCATTGATCATTCCCGGAACCTGCGCGCCACCGGCCACTGGCTTTTTCTTTTGCACGGCCCGTGGAAATCAGGTTGATTGGTTTGGTGATCGGAAACCTTCTCGCTCCGGAACTCAAAGAGCTGATTCGCCAGCGCGATTTCACGCAGCTGCGCGCCATTCTCTGCGATTTCCCCGCGCCGGACATCGCCGAGATCTTCGTCGATCTCAAGCCCGGCGATGAGGCCGTGCTGCTGCGGCTGCTGCCGCATGATGTCGCCGCGGAGGTGTTTGAGTGTCTCCCGCGCGAAGACCAGGAGCAGGTGCTGCTGGCCATGGGCACCGAGGAGGTGGCCGGTATTCTCAACGACCTTTCGCCGGATGATCGCACGGCGCTGCTTGAAGAACTCCCCTCGGCTGTCACCCAAAAGCTCCTCGCCCTGCTCAAACCGGAGGAGCGCAAGATCGCCACTGACCTGCTCGGCTATCCCAAGGATTCCATCGGCCGGCGGATGACGCCCGCCTACATCGCCGTCAAACAGAACTGGACCGTCGCCGAGGTGCTGGAGCATCTGCGCCGGGAACGCGACAAGAGCGATGCCGTGAACCAGCTTTACGTCGTGGACGACCGCGGCCGGCTGGTGGACTTCGTCCGCCTGCGTGAACTCGTGGTGGCCGACGCCGCGACGCCGGTGACGGAACTGCTCCAGCACCAGAACCTCGCCCTGAATGCCACCGACGACCAGGAAGCCGCCGTGGCCGCCTTCAAGAAATATGACTCGACGATTCTTCCCGTAGTGGATGGCAAGGGCGTCATCGTCGGCGTTGTCACGGTGGACGACGTGCTGGACCTCGCGGAAAAGGAGGCGACGGAGGACATCCAGAAGCTCGGCGGCGTGGAGGCCTTGGATGCGCCTTATCTCAAGATCGGGATGCTTTCGATGGTGAAGAA
The DNA here is from genome assembly GCA_046346715.1 of Verrucomicrobiota bacterium. GTDB lineage: Bacteria > Verrucomicrobiota > Verrucomicrobiia > Limisphaerales > CAIQOK01 > CAIQOK01. The sequence goes on from JAXMHO010000038.1 coordinate 5,918, forward strand.
GCGCGCCGGCTGGCTGTCCGCGCTGTTCCTTGGCGAAATGCTCACGGCCTCGGCGATGAATCATTTTGAGGGAGAGCTCGCCAGCGCCATCGTGCTCGGCTCCTTCATTCCGCTGATCATTTCGAGCGGCGGCAACTCCGGTTCGCAGGCGACCTCGCTCATCATCCGCTCGCTCGCCGTGCGCGACGTCAGCCTGCGCGACTGGTGGCGGGTGATGCGCCGGGAAATCATGGCCGGCCTGGCGCTGGGCTGCGTGCTGGCAGCCCTTGGAGCGATTCGCATCCTGACCTGGCAATATCTGGGACTTAAAGATTACGGCCAGCATTTCCTGCTGATTGCGGCGACGGTGAGCTGCAGCCTCATCGGCGTGGTTTTGTTTGGCAGTCTGGCGGGCGCGATGCTGCCGTTCATTCTGCGGCGGCTTGGGTTCGATCCGGCTGTTTCCTCCGCCCCCTTCGTGGCCACGCTGGTGGACGTCACGGGCCTCGTGATCTATTTCAGCGTGGCATATGCAATTCTCCATGGGACGCTGCTCTAAGCCGGCTTGACCGGCCCTTCCCTCCGCCCTAAAGTCTGGCAGTCACTGGGGAGCCGTTGGAACGGCTGAGAGTCCCGATGTCTCGGGAGACCCGTTGAACCTGTCTGGGTAATGCCAGCGTAGGAAGTTCGACAACCTCTCATCCCGCCCCGGTTTCAAAGATTGCATTTATGATCGCCGACAAAACCTCATTCGAACCGCACAGCAGCGAACAACTCCCCGCCTCCAAGCGCATTTACCTGGAAGGCGTGCTGCACAAGGACGTCCGCGTGCCAATGCGCGAAATTTCCGTCACCGACACCAAGTCTTACTCCGGCGCGATCGAGAAGAATGCACCCGTGCGCGTCTATGACTGCTCCGGGCCCTGGGGCGATCCCGCGTTCACCGGCACGTCCGAGCAAGGCCTGCCCGCGCTGCGCGCCAAATGGATTCGCGAACGTGGCGACGTGGAAGAGATTGATGGCCGCGAAGTGAAGCCGCAGGACAATGGTTACCTCTCCGGCAAGCACGCCGAATACGCCAGCAAGGCGGAGAAGAATCGCCTCGTGGAATTTCCCGGCCTCACCGCACAGCGCCGTCGTCCGCTCCGCGCCAAGGCCGGCAAGGTCGTCACCCAACTTGCCTACGCCCGCGCCGGGATCATCACGCCGGAGATGGAATTCATCGCCATCCGCGAGAACTTGGGCCGCGCGAAGATTGCCGAGATGTCGAAGGACATCGTTCGCAACGATCTCAACAAACAGCACGCTGGCTCTTCTCAACTTGTAGCGGCGACCGCTGGCGCTGTAGCGGCGGTCTGTGAGCGCCGAGATTTGGGCAATGGCCAAGTCGGAGACGGCGCTCACAGAGCGCCGCTACAGGGCGGGGATTTCATCCCCTCAGTCTTCCGCCGCTTCCCCCAGCGCATTCCCGCGCAGATCACGCCTGAGTTCGTCCGCGCCGAAGTCGCCGCCGGTCGCGCCATCATCCCGAACAACATCAATCACCCCGAGTCCGAGCCGATGATCATCGGGCGCAACTTCCTCGTGAAGATCAACGCCAACATCGGCAACAGCGCCGTCGCGTCGAGCATCGAGGAGGAAGTCGAGAAGATGCGCTGGGCCACCAAATGGGGCGCGGACACCGTCATGGATTTGTCCACCGGCAAAAACATCCACGCCACGCGCGAATGGATTCTCCGCAACTCGCCCGTGCCCATCGGCACAGTGCCGATTTATCAGGCGCTCGAAAAAGTGAACGGCAAAGCTGAGGACCTCACGTGGGAACTTTTCCGCGACACCCTCATCGAACAAGCCGAGCAAGGCGTGGATTACTTCACCATTCACGCCGGCGTGTTGCTGCGCTTCGTGCCGCTCACCGCGAACCGCATGACCGGCATCGTCTCGCGCGGCGGCAGCATCATGGCCAAGTGGTGTCTCTCGCATCACCAGGAAAATTTCCTCTACACCCACTGGGACGACATCTGCGACATCATGGCCGCCTACGACGTCGCGTTCAGCATCGGCGACGGCCTGCGTCCCGGCTCGATTGCCGACGCCAACGACCAGGCACAATTCGGCGAACTCCAGGTGCAGGGCGAACTCACCCGCCGCGCGTGGGCCAAAGGCGTGCAAGTGATGAACGAAGGCCCGGGCCACGTGCCCATGCACATGATCGAGGAAAACATGGCCAAGCAACTCGAGTGGTGCGGCGAAGCGCCGTTCTACACGCTCGGCCCGCTCACCACCGACATCGCGCCCGGCTACGACCACATCACCAGCGGCATCGGCGCGGCGATGATCGGCTGGTATGGCTGCGCGATGCTCTGCTACGTCACGCCCAAGGAACACCTCGGCCTGCCGAACAAGAAAGACGTGAAAGACGGCGTCATCGCCTACAAGATCGCCGCGCACGCCGCCGACCTCGCCAAGGGCCATCCTGGCGCGCAATACCGCGACAACGCATTGAGCAAGGCGCGCTTTGAATTCCGCTGGGAAGATCAATTCAACCTCAGCCTCGACCCCGTCACCGCGCGCGAATTCCACGACGAAACCCTGCCGCAGGAAGGCGCGAAGACCGCGCACTTCTGCTCCATGTGCGGGCCACACTTCTGTTCGATGAAGATCACCGAAGACGTCCGCAAATACGCCGCCGAACAAGGCATCGCCGAGGAAGAGGCGCTGAAGAAGGGGATGGAGGAAAAGTCGAAGGAGTTCGTCGAGAAGGGCGCAGAGGTTTACGCGAAGGTGTGACCGCCTTGATGGTGTGGATTTGATGAAAAATGTAGAATCCAAAGACATGACCGGCCAGTGGTTTGGCCGTTCTTATTCCAACGATTTTCAAACGCAAAGTTTGACGGTCGTTAACATAGAGCCACGTTCACCCAAGAGTGCGTTGGTTGTTGGCCTTGAATCACGCTTCCAAACAAGAACCCTTGCTGACGGTATAGTAGAATTCAAAGACGGAAAATTTTTCGGAAAGACATCCAATTATCGTGTCTTCGACCCTGCTACAAAAATTGTAATTCCGTTTTCAGCGTTTTTTCAGAAGAACGGAATCAAAGAAGAACCACCAACAGATGCAGATTATTCGGCTGAATTTGATGGAACAAAACTGTCTGGAACTTGGAAAAACAACCTCAATCAAACTGGGCGCTTTGATTTGTGGCGGAGTTTTTCTGAGGCAGCTCATGGAGAACCGCCTCCCGTCGCCAAAGAGGTAAAGCCCATGACTTGGGAGGAATTTAAGAAACACGTTTCTACGTTTCGGTCCAAAGGTAGAGTCCTATTCCGGGGACAGCATTCCAATGCGTATCCATTGAGAACGAGCTTTCATCGAAAAGGTCGCAACAACCTTAACCTTTATTTGCTGAAAGAGGCATTTCGCCTGCGGCATCAGATTAACGCCATCTCTTCGCATTACTACCAAGATTCAGCAGAAGACCTATACGGCCTGTTGAGCCTGGCTCAGCACCATGGATTTCCAACACCTTTCTTGGATTGGACTGAATCACCTTATGTAGCTGCTTTCTTTGCGTTCGATTTGCTGACTGAAAGAAACGTTTGGTTTGAGAAAAAAGATCGTCCTCCAGTCCGCGTATTTAGCTTTGATCTGGAATCTTGGAGAAATGTCGATCGTATCTGGGCACAATCGCTGCACGATCCCTGTCCTGATTTTCAGTTTTTCCACCCGCCTGCACACAACAACCCAAGGTATTATCCGCAGCAATCAATGGCTGCATTCTCGAATGTCGATAATATCGAAGATTACGTCGCCGCTTACGAATTAGCGCACAAAAAAGCATACCTCACGCGGATTGACGTTTTGGCCTCTGAAAGATGTGTGGCTGAAGACGAACTGCGTTTTATGGGTATTACTCCAGCGACTTTGTTCCCTGGTCTTGAAGGCGCGTGCAAAGCTCTTCGCGCGGAACTGTTTGACTGCGAAGCCTAACTTGACCTATTCGAATCCCAACGGGATTCCATCACTCAGCCCAGGGTTGACCCGCAACGCGGGGCTACCCTGGGTCACCGCCCCACCAATTTCATCAACCCTGAAAGGGTTGAATCACCTGCGCCCGCCCACGCCACACCATTCAACCCCTTCAGGGTTGTTGTTGTTTTCGTTCCGTGTTCCCGGGGTAGCTCGTGCCTCGCAACCCCGGGCTGATTGATTCAATCCCTTTTGGGATTGATCCGGGTTTTCCGCAACGCATCGAAATCCATTTGGCAATTGTTTGGCCCATTTGGGCGCGTCGATTTCATGCGAATGCTCGGCGACGAAACCCTCTGCGACGGTCTCCTTCCAAGAATCCCAACGGGATTCCATCACTCAGCCCAGGGTTGACCCGCAACGCGGGGCTACCCTGAGTCACCGCCCCACAAATTTCATCAACCCTGAAAGGGTTGAATCACCCGCGCCCGGCCACGCCACACCATTCAACCCCTTCAGGGTTATGTGATTTTCGTTCCGTGTTCCCGGGGTAGCTCGTGCCTCGCAACCCCGGGCTGAATGATTCAATCCCTTCGGGATTGGTCAAATCACGCGACCCCCTGACCCACGAACACAGCGGGATTGAATCCGGGCCACGTTTCCCGCATCATTTCGCCGTGCCGCAATCCCTCGCCAAAATTCTGGTGCACACGGTCTTTTCCACCAAGGACCGGCGTCCATTCCTCCGCGACAAACCGTTGCGCGACGAATCGCATCGCTACCTCGGCGGCATCCTGACCAATCTCGAATGCCAGCCCATCATCGTGGGCGGCGTGGAAGATCACGTGCATCTGCTCTGTGCGTTGTCGCGCACCTGCGACGCGGCGGCGATGGTGAAGGAGGTCAAACGCGGTTCGTCGTTGTGGCTGAAAACCAAATCGCCCGACCTCGCGGATTTTGCATGGCAGAACGGCTACGGCATTTTCTCCATCGGCTTTTCCCAGATTGAATCGGTGCGCGAATACATCGCCGGACAGGAGGAGCATCATCGCAAGGTGTCGTTTCAGGACGAGTTCCGCCAATTGTTGCGCCGTTACGAAATCGAATTCGACGAACGATATGTGTGGGATTGATTCAACCCCATTGAGGTTGGTGAGAATGTTGGGTTGTGTTCCTAGGGTAGTCGCTAGCGCGCCAACCCTGGGCTGAGTGATTGAATCCCGTTGGGATTCTCGGCAGAATGCCACCCATCGCATCCGCCCAAACGAAAGGCATTCAAATGAAAAAGGATTTGTCCCCCAAAGAACGCGACGAGTTGCTGGCCGCGTTGAAAGCCCGGTTTGACGCGAACAAGGCCCGTCACCCGGGTTTGGTTTGGGCCAAGGTGCAGGCGCAGTTGGAGGCCCAGCCGGACAAGCTGTGGTCGCTCGCGGAAATGGAACGCACCGGCGGCGAACCGGATGTGGTGGGTCGGGACAAAAAGTCCGGCGAGTTTGTCTTTATGGATTGTTCCGCGCAAAGTCCCAAGGGCCGCGTCAGTTTTTGCTACGACCGCGCGGCGTTGGATGCGCGCAAGGAACACAAACCCAAAAACTGCGTCCTGGATGCGGCGAGGGCCATGGGCGTGGCGGTGTTGACGGAGGAGGAATATCTCGCGCTGCAAAAGCTGGGTGAGTTCGACACGAAGTCATCGTCCTGGTTGCAGACACCGGCGGAGATCCGCGCACTCGGCGGTGCGATTTATGGGGATCGCCGCTACAATCGCGTCTTCATCGGTCACAACGGCGCGGAGTCTTACTACAGCGGGCGGGGGTTTCGGGGTTCGCTCCAGGTGTGACCAGTTCCACGGGCTTCGCCTGCCGGAATTTCTCGCCTCGCCTCGCCGGTGGGGAAGATGATTTCGAGCGCTTCCAGGTTGCCGGCGGCCCGCTCCATCCGCCGAAGAATTGAATTGCTGCCGGGTTTACGCGGCGGCGGGAGTCGGATACGCTGGGGAGGAGATTTAACAACCAAACATCATCAAACGTAACATGAATCTTAAGAACAAACTGATCGCGGAATTTTTTGGCACGTTTTGGCTCGTCTTCGGCGGCTGCGGCAGCGCGGTGCTGGCCGCCAAGTTCATCGCCACCGAAGGGGCCACCCCCATCAATCTGGGCATTGGTCTCGTCGGCGTATCGCTGGCGTTTGGCCTGACTGTGCTCACGATGGCTTACGCCATCGGGCACATTTCCGGGTGCCATCTGAATCCCGCCGTCTCCATCGGATTGTCGGTGGGGGGACGTTTCGCCAAGGCGGAAGTGCTGCCCTACGTCGTCGCCCAGGTGCTGGGCGGCATTGCGGGCGCGGCGGTCTTGCAGGTGATCGCGAGCGGTCAGGCTGGGTTTTCCACCGCCGGCGGATTTGCCTCGAACGGTTTTGGCGAACATTCGCCCGGTCACTATTCCGCGCTGGCGGCGTTTGTCTCGGAGACGGTGCTGACCTTCTTTTTCCTGATGATCATCCTCGGGGCCACGGACAAACGCGCGCCGCAGGGCTTTGCCCCCATTGCCATCGGACTGGGGCTGACGCTGATTCATCTCATCGGCATACCGGTCACAAACCTTTCGGTCAACCCGGCGCGCAGCACCGGGCCGGCGCTGTTTGTGGGCGGCTGGGCGCTGCAGCAGCTCTGGCTGTTCTGGGTGGCACCGATCCTCGGGGCGGCACTGGCCGGGCTGCTTTATCCGGCCATGGCCGGCAAGACTGCGGCCGCACCGGGGAAGTGATCCTAGAGCCAAGCGGCTTGTGCCGCCGGGCAGGAGGGCCTGCCTCATTTGGATCTATTCTCCGTGAGTTTGCGCCCCGGAGCTTGGTGGTTGGAAATGTCTTTGAGAGAATCCGTGCAACCTGTGCCCTGTTCTGCCCATGAAACCATTTAACGGTTACCGTCTCATCACTCCGGATGACCTTCACTGGCGGCCGTCCAACCTGATGCACATCCCGAACGCGGATTTTCTGGAGCGCACCGGGAGCGAGAACCTGGGCGCCCGGCTCTGGCGGCTGCCGCCGAAGAGCGCGAACACGTTGCACCAGCACATCCGCGCCGAGGAATTTTATTTCGTGCTCGAAGGCACCGGCCGGATGCGCGTGGGCGAGGAGACGTTGACCGTGCCGAAATATGGCGCCGTGCTCGTGGGCCCGGACCAGTTGCGGCAGGTGTTCAACGACACGGATGCCGAGGTGCTCTGGCTCATCATTGGTGCGCCGGAAGAGGTGGAATTTCTGCAGGGTTCAAAGTCGCCGGGCATCGATTTGAAGCGGATCTACCCGACCGACCCCACACAGTTGCCCCATGAACTCAGGGGAGTGACCTGGCCGCCGAAAGATTGACGGTTCGCCGCCGGCGAAACCTGCCGCCGGCCGCCGGCGTCTGGCGGGGAGTGCGACGAATGCTGAAACTGCTGCCGTTGGTTTTGCTGCTGGCCGGCTTGAACCCGGGTCTGGCCGCGCCTCAAGATGTCCGCTTCACGGTGGACGGCGTGCAACGCACCGCGCTGATCTGCGCACCGGCCAACCTTCGGACGAATCCCGCGCCGGTGGTGTTCGTGTTTCACGGGCACGGGGGAAATTCCCGGAACGCGCAGCGCAGCTTTCACATCGAGACCGAGTGGCCGGAGGCGGTGGTCGTTTACCCGCAGGGTCTGCCGACGGCCGGCCAGCTGACTGATGCGGAGGGCAAACGGAACGGCTGGCAGGCCGCGCCCGGGGATTACGGGGACCGCGATTTGAAGTTCTTCGACGCGGTGCTGGCGCGGCTCAAGCAGGACTACGCGGTGGATTCGAAACGCATTTACGCCACGGGGCATTCCAACGGCGGCGGTTTCACGTATCTGCTCTGGCTGACCCGCGGCGACGTCTTTGCGGCGATGGCTCCCTGTGCGGCGGTGGGAAAATATGCGGCGCAGTTGAAACCAAAACCGGCGCTGCACATTGCCGGCCGGAAGGATCCGCTGGTGAAGTTCGCGTGGCAGCAGCGAATGATGGAGGAAGTTCGACGCCTCAACGGGTGTTCAACGACGGGCGAAACGTGGGCGCCGGACTGCACGCTTTACCCCTCCACCAACGGATCGCAGGTGGTGACTTTCATTCATCCCGGAGCGCACGTTGTGCCCGCCTCCGCGCCGGCGCTGATCGTGAAGTTCTTCAAACAGCACTGAGCGGGATTATCTTCCCGCCGTCACGGCTGGTCGGGAATTTCGGGCTCGGTCAGCTGGGCCAGCAGGGTCAGGGATTCCTGCCAGCCGAGATAACAGGGCTCGACCGGAATGATCGCCGGGATCCCTTCCTGGGTGATGTTGACTTCGGTTCCGCAAAACACGGGCCGGAGCCGGACCGTGGTGGTCATTTCACCGGGCAGATTCGGATCGTCAAACCTGTCCGTGTAACGGAGGAGTTCGGCGGGCTTGAGTTCCAGGTAGGTTCCGCCAAAGGAATGACTCTTCTCGGTGGTGAAGTTGGTGAAGGACATCCGGAACGTGCCACCAACCTTGGCGTCGAGGTGATGAACCTTGCCGATGAAGCCGTGCGGCGGCAGCCACTTGGCCATGGCGTCCGGGTTGAGAAAGGCGCGATAGAGGCGATCAGGTTTGGCGCGCAGGACGCGGTGAAGCCGAATGGTGCCGGTGGGATTTGTGGTCATGATATTTACGTTTTGGATGAAACCAAGGACGGAGATTTCCGGGCGGACGTTACCACAAAGTTGTGACACCGGGCAGACAGCCTGAGGCGCTCAAGCGAGCACCTTGATCACGACTTTGCGAACCTCCGTCCGGCCGCCGTGTTCCAGCATCGGCGCATGGCCGTCCGCGGGAAAGAAAATGCAAAACCCGCCGGCTTCGAGCCGGATGGGCGTCACGCAGGCGGGCGTGCCATAAAAGGCGATGTCCTTGGCGGGGTCATGGGGCTGCAGGGTTTCGGTCAACGCCGCGAGGGGAGCCCAGAGCAGGGTTTCGCGGCCGGACTGGATGAACTGGATGTCGATGTATTTCCGGTGCGCCTCGAACTTGGCCTCGGCGACGGGCTTGGTGGTGTAGGACTGAATCAGCGCAAAACAATTGTCTCCGTCCAGCGACTGACGACCGGGAGCGGCCGTGGGGGGGAGGTGTTTGAGGAATTCAAAGGCGGCGGCAAAGCGCGGAGACAGGGAATGATAGCGGGCGCACTGCGACAGCGTGTCGGTGATCATCGGCTTAGGCTAACATCAGCCGGCTCCGGCTGGCAAACGAGTTCAAGCGGCGGAAAACGAAAACGCGAGGCTCAGGTTGAACCTCGCGTGCAAATGGAACGGACTGGCTCAGCGGTATTCGCGGCGTTCGCCGCCGCCACCGCCGCGGTAGCCGCGATCCCCGCGGTCTCCCCGATCACCCCGGTCGCCGCCGCCACGGTAACCGCCACCGCCGCCACCACCGGAACGGGGCGGACGCTCCTCCCGGGGACGGGCTTCGTTGACGGTCAGCGCGCGACCGTCGAGCTGCTTGCCATTGAGCGCTTGAACCGCCGCATCGGCGCCCTCCTTGGTTTCCATGGTGACAAAGCCGAAGCCGCGGGGCCGGCCGCTGAACTTGTCCATGATCAGATCCACTTCAATCACCACGCCGTGCGCGCCGAATAGATCCTGCAGCTGGTTTTCCGTGGCGTTGAAGGAAAGATTGCCGACAAATAGTTTGGTACTCATTGATGACTTCTTTTGACTGACTGACGCTCTCGACCGTGCTGTTCCCGACCACCGGGTTTCAAATCATCACTGAAAACTTTCAACTGAAGATTCACCAGACTTTGAAATTGGCCAGTTAGCCTGGGCACGGTTTTAGCCGTCATCTTTCCTAATGGCAACCATTTTTTGAGGCAATGAGCGTCACTTTTTGCCGGCAGCCCCGGCGGCTTTTTTTTAACGCTCATCGGGCTGATTTGTCCACCGCGACGGCGAACACATGCGCCGGTCCAAACATGTTCGACCGAAAGACAATCCATTTGCCGTCCGGCGAAAAATTCACGTTCGGCTCCAGGCTGTAGTCGTGGTTGGCCATGTTCACAAGTTTCTCGGAACGGAACACGCCGGTCTTGATCAGCTGGGCGCGGTTGGGAATTTCATCCGCGTCCTCCCGCTCGTTTCTTTCCGGGCGGAACAGGTAGATCCATTTTCCATCGCGGGCATGGGCCACCTGCCCTTCATCGCCGCCGTCGCCGGCAAACAGCGAACCGTCCCGGGAAACGTTGTAATGCACCGACCACTCGTCGCGCTGCAGGTGATACCAGGTGCGCGCGCCGGTCGCGATTTCATAGCCGGCCAGCCAGAAATCCTCGCCGCGCGGAGTCTGCAGGTCATACCAGACCATTCGGCCGTCCGCGCTGAAAAACTCATGCCCGGCAATTTCCATCTCCATCGTCCGCGGATGAACCTGCCTCAGCCCGCCGCCGTCCGCGCGGATGAGCCACGTCCGGTCCAGCAAATGCCAGGGGCCCTCATGGCAGAACAGGATAAGCGACGGATCCGTCGGCGAACATTGAACATGATTCAGCCAGTCGGTCGAGGGATGGAAGGTTTTGGTGCGTCCCGTTTTGACCTCCAGGGTGAACAACTGCATGGGAATCCGGGCATGAAACCGGCGCTGCATCCAGACGCCCTTGCTGTCCCCGGCGCCGCGCAGCAGCGGCGGATTGTTGGAGCGGGAGGAACTGGCCGGACCGTCCACGATGCTGCCCACCAGCAGTGATTCGTCGGCGTTCAAGGCCAGCACGGAACCCGCCCGGCCGGGCAGCCTGCCAATTTCCCGGGTGGCCCGCGTATCGAGGTGCGTGACGTAGGCGACCATGTTGGAGGCGGCGTCACGCTGGACGTAATACACCTGGCGGGATTCCCGGCCCACGATGATGCCGTGGCTGATGTTGGTGCTGCGTGCGACGCCCGGGACCACCAGATCAATCGCCCAGGTTTTGAAATCAACGGTGGCAATCCCGTCCGGCGTCACCATCACCATCTTGTCGCCGGCGGCCGTGAAAGCGTTCTGATGAAAGTACAGGCTCTCGCTCCCGGGCGCCTCGGAAAGGCGGATGATGCGGTGCCCGGTGTCCTTGTCGATCCAGTCTTTCGGAACGTCCGCGGCACCCAGCACACCAACCAGCGAGAACAACAGCACGGGCCATCGGAAAATCTTGGCAATCATAGCATGGTCCATAATCAAAACATTCAGTCCGGCAATCCAACCATCAAAAACAGGATGAAGCCCGATGAGACGTCCCGGCACCGGCCAAAGTTTCACAAATGAGTGACGGACGGCATCACCAATTTTTGCATTCGACACCCCCAGACGGTCGCTTTATTGTCGCGAAATGATCCAGCCTTTGAATTTTTTTGTCCGCCTCACACTGCTCGGTGCGATTGCCGTGACCGCCGGCTGCCATTCCCTGGCGCAGCCGAAGCATT
>JAXMHO010000039.1:0-16663 GCA_046346715.1 Verrucomicrobiota bacterium
GGCTCGGTGAAGCGGGCGAGGTCCAGCGGCTCCTGGTCGGCCGGCGAAAGAAAGGCCCGGGCGACATTCAAGTCGAGCCTGCTGTGAAGCTTCAGCGCGAGATCGCCGGTGCGTTCGTCGAATTGAACGGAGGATTCCAACCCGCCTTCCGGACGAACCACGCGCAAGTCCGGTACATCCCACGCCTGGTTCGTGCGGGAAAACTGGACCCGGGCCGATTCAAAGGCGGTTCCCCGAAAGGTGGCCTGATCGAATGACAGCCGCCCCGCCAGCTTGGTGTCCGCCCAGGCTTCATTCAGCCAGCTCTCCAAGCCCCGGTCCGTGGAAGGCAGATGCACTGTTCCACTCACGTCCAATTGCGGCGGCACGACGAATTGCACGTCCTTAAAATACTTTTGGAGCAAGGGAAATTTCTGCGGGCTGCAACCGGAAGTGACGTGGAAACTCACTTCATGCGTCCCGGCATCCAGCCCGCCCTGCAGCGCCAGCTGCCCGTCCTGCAAATCGGCGGAGAGCCGTTGCACCGTCAGCTGCGGCGCCCGCCAGTTCGCGGAGCAAACAACGTTGGTGGCGCGCAGTTGAACGGCGGCGAAGGCGGCCAGGCGGCTCTCCACCTGGAGTTCATAGGGGGACAAATCCATCCACCACGCCGAAGCCGAACCAGGCTCGCTGGAGAGATTGGTCAACGTGGTCAGGGTGGCGGCCACGTCCAGGTCACGGCCGACTCCCCAGGGAGTTTCCGCCACTTCCAACTGCAAACGGCCCGTGCCGGAACGCGGAATGGCGTTCGTGACTGAGTGCCGCCATTTCGCCGTGAAACGCAGCCGGGTGCCGTTGCCCCATTCAGAACCCACGCGGGCGGCTGTGCAGTTCAGGTCGGCGTTGAAGTTCGTGGCCGCGTTTGACAGGGCATGCATCGTCAGCTCCACGTCCTCGGCCATGGCCCAGGGCGTGCGCGCGCCGGCGGCTCTTAGAACGATTTCACACTGGGTCGGTTCATCGTTCTCCTTGGGCTGGGCGCGCGCGGAAAAAATGACCCGGTCAAAATCACCCCAGGGAGTGCTGGCATCATCGGCCCGCAACGTCACCCGCACCGCAAAGTCCGGCAGGCGCCGCGCATCGCCGTCGATGTCCACGGTGAGCTCGGGCGTGGTGGCGAAATGAATGCGGTCAAAGACCTCCGCCACCTGCCGCAAATTTTTTTGCAGGGTGCCGCCGGATTCCGCGCGGCCGGCCGGGTCCGGCAGAAACAGTTTCCAGTCGCGGATGGCCGAGGCGTTGGTCACCAGTCCGGACAGACGGATGCCGGCGCCCGCAAACTGCGCCCGAAAATGATCCAGCCGCCAGAGGTCGCCCGGCAGCAGGCGCAGTTCGGTCTGGATGTTTTCCACCAGAAAATCGCGGGGCGGACGATTCGATTCGTTCAATTGCCAGGCGAATCGTCCTTGATTCAGGACGAGCGAATCGACCTGAAGCTGGCGATGCAGCAGCGCGCGGTAATCAAGCTTCACCTGCACCTCCCGGACCGTGAAGACGGGGACCGCCGCATTGGTGCCGCCGCCAAACAGGACGTTGTCCGCCACGATGCCGTAGGGAAAATGCCAGCGCAGGCGCGTGAACTGCAGATGAAGTCCGCGGGCCTCCAGCCTTTCCAGCACGGGATTTTTGACGAAATCCGGCAGGCCCACCTGGTTGACATACAGCAGCGCGCCGCAGATCAAAAGCACGCACAGCCAGACGCCGATGCGAAAGCGACGAAAATAAATCCGCAGCAGTTTCCAAGGACGGCTTGGCTTGCGCGAGGGCATGACGTCAAAGGGCCTCCGGCCGGATCGCCAGGAACGACTGAACCAACTGATACAACATCGGCGGAAACTCAAAGGTCCAGACCTCGCCATTCAAGTTGACCTGCGCGAACGGCGAACCCAGGCTGGCCTGGCCGCCAAATTCAACATCCAGCACCCGGCCGCTTTTCAATTCGATGCTCACGTGCATTCCCTCTGGTTGAAATCCATACAGGCTCCGGTTCTCCTCGCCCCGCCCCGCCCACGCCTCGGCCTCGAGGCAGCCGAACCGATACACCGTTTCCTCGATGGCCTGCGACGTCACCTCGTCCATGATCCCCTGCGTTCCCGGAGCAAATTTCCAATCGCCGTTGTCCCTCCGCAGCAGCGCGCGGGTTTTGCCACCGTGACGCACCGTCAGGCGCGCCACATCGTTCGTGGAGAAACTCCAGACCGTGCGGTCGCGCAGTTGCAGGGCTGACATGGGCAGCCGTTGAAAATCCTCAAGGTGGACGGCATACACAAACGGCTCGTCCGTGCGCTGGGCGAAAATCAAATCGTTCTGGTTGGTGCCGAAATCAATTTCCCCCACCGGCACATCGGTCACCACGCCGGCGGCATTGGTCGAGTGAGCCTTGAAAATCAACCGATAGGCGGGCTCGGCCAACCCCAGCGCCGGCAGGTCGGGCGCGACCACCACGTCCTTGTAAAACTGCGCGACCTGCAACGCGCCAAGGTTCGTGATCAAGGCCGTGACCAGCGCGGTATCCGCCGCATAATTTTGCGGCGCCACCAGCCACTGGCTGTTCGTGCGGCGCAGCGCGAACTGCTCCAGGCCATGAAATTCAATCGCCGACAACGGCCCCGAGGGCGTCACGAGATGGCGGTCACGGAATGTTTCATGGGCGGCGTGCCAGGGTTCGATCAGCTCCTTCGACACCAGCATGACCGTGTTCTCGTCATTGCGGCGGGCGTAAACCCGGGTCGCGTCGTTGGTTGGACTCCTGCCGAACGCCAGCAGCAGGGAAAGGTTCGTCCCGCTTTTGAATGCCAGCGACAGGTCGGGCGTTTGCAGGCCATAGCTGTCCCAGTCCAGCTTCGGCTGATCCACGAACTGCGAGGTGCGGACGTTCTGAAGCTTTTGCAGCGAGTCGATGATCTTCGTCCGGTCCGCCCGCGCCGCCATCGGCAGCACCAGGCGCCAGAGGCCGTTGGTGAGATTGCGCTCCAGCTCCAAAACCTTCGCGCCGTTGGTGACGTAAAGCTGGTCAAACTCCAGCCGGGCAAAATCCGTCAGCATGTCCTCCCGCCAGTCATCCATCGACCGCGGAATCAGCCGCAGCAACTCCGCATCCACCACGGACAAACCGTCGCGGCCGACGACTTTGACGAACACGGAATCGCCCGGCCCGTTTTTGTTGCCGAGCTGGATGTGCTGGTCGCCGGGCTGGAGCACAATCGTGAACGGCGGCGGATTGAAGCCGAACTTTTCATTCGCATCCCGCATGTTGCCGATCTCCTCGGAACTGACGCGGGTGTGGGGAACAATTTCCTCAAGCCGGGCCAGGAGCTGGGCGATGGCAGGATTGCGGGCGGGAAACTGGATCGGCTCCGTCAGCCGCCAGGCCTTGCCGGACTTCTCGGCATGAATGGCGCGCTGGTTGGCGGGAAGAATCTCCACACTGGTAACCGCGGCGGCGGAAAAGCCGGGAAGCAGTTTGAACGGACCCCTTTCCGGACGGGGCGAATAGCGGTGATGGAGAAAAATCCCGGCGAACAAACCCACCGCCACAAGGAGCCAGAGCCATGTGTGTTTCGGCTGCATGGAGAAGGTCTATTTGCGGCGCCGCAGCCAGACGAGGCCGCCCAGCAGCAGCACGCCGCCGGGAATGGCGGCGAGCAGAACGAGCTGAATGGTCTGAAGTTCCACGCTGGTCACGACGAGCTTGTATTCCGAGACGGGCTTGGGACCGACGCCTTCCAGCAGCACCGGCCGGTCGAGCAGCCAGTTGGCCGCCAGATGAACGAAGTCGCGGTTCGCGGCGGACTCGATGCGTTCATTGCCAAGGAACAAGGAGTCGCCCGAGACGAGAATGCGCGTCGCGCCGCGTTCGGCCGCCACGCCTTTCGGCGCGCTTTTTTCCACCGCGACCATCAGCGGCTTCACGCCGGGACGCTGCGTCATGCCCCCGTTGGAAAGGATCGAGCGCGGGCCGGAGAATACGATCTCCTCCGCCTTCAAACCGTTGTCCGGCTGCGCGGTGGAGAGATCAATGGCGTTGACTTCGCGCGGCATGATGAGCTGCAGGCGCGAGCCCAGCAGTGAATTGACCAGCGGATGCTTGACGCGAAAATTGAATGCAACCACATCCAACCCCTCCGGGGGCGACGAGTAATCCGGGTCCTTCACGATGCCGCTGGTCACATTGACGCCCCATTTGGCCAGAATCTTTTCCAGACCCGTGGTCCGCTCGACGGAGAGCACGTTGAACAACACCAGCAGCCGGCCGCCCTCGGAGAGATATTTTTCGATGCGCGCCAGTTCCACCGGCGGGATGGGGTCCTTGGGTCCGGCGATGACCAGCAGGCTGCAATCGTCCGGCACCGTCGCGCCGGCCAGCAGCGTGAGGTTGGTGACTTCCACGCTGTTCTGCTGAAGAATCTTCGCAAACTTCGAATAGCCCATCGGGTCTTCCACCCGGTCCGGATGATGTTCGCCGTGCCCTTCCAGGAAATAGGCCTTGAGCGGCTTGGGATTGGTCACGCCGATGAGCGCGCCGGTGAACAGCATTTCACCAAGGAAGTTGATGGGCTTCTTCCGCAGCTGCATCTGGCCGGGCGTGTCGCTCTGGTCCTGGATGAGCTGGTTCTGCACCAGCGTGTCGCCCAGCACGGTTTTGATCCGGCCTTCGCACTCGAAGACGATCAGGTTTTTGTTCGTCGAGGTGCCGAGGTTGTAGCGCAGCTTGAATTCCTCCGCCGCGCCCGGCTCGCGATCGTAGTCAATGTAACGCACGCCGAGGCCGGGATTCACCGAGGTGTATTCCCTGAGCAGATTGGCGAGGTCGCCGAAGAAGGATTCCTCCCGGCTGCAATACACAGTGATCTGGACGTGGTTGGTCATCGACCGCAGCAGGCTCGTGGTGCGGGGCGAAAGTTCGATGCGCGTCAGCGAACTCAGATAGTAGCGGCGGAAAACCTGCGTGCTGAGGTAGTTCAGCATCACGGCCACGGCCAACACCGACACGGTCATCACCGCGACGCTGAAGGCGATGCGCCATTTGCGGCCGGGCGAAAAGCTGGGGCGGGTTGAGGGTTCGGTGGCCATGTTATTTCCAGCGGCGGCTTTCCACAATGCGCAGGGTCAGGAACAAAATGAAGAAGGTCACGGTGACGTAAAAAACCAACGCCCGCGTGTCCACCACGCCCCGGACGAATTCGCTCATCTGGTCGCGCAGCGCAAAGAGGGACAGCACGTCGCTCTTCCAGCCGCTGGACGGGAGCTTGTCCGACAGCCAGCTCGACATGAACAGCGCCATGGAAAAGAACACGCTGATCATCGCGGCCGACGTTTGGCTGCGCGTCAAGGCCGAGGCGAAGCACCCCAGGGCGATGAACAACGAACCGATCAGGAAGATTCCCAGGAAGGTGCAGCCCACCGCGCCGGCATCGAAGGCCCCCTGCCCGATCGTGTAACGACGGACGATGAACAGACAGCCCAGCAGCGGCAGCCACATCACCATGAAAAAGACAATGGCCCCGGTGAACTTCGCCGCGACCACTTGAAAATCGCTCACCGGCGTGGTCATCAGCATTTCATACGTGCCGGAGAACTTTTCCTGCGCAAAGGTCCGCATGGTGATGACCGGCGCGGCCAGCAGCAGGATCAGCCAGAAATAGGCCGTGTCGTAAAAGATTTCCGTCACCGGCATCGTCGTCGGCATGCCCTGCAGCTTGCCGATGACCAGATAAAAGCTGTAGCCCGTCAGAAATGCCGCCGCGGCAATGATGATGTAGCCCGTCAGCGAACAGAAAAAGCCCGCCAGTTCCCGCCGCATCAAAGTCCAGTAAGCCCTCATCGCGTCTCCCTCTCTTTACTGAAACACTCAACATTCAACATTGAACGCTCAACTCCGAAGCAAAAACTCTTCGGGCATTCGTTGAATGTTCGATGTTGAATGTTCGATGTTGAACGTTTCCCCTTCACGTCGTGGTCTCCTCCTCTTCCGGACTGGTCACCCGCACGTAGATGTCCTCCAGCGAATGCTTGCTCCGGGTCAGTTCGCGCAGATACCAGCCGCGTTCCCGCGCCAGCGCGAACACCTGCGGCCGCAAATCCATGCCATCCCGCGGCGTCAACGCGCAGCGGAAGTATTCCCCCTCGGCCGGGGAAATGTTGAAATGCTCGATCTCGGCCATCTGCGACCAGCAGTCCTTCAGCTCGTGTTCCGGCGCGGCAATCTCCGCCACCACCTGGCTGCTGCTCATCGCGGCCTGCAAATTTTCCAGCGTGTCCGCTGCGAGAATCTTGCCGCCGTACATGAAAAGCATCCGGCTGCAGGTCATCTCCACTTCGGGAAGAATGTGCGTCGAAATCAGGACCGTGTGCGACTTCGCCAGGCTCTTGATCAACTGCCGCACGGCGCGGATCTGATGCGGATCGAGGCCGATGGTCGGCTCATCGAGAATGATCAGCTCGGGTTCATGCACCAGCGCATCCGCGAGACCGACGCGCTGACGGTAGCCCTTCGAGAGGTGACCGATGATTTTCTTGCTGACCTCGGTCAGGCCGCACTGCTCCATCACGGTGTCCACGCGTTCGCGGGAACGTTTCCAACCCAGACCCTTCAACCGGGCGCGAAATTTCAAATACTCCCGAATCCGCATGTCCACGTGCAGCGGATTGTTCTCGGGCATGTAACCGATGCGGCGACGGACTTCGGTGGAATCCGCGAAGACATCCAGTCCGGCGACGCGCACCGAGCCGGACGTGGCGGGAAGAAAGCACGAGAGAATGCGCATCGTGGTACTTTTGCCCGCACCGTTGGGCCCGAGGAGACCGACGATTTCACCGCGCGCGACCGTGAACGAAATGCCCGACACCGCCGTATGCCCCGCATACCGCTTGGTCAGGTTCTCAACTTCGATCATCGGCCCATTGCTCATGAATGAATCCGGAGTGTAACGGATGGCCGGAGGATTCAGCCAATAAAAAGTTCCGTGACCCGGCGTTTGTTTGACGGGCAGACTGCGGGATCATTCAAAGTCCAAAACAAAAAGAGCGCCCGGCTTTCACCGGACGCTCTCGTGAGATTGGTTTCGGATTAACCGAGCAGCGGGTTGCTTTCGCCTTCAGCCGCCGGCGCCTCTTCGGCTTCCGGTTCATCCGGCAGTTCCACCAGATGCTTGAGAGTCACCTTGCGGTGGTAGTCGAAGCCCGAGCCGGCCGGGATGATGTGGCCCATGATCACGTTTTCCTTGAAGCCGCGCAGGTAGTCCACCTTCGCGCGGGTCGAGGCTTCGGTGAGCACGCGGGTCGTGTCCTGGAAGCTCGCGGCGCTGAGGAACGATTCCGTTTCCAGCGACGCCTTGGTGATGCCGAGCAGCACCGGAGACGCTTCGGCAGGTTTGCCGCCCATCTTCTCGACGCGCTCGTTCTCGCCTTCGAATTCCAGCTTCTCGACCTGTTCGCCCCAGAGGAACATGGTGTCGCCGGGTTCGGTGATGCGAACCTTGCGCAACATCTGGCGCACGATGATTTCGATGTGCTTGTCGTTGATCGTCACGCCCTGGAGACGATAAACCTGCTGCACTTCGTTCACCAGATGCTCCTGCAATTCCTGCGGTCCGCAGATGTCCAGAATCTCGTGCGGATCCATCGGGCCTTCGGTGAGCTGCTGGCCTTTCTTCACGAAGTCGCCCTTGAAGACGATGACGTGCTTGCCGATCGGGATGAGGTGTTCCTCTTCCACGCTGGTCTGCTGGTCCTTGATGATGACGCAGCGCTTGCCGCGCACGCTCGCACCAAAGTCCACGATGCCGTCGATCTTCGAAATCTCGGACGCGTCCTTCGGACGGCGGGCTTCGAACAATTCGGCGACGCGGGGAAGACCTCCGGTGATGTCGCGGGTCTTGGCCTGTTTGCGGGGCGTCTTGGCCAGCAGCGTTCCGGGCACGATCTTGTCGTCTTCGTTGACGACGATATGCGCGCCGGACGGGATCTGGTAGCTCGCCACGATTTCGTCGTGCGAATCGGCAATGATGATCTGCGGATGCAAATCTTCCTTGTGCTCGATGACAACCATGGATTCTTCACCCGTGGCGGCATCAACTTCCTGCTTCATCGTCACACCCTCGATGATGTCGTGGAACTTAATCTTGCCGGCCTTTTCCGAGAGAATCGGCACGTTGTGCGGGTCCCACTGGACGAGCGTGTCGCCCTTCTTGATCTTGCCGCCGTCGGCAAAGGAGATGACGGCGCCGATGACCACGTTGTGGTTTTCCAGCTCATGGCCGTCCTCGGCCAGAATGGACACGGAACCGTTCTTGTTGAGAACGATGTTGCTGCCGTCCTCGAGCGGAACGATACGCAGATCGTTGTAACGCAGGGTGCCGTCGTGCTTGACCTTGATAATCGGCTGCTTGAACACGCCCGCCGCGACACCGCCCGTATGGAACGTGCGCATCGTGAGCTGGGTGCCGGGTTCGCCGATGGACTGCGCGGCAATGATGCCGGTGGCCTCGCCGAGCTTGACCAGCGTGCCGGTGGCCAAGTTGCGGCCATAGCAATACATGCAGATGCCCTGTTTGCTTTCGCAGGTCAGCACCGAGCGGATCTTGATGCGTTCCAAGCCGGAGGCATCGATCTTCTTGCCCTTGACCTCGTCGATTTCCTCGTTCGCGCGAACGATGAATTCCTTCGGGTTCTGCGGATCCGCGATGTCGTCGCACGAATGGCGGCCGACCAGGCGTTCGCTGAGCTTGACCACTTCGTCGTCGCCTTCGTAGATGGGCTGCACCCAGATGCCGTTGGTGGTGCCGCAATCGCGTTCGCGGATGATGACGTCCTGCGCCACATCGACGAGCTTGCGGGTCATGTAGCCGGAGTCGGCAGTCTTCAGCGCCGTGTCGGCGAGACCCTTGCGGGCGCCGTGCGTGGAGATGAAGTATTCCAAGACCGTCAGACCTTCGCGGAAGTTCGACAGAATGGGCTTCTCGATGATGTCGCCGCTGGGCTTGGCCATGAGGCCGCGCAGACCGGCGAGCTGGCGCACCTGCTGTTTGTTACCACGCGCGCCGGAGTCCACCATCAGATAGACCGGGTTGAACTCGTTCTTGCCCTGGTTTTTCTTCAGGGTGTCGAACATGACGTTGGAGATCTGGTCGGTGCAATGCGTCCAGATGTCGATGATCTTGTTGTAGCGCTCGCCGGTGGTGATGACACCCTTGCGATACTGCTTCTCGACGTCCTTGATCAGCTTGTGCGCCGTCTCGATCTCCTGATCCTTTTCCTTCGGAATGATCATGTCGTCGATGCCGATGGACACGCCGGCCTTGGTCGCCTCGCGGAAACCAAGCTCCTTGAGCTTGTCGAGCATGATGACGGTCTTTTCGTGGCCGCCGGTCTTGTAGCAGCGCCAGATGAGTTCGCCGAGCGTGCTCTTGGCGGCCACCTTGTTGAAGAAGCCCATTTCGGCGGGCCAGATTTCACTGAAGAGAACACGGCCCACCGTCGTGACGATGACCTTGTTGTTCGCGTCGCCGTAAACCGTCTGCTTGCCCAGGTCGGGGTTCGCAATGCGGATGCGGTCGTGGGTTTTCACCGCGCCGTCGTTGTAGGCGAAGATGACTTCTTCCTTCGAACCGAACAGCGGCAGGGTCTTGATGTCAGCGGGAATCGGAACGCGCGGCTCGGCCGTGACGTAATAGCAGCCCAGGGTGATGTCCTGCGTCGGCGTGATGATCGGCTTGCCGGACGAGGGCGAGAAGATGTTGTTCGGCGCCATCATCAAGAGGCGCGCTTCCATCTGCGCTTCCACCGACAGGGGCACGTGAACGGCCATCTGGTCGCCGTCGAAGTCCGCGTTGTAGGCGGTGCAGACGAGCGGATGAATGCGGATCGCCTCGCCTTCGATGAGCTGCGGCTCGAACGCCTGCACGGACAAACGGTGCAACGTCGGAGCGCGGTTGAGGAGAACCGGATGTCCGCGGGTGACTTCTTCGAGGATGTCCCAAACTTCGGTCGTCTGGCGTTCGATCATTTTCTTCGCCGAACGAACGGTGTGAACATAACCAAGTTCCTTCAGGCGACGGATGATGAACGGCTCGAACAGCACAAGCGCCATCTTCTTGGGGAGACCGCATTGATGCAGCTTCAGCTCGGGACCGATGACGATCACGGAACGGCCGGAGTAATCGACGCGTTTGCCGAGCAGGTTCTGACGGAAACGGCCCGACTTGCCCTTGAGCATGTCGCTCAAAGATTTCAAGGAGCGGTTGCCGGCGCCCGTGACAGCACGACCATGACGGCCGTTGTCAAACAAGGCGTCCACGGCCTCCTGCAGCATGCGCTTTTCGTTCCGGATGATGACTTCCGGCGTCTTGAGCGAGAGCAGGTTCTTGAGACGGTTGTTGCGGTTGATGACGCGGCGATAGAGATCGTTCAGGTCTGATGTCGCGAAACGGCCGCCTTCCAGCGGGACGAGCGGACGGAGGTCAGGCGGAATCACCGGCAGCACCGTGAGAATCATCCATTCCGGACGGCTCTTGGAACCATGCAGGCCCTGGAGCAGCTTGATCCGTTTCGCAACCTTCTTGCGGATCTGCTTGCTCTTGGTCTCCGTCATGGCGATCTGGAGCTGCTCGGTCTGCTTGACGAGGTCAACATTCGACAGCGCCTCGCGGACAGCTTCCGCGCCCATCTTGGCGGTGAACGCCTCAGCGCCGTAGGTCTCGCGGGCTTCGCGGTATTCGTGCTCGCTCAGGAGCTGATGCAGCTTGAGCGGCGTCGATCCGGGATCGATGACGAGATAGTCCTCGTAGTAAATGACGCGTTCCAAATGGCGCGCGGTCATATCCAGCGCCAGGCCGATGCGGCTCGGCATGCACTTGAAGAACCAGATGTGGCAGACGGGAACGGCGAGCTCGATGTGTCCCATGCGCTCACGGCGAACGCGGGCCAGAGTCACTTCCACGCCGCAACGGTCGCAGACGACGCCGCGGTGCTTGATGCGCTTGTACTTGCCGCAGGAACACTCCCAGTCCTTGACCGGACCGAAGATGCGTTCACAGAACAGGCCGCCCTTTTCCGGCTTGAACGTGCGGTAATTGATTGTCTCAGGGTTCTTGACCTCCCCCTTGGACCATGAACGGATGGCCTCGGGCGAGGCGACCTGAATCGCGACATGCTCGACCTGGTTTACCTTTTCCAAACCGAGCAACTCGCGTGCGCCTTCTTTTGAGCTGGTGCTAGTCATACAATAATTTTTTCGCGCTAAATTTTACACTGCGGACAACGCCGACACTGGATTCTCCGAGGCGGCCTGTTCGACTGGATTTGAGTAACCAACCTTCACATCAAGGCACAGCGACTGCATTTCCTTGACGAGAACGTTGAACGATTCCGGAATGCCCGCCTCGAGCGAATTGTCGCCCTTGACGATGCTTTCGTAAATCCGCGTGCGGCCCTGGACGTCGTCGGACTTCACGGTCAGGAGCTCCTGCAACGTGTAGGCCGCGCCGTAGGCTTCCATCGCCCACACTTCCATTTCGCCGAAGCGCTGGCCGCCATACTGCGCCTTGCCGCCCAGCGGCTGCTGGGTGACGAGCGAGTAAGGACCGACAGCGCGGGCATGAATCTTGTCCGCCACCAAGTGGCCGAGCTTCATCATGTAGATGTAGCCGACGACGACCTCCTGGTCGAAGCGTTCGCCGGTGCGTCCATCATACAAGTGCGTCTTTGCATGTTCGGGCAGGCCGGCTTGCTTGAGGTAGCCGCGGATGTCCTTTTCCTTCATGCCGTCGAAGACCGGCGTGGCGAACTTCAAGCCGAGCAGCTTCGCCGCCCAGCCGAGGTGGGTTTCCAAGACCTGTCCGACGTTCATACGCGAAGGCACGCCCAGCGGGTTCAGGACGATGTCCATCGGCGTTCCGTCCGCGAGGAACGGCATGTCTTCCTCGGCAACAATGCGGGCGACGACGCCCTTGTTGCCGTGACGACCGGCCATTTTGTCACCGACAGAGAGCTTGCGCTTCGAGGCGACATAAACCTTCACCGACTTGACGACACCACTGTCGCCGCCGTCGCCGGCTTCGGCACGCTCCATCTCCTCGTCGTACTGCATCTGCAGATCGTCGAACTTCTTTTTGAAGCTGCCGATGATCTCGCTGATCTTGTTGCGGATCGGGGACGGATCGATTTCAATGCGATCATAGACGGTCGCCAGCTTGCGCAGCAGCGTCTTGGTGATCTTCCGGTTGGCCGGGATGATGATTTCGCCGGTCTCGCTGTTGACGACGTCGAGCGGAATTTTTTCGCCGAGCAAAATGTTGCTCAGGGCTTCCGTCAACTGGTCACGCAGCTCTTCGGTCTTCTTCTTGTGCTCGTCCTCAACCTGCTTGGCGTGTTTCTTTTCGCCAGTGACGACGGTCTTCTCGCGGTCCGATTCCTTCTTGGAAGAAACCTTGACGTCCATGACGATGCCGTAGGTTCCCGACGGAACCTTCAGCGAGGTGTCCTTCACGTCCGCGGCCTTTTCACCGAAGATGGCGCGGAGCAGACGTTCTTCCGGCGCGAGTTCGGTTTCAGACTTGGGCGTGATCTTGCCGACGAGGATGTCGCCGGGCTTCACTTCCGCACCCACGCGAATGACGCCATCGGAGCCGAGGTTCTTGAGCGCTTCATCGCCGAGGTTCGGGATGTCGCGGGTGATTTCTTCGGGTCCGAGCTTGGTGTCGCGGGCGGCCACTTCGAACTCGTCGATGTGAATCGAGGTGAAGATGTCTTCCTTGGCCACGCGCTCGCTGATGAGGATCGCGTCCTCGAAGTTGTAACCGTTCCAGGGCATGAACGCCACGAGGACGTTGCGGCCCAGGGCGAGTTCGCCGTTCTGCGTGCAGGGACCGTCGGCAATGATCTGGCCCTTCTTGATGTGGTCGCCCTTCTTCACCAGGATTTTCTGGTTGATGCAGGTCGCCGCGTTCGAGCGCATGAACTTGCGCACTTCGTAAACCCAGATGCCCTTCTCCGGATCGTTTTTAATCTTCTTCTTCGTCTCCGGCAGCTTGCCGTCGGAGGTGATGATAATCTGGTCGCCGACAACCGACGCCACCTTGCCCGCCTCTTCGGCGACGATCACGGCGCGGGAGTCGCGCGCCACGCGCTCTTCGAGACCGGTCGCCACAAAAGGCGCCTCGGTGATGAGCAGCGGCACGGCCTGACGTTGCATGTTGGACCCCATCAATGCGCGGTTCGCGTCATCGTGTTCCAAGAACGGAATCAGGCTCGCCGCCACAGACACGAGCTGCTTGGGCGAAACGTCCATGCAGTCCACCTTGGCGGGTTCGAGGTCAACGAATTCGCCCCGGTTGCTTCGGCACACCACGCGTTCCTCGCTGAACTTGCCCTTGTCGTCGATCTTGGAATTCGCCTGCGCGATCGAGAACGTCTCTTCGCGGTCGGCGGTCAGGTATTCGATCTTCTCGGACACCTTGCCATTTTCCACCATGCGGTAGGGCGTTTCCAGGAAGCCGAAATCGTTGATGCGCGCAAAGGTCGCGAGCGACGCAATCAAACCGATGTTTGGACCTTCGGGAGTTTCCACCGGGCAGATACGGCCGTAGTGCGACGGATGAACGTCGCGGACTTCAAAGCCGGCACGGTCACGGGAGAGACCGCCTGGTCCGAGAGCCGACAAGCGACGCTTGTGGGTCAGTTCGGCGAGCGGATTAATCTGATCCATGAACTGGCTCAGCTGGCTGCGGCCGAAGAAGTCGCGGATGACCGCGCTCAGAGCCTTCGGATTGATCAGCTTCTGCGGAGACATCGCTTCGAGACCCTGGTCAAACAAGGTCATGCGCTCCTTGACCAGACGTTCGGTGCGGGCCAGGCCCACGCGGCACTGGTTGGCGAGCAATTCGCCCACGGTGCGGACACGGCGGCTGCCGAGGTGATCAATGTCGTCCAGAGAACCTTCGCCCTTCTTCAGGCGCAGGAGATACTTGGTCGCGGCCACCAAGTCATCCTTGGTCAGGATGCGGGAGTCGCCGCCCTTGATGCCGAGCTTCTGGTTAATTTTGTAGCGACCGACACGGCCCAAGTCATAGCGCTTCGGATCGAAGAACAGACGCTTGATGAGGGCGCGGGCGTTGGCCGCAGTCGGCGGATCGCCAGGACGGAGGCGGCGGTAGATGTCCTTCAACGCCTCTTCCTCGTTCTTGGCCGGATCCTTCTTCATGCACTTGATGACGATGCCGTCATCTGCAGTGGTGTCCACGACCTTGATTTTGGTGACCCCCAGTTCCGCGATCTGCTTGACCACGGCTTTGGAAAGCGGCTCGAACGAACGCGCCACGACCAGACCTTTGTCCGCATCCAAGGCGTCCTCGATCAGAACCTTGTTCTGGATGTCTTCAAGCTTTTCTGCTTCTTTTACGGTCAACTCTTCGATGGTGTAGAAGAGTTTCAAAATTTCCTCGTCGGTGCCGCGATGTTCCGCCGCATCCTTCGCCTTGCTTTCCGGGGCGTCGAGGAAGCTCAACGCACGGAAAAGGGTCGTGGTCAAAAATTTCCGGCGGCGCTTTTTGCGGTCCAGATAAACGTAAAGGAGATCACTGGTGTCGAATTGAGCCTCATACCAGGAACCGCGATCGGGAATGATGCGGAAGGAATGAAGCATCTTGCCATTTAGATGCTGGCTGGCTTCGAAAGCGAGACCGGGCGAACGGTGCAACTGGCTGACAATGACGCGTTCAGCGCCATTGATCACAAAGGTGCCCTGCGGGGTCATGAGCGGCAGTTCGCCCATAAACACCTTTTCTTCACGGGTGCTCTTGCCCTCTTCCTTGAGCAGAAAGGTTACATACAACGGTGCGCCATAGGTCAATCCTTCGCGCAGGCATTCGAGCCAGGTGAGCTTCGGCTCGCCGATTTCGTAGGAGTGAAAGTCCAGGACACACTTGGCGTCGTAGCTCTCAATCGGGAACACCTCGGTGAAAACAGCCTGCAAACCGAGATTTTTCCGCTTGGACTGCGGAATTTCCGCCTGCAGAAATTCCTTATAAGACTGCGTCTGCAGTTCAATAAGGTTCGGCGGCGCGATGATCTCTTTGATTTTTCCGAAGTTAATACGTTCTGTGGCTCGCGATGGCATTGGTTATTCTTTCAAAATGGCCGGCAAACTGCGCCGACCGATTGTTTCTGCTAAACGACACAAGGCAAGTGCGCTGCAATCTCAGCGAACTTGCCGAACTTCCCGCCGCTCTCCAGCGGCTCTGCTAAATTGAATGGGTCTGCTGATCTAAAATGAGCCCGGGAATCTTTCCACAGGCGAAAAGGGGGCGGCGGAATGTTCCGCCGCCCCAAATCGAATACCAACTTACTTGATCTCGACTTTGGCGCCAGCTTCTTCAAGCTTCTTCTTCGCCGCATCGGAATCTGCCTTGTTGGCGCCTTCGAGCACGGGCTTCGGAGCGCCTTCAACAAGAGCCTTGGCTTCCGCCAGGCCGAGACCGGCCTTCACTTCGCGAACCGCCTTGATCGCCGCGATCTTCTTGTCAGCCGGGCAAGAGACGAGAATCACGTCGAAGGAATCCTTCGCTTCCGCCGGAGCGGCAGCGCCACCAGCAGCCGCACCACCGCCAGCGGCGGCCACAGCCACAGGAGCCGCAGCGGTCACACCCCACTTGGCTTCCAGTTCCTTGACGAGATCAGCGATTTCGATCACCGTCGCGTTGCTCAGTTGTTCTACAATGTTTGCTTTATCGAGGGCCATATTGCTTTCTTTGCTTTCTTTCGTCTCGTCGTCGCCGCGGCCGCGGCGTTTTCAGTTCACTGCCAGCAAACCGACGATTTACGTTTTGGTTGTTGTTGATTCTCCCTGACGTTGTTTGGACGCCCGGGAAATTGAATAGGAACGATTAAGCTCCTTTGTCCGCCTTGGCTTGAAGCACCCGGGCCAACTGGCTGGCCGGAGTGTTCATCAAAGCGACCAGCTTGGTGGCCGGAGCGTTCAAAACACCCAGCAGCTTGCCGCGAAGCAGTTCGATGCTCGGCAGATCCGCCAAGGCAAACACGTCCTTCTCTTCCAAGCGCTGGCTGTTCAAATAGCCGAATTGCAGCTTGGGCTTTTCAAATTCGGCCGTGAAAGTCTTGACCACCTTGGCGGCGGTTGAGATGTCCTTCTTGCCGGTGACGACCGCCAGCTGCCCTGCGAGCGAGCCGGTCAGATCGGCAATTCCCGCTTCCTTGACGGCAATGCGGAAGATGGAGTTTTTTACCACGTGAACTTCCGCCCCGGCCTTGTTAAGCCGCTTGCGCAGTTCGGTCATGTGCTCAACCTTCAGCCCGCGATAATCCACCACCAGGAAGAAAGGCGAGGCGTTGACGCGAGCGAGATATTCCTTCGTTAAATTTTGCTTTTCGAGACGCATATTCTCAGTTCGTTAAATGTTAAAACTTAATTCGCCCCGAATTCTTTCAAATCAACACTGACAGCCGGACTCATAGTCGCCGAAATGGTGCAGCTATGAATGTAGGCGCCCTTCAGGCTGTTGGGCTTGGCCTTGGCCACCGCGTCAATGACGGCGCGGGCGTTTTCCTCAATCTGCGGCGCAGTGAAGGAAAGCTTGCCAACGGCAACATGCACATTGCCCGCCTTGTC
>JAXMHO010000004.1:0-185501 GCA_046346715.1 Verrucomicrobiota bacterium
CTCTGGTCGCGCACGTCGATGAACATGGACTTGCCCATGTCGCGATGCGCGGTAATGCGGCCCGCCACGGAGACGCGATGGCCCTCGGGCAGGGTGCCGGAATCGAAGCCGCTGCGCGCGTCGTTGCATTTGCTGTCCGGCGTGAACTTGTTCTTGAAGGGGAAAATGCCCTTCGCCGCCAACGCGGTGAGCTTGGTTTTGCGCTGTTCGATCAACGAGTCGAGTGATACGTGCTGCGGTTCCATAGTTTTATCAGCGCGACAGCAAACACGAACCGGCCCGGAAAGTCCAAGATTTTAGCGGCTGAATTGGCCGCGGCGGGCGGCGCTGCGGTTGGTGGGGGACCCGGCTTTCTGCTTGTTAACCCCAGCCGCCAGCCTGTAAACAAAGTGCGTGACTGAATCGAAGACATTTCGCATCGGCGTGCTGGGTTCGGGCAAAGGCTCCAACTTTGTGGCCATCGCCGACGCCATCGCCGCGGGCAAGATTGCCGCGCAGGTCGCCATCGTGCTGAGCGACGTGGCCGATGCTGGAATTTTGGCGCATGCCCGCCAGCGAAACCTGCCCGCCCAATACATCGCGCCGGGGAAGTTTCGCACCAAGCTTGAAGAAGACGCTGAACGCGCGTTTGTGGCGGCGTTGCAGGCGGCGCAGGTGGATTTGATCGTGCTCGCCGGCTTCATGCGGGTGCTGAAGGGTGATTTCCTGCGGGCCTTCGAAGGGCGCATTGTGAACATTCATCCGTCGCTGTTGCCGTCCTTTCCCGGACTGGAAGCGTGGAAGCAGGCGTTGGAGCACGGCGTGAAGTTCACGGGCTGCACGGTTCATTACGTGGACGCGGGCGTGGATTCCGGCGCCATCATAGGCCAGCAGACGGTGCCGGTGCTTGACCATGACACGGCGGAGACGCTGCATCAGCGCATTCACGCGGCGGAGCATGAGCTGTATCCGCGCTGCGTGGCGGCGATTGCGCGGGGCGATGTTTCCGTTGCCGGACGGCGGACGCGATGGAAATCCTGACACCCGACTTGCATCGCCGGCAATATCCGTTCGTTAAAGACCAAGAAAAAGTTCGCCTTGCCGCGTCAAACTTGGCAAATCATCCCTTCATTTGAAGAGCCATCGCTGAACATTTAATGAGCATGAAGAAACTACGGTTTGGCTTGCCGAAGGGCAGCTTGCAGGACGCCACCATCGAGAAGATGGCCAAGGCGGGTTACAACATCCAGGTCAGCAGCCGGTCCTACGTTCCCTACGTGGACGACGAGGAGATGGAGATCCGCCTGATCCGCGCGCAGGAAATCAGCCGCTACGTCGAGCACGGCTATCTGGACTGCGGCATCACCGGCTACGACTGGATCATCGAGAACGGCTCCAAGGTTCATGAGGTGGGGGAGTTTCTTTTCAGCAAAGTTTCCCGCAAACCCGCCCGCTGGGTGTTGTGCGTGCCGGAAAATTCCCCGGTGAAAACCGTGAAGGACCTGCAAGGCAAACGCATCGCCACTGAGGTGGTCAACCTGACCAAAAAATATCTGAAGAAGCATGGCGTTTCCGCCGAGGTGGAGTTCTCCTGGGGCGCCACCGAGGTCAAGGCGCACGAGCTGGTCGATGCGATTGTCGAAGTGACCGAAACCGGATCTTCGCTGCGCGCGAACAAGCTGCGGATTGTGGACGAGCTTTTGAGTTCGACGCCGCGTCTCATCGCCAACCTTGCCGCGTGGAAGAACCCTTGGAAGCGCAAGAAGATCGAAACCCTGGCGATGCTGCTCAAGGGCGCGCTGGACGCCGAGGCGAAGGTTGGGCTCAAGATGAACATCGCGGAGAAAAATCTGGCCAGCCTGCTGGCGAGCCTGCCGGCCCTGCGCAACCCGACCATTTCCAACCTGAGCCTCAAGGGCTGGGTGGCGGTGGAAACCATCATCGACGAGCGGGTGGTGCGCGAGCTGATTCCGCAGCTCAAGTCGGCCGGCGCCGAAGGCATCATCGAGTATCCTTTGAACAAGGTGGTTTACTAAAAAAATAGTTTGGCATTTTACCGAAACTCCGGTAGTCAATTGGCCATTAAATTATATGGGTTCAATCAAAAAACGTCGTAAGGCAAAAATTAACAAACACAAGCGCCGTAAAAAGCTGCGTTTGAATCGTCACAAGAAACGCACCTGGCAGAAGTAAGCTGCTGATTGTATTTCTCTGCACCGGCGCAACTCGTCTTTGGCGGGTTGCGCCGGTTTGAGTTAGTATCACCGCATGAGCGTTCGCTTTTCTCTGAGGATGGCGCTGGTGTTCGCATGCGGTCTATTCCTGTGCGGATGCCGGGTTCTCCACCTGGACGGCTCCGGGGCTCCGGGGCGCAAAGCCGCCTTGTCGAAGCCGGGCGTTGAGTCAGCCGCCGTTGACGCCCAGGCACATTATGGAACGGGCGTGTTACGGGCGGTGGGCGGCGATGTGACCGGAGCGCTGGGCGAGTTTTATGCGGCCGCGGAAAAAGATCCGGCCAATGTGGAGCTGGCCATGGAAGTCTCCCAGTTGTTTATCCAGGCCGGCCAGTTCGACAAGGCGGTGGCGGTGCTGGAATCGGCGGCAAGCCAACCCAAAGCGCCCGGCGAACTCTTTTCAAGGCTGGGCACGTTGTATTTTCAACTCAACCGGCTGGAACCGGCCGTGACCGCTGGTCGCACCGCCCTCAAAAAGAATCCCCAATCCACCGAGGCGCTGGCGGTCCTGTTTCAAATCTGCTGGCAGGGGCGCAAGTTTGCCGAAGCTTCCAAGCTGATTGATGACGCCGCCCGGAGTGCGGCTGCTTCGCCGGAGGTGTTGGTTTTCTGCGGCGAATCTTATTTGCGTCTGGGCATGCAGATGCCCGAGTCGAAAAACGGCATGCAGGCCCGGGCGCTGGATGCGTTTCAGAGGGCAAAAGGAATGGCTGAGGCTACTCCGGAAGTGCTGCTCCGTCTTGCGGATGGATTCACAACCCTGCGGCGGACCAACGAGACCGCGGCAGTTTTTCAGTCGCTGCTCGACAACTTTCCCGAGCTGTCCACCCTGCGTGAAACCGTCCGGACCAAGCTCTCCCAGCTTTATCTCGGCCTGAACGACCATGCCCATGCGGCGATCCTCTACAAGGAGATGCTGCGGGACAATCCGACCGATGCCCGGAACTATTTCATCCTGGGAACCCTCGCCATTGAAGCCACCAACGCCGTTGAGGCCGCCGAGTATCTCAGCAAGGCCATCCTGCTGAATCCCGATTTTCAGCCGGCCTATGCGAGCCTTGCCAACGTGCAGTTGAATCTGAACCAGCCCCGGGAGGCCTTGGAGACGCTGGCCGCGGCGCGGAAGAAATTTCCCCCCAGCTTTCCGATTGAATACCTCGGCGCCATGGCCGCGGTGCATCAGCGTGATTTCACCAACGCCGTCCGGTGTTTCACCTCGGCCGAAGTCATTGCGCGCTCCGGCGACGCCGGCCAGTTGCGGGAGGTTTTCTATTTTCAGTTCGGCTCGGCCTGCGAACGCGTCGGGGACCTGGCCCAGGCGGAAAAACATTTTCTGAACTGCCTGACGTTGAATCCGGACTTCGACGAGGCGCAAAACTATCTGGGCTACATGTGGGCCGAGCGCGGCCAGAACCTGGACCGGGCGCGGGAGCTGATCGCGAAAGCCGTCAAGAAGGAGCCGGAGAACGCCGCCTATCTCGACAGCATGGCCTGGGTGCTTTTCCAGCTGAAACAGCCCCAACTTGCCTTGGACTACGCCCTGAAAGCCGCCGCCCATGCCGACGAAGAAGACGCGGAAATATTCACCCATCTTGGCGACATCTATGCGGAGCTGGGCCAGCCGGAGAAGGCGCGCGAAGCCTGGAGCAAGTCGTTGAAGCTCGCGCCCAGCCCTGAGGTTGAAAAGAAGCTGGAGGCGCTGCCGCGGTAAATTCCCATGGCGCATCAATTCGAGCATCACTACACGCTGGCCGAGGCCCGTGCGCTGCTGCCGCAGCTTCGTTTGTGGCTGGAACAGCTCGCGGATTTATACCGCAGCCATCAGCAGGAGGACCGGGAGATCGCCCGTTTGTCAGCCGAAGGCCGGGATGCCGGCGGCGACGTGGTGGAGCGATGGATTCGCACACTGGCGTTCCTGTGCTCCGTCATGGCGGAGTTTCAAACCCGGGAAATCCAAATCAAGGACCTTGAACGCGGCCTGATCGATTTTCCCGCCCTCATGGACGGACGGGAAGTGTTCCTGTGCTGGGAAAAGAACGAGGATGACATCGAACACTGGCATGACTTGGACGCCGGGTTTGCTGGTCGGGAAAAGCTCTAGTCTGGCAAAACAAAAAAGGCGCGGAAGATATCCGCGCCTTTTTGCCTTTAGTGATCCGGTGAAGTCTTACTCGCGGCTGATGCCGAGCTTTTCCATGAGCTCGTAAAGGGTTGGCCGGCTGATGCCGAGTTCCTGCGCGGCGGAACTGATCTTGCCGGAATGCCGCTGCAAAACCTGCTGCACCATCTCCCGCTCCAGATTTTCCCGGGCTTCCTTGAGGGTGGCCGGCCGGTCGGTCGCCCCGAGCTGGTTCAATTCCAAGTCTTCAACGCTGACGCGCTTGCTGTCGGTCATGATGACCGCGCGTTTCACTCGGTTTTCCAGCTCGCGGATGTTGCCTGGCCAGGTGTGCCGGTTCAAGGCGCGCAGGGCGTCGGGCTGGAAGGAGAGATTGCTCTTGCCGTTTTCGGCGGCGAAACGTTCGAGGAAAATCTGCGCCAGCAGCTTGGCGTCGTCGCCCCGTTCCCGCAGCGGCGGCAGCATGATGGTCACGACCGCCAGCCGGTAATAGAGATCCTCCCGGAACTTTCCCTCGACGATGTTGCCTTTGAGATCGGCGTTGGTGGCGGCGATGACGCGGACGTTCGTCTTGATCTCCTCGCGTCCGCCGATGCGGCTCAGGCGCTGTTCCTGCAAAAAACGGAGGAGCTTGACCTGGAGCGGGGGCGGCAGCTCGCCGATTTCATCGAGAAACAAAGTGCCGCCGTCGGCGGATTCAATGCGGCCCTTGCGCTGCACATGGGCTCCCGTGAACGCGCCCTTTTCATGGCCGAACAATTCGCTCTCCAGCAGCGTGTCCGGGATGGCGCCACAGTTGATGGCCACAAACGGGCCGGCGTTGCGGCGGCTGCGGCAGTGAATGGCCAGCGCGGCCTTTTCCTTGCCGGTGCCGCTTTCGCCCAACAGCAGCACCGGCGCCTCCGTGGCGGCCACTTTGCGGATGGCGGAAAACATCTCCTGGGTTTTTTTGCCGGTACCCAGCATCCCCTCGAACATGCCGTCGCCAAGGTTCTGCCACTGCGTGCGGTTTTCCCGCTCCAGCCCCGCGACGTGAAAGCAGCGTTTGATCAGAATCTTCAGCTCGTCCATGTTGACGGGCTTGCAGAGAAAATCGTAGGCCCCGGAGGCGATGGCCTGCAGCGCGTGCTCGCGCTCGTTCTGACCGGTGATGATGATGACCTTGGCCATCTTGTCCGCGGCAAGAATCTCCCCCAACAGCGCGAAACCTTCCGTGGTGCTGCCGGCGTGAGGGGGCAGTCCAAGATCCAGCAGGGCGACCGCTGGTGAATGTGCGCGGAACATTTCAACCCCGCTCGGCCGGTCCTCGGCGAGCAGAATTTCATGGTCCGCGTTCAACGCCCATTTCATCTGGGTGCGGATCTCGTCGTCGTCATCGACTATGAGGAGTTTGGGCTTCATTGCTGTTATAATTATGGCAGCGGGAGCAGAACGGAGAAAGTTGAACCTTTGCCCGGCTGGCTTTCCACTTCGATTCTTCCGCGATGCGCCTCGATGACCATCTTGCACTGGAACATGCCGATGCCGGTCCCGCCTTTCTTTGTGGTTTGAAAGGGCCGGAAGAGCGAATGGCGCATGTAGTCCTCCGTCATCCCGCAGCCGTCGTCGGCGACGGTCAACACGACCCAGCCGTTTTGCTCGGCGGTCTGAACGCCGATTTTCCCGCGCCGCGCGATGGCTTCGTGGGCGTTGAGCACCAGGTTGATGACGACGTTCTGGATTTGATCGGCGTCGAGGGGTAGGCGGGGCAGCGGACGCAGCTCGGTTTCAAGGACAATGTCCGGCGACGATTTCCAGCGGCCCAGCGCAGTGGTGACGATTTCGTTCAAGTCAGTCTCCGCCAATTTTAGCTCGGGCTTTTCCCGCAGCACGCTCAACCGCCCGATGAGGTGGTTCATGTGGTTGACGGTCTTGGAAATGCCGCGCAGCACGTCGGCGCGAAATTCCGGGTCGTCAAAATGCAGCGGCAGGTTTTGCAGCATCAGGGAAAGCGTCGAGGCGGCGTTCTTCAAATCGTGGGCGAAGAAGGCCGACACCGCGCGAAAGGCCTCCTGCTCGTTCGCCTCCATCAGCTTTTTGGAAAGCTGCAGCGTGCGCAGACTCGCGCCGACGTGGCCGCCGATGCAGCGCAGCAGGTCGAGCTCTTCCAGCGAGTAGGGCAGGGCGTTGACGCGGTCGCCGAGGATCATGACACCGAGCGGACGTTCAGCGGCGAAGATCGGAACACAGATGCGGTGGCCGCCCTTGTTGAAGCTGGCCGGGTTGCTGTCGCGCAGGGCGACGGCCCAGGGCTCCTTGGATTCTTCCAAATCAAACGGGAAGGGGTTCGCCTTGAGGCTGGACAGGAACAATTCCGAGCTGGCGCCGGATTTGATGGAGGTTGGCGCCTCGTTGCCGGGCAGCGCGGTGGAGGCGATGAACACGACCTTCTTTTCGGTTTCATCCACCAGCCAGATGGTGGCGGACAGGATGTTGAACGTGTCGGAAACCAGTTTCGTGGTGGCCTCGCAAAGGCTGGCGGGATTGGTGGCGTGGGCGGTTTTCTCCGTGAACTGGCTCCAGACTTTTCGGGAATCATAGAGCGGCCGTTTGAAGTTCCGGCTGACGAAGCGTTGAATCGTCTGGCGGACGCGGTCGGACAGCAGGATGACCGCAAAGCCCACCATGCCGATCAGGATGAACAGCGCCTTGACCGGGAACGAGGTGTCGCCTCCCAGGAAGATCACCACCTTGGCGAGCGTGCCAACGATCAGGAAATAAATCCCGGTGATGAGAATCGTGATCGAGCTGTAGAGAAAAGTGTGAGACGGGTAGACATCGACCTCAAACTGGCCCGCGCGCCATTGGGAGACGGCAATCAGCAGGCAGCCGATCAGCAGCGCGGCCGCCTCCACCTCGGCCAGGGAAAGAAAAACGCGCGAATACAGGAGCGCCTGGCTGCATGCGTAGATGCGGGCGCCGAAGATGACGCAGAGGCCGAGCACCACGAACTTGATGCGCCAGCGCAGCGTGCCGACGGTGCTGCGGAAGGTTTTTTCCAGGTTGATGAGCACCAGCAAGATGCCCACCAGCAGAAACACGTTGAAGGCTTTGCCGGCAAAGGTCAGCGGCAGCACCCAGTCATCCGTGCCCTCGATCTGCTGAATGGGGGCATAATAGTCGTGCTCCATCGTGCCGAGCAGCAGGATGGGCAGGGCGACCGAGGCAAAGAGGATGGGCCGCCAGCGCGCGAGAAATTCGCGGTAGTTGCCGCGTGAATAGCTCAGGCTGAAGATCAGCCAGATGCCAGGAAGAAAGGTGCTGGTGATGCCGGCCACCGTCTGCCAGCGAAGAATGGTTTCAGCGGATTGAGCCTGCTGGCTGGCTCCGGTGAAAAGGCTTTCCAGTCCGAGCACGAACATGCCCGCGAAGAAAAACCAGTTGGTGGCGGTCCGTTTGGACGGCAGCAGCGCCGCCAATCCCACCAGGGCGCTGAAGATGGCGCTGGCGTAGGTGACAAAGGCAGTGCTGCTCATGGCGGACGGTCGGCGGGAACGGTGATCGGGGCCGGCAAACTTACTTGATCAGGGCCAGCGTTTTCCTGGCCTCGTCGGCCAGCGGTCCCTCCAGGTTTTTGGACATCGCCTGCTGGAGGCTGGTTTTGCTTTCGGACAGGCTTTTGAGTTTGAACTGCGCCATGCCGAGATAATAATACGGCCGGGCGTCAGCCGGATTTTCATTTGCCAGACCTTGCTTGAGGAGGCGGACCGCGCTGGAGAAGTCGCCGCGCTGATAGGAAATCATGCCCAGCAGCCGCGCGATGCCGGCGTCGGCAGGCGAAGCCTCGCGGGCCTTGACCGCCAGTTCGTAGGCGCGCTGTTCCTTGCCCGGCGTGGAAAAATAGTTTGCGGCGAGCTTTTTGATGGCCGGGGTAAAGTCCGGATAGCGCTGCAACGCCTGTTCCAACGCGGAGATGGCGGCGGGCAGATTGCCTTTTTGCTGCGCGATGGCGGCCGAGGCCATCAGCGCGGGGACGTTGGCGGCGTCAGTCTTGAGCGTTTTTTGAATGAGCGACTCGGACTCGGCCGCCTTGGCGGGATCATCCGCCAGGCTGACAAGCTCCATGAACTGGTTTGCCTCCTGCGCCTGGGCGAAGTTCGGATTGGACATCAAGGCGTCGTGCATGGTGCCGACGGCTTCGGCGGGCTGGCCCATGCTGTAAAGCGCCAGCGCCAGGTTGTAGAGCAGGTCGGCGTCGGCGGATTTGCGGGCGTCGCCCTGCTGGAGCAGGCTCAAAGCCCACTTGTATTGGCCGTTTGCGAACACGAGCCGTCCCAGCACATGCGCGATATCCACGTCATTGGGCGCGAGCTTGTAGGCGGACTTGGCCAGTTCCAGGGCCTTGGGCTGGTTGTTCAGATGATCGGCGTACAGGCGTGCCAGGTTGATGAGCGATTTGGGGTTGCTGGAATTCAGGCGGAGCACCTGTTCATAAAGCTCGGCGGCCTTTTCCCGCAAACCCTGCGTTTCATAGATCGCCGCCAGATGTGTCAGCGCCACTGGGTCATCCGCCTGCTCCTGCAAACGCTTTTCCAGCGCCGCGGTGATCTCGGGTCCGCCCTTGGTGAAGTCGAGCGAGAGCAACGCCAGACGTTTCCGGGCCTCGTCCTTGCCCTCAAAGTCCTTTTGGCCCCGCAGGCCCGCGTGAGCGGTGCGCGCCGGACTTCCTGGTTCAACATGTAATAGGTCATGCCCAGGTGATAGAACACCTCGGGCTCATCGGGCAGCTTTTCGGCGCTGGCTTGGAGAAGGCTGGCGGCCCAGTTGTAATCGCCGCGCTTGTAAAGAATCCAGCCCAGGGTGTCCGACGCCGCCGGATCGTAAGGCGCCAGGTCCCGAGCCTTGCGGGCGGTTTCGTAGGCGCGGTCGAGCATCTCAAATTTTTCCGAGTAGAGGTAGGCAAGGTTGTTCAGCGCAATGCCGAAGTTGGGGTTGATCTCGAGGAGCCGTTCATAACAGGCGCGGGCTTCGGAAAAATTGCCCCGTTCGTTGTTGAGCATCCCCATGAGCATCAAAGCGGGAACGTCCCGGGGATTTTTTTCGACGAAGGCGGCCAGTTCTTGCAGCGCCTTCTCATTGCGCTTCGAGCTGACGTACAGGTCGGCCAGCATCATGTAGGCGGGCCGGTAGTTGGGATTGAGTTCGAGGGCCTTGCGGAGGTCCTTCTCGGCCTCGTCATGGTTGGTCTGGGCGATCCAAATCTGGGCGCGCAGGGCGCGCAGTTCGGGCAGTTCGGGATGCAGGTCGATTTCCTTTTGAACTGAGTTCAGGGCGGCATCAAAATTTTTCTCGTGGATGTCCAGGGCCACGAGCTGCTGGAAGGCGGGCTGAAACTGGGACGACAACGTGCGGGCGCGGAGGAATTCGTTCCGGGCCTCCTTGGGCTTGTCCTGCTGGAGCAGAAAACCGCCGATGACGAAAGGGATGTTTGGCGATTCGGCATGGAAGTTTTGGAGCTGGCGGCAGGTCGCGATCGCGCTGGACAGATCCTCCTTGGCGGCATACGCGCCGGCAAGCTTGAGATAAGCATCATCCAGCTGGGGGCGGCGCTTGATCAGGGCCTGGAGCGATTTGATGGCGGCTTCGGCCTCGCCGCGCTGCGTGTTCAACTGCGCCTGCCAGAGGATGGCGTCCTCGTAACTTGGATCCAGGGCCAGCGCCTCGTTGATGTATTTAAGCGCTTTGGCATTGTCGCCGGTGAACAGATGCGCCAGGCCGAGCTGGAAAAAATTTTGGGGCGCGGTGGGATACCGGAGGGTGAGCAGTTCCAAGACGGCGATGGCCTCGCTGGCGCGGCCTTGGAGGAGCTTGAGGCGGGCGCCGAGCACCTGGGCCTGATAGTTTTCCGGATCACGGGCCTGGATCTGGTTCAGCAGCCGCGTGCATTCCTCGAAGTTTCTCTGCGCCAGCGCCAGTTCGGCGAGCGACCCCCAGGCGGGCAGGTAATCCGGTGTTTCCTGCGTCACCTGGGTCAGCACCTCCTTGCCGGCCTCCAGCGCCCCGGTTTTGAATTTGAAGTTCGCATATCCGAGCTTGTGGGCGGAGCGCGGGCGGGACAATTCCGCGGCCTGTTTGAAGGACCGCTCCGTGCCGGCCAGGTCATTGCCCAGCCACTGGATGGTGCCGAGGGAGTAATAGGCGTCGGCGCATTTGGGATCCAGCGCCAGCGCCTTTTCAATGTGCGCTTTTGCCTCGCCGATTTTTCCGGCTTGCACAGAAAGGCTGCCAAACGCCAGTTCGGTCCAGACGGTCGGGCCGATTAGCGTGACCAGCTTGTCGAGCCGCTGGCGGACGGTTTCCTGGTCCTTGGCCGTCTTGGCGGATTGGGCGAGGAGGGGCGGGGCTTCGGGGTACTTGGGATCCTTGTCCAAGATGAACAGGGCCTGTTCGCGGGCCGCCTTGTGATTGCCGGACGCAGCGTTCAACAGTCCGATTTTGAGGCGGACCTGGAGATTGTTGCCGTCGAGTTCCTCGGCCCGCTTCAAGAAGGGAAAGGCCCGCGACATCTTTCCGTTTTCCAGGTAAATCAAACCCAGCCGGGCCATCGCGTGGGCATCGGTCGGATCCACGCTGACGAGATTCAGATATTCCACCTCCGCCTGCGGGTAATCACCGGCATCAAAGGCCTTGTCCGCCTTGGCCTGATGACGCGCTTTGCGCGATCCCTGGGAGCAGCCGGACAATCCCAGGCCGGCGACAAGTATCACCAGCGCGATGAGGAGCTGGCTGGAAATGCTGAATCTTAAGGTGCGTAAGGTGCGGAGCATGATTTTATTTTGGAAATTGTCGGGCTTCAAGTTTGCGCAGGAGCCAGATTAGCAAAAAAAACGGCAGCAGCGACACTGCGAAAAAAAACGGTCCGCCGCGGTGATGCAGGTCGGAGTTCAGCACGTCGGGATTCCATTTCACCGCCAGCCAGGCCAGCGTGAAAATGCGAATCGAGTTCCGCAGAATGCCGAGCGGTATCAACATCAAGACTAAGACCAGCTGCGAGCGCTTTTGTTTGAGAAAAAAGTAGGCCGCCAGCAGGCCGGTCATGAACAGCACCAGGGTGGAGCGGATGCCGCTGCATTCTGGTGCCACGCCAAAGCTCACGTGCGGAAGGGTGAATTGCGTGCCTTCGCGGAACACGGACATCCCGGACCAGGTCAGCATCCGGTAGGAGGTTTCCGCCGAGGCGTGTTGCAGGAAGGTGACCAGACCGTCCTCCATCACCCGCGGCATGGGGACCATGAAGACAAGAAAGGCCAGGGGAAAGGCCACGGAACGCGCGACCTTCTGCCCGTGAATCCAGGATAACCCGCCGACCAGCATGGCCAAAAATGCCAGGGTCCAGACGCACAACCGGTCGGCTTCGTCCACGGCAGGCTGATGGGCAAGGAACAACGTCTGAAACAGCAGCAGGCTGATGCCAATCGCGAAGCAGAAAATTGCCGGCAATCGGGCGGACTCGAAGGCGGTGTTGATTTTGCGCCGGTCGGTCCAGATCAAATAGCCGCTGATGGCCGGAATCAGCATGACGTGCGAATAGAGTTCGCTGTGCAATGAGAACCGAAGCAACGCCAGGAGTGGAATCCCAAAGCATGCCACCAGCGCAGCGGCGAACAGGAGGAATCGTTTTCCGCGACGGGAAAGAACCGACGCAGTGTTCGGGGATGGTGGCAGAGCGGGTTCCATGGAATCCTTGGAATGCGGCAGGTGACATCAACCGCCGGCCGAATTAGCAGACGCTTAGTAACTGTAAGCGATCGAAAAGCCGATCTGGTCGCTGTCATATCCAAAGCCCGTGGCATTCGAGGTGTTGTGGCTGTTGGAATACGAGACCGAGGCGGTGCCGCGCTTGAGGAAGCTGCGGCTCAGATTGACGCTGAAAAACGAGCGGGTGTCCTCGCGTCCGGAAAAGGCGGCGCCGGTCAGGCTGGAATCCTGGTAGGTGGAAAGTCCGTAGCCGCCACTGACGCTGAGGTAGTATTTGCCGAAGAGCCGCTGGCTGAGTCCGAGGTTCACCGAGGTGGTCTGGGTTACTTGGTTGCGAAAGAGCGACGGGCTGACGCCGCGGCTCGCGGACAAGGAGATGGCCGTGTAATCGAGCGGATGATAATCGAGGCCGACGCCAAACGTGGGGCTGATCAGCGAGGACTGGCCGGAGCCGAGGAACTGGCGGATTTCCGCGCCGCCGTTGACGGAGAGGCTCAGCTTGCGGGCGAAGTGCCAGCTGATCTGGCCGTTCAGATTCTCATAGGTCATGTCCGTGCCGGTGCCGACGTGATTGTATCCGGCTCCCGCGCCGACGCCGGTGGAAACTCCCGGTCCGATTTGATAGTTCAATCCGCCGGAGAGCGACCAGTCGGCGGTGCTGCCGGAACCGTTTTGGACGCCCTTGGCATAGCGCAGATCCTGCGCAGCGGTGAGCTGCCCGGACCATTCTCCGTTGATCTGATACCCGGCCCCAAAGCTGGTGGAATAACTTTGCTGGTCTGTCTGCTGGGCGGTTTCCACGAGGGGGTCCGAGGTGATGGCGGCGCTTTGGGAAAGGTTGAAACTCCAGTCCTCGTAGGTGGTGTGACCGCGGAGGGAAACGTTGTGGTCGACGTTGTCCTTGAAGTTCGGGTCCGAATAAAACGTGGCGGCAGCGTTATAGCTGAGGGCCCAAAGCTGGCCGAGGTCGAAGGTGATGCCCGGGGTCAGGGTGTTGATGACGGTCCGCCGGGCCTGGCCGGGCTGTGATTGAAGGCCGGTGCCGTAGCTGAAACCATAGGCCAGTCGCGGGTGAAGGACGACCGGTCCCCAGCTGAAGGGGTTGTTGTTTTGCGGTACGGAGCCGAAGCCGGTAGATGAGGAGCTTCCGCCCGAGGCGCTTTCCACCTCGTTGGTGCCGGAGCTGGATTCAGTGGGGCGAACTTCAGGAGAAATTGCCGGAGGTGGAATGATGACTGACTGGGCTTGGGATTGGTTGAGCGCGACCAGGGCCAAGGCCGCAAGGATCGGCAGGGTCAGAGTCTTCCAGCTATTGCCCGAGGCGATTGGCATATTCATCCTGATGGTTTTGGTTGGTTTACCGTTTGCCCGTGTTGGACTGTCCCATCCAAGCGTCATCTTGGGGGGAAGGCTGCCATTTTTTCAAGGAATCTTCCAAGGCGTCGCGCAGAGGCCGCATTTTGACGCCCGCCGAAATCAGCTTGCCGGGGTCGAGCAGGCTTTGGCTCTTCTGCGATTTGGACCTGTTTGCGGGGGAGGTGGCGGTTCCAGGCTGCTGTTCTCGGCGGAGAATCCGGTGGATTGCGGCGGCGATTTGATTTGCGCTGGCGGCGCCGGGGTTGACGATGTTG
This sequence comes from Verrucomicrobiota bacterium, assembly GCA_046346715.1. Taxonomy (GTDB): domain Bacteria; phylum Verrucomicrobiota; class Verrucomicrobiia; order Limisphaerales; family CAIQOK01; genus CAIQOK01. The sequence goes on from JAXMHO010000004.1 coordinate 13,701, forward strand.
TAGGCTCCGTAGGGTGCGCGGCGCTCCCACAACTGGAGGCAGGCGCGCACGAAATCACCACGGTGCGTGAAGGAGTTGATGCCGGTCCTGATGGCGGCGTCTTCCTGAAGCCGGGACAGATAATTGCGGGGATGGTCGAATTCGTCGAACATGATCTGCGGACGCCAGAGGTAACATTGCTCAAACCAGCGCAGCGACTCCTCGGCGAGGGCCTTGGTGCCACTATAAAAACTGCATGGCGGCGAACGGAATGAGCAGTTGGGTTCATCGGTCTCAGTGAAGCCGCGGAATTTTTCCGGGTGCAGGTCAAACAGCTTGCAGACCTCCGGATCATTCAGGTCGCGCTCGATCTGCAGGGTGTTGTTTTTCGCCACCCGCGCCCCGGAGTAAATGCTGCCCGAGGAGATGTGTCCCCAGGGTGTTTTTGTCAGATAACAGACGCGGGCAAGGGTTTGTGGCAGGAGCGTGTTGGCCTGCACGGCTTCCGCCTTGGAGCCTTCACAGCCGTCGATGTCCGGCTTTCCCACGAAGCCGGCGGCGTTGATGACAAATGCGGGCTTGGTCCTGTGCAGGTAGTCGAACAGAGTGTCGAAGCGCGTGTAATCGACCGCCTTGCGGGTCAGCGGCGTGAACGAAATCTGGCGCTTGCGCAACTCAGCGGCGAAAGCGCGGCCGATGTAGCCGGTTGCTCCAAGAAGTATGATCATAGAGGAGTTAACGAGTTGAGGGTTTTTGATCAGCGGATTGCCATGTGACGACGAGCCTGTGAAGCCTGCGATGAAACGCCTGCTCTTCAGGCTTTCCAAACCTGATGGGGTTTGACAGGTACGCCAGCCATCGCATTCCGGGTGTCCACAATGAGCGGTGACCACTCAGCGAGTTCACGGTAGTTGACGGAGGAATGCTTGGTGGAGATCAGCACGGCGTCATAGCTCTGGATGGTTTGTTTGTCCCAGGTCACGGATTTGGTTCCGGTCCATTGGGCATGCTCACGGGTGGGGCGAATGATCGGGACGTAGGGATCATAATAATCCACCTTCGCACCGCGATGCTTGAGCATTTCCATGAGAATGTAGCTGGGCGATTCTCGTTCATCATCCACGTCTGCCTTATAGGCCAGGCCAACAATCAGGACGCGGCTGCCTTTGACTGATTTGCTGCCTTCGTTCAGCGCTTCCGCCAGCCGGTGAACCACATACTCGGGCATGGCGGTGTTGATTTCACCGGCAAGTTCGATGAATTTTGTATGCTGGCCGTATTCTCGCGCTTTCCAAGTCAGATAAAACGGGTCGATGGGAATGCAGTGGCCGCCCAAGCCGGGGCCGGGATAAAAAGCCATGAAACCAAACGGTTTCGTTTTCGCGGCGTTGATGACTTCCCAAACGTCAATGCCCATGGCGCTGTAAACCACTTTCAATTCATTCACCAAGGCGATATTGACGCCGCGGAAGGTGTTTTCCAAAAGCTTGGTGGCTTCCGCCGCGCGGCAGGAAGAAACCGGCACCAGGGTTTTGATGGCTTTGGAGTAAAGCGCCTTGGCCTTTTCCAAACAGGCCGGGGTAAAACCGCCCACCACCTTCGGGATGATAGCCACCTTGCTGTCCGGATTGCCCGGGTCTTCGCGTTCGGGTGAAAAGGCCAGGTGGAAGTCTATACCGGCCTTTAATTTGGATCCCGCTTCCAATACAGACCGCAAGTCTTCGTCGGTGGTGCCGGGATACGTGGTTGATTCGAGCACCACGAGGGTTCCCTTTTGCAGGTGTGGGGCGATGCTGCGGCCGGTTTCGACGATGTAGGAGATGTCGGGTTCGCGGTTTTTGTTCAGCGGGGTTGGAACGCAAATGATTACAGCCTCAACGTCCTTGACGCGGCTAAAATCCGTTGAGGCCGAAAAGCTGCCCGCTTTGACGGCTTCGCTTATTGCCTCGGAAGAAATATGCTTGATGTAGCTTTGCCCTTTGTTCAAAGCGTTCACCTTATTGTCATCAATATCCAAACCGAGGACTGTTACGCCGCACCGGGCGAATTGAAGTGAAAGCGGGAGTCCGACATAACCAAGACCGACAATGGCAGTTTTCATAGTGTTATTTAAATTTTAGTGCTGGAGTTCATGGCCAGCGAAGTTGTTTGTCTGTAAAAAAGGAAGCTGGGATTTACCGAGGGATAGGCTGATGTGGGGCGTAACTGCAATGTTTGAAAGACCGAGGTTGGAGAAGAGCCTCTGCGAGACGCATTTGTGTCCCGCAGAGGCAAGGAAAAGGGGCAGCCGAAGCTGCCCCGTGAGAATTCTTATGTTGGCTTAATTATTAAGCGCGGAACTTGCGGGAGATCAGAGCCAAGCTGCTGAATCCGATGCCCATCAACATGAGGGTGGTGCCACCGTCAGGGAGGAGGATCAACATGGATTGAACCGGCGTGCCGCGAGGCAAAGTTGTGCCATCGCCGGTCAGGTTCAAGGCTCCAACGCCGAAACCACCAGCACCGTTCGCTGCACGGGCGGCAGCCAAACCAGCCAAACCGCCACCGAACTGATTGGCAGCAAGAGCAATGAACGGGTTGGTCAGAGCGGTCACATCACCACCGAGGTAGGTGTAGGTGCCTTCCAAATTCCAAATGGCCAACTGCAGCATTTGAGCGTCGAGGGCACGACCTGAACCCGCACCACCGATAATGTCGTTATAATGGTATCCAGCCAACACGCCGGTGGCGAATTGTTGGTAGAGGTATGCTGTTCCCAAGGAAAGGGTCTTGGTTCCACCGGAATAATCGGTCACATAAACACCATCAGCGTTTACGGTAGCGCTGTAGGTGCCAGGAATGGTGATGCCAACGTTCTTCGCGATGCAGAAGGTTTCAAAGCCGCCACCGATGATGACGGAAGGCGCATAGCCCACGCCAGTGATGGGGTTTACATTGAATTCACCACCCGTGCCGGTGGAGTAACCGGAAATTTGGGTGACAGTGACAGTCAAAGCGCCGACTTGGGTTGCTGCTGCCAGCGAAACCGCCAGTGCTGTGAGGAGTAGTTTTTTCATATTATGTTTCGAGTTTGGTTTTATCAGTCTCTGAACATCTAAAGCGATAGTTATGCCAAGAGGGTCTGTGTTTGTTTTAATGGGTTGGTGTAATTTCCTAAGTGTCTGTTTATGAGTGTTTTGTGGGGATTTTTTGGTGTGGGGAAATGGGGCGGCTTTATAATATTTTGGTTGATCGAAGAGTCGAACTGTAAAGGGTTTCACCAAGACAGCGGAGATTTGGCGGGGTGATGTTCTTAAGTGATTGTTGTGTAATGGTTTGATGTTTTCTTCAGCGGTGTAAAGACTTCCGACGTTCCTGTTTATGATTTTTCCCAAGTTTTTGAGTTTTGGTCAAATTGGCGAATGATTCGTGCCGGGATACCGGCGACCACGCAAAAGTCTGGCACGTCTTTCGTAACGACTGAATTGGCCCCAACTACGCAATTTCGACCTATTTTACAGGAGAGAACATTGACGTTTTCACCCAACCAAGAGCCAGAGCCAATATGAACCGGACCTTTTGAAGAAATAGGTTGGTCCATGATCGGTATGTGAGGGTTTTTAAAATCATGAGTATTGTCGGAGATGTGAACGCGATCCGCAGTAAGGACCTTGGCACCTAAGCGAACTTCATTCACACAGGTGATGTGATTGAAATTTCCAATTTGGCAGCCATCTTCAATTGCTAATTTCGGAAGGTGATTTTGCAGGGCTGGCAAAGCAAAAAGCCAAGTATGCCTGGCAATTGTTACTCCCGCCCCGATGAAAATGTTCTCCATATTTCGCATTTTTAGGGGTGAGATTATTCGCGACTTTGGACCAATCGCGCCAAATGCTGGGCGGTAAACCAGTTGGGTTACCGTCAACCAATAGTAACCCGAAAAGCGCCCCAACAACTGATGCAATTTTCCGACGAAAGGCTTGCTCATGATTTTACTGGAGGGGGCTAGGATGGGTTCCCGTTTTTCTTTTCTGGATTGTCAGGCAATCCACAACTGCCGCGGTGGCGTTTCCACGATGGGCAAATTTTAAGCCAAGGAAGGCCTGCTGCTGCTCCAGCAAAGAATGCAAAACCGCCTGGTCAGACACCAGTTGGTTTACCAGGGTGGAAAAATCATTTGCGCATTTGGCGTAAATTCCGCCGCCTTGCAGCGGCCAAGTCACCGGCGCGGTCCGTGCCAAATCCAGAACGACAACGGGCTTTTGCAGCATCATCGCCTGCAAACCGGCAGTGGAGCGGATGGTGCAAACCACATCCGAGCCGAGAACTGATTCCTCAAGAGAAATGTTCCTGGGCAAGATTTCCACCTGGGTCAGGGCGCTCAGTCCTGTTTCGCGATAAAACGTGTCATCCTCCGAGGGGTGTAGCTTGATTTTCCATTTTACCGACGGGGTTTTCTCGATTGTTTCCTTCAAGCATTGGCCAAACCGCTCAAAGAGTTCCGCGTCTTCAATTCGGTCTTGGGTGTGCGACAAGACCAGGCAGCCGCCCTGCGTTTTTTTGGAGTCTGTCCCAGCTGGCTTTGCCCGGTTGAACCAAGCATCGGACGACGGCATGCCGGTGATTTTCACACGCTCCTCAGGAGCCCCGCGTTTGATTAGCTGCTCCTCGTAGCTTTTGCCCCAGGCCAAAAACGTGTCTGCGTAAGTCGGCCACACCACCACATCGTTGGGTTCGCCATGCTGAAGAATCGCCGAGGGTATTCCCAGTTTTTTTGCCTCCGCAATCAGGTGGAACTCGAATGGATAAAAATCACTGGTGGTGAGGATGCTCGAAGGCTTCCATTGAGAAAGCAGACGACGCCAGATGATCTGAGAACGTTCCGCCTGAACCATGAGCTTCAAATAGGCGCCGAAGTTTTGCCGGACCCGCAAGGCGCTGTGATCATGGCGGACATTCAGCCAGCGCACGATCCGGTTTAATCGTTTGATTGCCCGCGCCAGGCTGCCGGGCAAAAATTTCATTCCCACGCGCCGGCACAGGTCGCGTTCGGAAACCACCACTGGAAACTCCTTGAACGCCCCCGGATTGGTTCGTTCCACCGCTTCACCCGTCACAATCCCGCCCAACAATCCCCGCCGCTGGGCTTCTTTGGCCACCGGGAGCAGATTGAGCAGGTTCGAACCTGTGGCTGCGAGGCAGAAAATCAAAATCTTGTCCGGGGCGACCGCCGGCAGATCGGTTGTCGCAGAGACGCAGGAGAAGGACCGGAAGCATGACGCCAGATAACGCAGGTTTGGTCCGCGGCAGAATTCATCCGTCTTGCCGAAATCATTCAACAGTTCGATGCGCAATCCATCCACGACCTCGTCCTGCATCTCCTCGCACAGCTTCAGGATCAAATCCCAGTTTTCGACGCGGCTCATGCAGGGACGTCAGTTTGCAGGTGCCGCCGTCTTGCGATGGGTGGCAAGATAAACGAGATAGGCCGCCACGGGCACCCAGAGCATCTGGCTGGTCACGATCCCCAGGCTCACTCCGGTCAGAAGATCTTTCCCCAACAGCGCGCCCCCCAGTGGACCCGCGACGATGAAGACGCAGTTCAACACCTGATACCACGCCATGATTTTCCAATCCTTCAAACTCCAGATTGCCAGTTTGCCAATGGTCGCGCCGCTAAAAATGGAACCAATCAAAATCCACTGCGCGGCGGGAACGGCATCCACGTATTTTGGAAAAAAATGGGAGACCACCGGCGGGAGGATAAACCAGCTCACCGCGACGGCTGGAACCATGAAGGCCATGACCATGAGGCTGGCTTTGATGGCCATTTTCCAGAGACGGATCGGGTCATGAAACTCACCGTAGCAGTGGCTCATGCGCGGATAGATGTATTCGCCCAGCGCATCCGGAACCTTGCTGATGGCTTCCCGCGCCATCGTGGCCAGCGCGAAGCTTCCCACCATTTTCAGGCCGTCCTGGCCGCCAAACTTAAGCAGCACCCATTTGTCGCAGTTCGAAACATTGGAGATGAGGTAATCAAAAACAAAGATCGGTGCGCCGGTTTTCATCAGCAGGAGAAACGACGAGGTGTCCCACTTCGGCAACACCCGCACCGGTCGCATCCAATGCATGCAGAGCAGCACCACGCCCGACAGCACCAGCGTGCGCGACACCATGCCGGCATATCCCAGATAGGCGATCATCGGAATCGTAGCCACGGTCAGAATCGCCTCGACCACCTTGATCTTGGAAAAATTCTGAAACGACTTGGCCGAGCGGAAGGTGACGATCAGGTAGTTCGTGTAGAAACTCGCCATGATCAAACCCGTCACCGCCGCGAAGGTGAACAGCTTCTGTGGGGTCTCCCCCCAGCAGCAAATGATGCTGCCCATTCCCGCGAGCAGCACCAGCAGCCCGGCCATCGCGATGTAAAACTGCGCCGTGCCCGCCAGTTTGTCCGCTGTCTTGCTGTCCGATTTGCCGAAATAGTAGGGCAGATCCCGGCTCAGCCCGTTGTTGATGCCGACCAGGGCAAGCATCGCAAAGGGCAGGGCGGTCCGCGCCAAATCCCACATGCCCCGGTCGCGCGGCTCGATCTTGAGCATGAACGCCCCGGCAATGATCGACGCGAAGGAAACCATCAGCGAGGCGCCCGTGAACAGGAACGCCGAGGAATGGTTTTTCGCGCGGTCGAAATAGGTCCGCACCCAGGCTTTTGCCAGGGTGAAGAGTTTCGCCGGATCTTTGGTGGCCGCGGGCTTTGCGGTTTGGACTTTCGGACCAGAAAACGACCGTTGGACGTTATCGAAGCGGCTCCACCTCGAACCGGATCGTCTCCTTGACCTGGGCGAAGATGGCCTGCGCCTCGGCCTTGGATTTTCCCACGGTGATGATCCAGCAGACCCGTTTGCCGTTGTCGATGAGCGGTTCGATGATTTCGCCGGGGCGCTTGGTGATGAGAATCTGTTCCACGCCCTTGATCGCCTTGGCGGCGTCCACGCCGTGAACGGCCTTCAATCTTCCGGGCGGCGGGAAGATTCCGGAGCAGATGGCCACGTTGGATTTGCTGGGCGTGATCAATGACTCGTCCAGCTTGCGTCCGAGCGAGATTTCCATCACCGCGCGAATCGGATCGCGGCCCGTGGACAACGGCGTGGTGTATTGGGAATGAAAACCACCGCTGAGCCGCGCCGGCATTTCAATGATGATCGGGCCTTTCTCAGTAAGCATCATGTCCGCTTTGGCGGGGCCAAAGTTGATGCCGAGCGAATCCGCCGCGGCATCCACGACCTCGTAAATCCGCCGCTGGGTTTCTGCGGGGAGCTCCGAGGGGTCCACGTGCGCCGTCTCGATGTGGTAGGGATGATATCCGAACTGGCGGTCGGCCATGCCGCAGTGGTAATGCCGGCCGTTCCAGACGATGGTCTCGACACTTTGCTCCGTGCCGGTGACGTACTGTTCAATCAGGGCGCGGGAAGTTGAGGATGCGGCCTTTGCGTTTTTCAACGCCTCCTCCAGTTCGTTTTCATGGACGATCTTCTTGCTGCCGCGCGAAGCCGCGTTGTCGATGGCTTTTACCATGGCGGGCAGGCCGATTTCCTTCAGCGCCAGCTGGGCTTCTTTGAGCGTGCCGACTTCGATGGCCTTGGGTGTCGGAATGCCGTCGCGCAGCCAGCGTTCCTTCATCAGGGCCTTGCTGTGGGAACGTTCCGCTACCTCCACGGGAATGCCCGGCAGATTCAGAGCCTTCGCAATGTGCGCGACCTCGACCGGCACATCCGCGCCGGCAAAGACCGCCTTGATGTTGTAGCGCTCCCGGTTTTCCACGGCGAACTTCACCGTGTTGGGGATGTCGCGCGTGTCAATCGGCACTCCCAGATCGGCGTGCTTGAACGCCGCGGCGTTGGGGTTGCCGTCCGTGGCGATGGTGAACAGGCCGAGCCGTTTTGCGGTGAGAACGGCGGGTATCTGCATCAGACCACCGCTGACGATGATGATGCCTTCTTTTTTGGACGAATCGCTCATGATGTTTGAAAAGTGTTTTGGTCACTCAACGGTCAAGCTGTTCGAGGATGCCCGCCGGCGGGTTTTGAATGTGGAAGCACATCCAGGACTCCTCGATGTGATAGATCTTTTTGCTGTTCGACAGTTCGTCGAGGTAGGTCTTGACCTGCGGATAAACGGGATTGGCGTAGTCGTGCCACGCGACCACCGTCGGCCGTCCCGGCGCGAGCATGGCGAAGGAGTTCCGGGTGTCATTGGTCAGCGTTTCCAGATCGTGGCCGCCGTCGATGTAGATCATGTCGAGCTTCCCATGAAACCGGCTGAAATCGTAGGTGTTTGAGTTGCCGAAGATCTGCTCGATCTTGCTTTCGTACGGCGTGCCCATGAAGGAGAGTTGTTTTTCGTTGGCGAGGTGCTTCACCGTCAGCACCGCGTCCTCCTTTTGCTGCTCCAGCCCCTGGGTGTCCGCGTTGCCCAGATCCATCGTGTAAATTTTTTCCGCCGTCGGAATGTTGGCCGCCATGTTCAAGGTCTGCGCGCCGAGGAAGGTGCCGATTTCAAAGAAATTTCTCGGCTGCACCAGCCGCGCCAGCGACAAGAGGATCGCGGTGTCCAGCATGGACGGCGTGTCCTGGTCGGGCAGGATGATCTTGGCCATGCGCGCCCAATGGTTGGGCGTTTTGACGAGGTTGAAGAGGCGGTGCGGACGTAGGTGCTTCATTTTGGATTGGTTGTTGATAAAATTTATTCCGACTTTTCGATGGGATATTCGGTGGCGAGCTCCCGGAACAGCGCCTGGAGGGCCTGTTCGCCTTTGAACAGCGCCTGGTTGCCCAGCGGCCAGGAGTGGCCCTCGATGTTGTAGCCGTCGTCGCAGAACACGACGTTGCCGGTGAAATGGCGCTGCGGCAGGCACATCGCCGTGATGGTCTCCGAGATGCCGTCCAGCGTCGCAAACTTTTTGGTCGGCGTGTGTGCCAGGATGGAAACGGCCCGCGGACTATAATGCTGGCCGTCTTCGGAACGGAGCAGTTTGCGGTTGAGGGCCGTTTCCACGGTGCCGGGGGCGACGCCGTTGATGCGGACGTTGAACGGGGCAAGCTGCGCGGCGGCGGTTTTGATCAGGCCTTCGACCGCGTGCTTGGAGCTGTTGTAGGCATACGAGCCGTAGAGCGAAAGCCGCGATCCGTCCGAGCACAGGTGGATGATGTGCCCGTGCCGGCGCGCCACCATCTTCCGGGCGAAGGCCAGGGTCAGATAAAAGGCGCCGGTGGTGTTGACGTTCATCACGCGCTGAAAATCCTCCGCCAGCTGCTTTGGATCGTGTTTGGCGAAATCCATCGGCGAATGATGAACGCCGGTGAAGTTGATCACCGTGTCGACCCTCGGCACCTGCTCGTAAATTTTGTCCGCCGTCTCAATCACCTCGTCCAGCACCGTGACGTCGCAATGAAAATCCGGCTTGATCTTGTCGGTGGTGCGCCGTCCCACCACGATGCAGTTGGCGCCGAGCTTCGCCGCGGTCTGCCAAAAGTGCGAGCCCAGCGTTCCGGTGGCACCGACGATGACAATGTTTTGATTTTCCAGCATGGACATAAATTCAGCGGGCGGTTTGCGGGTGTTTGCGGGTTTGAAAAGTCTCGACGATTTTTCGCGCGATGCTCTGCGCCCCACGTCCGTTCAGCAGGCCGCGACCCTTCCGGCTCATGGCTTCACGGAGCGCCGCATCGTTGAGGAAGTTCTTCAGCTGCGCGGCAATCTGGGCAGGCGTGACCTGCGTGTGAACGCCCAGTGAAATGCCGATGCCGGCATCAACAAACGCTTCGGCAGCTTCGGCGTGATCCGCGCTCAGGGAGAGATAAATTCCCGGAACCCCCACCGTCGCGAGTTCATACGCCGTGACGCAGAAGGAGGCGACCGCAAGGTCGGTCTCGCGCATCACCTCGGCCATGTTGGCGACGTTGCGGCGGATTTCAAACGTGCGGCGGGCCCGGCTGAGCTGTTTTTCCAGCGCCTCGTTGTGGCAGAAGGCGCCGCCGACAATCAGGATGGTGTGAAAATCTTCAGGCAGGGATTCAATCGCCTCGACGGCCTTCAGCGTCAGACCAGCCGGGTCGCTGCCGCCCATCGTCACCAAAACAGTCAGGCGCGAGCGTTTGGCGGGCGCGGGCACACTGGCAAACTGGCGACGCAACAACGCCCATTCCCAGCCCGCGAGCAGTTGTCCGTCAAAGCCCGCCCAGCTCATGCGGCGGACTTGCGGCACCGGTGGGGAGAACACCAGATCGCAGGCGACGCGCTTGTCCTCGGGGTCGTCAATGGTCGCGGTCAGAACGCCCTGCCGGCGCCAGGTGCGAACCGCTTCCGGAGCGAGCGGGTCGCGAAAATCCATCACCAGCACGTCTGCTTTATCCTCGCTGATCACGCGGGAAATCCACTGGTCGTCCGCTTCGCCGGCGGTGGCGGGCTTGATCGCTTCATGCCGTGAGTTTTGGAGCAGTTGAAAGGCGATGTCACCGCGCCGCGTGAGGAAACGCACCCGGCAGTGCTCGGTGTCGCGCAGTTCATCCGCGAGGGCGATGCAGCGAACGATGTGGCCCAGGCCGATGTCCGGTGCGCCGTCGCAGCGGATCAGCACGTCGGGGCGGCCGGTTGGAGCGGTGGAGTTCACTTGGAAATGGCCGCAGTCAGGGGGTCGCGCGCAGGCCGGCGCGGGGAAATTTCTCCGCCGAAACCACGGTCGATCCCGGAGGCAATGGATAAGGCGCGCCCTGTTTGTCCTGATTCAACCCCGCCTCGGAGTTTTCCTGCGCAACCCACTCGGCCCAGTCATGGGTGATTTCGGCATCCGACTTTTTCAGCATGCTGCTGAGAGCCTGAAAAGTGTTTTCAAAGGCCGGCGAGTTCAACGCGTGGTAATCAAAGGCAATCATCAGCCCGAGATACTTCCGCGCCGTGGCATAATCTCCGGCGTCCATCGCCCAGCGTCCGTAGGTCATCGCCTCCTTCGCGGCGGCGGCAATGATTTTCGGGCGAAGCTTCTGGATCGGATGGTCCTTGGGCAGGCGGCGGTCCAGCGTTTGCAGGCGGACCCTATATTGGTCGAACACCGTCAGCATGCTTGTCCGGTTGTAATGGGTCTGGTGCAGCTCGCTGTAACGCCAGCGCACCAGCGGCTGCGGCACGTAGCCCGTGTCGAATTTGCTCGAAATGTTGATGGCCAGCTCGTAGTCGTAGGCCATGCCGGAAAAGGTGCTGAAGCCGCCGGCTTCCCGGAATGCCCGCGCGGAAAACACATGATGGGAAAGCATCGTGTGACAGCCCAGCAGGCTGATGCGCGTCTCCTCCATGCCCGGAATGATGCCGGCATCGGAGTAAAAGGCCGGAACGGGTGTCATCGGTCTTCCGTTCTCATCGATGGGCTGGTAATGCACCTGCACATAGCCCAGGTCCGTCCGTTCGCTAAAAAGCACCATCGCGCTTTCAACGAAGTTTGGTTCGAGCACGTCATCGGAACAAAGCAGGCAGATGTAATCGCCCTTGGCCCGTTGAAACAAATCGTTGGCGTTGGCGGCAAACCCCAAGTTTTTCTCGCGCCTGATCTTCACCACGGATCCCGGCGCGCGCCGGATGATCTCCCAGGAATTGTCCGGCGAACAATCGTCGGCGACGATGATTTCCGTGTTCGGCCACGTTTGCCTCAAGGCGCTCTGAATGGCTTCACCCACATACCGGGCCTGGTTAAAGCTCGGAATGACTATGCTGACGAGTGGCTGAAACGCGGCGTCGCTCATGCTACTTAATCGGCCACAATGCGGGATTGGCCAAGCGCTCATCTTCCAGCCCCAGGCAGCGCGCCTCGGCGAGGAAATCCCTGCCCAGCGGCGCCAGCTTCAAAACGGACAACGACTGGTGCAGTTCGGCGGACGTCCGCGGGCCGATCAGCACGGAATCGATGCCGGCGGAATCCAGACAGAACCGCACGGCGGCGGTCGGCAAATCATCCCAGGAAACTTTCAATGCCTGGCGCGCCCGGTCGGCCGCGGTTTTCAACTCGGCCATTTCCGGCGGCAGATGCTGCGCCTTGGCGGACAACACGCCCTTCAGCAGCGCGGAGCGGGTGAGGATGCCGACATTTCCTTTCTTCGCCGCCGGCAAAACGGAATCGGCCTTGCGCTGATCCAGGATGCTGAACGCAATCTGGATCATGTCCACGGCATTGCTGGCAATCGCCGTTAGCGCCTCTTCCTCGGTGTATATCGAAACGCCGACGTAGCGAACTTTGCCGGCCTTGCGAGCCTCCCCGAGGATGTTGAGGATTTCTCCCGACCGCAGAACTTCCACGGTCGCGTTGTGAATTTGCACGACGTCCAGCGCCTCGCGTTTGACGGCCCGTAAACTTTTTTCGAGCGAGGTGATGATCTGTTCGCGCAGCGGAGTCGCGGAAGCCTTGGAGGGCAGGGAAACCTTGCTCGCGATGAAGCAGTCCGATTTTTTCGCAATGGCCTCGCCGAGCAGCGCCTCGGCTTCACCATAGGCCGGCGCGGTGTCGAACAGATTGACGCCCGCTTCGACGGCTTCGTGAATGACCCGGACGGCGTCGCGCTTTTCGGGGCGGCCAAATTCACCCGGAGCGGGCAGGCCGTAATCCGCGCCGAGCGAAACCGTGCCCAGCGCGATTTCGGAAACGCGCAATCCGGTGCGGCCTAGTTGACGGTAGTTCATGGCGTGATTCCGACCGGAATTATTCCTTGGTGAGCCGGAAGAACCCGGCGTGATGCGGCGGAGTCTTCAACAGCGTGGCGGGATCGCGCTTGGCGAGTTCGCCAAAGACCGCGTCCACGGCCTTGCCGTAACGAGCAACATCCTCCGAGGTGTGCGCCAGCGACGCCTTGAACTGCCGGAAGCCGAGGAAACCGTGGTCGAGCATTTCGATCGTGAAGAAGGTGTTCATCTCGCGGCCGAATTTGGAATCGAACGCGAAGGCCGCCAGCGACGGCAGGCCGGACACCTTGATGCCGAGGCCGTGCTTGGTGGCTGCCGCCTTCCACACTTCCTTCACCTCGTTGCCGATCTTGATGATGTGGTCGGCAACCTTTTCGCGCTCGTATTTCTTGATTGTCGCGAGCGCGGCGGTGGGGCCGACGCGTTCCGTCCAGTTCGTGCTCGAAATGAACGTGCTTTGGGCGGCCTGCATGACGTTTTCGCGGCCGAGCACGACGGACATGGCGTAACCATTCGCCATTGATTTGGCGAAGACGGCGATGTCGGGATTCACTCCGTAGCGGAGATGAATGCCGCCGGGGCACATCCGGAAACCACTGGTGATTTCGTCGAAGATTAGGACCGCGCCGATCTCCGAGGCGAGTTCGCGCAATGCCTTCAAGTAACCCGGAGGCGCATCTTCGCCGCGTGCGGGTTCGATGACAATGGCGGCGACTTCCTTTTCCCGACCGCGCATCTGTTCGCGAAGCTTGGCCATGTCACCGGCGGGAAACGGAATCGCCGAACCATGCAGGCCGCGGGGGACGCCGGCGGGTTCCAAGCCGGGCATCAGATGGCCGTCCAGCGCGGAAGATTCGCCAAGGTTCGCCGCGAGATACCAGTCGGTCCAGCCGTGGTAGCCGCTGAAAAACACCAGGTCGCGCTTGGTCGAGGCGCGGGCGATGCGGATGGAGATCGACATCGCCTCGCCGCCGCCGCGGGCAAAACGGACCATCTGCGCCCACGGATGCATCTGCACGAGCTTTTCGCCGAGCTGGACTTCCTCGACGCAGTTCAACGTGCAGTTCACGCCGTTGCGGATGGATTCCATCACGGCGTTGTCCACTTCGTCATCGGCGTAGCCGAGGATGCACGCGCCCACCGCCATGATGGACATGTCGGTGAATTCGCGGCCGTCGAGATCCCAGACGCGCGCGCCCTTGGCCTTCTTGAAATAGGAAGGCCAGACTTCGGGCGCGAACATCTCGGGACGTTTGGACAGCAGCTGCGTGCCGCCGGGAATCAAATGTTTGGCTGATTTGTAGAGGGTGGGACCTTTCATGGTAAAAATGTGTTGTGAAAATTCAGGCGTTCCAAAGTTTCTCGTAACCTTCGTGGCCGATGCCGGACTCGTTCAACGCTTTCAGCTTCGGGTTCTTCTCAAGGAATTCGAGGACATCCTTCAATATGAAATCACGGTCCGGACGGTAAAGCGCGGCGTAAACCTGGGTGATGACCTCGAAGTCTTCCGGGCGATCCACCGTGAGGCGCATCTTCGACATGTCATGGTCGGCAAAGAGCTTGCCGAGCTTGAAGAGATTTCCCTGCCGCCAGATGAACGGGGTGACGTGTTCGCGATCCGGCTGTTTCGTGGCTTCCTTCCAGGCGCGTTCGAGAACGGCGAACGGAAACACCTCGCAGTCGAGGCCGTCCGGAAACCGCGGCTGGGTTTCATGGATGGCTCCCGCGCCGGTGGCGACGCTGAAATGATCGTAGCTGCCCGCGCGAAAACCGGCGACGAGCTTGCCGATCAAGTCTGGGTCGGCCAGCGGACAATCCGCCGTCAAACGCAGCACGGTTGTCGCGTTCGCGCCCTTGGCCGCCTGATAAAAACGGTCGAGCACGTCGTCCTCGCTGCCGGAATGGCAGGCGATCTTTTCCTTCGCGCAAAAGTCGCGGATGACGTCGTTCTCCGGACGGATGGACGTAGCGATCATGACCGAGTCCACGCCTTTGGCGGCTTTGACGCGGTTGACGATGTGCCAGAGCATGGCGCGGCCGGCGAGCGGCTTGAGAACCTTGCCCGGCAGACGGGTGGAGCCCATGCGGGCCTGGATGATGGCGACGGTGGACATGTTAGTTGTGATTCTTCGGCGGCACCCAGGTGTTGCGGACGTGCTTGAACGGACGCAGTCCGTCGCTGGGGTCGGCGCGCCAGTCGCGGTCGGGCAGTTCGGCCGGCACCGGGACCTTCACGCCGTCGCCGTCCGCCGTCTGGCCGACGCGCACCATCTTGATGACTTCACCGATCTGATTCGGCAGCCAGCAATGGCCCGTCGCGTATTCCTCGCCCTGGCCATCGAGGTCGAGATGAAACTCAACCATCGTCGCGCCCCAATGTTCCACGGCGCGCATCACTACGCCGGGGCTGACCGTGTGATCAGACCAGCCCACGGGAACATTGAACGCGTCGCGCATGGTGCCGATCGCGGCAAGGTTCGCCTGCTCGGCGGGCGTTGGGTAACTCGAAGTGCAATGCAGCAGGGTCAGGTCTTTGCAGCCCTGTTCGCGCGCGTGCTTCACGGTCGCGCCGATTTCATCCATCGTCGCCATGCCGGCGGCGAGCACGAGCGGCTTGCCCGTCTGGATGCAGGACTTGTGGAGGTCGTGCCAGAGCAGTTCGTAGGAGGCAACCTTGTAGAACTCGACATACGGGCGAAGCTCCTCGACAGCCTCGATGTAGAAGGGCGTGCAGGAGAATTCGATCTTCCGCTTGCGGCAATGCTCGGCCAGCGCGGGCAGCATGTCCACGGGCAGCTCCCAGTTCTTGCGGTTGCGGAGCCGGGCGCTCTTGGCGAGCACTTCCGGCGCGAACAACTGGTCGATCTTGAAGAGCTGGAACTTCACGGCATCGCAGCCAACGTCCGCGGCGGCGTCGATGAAGTCGAGCGAGCGCTTGAGGTCGCGGTTGTGGTTGCTGGAAACCTCGGCGACAAAACGGCAATGGGAACTGGATTTTACTTTTTCCATAGGATTTCGAGACGGGGATATGTTTCTCCGGCAAAGCCTTTCTTGAACGAACTGATGTTGAGTTCCTTGGGCGTCGGCGGGGTCGCGCCTTGATTGGGAAAGAGCTGTTCGCCGGTTTCAAAAAACTGGCAGCCAAGCTTCTTGGCGTGAAGAATCGCGGTCCAAAGAATGATGTGGCCAAGCGGTTTCTCGAACAACTCGCGCTTGGAAGCCGACACGCCGTAGAAACAATACTTCGGGCTGTAAATGAACAGTGCGGCGGTCACAAGCTGGCCTTCCATGTCGCCCAGCAGCGCGAAGCCCTCGTTCTGGCGGATCATTTCCAGTTGGAGATCCCAGCTTTCCTTCGAACGGGTTTCGCGACCGGCGACTTCAATATGCAGCTGGCGAAATTGCTCCCAGGCTTCCGGGGAGGCGTTCGTCGAATCGAGCAGGCGCAGTTGAAGGTTCTTGGTGCCCCAGTTAATCAGGCTCTTATAGCTCTTCCGCAACTGGCTGCGAAGGGTGGTTTCGGGAACGAGCAGGTTGATGATCTGGGAAAAGCGCGCGGTGGCTTTGCCGCCGGCGTCTAAAAGGCAACGGCTGACCGGTGAAAGCGTCGGACGCTGTTCAATGAAATAGGCGGTCGCTTCGGGATTTGATTCCAGAAGCTTTTGGACTTCTTCTCGAATCATCCCGGCGGATCCATCCCGCGAGGGCGCATCCATCGTCGGGGCTTCCAGGTATCCGATATGGCGTCCGAAGCCGGAAAGCTCCTTGCGTCCATCCGGATGCTCCCGCACGGAGACGCGAACGCCCATCAACGGAACCCCGTTTTCCTCCGTGAGGAAGGAGACGTCCTCGAACTTGGAATCCTTCGCGTATTCCTTCTGATAGCGGACATCGAGCGGCGTCAGCAGCGGATATTGCTGAACGTCATTTTGGTAAAGACGGCTCCAGAGTTCGTCGAACCCGGCGTCGTTGGCGCGGACTAATTTCATTCGATTGAAGTGGGGACGTCGCCGCTTAGCCCAGCAGTTCGCGCAATGTCTTGATGACTGTGTCCACGTCGTCGTTGGTCATCTTCGGAAACATGGGGATGGAGAGAATCCGTTCGTAGGTGGCTTCGGCGACGGGGCATTGACCGGCGCGGGTTCCGAACTGGTTTTTGTAAAACGGATGCAGGTGAACCGGGACGTAATGCACGTTCACGCCGACGCCGCGGGTGCGGAGGTCATTAAACAATTGCGACCGCTTTCCGGCCGGCACGCGGATGACATAGAGATGGTAGGCGTGGCTCAGGCCGGGCAGGGTGGTTAACGGCTGGATGGCCTGGCTGCCTTTGAAGGCGGCGGCGTAACGGGCGGCAATTTCCTGACGGCGGATGATCCAGGCGGGAAGTTTGGCAAGCTGCTTGAGGCCAAGCGCACATTGGAAGTCGGTCAGCCGGTAGTTGTAGCCAACATCGAGCATTTCATAGAACCACGTGCCCTGCTGTTCGCGCTGGCGATGGTCCGTCGCGATGCCGTGGTTGCGGAACCGGCGCATCTTCACGGCCAGGCTGGTATCGTTGGTGGTGATGAAGCCACCCTCGCCGGTGGTGATGTGTTTCACCGGATGGAGGCTGAAGCAGTTCAAATCACCGAGCGTGCCGACTTTTTGATTCCGATACGCGCCGCCAACGGAGTGGCAGGAATCTGATACCAGCGCCAGCTTGTGCTTCGAGGCAATCGCGCGGAGGTGTTCGTAGTCGCAGGGCTGCCCGGCATAATCCACGGCGACAATCGCCTTGGTGCGCGGCGTGATCTTGCTCTCCACGGACGCCGGGTCAATCAGCAGGGTGTTTTCGAGAACGTCGGCAAACACCGGCTTGCCGCCCTGATAAACCACGCAGTTGGCCGACGCGGCAAACGTCATGGTCGGGACGATCACTTCGTCGCCGGGGCCGATGCCCAGCGCATTCATGCTGGCGTGCAGCGCGGCGGTGCCGTTGCTGATGGCGACCGCTTCCTTGGCGCCGGTGAACTTCGCAAAGGCCTGTTCAAATTCGCCAATCTTCGGACCGGTCGTCAGCCAGTCGCCGCGCAGGACATCGACCACCGCCTGGATGTCGTCGTCGTCGATCCAATGCCGGCCGTAGGGAATGTGAGCTTTGCCTGTTTGACTCATAGAGCAGTTTGCGAGGTTGGGTTGAGGTTAATAATTAAGCGTAGGGCGGCTGATAGGTCAGCACGACTTCATGAACCGGCGGACAGGCGATGCGGCGGAAGGCTTCATCAAATCCGGAAAAATGTCGGCGGGTTTGCCATCCACGGTGGCTTTCCACAGCGGGCTGTAAAGATTGGCGGCCACGAGGACGGCGGCGGCGGATGCAGTCACGCTGAGTTGAATGCGCAGGAACTTTGGCTGACTACCTTTACCGTCGAATTCTCCAGCGTGGCGCCTCCGAGCTGCGGCAGCTGCGCTTCGGGTTTGTTCAGGAAGACCGTGGACTGCAATTCCTCCGCGGTCGCAGCTCCGAAATGCTTCAAGACATCCGCGCGGTTCTCGAAACCCTTGACGTGGCCAGCCAGAAAATAACGCGGTCCGGCCCCCGTGTTTTCATAAACGTAAAGCGGGACGTTGGGGTTTTCTCCGCAGCAGCGATAACGGTTGCGGGTCTTGGACTGTGCCGCCCACTTCAACTGATCCTCGCGTGCGGCATGGGGCAGCAGTTTCAGCCGCGCATCAGTCAACGGGCGGGCGGAAATGACGTAGCGAACGTTTGCCAAGGACAGCAACTCCAGCCGGTAGTAGTCGGCGAAGGTCACGTCGGCCTTGGGGAATCCGCCGCTGGGTGCAAACAGATAGACGCGGTTGCCCCAATAATGAAAATAATCGTGGCGATTCTTGTCCGCGCCGGTGAGTGGAGCGATGACCGCCTCCCAATAATTCTGGTATCGCTTCGGGTAAAGATTGGCGTAGCCATCCACCGTTTCCAGGCCATATGCCCAGGCAAAGCCAGGATGCAGCAGGGGATCATTCGGGCTGAACACGGTCGCCACGCGGCCCGGGGCTTCGGCTTTGAGTTTGGCCGCCAGGGCTGCCAGCTGCGGGTTCTGATAGAGCGAGCCGAAGTTTGCGCCGCCTGCCAGTTCAGACAGGGTCCGCGCTTTGATTGATACGGATTTGCCGACGATCAACGCGCCGGCGACAATGAAAAGCGCGACCGAGAGATTGGCCGACCAGCGAGCTTTGCCGTTCTGGCTGGTGGAAAATTTCCATTCGCGGGAAATGTTTTCCAAGCCCAGCGCGCCGGCGACAATCGCCAGAAAGGGAATGATCAGATAGACGCGGCTGAATTGGAATCCCGCGAGAAAACCGAGGTGTCCCTTGAGCGCGCCCATGAGCGGTTCGTAGCAGATGATGAACATCACGGAAAAACCGATTAACAGCGCCAAGGTCAGCAGACGGCGGCAACGGGTTTTGACGAGCGCATAACCCAGGACGGCGAGCCCCAGCGGCAAAAGATTGTCGAGGGCGAAGCTCGATCCAAACTGGATGTTTTCCCACAGGCTGCGGACATCGGCAGGGTTAACTTCCCACGCGGCGCGATGGGATAGCGGCGCATTCATCGAACCGGCCCAGACCGTTGGGAGATTCACGATCGCGCAGCCGACGACGAGCAGTCCCAGCAGCACGACAAACCGCGGCAGACTGGCGGGCCGCTGAATCATCACCCAGCCGCACACCGCCATCATGATGAACGGCGCAAAGGCGTAAGGTGAGCCGAGCCCGAACACCATTCCAAGGAGGAGTCCCCCGGGCAGCCACAACCAGCCGGGCCGCGCGGCCAGCCGGTAAAGCGCCCAGATCAACAGCGGCAATCCCGGAAGCCCCAGCGTGTCATACAACGTGAACCCGGCCCACGACGCGTTGTTGCTGGGCTGGGAAAATTGCGCGTAAAGCAGACCGGCGAACACTCCCGGAAGGAGGGAAAGGTTCAGCGTGTCCTTCAGCAGCCGGTGCATGAAATAGCCCGCGAGGAACCGTTGCAGGAACATGAACGACCCGTAAGCCAGCCAACCGGGCAGCGCCCAGAAGAACACCGAAGTCAATTGCACGCCCCACGCCCAGCCGTCGAGTCCGCACAGACCGAGAGCGTTCCAGGGCAAACCCTGTGGCGGACAATTCGCCAGCAGCATCGGCAGCGTGGCGTCGCCGTTGTCATGAACGCGCACATACGACGCCGGGCCGAAAACGAGATACTCCGCGGAAAGCCAGAACGACCACGCGAGGAACAGCCACGCCGGACGCTGCGCCAGCCAGGCCAGCGTTTGCTCCAGGCGCAAAGCCATTCCCGCGTTCGTGCAGAACGCGGAGTGGTCAGCAGCGGCTGGTTGGTTCGTGGCCATTGGAGCGAGGCAATTCAACGTCGAGGCTTACTTGGAATTGCCGTCGCGTTGTTTAGGAAACATCTCGTCGATGACATACGGCGGCCGCTTCCGCGCCTCGTCCAAGGCGCGCCAAAGATATTCGCCGAGCGTTCCCAGCATGAACATCTGGAGGCCGGAGGTGACCGCAATGAGGGTGACCGTCGTGGCAAAGCCGGGAACCGGAACGCCATGAACGATCTTCGAGTAAATTTGAAACGCGGCGTAAAGCACGCCCAGCGCGGCAAAGACCACGCCCATCACCGACACGGAACGGATGGGGAAATAGGAAAAGCCGACGAAGGCGTCGATGAACAGCTTGATCTTCTTGGCCATGGTCCAGCGGGATTTTCCCTTCTCCCGCTTGCGGCGGACGTAGGGAATCTGCACCGGACGGTAGCCCAGCCAGACGATCAGCGACATCAGGCTGGTGTTCTTCTCGTGGATGCGCTTGATGTCCTCGACGACCTGGCGGTCCAGCAGGCAGAGGTCAAAGCCCTTCACGGGATAATCCTTCAGCGCGAACTTCCGCAGCAGGTAGTAATAGACATTTGCAAACAGCTTGTCCTTGAGGGCGTCTTCGCGTCCTTCGCGAACCGCCAGCACGGACTTGTTGCCCTTGAGCCAGAGCTGATACATCTCGGCAAACAGTTCCGGCGGATCCTGAAGGTCGGCCGAAATCATCCCGACACAATCGCCTTCTGACGCCTGCAAGCCGGCCAGCACGGCGTTCATTGAGCCAAAGTTGCGCGACAGCCGGATGACGCTGATGGACTTCGGCCAGCGTTGCTGCAACTCGCGCGCAACGGTGAAAGACCGGTCGCCCGAGCCGTCGTCCACGAAGATCACGTCCACGTCGGTTTCCGGCAGCAGCTTGGCCAGGCCGAGCAGCGCGGGCGCGGTGTCCGGCAGGTTTTCCTCGTTGTAATAAACGGGCACGACGATCGTGAGCCGTTTGCGGGCGGACGGAAGGGGCGCGAGTTCGCTCATGGGATTACTTTTTGAAAAAGGAATGCACGGCCTGGATGACCTTTTCCACCTCGGCGTCGGTCAGTTCCGGGAAGCACGGCAGCGTGACAATTTCGCGGCAGGCTTTCTCGGTGGCGGTGAGCGGTGCAAGTTCGCCAAGCTGCTGGCGAATGGATTTCTGCGCGTAGTCGGGCAGGGGATAATGGACGTCGTTGCCGATCCCCGCCGCCGTCAGACTGGCGCGGAACGCATCGCGTTTCGGAGTGGCGACGACATACAGGTGCGCCACATGGGTCTCGCTCAGCCGGGGCAGCAGCAGGTTGTGGTGCTTGAAGGCGTCATTGTAGGCCTGTGCAATCTGGCGTCGGCGGGCGTTCCAGCGGTTCAGGTGCGGCAGCTTTACGCGCAGGAACGCGGCCTGCAATTCATCCAGCCGGCTGTTGCGTCCGCCGCGGTCGTCGGAATGATACCGCGAGCTCCAGCCGTATTGACGCAGGCGGCGCAGACGTTCGGCGATTTGCGGCTTGTTGGTGGAAAGTCCGCCACCGTCACCGAGCGCGCCGAGATTCTTGGTTGGATAAAAGCTGTAACATCCGATGTCGCCCCACGTGCCGGCGGTGCGGCCGAGATGTTTCGCGCCATGCGCCTGCGCGCAGTCTTCGATGACCGGAAGATTCCTTGCCCGGGCAATTTCAAGGACGGCCTCGATGTCCGCCATGCATCCGTAGAGATGGGTCACGATGATGGCCTTGGTTTTTGCCGTGATGCTTTTGGCGAGCGACTGCGGGCACATCGTCAATGTGTCCGGCTGGACATCAACGAAGACCGGCCGGGCACCGGCGCTGAGAATGCCGATGGTCGAATACATGCCGGCATTGGCCACCGTGCAGACCTCGTCGCCGGGTCCGATGTCAAAGGCCCGAAGGGAAAGCTCCAGGGCGTCCGTGCCGTTGGCGACGCTGACACAATCGCCGGCGCCCAGATATTTGGCGAACTCCTGCTCGAATGCCTTGACCTCCTGGCCGAGCACATACCAGCCGGTGTCGAGAACGCGCTGGGCCGTGGCCTTGAGTTCGGCCGCCAGACTTTCGTAGTGGCGCTTGAGATCCTGAATGGGGATGGTTGGGTTCATGAATGAGGGGCTAAAAGCGGGTCAGGGTTTCAGCACGCGCTTGATCCAGTTGCGCGTGGCTGTTTCGTAATAGACGAAGCTCACGTAGCTCAGGGCCAGCGTGATGACAAAGGCAAGCAGCGTGGATCCCAGCGGCGAATGGACGTAGCCAATTTTGCCGTGGCTGACTTCATGCAGGTAGCGGAACACCAGTTGGTGAAACATGTAAAAGGCAAAGCTCATCTCGCCCAGCAACAGCCAGGTTTTGCCTGAAAGCCATTTTGAAACCAATCCGCCCTGGTGGGCAAACACGAAGATCGTGAGGCAAAAAATCGGCATGTAATAGACGCCATAGCGGAACGCTTGCGGCACATGGTAGGAGGACAAGATGACCATGCCGAGAATCGCCGTGAGACAGGCGCACTCCCAAAAGGTCCACAGTGACTTGCTGAAACTGAGCCGGGAGGAGTTTAAAAAATACAGGCCGCAGACCACGCCCAGCGCGAAGTCAAAGAGCCGGAACGGCGGGAAAATGTAAAACAGCCAGTGGGCGGATTCGGAGTTTCGTCCCAGAAAAACCATCGCCGAGGCCGTGAGCCACAGACCAATGCCAAACAGCACCAGGGAGTTTTTGCCGCGAACTTTCCAGCGGGCCAGCACGTAAAGGACGAACGGCAGCAGCGCGTAAAAGAAGAATTCATCGCACAGGCTCCAGGCCGGCATGTTGTAGGCAAAGTCGCTCGCCACCGGCATGTAGCTTTGCAGCGCCAACACCTCGATGGCTCCGGTGTAAAGAAAGGTCAGCGGCTGTTGGACGATCTGGGTTCTTAGCAACGGCAGGCTGATCAGGAACGTCAGCAGGTAAAGCGGATAGATGCGCGCGAACCGGGCGATGTAAAAGGACTGGATCTCCCGCAGGTTTAGATCGGTCAGCACCTTGTGGTAGTTGTAGGTCAGGATGAAGCCGGACAGCACAAAGAAAAACGTCACCCCGGCGTAGCCTTCGACGAACACCCGCTCGCGCAGCCAGGTCATGGACTCGATGTTCTTCAAGTAGCCGAGATGGGAAAAGAACACCGCGAGCGCCGCCAGAAACCGCAGGGACGTCAGCGGTTTCAAAATGGGCAGGGATTCCCCGTGGCTTTTCGAGGAAGGCGTCGGCACGGACGCGCGCCGGCCGGCGATCACATCCGCGGTCAGCGGAGATATGGGCGAACTGGGATTCACTCGTGAGGCGAAGACTGGTCAGCGGCCGGCTGGGACGGTCTTCATGAAATCACCAAAGTCCCGGATGTAGTTCGAGGCGTCGTAATTTTCCGAGGCGACGACGAGGCATACCGAACCGGAGGAAAAGTTGTCCATCTCGCGCCAGACCATCGGCGCGATGAGCAGGCCGTAGTAGGAGCGATTGAGGTGGATGCGCCGTTCATTGCGGCCGTCCTTGAGAATCACGTCGAAGCTGCCGGACATGGCGATGAGAAACTGCTGGCAGGTTTTCAAGGCGTGGCCCCCGCGGTCCGCGCCGCCGGGCACGTCGTAAAGATAGAACACGCGCTTGATGTCGAACGGCACGTGGCGGTTGCCCTCGATGAAGGTCAGGTTGCCGCGCGGGTCCGCGATCTTTTGCAGGTTGATGATGTTGCAGTCGTCGATCGTCATAGGGAATTCAAGTGAGATGAACGCCGTCGATGCTCAGTGTTGAGCGATCAGTTCGACGAGCATCATGTTGGGCAGCATGAGAAAGGTGATCCGGCGGTTGGCGAACGCCACGGCCGGTACCGGCGGCACGACGACCTTGGCGCCCTGTCCGCGCAGGCGCGTCATCTCGCCGTCAAAGTCCGGAACCAGGTAGGCGAGGTGGTAAAGCTTCGCGCCAGTCTTGAGCCACGGAGCGAGTACGCCCTCGGTCGAAAGCGGGATCAGCAGTTCAAGGCGCGGTCCGCCGCCGACGAGAAAACGTCCGCTGACGCCCTGGATCGGATCGGTGAAGTCCGGGCCTTCGACGGTGTAACCCAGGGCGGCAAACCGGCGCGTCTCGGATTCCAGATCGCGGCAGGCGACTCCAATGTGGTGAAAGTTGGAGTTCATTTCTGGCGTTGCAGGCGGCGGGCAATCAGCTGTGCCTGGGGTTCAAGACGGCTGCGCAGCACCGGCCAGTTTTCCAAAGTGCAAAGGTGCTTTACGGCATCGAACTTCTGTTCTCCCAAAGTCAGGTGCTGCTTCAAAACCTCGACCCGCGGCAGACCGCAGGAGTCATGGAAGGAAACGACCGGCAGATTGTCCGCGATGGTCAGGCAGTAAAGGGAGTTCAATTGCAAATTCTCAAAGGCCGCCCGATAAACGAGCAGGGCGCTTTCGGCGGCGGCGAGCGAATCGGGCCGGAGAATCCAGCGGCCCCATTCGGCGGCTTGCCGTTCCGGCTTCAAATCATAGATGCCGATCAAACCCTCGCTGCGCTTGCCGTCCAGTCGTTCGACCACCCAGTAATAATCATTCTCGCGGGCCAGATACCGGGTGATCCATTCGCGTTGCAGCGCCGGGTCGGGGGAGATGGGATGCAGAAAGCGCGCACGCTGGCCTTCCCCGCCGCGCAGTTCGATGATCAGCTCGGCATCCTCCACGCCGACGGGCCGCAGCCGATAGGCGCAGCCGTTCAGGTGAAGATCATGCCGCATGGTTCTGAAGGCGCGCCTGAATCTTGGCCAGCGAATCCAGGGCGGGGATTTCCTCCTCCTGGAACTGCACGTTGAATTTCTCCTCCACGGCGAAGATGATCTGGATGTGCTTCAGCGAATCCCAGGAGGATTCGGTCGCGCGGGAGGCCGACGGGTTCACGGGATGCCCGAGCACGGTGCCGAGCAGTTCGATCAGTTGTTGTTCAGTTTCTGAGGGACTCATGGTGTGTGATTTCGAGAGCGACCGGGTAGCTGTCCTTGGAGACCTGTTCCACCGCGGTGGTGATGTCCACGCAGCCTTCGGCCGGCAGGGTCTGGGCGGCAAACTTCGCGAGCCATTCGCGGGCGGGACCGTTGCGCGGTGCGGTGCGATGCAGTGCCTGGATGCGAGCGGCGGGAAGCTCTTCACGAATGGCGCGGATGGCTTCTCCGATCATCAAATCTTCGAGCCGGCGTCCCAGCGCGCGGCAGCTGATGGTCAATTCCTCGATGGTGAGGACATTTTGATCGCGTCGTGCAACCACCAGGCCGATGAATCCGCTGTCGGAGAGCTTGTCGCTGAGGGCGATAATGGCGACGCGGTGTTCCGGTGAATCCAGCCGCTGAGAAAAGTCCACCTCGGACAGCCGCTCCAAATTCAAATTGAACTGGTTGGTCTTCTGGGAAAGCTCCTGGAGCCGGCCGAGATGCTCGTGCGGCGTGATGACGATGCGCAGCTTCACTTCCAGGCAGCGCAGATATTCCATGGGGTCCATGGATTGGGCGGCCAGCCGCGCCCGTTCGGTTTCCGCCTCAAGATCGGCCGCGCGGATGGCGTCGGTCGCGCTCCGCTCCCACGCCCAAAGTCCCGGGAAATATTCCAGCGCCCGGCGCGTGGCGTTGGCGTCCGGCAAGGCGTGCACGGTGCGAACCTGAGGCAGCTCCATCGTGACCGTCATCAGTTCGCCGGGATTGTCATCCACGAACAGCACGGCGTCCTCGGCAATGCGCAGGGATTTTGCCACGGCACGAAGGCCATCCGCCTTGCTGCCCCAGCTGATGGCGGTGGCAGAGAAATGTTCCCAGCGCAGGGGGAAGTCTTTCCGGGCTTCAAAAAGTTCGCGGACATCCGCCGCCTCGTTCCGGGAAACCAGCGCCAAGAAAATTCCCTGTTCGCGCAGGCTCAGAAAATGACGGTGCAGTTCCGCATGGGCCGGCGTCAGCCTGACCTGGTCACCATCCTCGCCAAGAACGCCTTCAAACAAGGTGTGGTCCAAGTCAATGGCAACGGCCTTGATCCGCGGCAGGATGGCGGCGGGAGCCCAGCGGCAGGCAAGCTCCCGGGCAACCAGAACAGAGGCCTGATCGCTTAAGCGGGTGCCGCTGAAGCGTGCCGCGCGTTCATCGTAGAATTTGCTCCCCAGCAATGCGTTGATCGGACGCAGATCCGCCCACCGGACGCCGGGCAATTCCTTGCTGGCCTTTTGCAAAGCGTTGTGCTGTTCATCGCTCGCATCCAAGGCCACCAAAAGAATGGGTGCGTTCGTGCGGGCGCGCAGGGCGATGAGACGGCTTTTCAACCAATCCACCAGCGCCGAGGAGTCGAAGCGTCCGGCATATCGGCCCAAATCCAGCCAGACGATTTCAAGCTGTGCTTTCTCCTGGTCATCAAAGGCGAAGGACAACGAGTCGTCGTAGTCGCTGTGGAGGAATTTTGCGGTGCGGCCCGCCCAATTGAACCAGGCCTCGGCGGCTGCGGCCATATGCTCTGAGGCGTGATTGCGGTGAACCCGAATGTTGCATGACGCCAAAGGCCAGCCCGGCTTGAGCTTCAACAGCTCAAGCCGGCTCGGGCGTTCGGCGAAAAGCACCGGCTGCCACTGGGCGCGCGCCAGCGCATGTTCATTCGAATTCATTTGTCCGCGGTGGGGGGGATAAGTCTGCAGGTTACTTCTTGGCGGTCTTGTTCCATTGCTGGATGAGGTCCTGCGTTTCAGGCAGGTTCAGCGACAGGATCATCTGCTGCATTTCCTCGTCCGTGACCCAGCGGTCGTTGGCGTCGCTTGTGTAGGCGAAGCCTTCAGGGCAGCGCGGCAACTTGGCGTAGGTTTCGCCGTTGCGCTCCCAGAACTTGAGCATGGGCTGGATGATGTAATGCGAGCCGCAGTCCACGGTGTTCCGGGCGTCCTCGCGGCCGATCATGATCTCGTGCAGTTTTTCGCCGGGACGGATGCCGACGATTTTGATTTTGCAGTCCGGTGCCATGAGCCGGGCGAGGTCGGTGATCTTCATGCTCGGAATCTTGGGCACGAAAAGTTCGCCGCCGTGCATCTCGCGCATGCCGTTCAGCACGAGCCGCGCGCCTTGTTCGAGGGTGATCCAGAAGCGCGTCATATCCGGGTCGGTGATGGGCAGGACGCCCTTCTTGCGCAGTTCGGCAAAGAGCGGGACGACGCTGCCGCGGCTGCCGACGACGTTGCCGTAGCGGACGACGGCGAAGCGGGTTTCGTGATTGCCGCTGTAGCTGTTGCCGGCGATGAACAGCTTATCGGAGCAAAGCTTGGTGGCGCCGTATAGGTTGATCGGGTTGGCGGCTTTGTCGGTGCTGAGAGCCACGACCTTCTTGACGCCGTTGTCGATGGCGGCCTCGATGATGTTCTGGGCACCGAGGACGTTGGTGCGCACAAATTCAAACGGATTGTATTCCGCGGCCGGCACCTGCTTGAGGGCGGCGGCGTGGATGACGTAATCCACGCCTTCAAAGGCACGGCGGAGACGGGCCTCGTCGCGGACGTCGCCAAGGAAGAACCGCATGGCTTCGACGTGGGCGAACTTGGCCGCCATGACGTGCTGTTTGTATTCGTCGCGGCTGAACACGATCACGCGCCGGGGCTTGGCGTGGGTGGTCATGAGTTCGACGAGTTTGTTTCCGAGTGAGCCGGTTCCGCCGGTGATCAGGATTGATTTGCCGTCGAGGAACGTGGTGTTGGTCAATGTATCTAGCATGGGTCGCCTTGTTTTCGTTGGTTGATCGGTCAGAAATGTACGTGACGGCGGGCCCGTTTCCGGGCGCCGCCGAGAATTCGGAGGATGGTTTAGTTGTTGGTGACGCTGAGGTTGCTGGGGGCGATCAGCGGGGTGCCGGTGAACGGAACCTCAAACGCGCCGATGGTCCACGGCCCGGTGGCCGGACGGGCGTTGCCGTTGATGTCGGTTGAAAAGTAGGTGCTGAGATTCTTGCCCATGCCGCGGGCGATGGTGTCGCTCGACAGCGGAACGTAGCCGGGCGTCACCGCCGGCTTGTTGGTGTTGCTGTGCGTTTCAAAGGGCGGACGGGAATAGCCGGCGCTGGCATAAAGCCGGGGCCAGGCGCCCTGGCCGAGCTGCCATTCGGTGAGGCGGTAGTAAATATTGTAGTCGGACGCACCCATGGAGAGCATCGGGAAGCCCGGCGACACGTTGAACTGGTTGATGAACACGGACTGCGCGACGTTGTAGGAAAGGTTATTGTACATTTTGATGTTCGCGCCGTTCACGCCGAGAATGTAGCCCGAGGGGTTGGCCGCCTGGCTGACAAAGGTGTTGTTGGCAATCACGCCATCGCCGGTCATGGTGACAAAGCCGTTGGCGCAGCCCTGGCCGGGACCGATGACGATGAGGTTGTTGTAGACCATCGCGTTGGGGAGGCCGTTGAAGTCCGGCGCGATGTAGATCGGGCCCGACATCGTCCGTCCGATGTTTGGTCCGATGTAATTGCCGTGAATGCGCATTTCGTAGTTTGTGCCGCCATAGACGTAAACCAAGTTGGCGGTCACGGGCTTGTTCGGGAGCCCGGTCAGCGTGACGATGTTGGTCACGGTGCCAAACGATGCCCAGGTCGAAATCACGTTGGTGCCGTCGAGCAGGGAGATGTCGTTCGCCGAAAGCGGGCGCCAGATGTAGCGGCTGAAATTATTCACCGCGATGTTGTATCGGCCGTTCGCGTCGTAAGTGGCCGTCGGGGAGCTCCCGTCGTAAACAATCTGGGTTGCGGGATGAATGTTGGGATAAATGCCGTCCTGGTGAAAAACGCCGGAGGCGCCCTGGGGCGTGTCCCACGCATCGAAATGATCCATCCGATTGCCCCAGATCTGGAAGCCGACGCCGTAGAAGTTCGGGTCGTTGACGTTCACAAAGCAGCCCCAGCTGATGCGTTCAAGCCGGTTTGAGTAAACCTGCACGTTGGTGCAGTAGCCGCTGCAGCTGCCGACGATGATTGCGTTGCCCACCATCTCAATCCAGTTGTTGTGGATGAGCACGTTGGTCATCACGCCGCTGACCACGATGCCCTGACACGAGGCGGTTTCGTCGGTGCTGTTGGTGCGGAAGTAAATGTTCGTGATGATCAAGTTTTTGATTTCCAAGGAGCCCGCCACGTTGATCTCCACGGCGTTCATGTGGTTGGAATAGTTTTTCCCCAGGCCGTTGCTGGTGCACTCGATGGTGCCGTTCACGCCGCCGTCTATGATGACATCGTGGACGTCTGTGGCGTAAATCGGGGCGTTGCCGGTGATGCCCCAGACGGGCCGGGAGAGCTTAGCATCCGGTTCAAACAGCACGGTGACTGGACGTCCCGGAGCGCCGCTGCCAAGAGTCAGGCCGTTGGTGAATACTCCGACGAGGTGAACGGTGTCTCCGGGATTGATCTTTCCGGCGCCCGTTCCCCAGCGTCCGGGAGTCTTCAGCCACGCCAGCGAAAGTGTGTCAGACGGGGACGTGCCCGCGCCGGTGCCGGACTGGGAGACGTAAAAGTCGGTGGCATATGCCGGCAAAACCAGCAAGGCCATGGCGACGCCCAACATCAGGGGCAGGGCGCGGAATTGAAATAATTTTGTCATCGTGGATTTTAAGACTAACACATTCCTGCGAGAGTCACGAAGGTTTTGAGCAGTTGGGCTGCCATGGGCATGAGGGTTTTCCTGCCGGTGGCGCTGGTTTCGGATTGTCAATAAAACGTCCATGGCTGTCCCATCTTCTTCCGGCAATCAGGTGGGTTCGGCTTCAAGGCCGGCGGCGTCGGGAATCTCCTCCTGCGGCTGTGCCGGTGCCTCCTCGATCACCTGTGCGGTGACGCTGGAAACAATCGCCAGAAAGCCCCACCAAGGGACGTGCATCTGGTCAAAGTAGCTGACGCTGAACAGCCCGACCACATGGGCGAACAACGTGGCGCCCAGCCCCCAGAGCAGGCTGTCCGTTTGCGCCATGCGTTCCCGGGTCACCTGCATCGCCTGGCCAAGGAAGCGAAAGCCCCGGACCATGATTAGGATGTAAAACGTCAGCCCAAGCAATCCTCCGGAGGCGGCGATGGCCACGTAGGAATCCGTCAGGTCCAATTGCCCGGTCGAATCCGGGTCCAGCCAGCGGCCGGTGTAGCTGGTGCCCAGCAGCGCCCAGCCCTTGAAGTTGTAGATGGCCCGGTCCAGCACAAAGGAACGCGTCCAGCCGTCGCCGCCCGTGATGTCGCTCATCTTTGAAAAAATGTACCAGACCGGCGCCTTCATCATCAGATGCATCGTGACCAAGGAAACCACGATGCCGCGCCGCACCAGTTGCATCTGTTCGCGCATGGGCCAGAAGGCTAGCGCCACGATCCCTGAGAGGAATGCCAGCAACGGTCCGCTCGAATTGGTTGCGAAGGTGATCATTACCGTGGCGATCAATCCAATGGTCGCGACCGCCCGGGTGGAAACGCTCAGCCACATACCGGCAAAGATCGGAAACAGGGTTGCACCAAAAATGCCGGCGGTGTGTGGTCCGCGAAAGCTGGCCACCGCGCGGGCGCGGCCTTCGCGGAAGACCGCCTCCTCCCAGCCCTGGCCGCCCATGACGCGGAACACATTCGCTCCCGTCATGGACTCGAGCGTCATCAACACCGCCAGCGGGGCGATCAGCAGCGCCGCGCCTTTGAAAAATTCATTCGCATCATCCCAGCTCGTGATGAGGCTGCGGAAGACGAAATAGGACAACACGATGTCGTAGCTGCATCCCAGCATGTAAACAAAGGCGTCGCTGCTCCGTTCGCGCAGCGTGTAAATCGTCAACATCGACAAGGCATATCCGATCAGGGCCTTGTCCATCGGCGTGAATTGCACGGCCCGGAACTCTCCGCGGGTCACGCAGCGCACGATGCCGGTCAGCAGCGCAATGCGGATGGCGGTGAAGTGAAATCCTGCGACGTTGATCTGCTGGCCTTGGGTGATGTAGCAGACGGCTATCAACATGCCCAGCGCCGCGCCGCGCCGTGATCCGGTGAAGATCATGATCGCGCAGATGGCGGTGAGGATTAAGCCGACGGCATTCATCAAACAGGGTCGTGGAAATTATTTCGACGGCGTCAGGATGGAACCGGCCGATTTTCCGCGCCGGGCCGGGGACTGCTCCAGCATCCTTTGGATGCCGGCGGCAATTTCAGTCGTCGGCCGCCATTTCAATTCCGCGTGGGCCCGGCTGATGTCCAGGACGTTCACGGGAACATCGACCGGCCGCGACTTGCGGAAATTGACCGGTATGGTTTCGCCCTTGTGGCGCTGGATGATGTTCACCAGGTCGAGCAGGGAATGCCCTTCGCCGGTGCCGATGTTGAAGACGTGGGAAGGTCCCTGATGATTGATCATCAACAGACACGCCTGAATCACATCCTGGATGTCCACGTAGTCCCGCACCACCGAGCCATCCCCCCAGATCTCCAAGGGTTCGCCGGTGACGACCTTGTGCACGAAACTGGCGATGACTCCCTGGGGACGGTTCACCGGCTGGTCGATGCCATAGGGATTGGAAATCCGCAGGACGCCGTATTCGAGCTTCCACAGGTAATTGAACAGGTGGAGATATTTCTCAATGGCCAGCTTGTGGATGCCGTAGGCGCAGATCGGATTGGTCGGATGATCCTCGTGAATCGGCACGCGCTGGGGAATGCCGTAAATGGCGCCTCCCGAAGAAACGTAAATGACTTTGCGGAGTCCCGAGGTCTTCGCCGCCTCGAGCATTCGCAGGGTGGGCAGCACATTCGCCGTCAGGTCCGCCTGGCAGTCCAGATTGGAAGTGGCGGGCAGCGTGGTGCTGATCAGATGAAACGCGACGTCGACGCCTTCCAGCGACCGGGCCACCAGTTCAAAGTCCGAAAAGTCACCGCAGACCCATTCGATGTGATTCTGCCAGTCGCCCGCCTTGGCATCCGCCGCCGGCCGGTTGCGGCAGAACGCGCGCACCCGGGCGCCGCTGGCCAGCAGGCCGCGGCACAGGTTGGAGCCGATAAATCCGCTCCCGCCCAGCACAAGGCAATGCACGCCGTTCAAATTGGGTTTCATCATGAGACGAAAGGGAGGTCCTAACGCCGCGCGGCCAAAGTGTCCTGGTAAACCTGGAACAATCTTTCGCCGGCTGTGTTCCAGGTCAGTTCGTCCACCGTGCTGAGTGATGTCGTTCGGAGTTTTTCCAGCAGCGCGCGATCTTCGTGGAGCTGGCTCAGGTGCTTGGCGAGCGTCTCGACATCGCGTGGACGATGCACCAGCGCGTTCACTCCGTGCTGGCAGATGGCGCCCGCCGCGTCCGACACCAACAGCACGCAGCCGCAGCCGCGTCCGTCGGAAGTCACCAGCGCGCTGCCTTCCTCGATGCTGGGCAGAACCAGGATGTCGCTCTCCCGCATCACGCTGGGATAATCCTTCCGCCAGCCCAAGCGTTGAACACTCGGATGCGAAAGCATCGGCTGAAGCAGTTCCGCATAGCCGGGGATGAATTCGCCGAGAATCAAGAATTTGCCGTTTTTGTGGGCGGACGATTTCAGCCACGCTTCAAGCGCATAATGCAAACCTTTGCGCGGTGCGCAGCCGCCGGCGAACAAGACCGTGAGGCCGGGTTTTGCCTCTTTGGAACGGCCGTTGGCGTGGCAGAACTTTTCATCGAAGCCATACTGATGCCGCGCGAGTTGTTCGTTTGGAAAGCCCAGGTCGAGGAACGTCTGCTTCACGAAATCAGACGGGCACAACAGCCGATCCGCCAAGGCGTATTCCGCTTCTTCATGACGAAGATATTTTTCGTTGTACGCGTGTTCATGTCCCGGCGGCATCGTGATGCCGAGGCGTTTGCATTCCTGCTCCACGACTTCGTAGGCGAACTTGGTGTGTGCGTTCGGACGTTCCAAGATGGTGGGAATCTTCATCGCCTTGGCGACCCGCAAGGTATGCAGCGCCCCCATCGGCCAGAGATGGATGATGTCCACCTGGCCGGCCATGCGCTTGAGCCGGGAAGCCACAATCCGGTCGTGCAGGGCCAGGGTGCGGGCATGACCAAGCAGCTTGAAAGGCAGCTTCAACTTGCCCCAGGTCAACGTGGCGTCGGCGCGCGCGCCTGCCGGCAAAGGGCGCTCGAAAGAAGCCGCCATCGCGTGGACCTTCGCACCGGCGCGGACCAGGCCGTTGATTTGCTGCCAGGCGGCATAGCAAATCCGCTGGGCGCCGAGGCGGTTCGGAAAGCTGTAAAGGACTCTGACTGGTTTGCTCATGAAAAAACTTGGGTGCGGTCAGTTTGCCGGAACGGGAGCGGTCTTGGTTTGGTCGGCCAAAGCCCGGAGGCAAAGTTCCAGGCTCAGCAGGCTGAACACCTCTTTGCCAAAGCCGCCGGCTCGGACGTTTGATTCGAGCACGCGGGAAAGCTCAGGCTTCTTGAAGAAGTTCCGGGCGACGGACCGCTCCGACAGCAGCACCTCGGAAACGCGGTTGCTCAGACCGTTGCGCAGCCAGCCTTCGTAGGGCACGGGGAAGCCGGCCTTCTTCCGGTTTAAAATCTCGGCCGGCAGCACCTTGGCAAAGGCGGCTTTCAGCACGCGTTTGGTTTCCTTGCCGCGCACCTTGCAGTCCGGCCGCAGCGACGCCGCGAACTCCAGCACCTGGTGGTCGAGCAGGGGAACCCGCAGTTCGATCGAGTTCGCCATCGTCATCTTATCAGCCTTCACCAGCAGGTCGTCGGGCAGCCACGTTTTGCTGTCCACGTAGAGCATCTGGTTGAGCAGTGATTCCTGGCTGACCGGTTTCAACAGGTCATTGACCAGCTTCGCCGCCGAACTTTCGGAGGTGCGGCGCGAAAAATCATCCGCCAGAAAACTCTGCGAGTGGCGGTTGAAAAACGCCGTGGGGCCGCTGGTGCGGCTGAAATAATGGCTGGCCAGCGGACGTCCCAGCGCATGTCCGTATCGCTGCCAGCGGTCTTTCTGCAAAACATTTCCCATCAAGCCGGCAAGTCCGCCAAGCGGCCGGGCCAGCGGTCCGGTTGCTGTACGAATCCGGTCCAGCGACAGCATGTTCGGGTAGTTCGGATAACCGGCAAACGCCTCGTCGCCGCCTTCGCCTGAGAGGACGACCTTTACGTGCTGCCGCGCCAGTTTCGTGACGTAATAGAGGGCGACCGCGGGCGGTTCGCAGACCGGCTCTTCCATGTGCCACGCATAAGCGGGCAGGAAATTCCAGAAGTCCTCCTCGGTGATGCTGAGCTCGTGATGCCGGGAGCCAAACTGTTTGGCGGCGAGTCGGGCGAAGGGTCGTTCGTCAACGACCTGGTTGCCGTCAAATCCAACAGTGAAGGTGTTGACCTGCTTGTCGGTTCCCTGGACGGCGAAGTTCAGCATCGCCGAGGAATCCACGCCGCCGCTGAGCAGCACGCCGACGGGCACATCGGCGATCATGTGGTCGCGCACCGTGGCGGCCAGCAGGGATTGAAGCTCTTCAACGCTTTGTTCAAAGGTTTGCGACCAGCGGTTTTCGGTGTAGCGCAAATCCCAGTATTGCCGGGTTGAAACCTTGCCGTTTTCGGCGATGAGGTAATGACCGGGAGGCAGCTTCTTGATGGAGCGGAACAGCGTTCCTTCGCCAGCCACGTAGTTGAAGGCAAGAAACGTGCGGATGGTTTGTTCGTCAATTTCCCGCGTCACCGCCGGGTCGGCGATGATGGCTTTGATTTCCGAGGCGAACCACAGGGCGTCCTTGGTTTGGGAATAGTAAAGCGGCTTGATGCCGACCCGGTCGCGGGCGATGAAGAGCCGCTGACGTTTTGCGTCCCAGATGGCGAACGCAAACATGCCGCGGAGGTGGTTCACGCAATCGGGGCCGTATTCCTCGTAGGCATGAACGATGACCTCGGTGTCGGAACGCGAACGGAAGACGTGACCGCGGGCGGCGAGCTTTTCGCGCAGTTCCTGAAAGTTGTAGATCTCGCCATTGAAAACAATCCAGACCGTTTCGTCTTCGTTGGCCATCGGCTGCGCGCCGGTGCTCAGGTCGATGATCGAAAGCCGGCAATGACCAATTCCGACATTGCCCGCGACACGCAGCGTCCGCGCGTCGGGGCCGCGATGGGCAATCGTGGCCGTCATCCGTTCGATGTCAGGAGCCGACACGCGGGCGGAGGCGTCATGAAAGAGTTTTCCCGCTATGCCGCACATGAGGTGTTGACGGGTTGGTTGGCGGTGGCGGCGGACGGTTCGCCGCCGTGGCCGGTTTTCTTTGCGGCCCAGGATTCAAGGCCGATGCTCCAGCGCAGGATGGCAAACCACTTTCGCACCGCGCCGTAATTTTTGGCTCCGGAAATTTTCTTCAAGACCCAAAGGCACGCCACGAGCGGCAGACGCAGCATCGCGGCCAGTCCCATGGTGAAGCGGTAGGCAGCTGCCTTCCCAGCGCCGTGGTTGAATTTGAAATAGCGGCAGACCGATTCGCGGGTCATCACCACCGAAAACATGCTGCGGGCCGAACTGGAACTGCCGCCACCGTGGTGAGTGATTTTCGCGCCCGGTTCATACAGGCAGTCAAAACCCGCCTGCTTCACCCGGTAGCACAGGTCGAGGTCCTCGGAATACATGAAGAAGCGCTGGTCGAATCCCTTCACGATTTCAAAGACCGAGCGGCGGATGAGAATGCACGCTCCGGAAATCACCTCCACCGGTTGGGCGGTGTTGGATTCATTGGACAGAGCCGCGATGCCCCAGAGTGACGACTTGGGAAAGGCGCGATACAGAATGTCGGCATCGAGCACTTGGTTCAGAATGGTCGGGTAGGCCTGCACGCAGCTGGTTTGCAACGAGCCGTCCGTGTTGAGCAGTCGGGCGCCGACGATTCCGGCGTCCGGATTTTGCGACAAGGTCAGGAGCAGCCGGTCCACCGCGCCAGCCAGCACCTCGGTGTCCGGGTTGATGAACAACAGGTTTTTGCCGCGGGAACGGGAGGCGCCGAGGTTGTTGGCGCCGGCAAAGCCGAGGTTGTCCTTGCTCTGCACGAAAATGGCCGACGGAAACTCGCGCGCCATCATTTCGCCGCAGGTGTCGAAGGAGCCGGAATCCACCACCAGGATTTCGTGCGGTTTGGACGGCGGAAACTTCGCCAGGGAACGGAGGCAGCCGCGGACGTATTCCGCGGAGTTCCAGTTCACGATGATGATGGACAGTTCCACAAAGAAAATTCAGGGACAGGGCTTAATCCCAGATGCTGGGGCGCATCGTCAGCTTGCGCCATTGCTGGCCGCGCACGTAATGCATGAACGCGGCGTCCGAGACGCGCGGCACCTTCTTGAAGTAGCCGCCGATGAATCCATAGCCGAGCCCAATTGCGCCAAGCAGGTAAGGCCGGGCGAAGGCGCGTTTGAGGCATTTCACAAACATGAACAGCGGATGATAGGCGCTGATGTAGTTGGCGAGGCCGTTCTTGACCCAGTTCCGCCACGCGCCGTCCGCCGATCCGGTGTCCTTGTGCTGCCAAAGTTTCAGGTCAAAGAAGGTGTAAGTCTGCCAGCCGAGCATGTTGGCCTTCAACTCATCAACCGTGTCCCAGCCGGGCGCCTTGATGAGGCCGCCGATCTGGTCCCAGCAGGCACGGCGATAAATCTTGGTCGCGCCCCGGACATGAAAGCGCGGGTCGCCGCGGCTCTCCACCACAAGTTCGCCGTCCACGGATTTGCAGATCACGCCGCCGCCGATTCCGAGCTTGGGATTCTGCGTAAAACGCGCAAGGCAGTCGGCGAAGTAGGTCTTTTCGAACGACAGATCGCCGTCGAACTTCACGGCGAATTCCCAGGGGAGATCCTTGCAAAGCTCGAAGCCTTCGCTGAACGCTTGGATGACGCCGCCGCCCTGTTGACGGAAACCACGGTCGGCGCGATGTAGCACGCGGATCCACGGATGGGTCTTCGCTGCGGCATCGGCGAGGGGGCCGGTCGCATCTTTGGAGCCGTCATCAACAATGACCCACATCAGCGGACGGGCGGTTTGCGCGACCATCGACTCGATGGTTTCGGCAAAGTGGTCGCCTTCGTTGCGGACGGGAGTGACTACGACAAAATCAGACATGCGCTGCTTTGGTTTTGGTTTCGGGCGACGAACTGCGCCGGGGTGCCACAAAGGATTTCAACCGCTTCACCCCGGCTTGAACCGGCGCCAGCCAGTCGTAGGCGCCGTCGAGCTTGGCGCGAAACAGCTTGGCGTCGTCGCAGGAGTTGGCTGGGAGCCGTTTCAGCTGCATAAGATCGTCGCCGGCCTGGGCGCGGCCCACTCGCGTGGTGACGCAGCATTCATAGCCGGTGGCGTTCAAGGTTTCCTTCAGTCGTTGAACAAAAGCGCGGTTCGTTTCCGGGAACGCAAACGGATAGGCAAACGTGTCAGCAGCAGCTCCGAGACGTTGTTCGATCTCAGTCTTCGAATCCGCCAGCTCTGACTTGATCTGCGGCCAGTCCAGTTCCACGAGTTTGGGGTGGTTGACGGTGTGCGAACCAAAATGGATTCCGGCGGCGTGCATCTCTTTGACCTCGCCCCAGGTCAGGCACTCGCGGTTTTTGAACGAACGCCGTTCGCTGCCGATGAACGCGGTTGGCAAAAACATGCTGGCGGTGAAATCGAGCCGCTTCAAAACCGGAAATGCAGCGGAGTAAAAGTCCCGGTAGCCGTCATCGAAGGTCACCACGGCCATTTTCTGGTCGGACCCGTGCTTCAATTCTCTGACCGCGGTTTTGAGATCCACTGCTCGATAGTCTGCGGCCTTCAACAGTTCCATGTGCTGCCGAAAAATTTCCGGCCGGGTGGCGATGCGGTAATACGGCGACACGCCGGTTTCAGGATCGTCCGAGACGCTGTGATACATCAGGATCGGAATCTGTCCGGCAGCAGCGCGGCAAAACGGATGCACCAGCGTGGAAATGAAACGGTCGAGTCGCATCGGCGTGAAGCTCAGTTCCGGCTGCGCGAACTCATGCAGATGGAATCCACCAAGGCGAGGTAGTCGGACTTGCGGACCTCCCAGCTGTTTTGCGCAACGTATTGCGTGGCGCGCTGAACCATCTCGTTGCGCAGCTCCGGATTTTTCAACAAGTCGAGCATGCCTTGGGCAAGGGCGTCCACGTTGCCGGATTCAAAGAAGCGCACGACGGAGTCGTTGAAATAGAAGCGGTCGATCTTGGTGCTGGAGATCACAACCGGCACGCCGACGGACATGAACTCCATGATCTTGGTGCTGTAAGCCTCGTTGCCGAAGGAGTCGGCGCGCTTGGGCACCACGCCAAGATCGGCGTCAGCCATGACCTTGGCAATTTGCCGAATGCGCAGCGGCTCAAAGAAGCGGATGCGGTCCTTCAGGCCCAGTTCGGCCACCAGCTCAATCAACTTCGGCTTCATGTTGCCGTCGCCGTAAATGTGAAACTCGGCATTCGGCACCTGGCCGGCAATCTTGTGAAACGCCTGGATGGCGATGTCGATACCCTGATGCCATTGCAGGCCGCCGGGAAAGAGTATGATCTGCTTCTCGTCACGGCGGGAGCGTTCGCCGCGCTGGAAGATGTCCGAATCAACGTTGTTGATGAACACCGAGCATTTGCCGGTCGGCGCGGAGCGGGAGGCGTATTTCTCCAGCCAGAGATGGTTGGCGAGGATGACGTGGTCGGCAAACTTGGCCGAGGCGCGTTCCATCTTTTTCAGGGACTGCACGGTGAGGGAGTCGTTTGCGATGCCGAATTTGCTGCCGTAAAATTCCGGGACGATGTCGTGGATGTCGAGCAGCACCTGGGCGCCTTTGAGCTTGGGATACCACGCGGCAAACACCATGAAATCTGGAATGTTGTGGACATGGATCAGGTCGTAGGGTTTGGCGCGGTGGTTCCGGCGCAGCCACAGCGAGCTGACGGTGAGAAAACGCAGCAGCGGCCAGAGGAAGTCGAGCTTGGTTTTTTCATTCTTGCCGGCGCGGGTTTGCAGGCGGTGGACGCGAACGCCGGACATGACCTCAACCTCGGGCATCTCGGGGCCTCGCCGAAGAGCCAGCACGTCCACCTCGTCGCCGCGTTGCGCGAGCGCTTCGGCATAGCGGGTGACGCGGTTGTCGTTTTCGTAAAATGAGTGCGTGATCATGCACACACGGCGGGACTTGGTCGCGGACAGGCGTGGCTTGGTTTCGCGGACAAACTTCGCCATCTCCCGCGGCAGCGGATGCCAGTAGCTGCCGGCGTATTGATCCCGGAGGTGCTTCAAGAGCGCGGCGTAGTGTTCGACCGGAAACGTCCGCGGCGTCGGCCGGTCGCCCGGGAAGCGCATGTAATCCGGATGCACATTCATCAGCGCCATGCCGCCATGACGGGCGATCCAGTCGAGCTTCTGAATCCAGATCTTCGGATCGCGTTCTTCAAGCAGGAGGAACAACGTGGAGTCCTGCGGAAGCGTGTAAGGCAGTTCCGCGTAACCGCCGTGGCCGTTGGAAACCCAGAAGGGGAAGATGGTGTTGCGGCTGTCCGGCTGCGGCTCGAACGGGTCGGTGTCGAACGTCGAGGCGTCGTATTCGATGTTCAGGTCATGCAGCCAGTTCAGGTTGTGCAACATGAAGCCCGAGCGAAATCCGCCGGCGTTCCAGTCCTTGAGATAATTGTTGATGCTCCCGGCGTTGCGGCCGAAATGCTCCCGGTTGCGGTAGAGCCGGCCGTCGTGCTTGAGGTCGTGGACGCCAACTTCAAAGCCGCGGGAGGCAACCTCCGCGCGCAGTTCCGGCGAGACGCGGTATTTGCCTTCGGGAATAAAGTTGAACGAGGAGCGAAAGCCCAGCGAGGTTTCGAGCTCCATCAGCCGTCGGCACTTTTCCAGGCCGTCTTCACCTTCAACGTCGTGGGTCAGCACCAGGGCGAACTTTTTGCCCTCGGGCCAGCCCTTCCAGTTTTCCGGCGGACGTTCGGATCCCGGGGCGATGGGCCAGACGTTCTGAACCTCGGGAAATTTGCGGCGGGAAATCCAGCGGCGGACCGCCAGGCGTACAGCCGCCGGAACCATCGGTTTGATCCGATAGTAAATGCGATTACGATATCTCTCGGCCATGGCAGGGAGGGCGGGGGGGGCGGTCAAAGCTCCTGATTCAGCCGGCCAGGGACGTAGTTGTGGCTCTTGTTTAGAACCACGCCGACGTTGGTGGCCTTGGCTTCAGAAAGCATTTTGCTGGCGCGCTTGACGACATCGCGGTCCGTCTTCTCGGCCTCCACGATCATGAACACCATGTCCATGAACCGGGCCACGCGGGTGGTGGCGCTCGTCTGGCTCACGGGCGGCATGTCGAAGATGATGTAGTCGAAGTCGCTCGCGTGCAGCTTGGGAATGAGCTGGGTGAACCGCTTGTGCAGGATCCGGGGCAGCTTGTCTTCGGCGCTGCTTTCCGAGACCACGAACAGGTTCTTTTCCACCTGCGCGTTTTCGCGGTTGGAATTTTTGTCGAGAATCTCGTCCAGCCCGCAGTTCAATTTGCCCTTGTGGAAGAAGTGCGCGGCGCCCTTCTCGGTGTTCATGTCTACCAGCAGCACATTGCCCTCGCCGGTTTCGGAAAGGCTCGCCGCCAGGCCGCTGGCCACGGTGCTGACGCCGGAGCCGGGCGTGCAGCTGGTGATGGCCACCAGCTTGGGCTTGTGGTTGATTTCCTTGATTTCAAAATGCGTGATCAGCCGGTCACGAAATGCCTCGAAGAAAGGCTGCATGTCCGGATCGGCCTTCCAGGCGGGCACCTCCGCCAGCGGACCGTCGGATCCCGGGTCGGGCGAGTCCGTGCCGCCGTTGCCGTTGGTGAGCAGGCGCAGATTGCGCTTGGTCAGGCGCAGCTTGTCGTGGCCGTTGGCCTCCGGGATGGAAAGAAACAGCGGCAGGCCGAGCTTGGCTTCGATTTCGATGGGGCGCTTGAAGGAGCGGTCAAAGTAAAACTCGATCACGAAGGCGAGGGCAAGCCCCGCCGCCAGCGCGCCGAGAAGAACGTTGCGGGAAATCTTGTTCCGCTGGGAGCGGTCTGCCGCCGCCGGCGAGGGCTGCTGCATGATCTTGATGTTGTTCAGCTCCTTGCTGCTCATCTCCTGCTCCGTCTTTTCGTCGAACAGCTTGCGCTCAAACGCCGTCAGATTTGCCTCGTCCACATCGCGCTGGCGCTCCAGGTTTTTGATTTTGTTCTCCACGGAGGCGACCTTGTCGACGTGGTCCTGGATTTCCTTCAGGTGCTGCTGCAGCCGCGCGATGCGGGTTTGCAGGGCGAGGATGAAGGTGTT
This sequence comes from Verrucomicrobiota bacterium, assembly GCA_046346715.1. Classification (GTDB taxonomy): domain Bacteria; phylum Verrucomicrobiota; class Verrucomicrobiia; order Limisphaerales; family CAIQOK01; genus CAIQOK01. Next base: position 55,094 of record JAXMHO010000004.1, read on the forward strand.
TTCCTTGGCGATGTCCAGGGCGGGAACTCCCTTCTGGCCATTCGGATTGGACGGCGTGATGCGGTAGGAAAGCAGTTGGGGAAAGTCCCGTTCGAGCTCGCCCTTCAATTTCAAATTGCGGTCGATCTGCTCCTGGACCGTCTGCACGCGGGGCGTCTTTTCCTGATAGATCAGCAGCAGGTCGTTCTTGCGCGTCTGCAGGCTCTCCAGCTGGGTGCAAATGGCCTGATACTCACTGATTTTTTCAGAAGGCGCCTGAGATGGGGCCGTGGGCGCGTTTGTGTCGGTTTTGGCCGCCGCCGTTCCATTGGTGAAGGAGTTGATGATCGCCAGATGTTCGGCAAGCTCCGTCTCTGCCGTCCAAAGCTCCTCCTTGGTCTTGGCAAGCCGCTCGGTGTTCATGCGCTTGGTTTCGGTGATCTGGTCGACTCCGTTGGTGCTTTTCAATTCGCTCAGTTCGTTCTGGGTCTGGGTGAGCTTGTTTTTAAGCACATCGATCTGCATGCTCAGCTTCTCATCCCCGCTGCCCATCAGGTCATGCATGGCCTTGTGCGCGTTCTTATAGCTTTCGATCACCTGTTTTAGGACCGGCTGGACGATCTCCGGGTTGGCGTGCCGGAAGATGACCTGCATAACGGGGGTGCGATAGGCGTTTTCAATTTGGATGCTGCCCCGGATGACGGCGGCCGCGACGTAGGTGTTGGTGGTGCCCGTCAGTTTGAAGACCATCTCCGGGCCGAGTGTTTCCGCCGCCTCGCGCGCGACGTCGAGGTTCTGCAGCATCAGCATTTCGGTCTTGATGACGCTGTCCGCTCCTGGCGAGGTGGACATGATGTTGCGCGAATCGGTCTGGCTGAGATTGATTTCGCGCTTGTCCTCGACATAACGGACGTTGATCAGCGCTTCCGAACTGAACAGCACCGGCCATTTCAAATAAAGCGCGCCGGCGACGATTGATCCCAGAATCCACACAATGAGAATCTTCCACTTGTGCCGGAAAAGCACATGGTAGATGTCGCCCAGGTTCAAGCTGAACCCTGCGCCGGGCGTTGGTTTTTGTCTGTCTTGCATTTTGTTCACTGGTGGAGTGGCTGCTGCGGACCGGTTCGGCACAATCACCCGCCGGTCTGGTTGTTGACCCTGAGCCGGAGGTTGATTGACAGCATTCGGAAAGCGTTCGTTCAGTTCTGCAGATTTTGAGAAGGCCGGAAAATGATCTCAGAGTCAGGCAACGTGCCGGTAGAGCAGGCGGCCCGCGAGCCGGCCGGCTGGGATGGGCAGGTGACGAAAGACGGTGTTGTACCAGCCGGCAGACTGGTCTGTTTCGGCAACCACCCGCTTCTGCTTCAAATCGTATTTGAAATAGTTGATGGCATATTCTTCCGTGCCCCAGCCCAGCTTGAAACGGCGCAGGCCCTCATGATGCAGCGAGGTGCGGCCGAAAGTCAGCTCGGTGCATCCCTTTTCGGCCAGCCATTGAATGGCTTTCCACATGACGAGGTTGTTGGCTCGCGTGTCCAGCACGTCCTTGAGTGAAGCGCCAAACTTGTAAACGGCCTTGGAACCGTGCTGCAGATAGACCGCCGCGGCGACAGCCTGGGTGTTCAGCCGGGCAACGACCACGATGCCGTGATTCTTTGAGAGAAGATGCTCCTGGATCTTGCGAAAAAACTGGAACGGCTGCGGTGGCAGCCCGTGGTGTTTGCGGGTGTGACAGTGAAGCTGGTAGTAAGTCGCCATGGCTTCGGGGGTGTTCGAGAATTCTACCTTCAAGCAAGCCTGTTCGGCTTTTCGGATGGCCCGGCGGACGGAGCTTTCCAAGCTCTCAAACAACGACTCGGTCCGCTGCGCCAGGTTCAATTTGTGTCCGTAAAAAGCCAGCGAAGGTTTTTCGGAGCCAAACAGATTTTGGCCGCCACGAATCTCAACATGCTTCCATCCGCGGGAGGCACCCAGCTGCGAAACGGCCTGGAGAATTTGTTCGACGCCGTTGTTCGAAAAGTTTAGCGCCGGGCATTCGTCGGTGAACGGCAGCGCGACGGCGCGTTTTCGGTCAGCCGGCTGTTAATTTCAGCAAGGGCAGGGCGGCGGACGGCTTGTTGTTTTCGTGACCCGTCAGATAGACCGGCTTGAACCCGTAGGTTTCCGACAGCACCCGGCACCAGTCGGCGCGATGAAAAACCGACCCCTGCGTGCTTTGCTCAACCAGATAGTCCCAGGAGTTGTCAGCCAGAGGGGTGTGCTCCTGGAGCAACAGCGCGGACGAAGGCGGGATGGGTGCGTGATGATCCACACCAGGTTAAAGCACAGCCGCGGAGAGTGGATGTTGACGCGAATTTTATTCGCGGCCATCCCGACGGATTGTCAGGCAGACAGCTTTCCAACCGCCGGATTGCTGTTCTTCGTCAGCGAAGAAACCGGACGAATGAAACGGGCGGGATTGCCCGCCACAATTGCTCCGGGGGGGACATCCTTGGTGACGACACTGCCAGCGCCAATGACCGCGCCTTCACCGACGGTGATGCCGCAGAGCAGCGTGGCGCCGGAGCCGATCGAGGCCCCGCGCTTGATGCGGGTGGGGATGCATTTCCAGTCGGCCTCGGTTTGCAAACCGCCGTCCGGATTGGTGGCGCGGGGATAGAGGTCGTTCGTGAAGGTCACGCCGTGGCCGACGAACACCTCATCCTCGATGATCACGCCTTCACAGATGAAGGTGTGGCTGGAAATCTTGCAGCGACGGCCGATGGAGGCCCCTTTTTGAATTTCAACGAAGGTGCCGATCTTGGATTCATCGCCGATTTCGCAACCGTAGAGGTTGACGAATCCGAAGACGCGGACGTCCCGGCCTAGCTTTACGCTGGGGGCAATCAGCTGTGTGGAGCGCAAATCAGAATTCACAATGATTTAGGCGCGCACGACGTTTTCACGGTGGTCGGCGGCCAGAGGTGCGGCCGACTTGGCGTTGGCTTGAGCGGAGCCTTTTCGGCGATGGGCGGTGTCTCCGTTCTTTCCGGGCGTTTGCAGGATGATGGGAGCGCCGCCTTGCTTCAAAGACTGCGATGAGGCTTCAAGGATTTTCACCAGCTCGAGTCCGCGGCGGCCATCCGTCAATGGACTGATGCCCTCCTTGACGCAGTCGAGGAAGTGCTGGCATTCCGACCGCAGCGGCTCCTCCTGGCGGATGTAAGGCACGTGCATATCGCCGTAATGGTAGGAATAATGGAAATCGCCGAACGTGTCGTAGTGTGGCGGACGTTCCACGCGGGCATCGTAGATTTTGATTTTTTCAATCGCCGCGATGTCATCGTAAACAATCATGCGCTTGCTCCCGACAATGGTCATCTCACGGGTTTTCCGGGGATCCAGCCAGCTGCTGTGAATCATGGCGGTGCGGTCGTTGGAAAAGTTCAGCCACATTGAAGTGACGTCTTCAATGCCAGGGGTGACATGCGCGCTGCCGCGGCAATTTACGCTCAGGGGATTCTCCTCCATGATGTGAAGAATGATGGAAATGTCGTGCGGCGCAAGGTCCCAGGCAACATTGATGTCTTTCTGATACAGTCCCAGGTTCAACCGGCGGGCGCAGATGTAACGGATTTCTCCCAGATCGCCCCATTCGACCAGTTCCTTGATCTTGCGGACGGCTGGTGAGTAAAGAAAGGTGTGGCCGATCATCAGCACGAGGCCTTTTTGCTGGGCGATTTCCACCAGCTCTTCGCACTCCTTGGCGGAGGCAGCCATGGGCTTTTCGATGAAGGTATGTTTACCCGCCAGAAGCGCCGCCTTGGCCATTGGATAATGAAAGCGCACGGCGGTGGCGATGACAACGGCATCGAGTCCGGCCGAATTGATCATGTGGTTGAAATCCGTTGAGCCTTCTACTTCTGGATAAAGCGTTCGCAGGTGCTTAAGCCGGTCCTGATTGACGTCGCACATCACCTTGAGGCTGCAATCAGGCAGAGCCCGAAAATTGCGGATGAGGTTGGGTCCCCAGTATCCGCAGCCGACGACTCCAACTTTGATTTGTTTTGTCATAGTAACTCCACAGTTTTGTTAAATTTCAGGCCTTGAGGACGGACGATTTCAATGCGTTGATGGTTTTGCTGAAGATGTGCCCTCTCGGGGCTTGGATGCTTTTGGGCTCTCCGCAATGTCCTTGGTCTGCATCATGATGGCTGGAATAGTTTTGAGCAGGATTTTTAAATCAAGGAGCAGCGTCTTGTGGTTGGCGTAATAGATATCGAGTTCAACCATCTTCTCAAAAGTGGTCCGGTTTTTTCCGCTGACTTGCCAGAGTCCCGTCAGTCCAGGCACTGCACCCAGGCGGCGGCGGTGGTGGTTGCTGTAATTCTCGTATTCGTAAGGAACGCAAGGCCTCGGTCCAACCAGGCTCATGTCGCCTCGCAGCACATTGAAAAGCTGCGGGAGTTCATCCAAGCCCAGCGTCCGAAGCATCAAAGCGCAGGGAATGAGTCGGGGATCTCCCGCGGCATCAAGCTTTTTCATGGGGGCGTTGGAATCCATGAGCTTACTGAGGTGGCCTTGATGCACGGAGGTGTTGGCGTTTACCTTCATGGTCCTAAACTTGAAAATGGTAAAGCGGCGTCCCAAATAACCAATCCGCTCCTGGCGAAACAAAGCAGGGCCTGGTGAAACCAGCTTGATGAGAAGGCCGAGCAAAATCATCACCGGCAGCCAAAAGGGAGCGCTTAAAATAATGCAGGAACAGTCCAGCGCGCGCTTCCACCAAGGCATTTCCCCCGCCGCTTGGCGCGCGGGCAAAGCCTCGGTAAGGCCGGCCGATTTTTTTGAAATCATTTCTGTCACAAACTATCTTTTGGATGGACGAGCCGTCCTGGATTCTGGGCAGGGCTCCGCACTTGCAGGAGTGGTCTCCTGCTCAAAACTTCCAAACAACGCAATTTATTGACGAAGCAAACCATGGTGGCGCTTCGATTGTTTCAAACCACCGCCAAATCCGGCATTAAATCGACCCAGTTACGATTTTCTAAAATGACTGATTGACGGTCCACTTCGACTAAAGTCTGCCGACCCAGCAGGTCCAATAAAATCTGCACCCGTTGCCTGGCGGGAATCACCCGCAAGACAATGGCTTGAAATCCTTGGAAAGCACCGTCGGCCACAGACACTTCCGCCCCGGGCATGATGGAGTCCTCCACCGACAAAAACTGATCCTCTTGAAAGCACTGCTTTAATTCCTCGACCACCAAATGTGGCACCGTGGGAACTTGCTGCCCAAAATGAACCAATGAGCTGATTCCGGAGACGTAGCGAAGTTCATTCATCGCTTCTCCCGTAGTTTTGACAAAAAGATAACAGGGGAAAAGCGGTTCGGCCCGTTTTACCAAGCCGCGGCGGGTAACCCGCTCGATCCTTAAACGGGGATTGAAAACTTCCAACCCCAACTGGCTGCGCACATTGCCAGCGGCAATGTGTTCGTGCTTCGGCTTCGTCCGTGCACAATACCAAGCCATGTTAAGGTCGTCGCTCATTACTCAAATCTGACAATCGCCACAATTTTAGAAAACATTACCTAAAAAGCAAAAAACTGTTCCTGATCAGAAGTTGTTTGCTCCTATTTCACCAGTAGTTCAGCCCTGATAGACGAGAACTTTATACGAAGGACGGGGCTTTGTCTGTCACGTTTTGCCATGTTTTTTGTCACGTTTAACACTACAAAGGGGTTGGTTAAACTTTTTGGAAGGGCAACGAAGGCAAGCAATGAAGCTTGTTCAATCGGATTAAAGCTTTGCAAAAGTCGATGCTAGGAGAAAACCTGACCGAAATATGAATTAATACCAGGAAAATTTTTCTGGGATGAAAAGGATGTCGTTAGGGCGGAGGTTGAACACCGTGTCACTGCGACCGGTTATCATACTCTGGACGTCAACTTTGTAATGTTCTGTGCGTCCGTTAAGTTTGCGTGTCACAACCACTCCCTTCAGATTGGCGCGGGAGAAATCCACACCGCCAGCCTCCAAAACCGCTTCCAAAGCGGTCAAAGGCCTTTCAGACTGGATTTTCCCCGGATGCATGACAGATCCGGTGACATAAACCTGAAAAGCAGAGGCTTCAATGCTGACGTGAATCTCCTTGGATACGATTTTATCGGCATACTGGGTCACGAGTGCCTTTTCCAAATCTGAAGTGGTGAGGCCGAGAACTTTGAATTCACCTATGACCGGGAGTGAAACATTGCCGTCGCGCATCACTTTTGCCGTCGTGTTTAGGTTGGGGGCATCGGGAAACACAACTTTGACAACATCTCCTTCCTGCAAGCTGATTTTCTCTGAAGTGACCGCGGCTGCTGGGGGCAGCGGGGAGTATTGGCTGCGGCAGCCGGTCTGGGTGATGACGCAGAAGATGCCAGCAACGAGGATCCCCCCCGTGTTTTTCATTGTCCCTTTTATCATAATCATGGTTGTAAAATTCTTCAATGAGAAGCCTTGTTGAGCGACCAGCGAATGGCCGTCTGCAAAAGTTCCGGTCCATTTAACAAATTCAACTTTTCTTTAATGCGGGAGCGGTAAGTTTCAACGGTGCTTACATCAATGTGAAGCTGATCGGAAATCTGCTGGGTGCTGTTTCCCAAGCCGATCATCTCAAAAACCTGCAATTCGCGTTCAGAAAGCCGGTCCACGGCAAACCCGTTCGCTGGCTTAACTGGGGCTGTCGCTTTGGAAGCCACCATGGAGGCGGCTTTCTCGCTCCAATAAATTTCCCCCCCCAAAACCTTGCGGACCGCTTCAATGATTTTTCGGGGCGCCTCTTGTTTGGAGACGTAACCCCGTGCGCCGGCCCGGACGGCACGCTCTGCGGTCATGACTTCGTCCTGCATGGAAAGCACCAAACTCAGCACTTTAGGGTGGCGATTGCACAAATCTTTGACTAAATCGAGACCATCGGAGGTGCGCAGGCGTAAATCCACAATTGCCAAATCGGGAGCGGCGGCGGCAATTCCTTTCAAGGCTTCCTCACGATCCTCCGCTTCACCACAGACCTCCAAGTCACACTCATGACCAATGGCATCTTTCAAGGCTTGGCGAACCAGAGGATGATCATCTACCAAGAAAACCCGAACGTTTTTGGCCGTTTTGCTCGCTTTTCTCATAAGCTGCGGATTCAATGATGATTTAATAGACGGTCCATCTCGCTTTGCAAGTGATTATTCTAATCCGGACGGGCCGTTTGTCTCAAACTCTTTCATCTCAGTTGATATTCGGTCAGCTGGCACGGCTGATTAAGTCATTTCTGAGAATTTAAATGCTTGATACGTCGGAATATTAAAAACCACCGACACTAGCCATGGGCCATTGGGAACTCAGCATGGCTTTATAACCGCCGGCGAGCGAATAAACCTCGGAATATCCCATCCGCTGGGCGATGTCCGCTGTCAACACAGATCTGAAACCGCCGCCGCAGTACATGATGATTTCTCTCTTCAAGTCGGGGTATCTGGCCTCCAAGTCCCGCTCAAGAATTCCCTTTCCCAAGTGGACTGCGCCAATGGGATGACCCTTCTGCCATTCGTGATCTTCCCGGACGTCCAGCAGGACTGCCTGGGGATTGTTTTGAAGATGCTGACGAGCTTCCGCCACGGTCAATTCACGAACTCGCGGACGGACTTCGCTGACGAGCTTTAAGAAGCCTGGTGAATGATCCACGTGGGGAAATTAATTTCCCGGCTGTCGAGGTCAAACTTAATCTGTGGAGGCTATTCGATGATGTGGGCACCGGTGCCGGCGGGAACAATCTGGCAGGCGGGTTTCGTGCCGGTGTCTGTGAGGGTGTAGCTGTTGTCAAACAGCTTGGATGGATCTGCCGGGCAAAAAACATTGTCCATGGATCCGCTGGCGCCGCGGCCCAGATAGGGTCGAATGTTGACGGCGTTCACCGGAGTGCCAATTCCAGCGTTTGCCTCCAGCGCCCATTGTTGAACGGCGCTGTCAACCTGACGCAGGTTGTTCTTGCAATCGTTCATCTGGGACGTGGTCCGGGCCCGAACCAAACTGGGGACGGTGATGGCCGCGAGCAGGCTGATGATTGCCAAGACAATCATGCATTCCAACAAGGTGAATCCCCGGCCGTGCTTTGCGTGGGCTTTAAAATTGATGGGTTGTGATGATTTCATACGCCGTTTTTTCTGCGCCTAATTTAGCAGCCGGCATGCCTTGGAACCTGTGCGTCAGGGCTCCGGCAGTTTTCACCGTTTGAGAGGGTGGCTTTCTCAAATGTGTTTCGCATTGTCCTGGCTGATGTCCAAGTTCAGGCAACAGTTGTCCAAGTTTGAAACGTTCAGCGGGCCAGGCTGGGAATCAGCATCAGCTCGTCGGCAGGGGCCGGGGCTTCAGCCCTGATGACTGTCATCTGTTTGTCGAGCCGGGTGAACGTAAAGGTCCGGTAAATGTTCGAACTTCGCACGTTTGCGACCACGGCTCCCTGACGCGCCTTGACCATCCGCACCACGGACACAATGAGGTTCAACCCCACGGAGTCGATCATCCGTGCCTGGGTGAGATCCAGTTCGAGGGTTTTCCAGCCCGCCGATTGCATCGGTTCGGATTCCAAAACGCCAAACAGATCTTCGCGCAGGCTGTCAGCATTGGTGCTCAGGATGTCTCCGGGGATGGCGATGCTCAGGCTGCCGGTTTCAAGGTTTAGGCGGGGATTAAGCAGGGAGGTGTTCATAAAATTGCGGGCTGAAGTTTGTCCAAAGCGAAGTCGAGGATCATGTCCGCGCCGTCACGTTCCATCGTCACCTGGCTGGCCAGGTTGTGAATCATGACCAGACCGCGGTGTTTGTCGATCAGTTCATTGGCTGCGATTGCCTGGTGCTGTTCGTAATCAAAGTGATGGCCGGAACCTTCGTCGCTGATGAACATTCGCAGGAGGTTCTTGGCGGGGCAGTAGCTCAGAACAAACTGCGCCTGCTTGTCCTCCCTGCCGGCACAGCCGTGCTGCAATGCGTTCAACACCGCCTCGCGTGCGGCCAGAATGATGTTGAAGGTGTCGTCCGGGGAAATTTCCGGCAGGCAAAACAGCAGGCTGCGGGTCCAGAACACCTGCAGATTGTCGATCTGGTTCAGCTGGCTGCCGTTGTATTGTTCCACCAGCAGGGGAAGAAAACCATCCGCCTGCTGGTCCGGGTCCGGCAGCGCGACGCGCGTGGCTAGAATGTCATCTTGCTGCGATGAAAAATCCGGCACCGTGCGCAAATTGTGCTCGGCCAGCAGCAGCAGGCTCGCCAGCGCCGGCGCGCTGATTTGCTGCTCCTCGGCAAAGGACTCCAGCCCGTCGGTCCACATGAAAAAGGCGCCGCCGTCTTCAATCGGCAACGTCACGGCCTTCACCGGGTTGTCGGGGAACCAGCCGAGCGGTGCGCTGCCGGGTTCGCCCACGATTTTTCCGCGCCCGTCCGCAGCCAGATAGACAGGCAGTGGCGAACCGCTCGTCAGCACGGTGGCGCGCTTTTCCTTGGATTCAATCAGCACGGAACCGACCGCCACCGAGGCGGAAACCGCGCTGGTCTTGGAGTTCGCCTGTTCAGAATTCCACTCGCGCAGCAGGAAGCTGTTGAAGAATTCCAGCACCTGGGTGATCGGCGCGTCGCGCTCGAGCATTCCCCGCACGATGCCCTGAAAGTAGGCCGAGATGAACGCCGCCTTCAGATCATGGCCCGAAACATCCGCCAGCAGCACACAATGATTATGCGCGCCTATCGCAAAATGATTCAGAAAATCTCCGCCCGCCTCGGACTTCGGCCGGAAGAACATGTCGATTTCCGGCTTGCAGGAGCGTTGATCCTTTTCAGCATCCAGCATGCGGTGCTGCACCCGGGCCACTTCCTTGATCTCCGCCTCGGTTGCAGCCTGGCGTCGCTTGTGGCGTGTGGCGGCCACCGCGCGCTCGACCGTTGTGTAAAAAACGCCCGGCGTCACCGGCTTGTCCAGGAATCCGCAGGCGCCGTCGCGCAACGAGTCGGCGACAATGCCACGCTCGCTTTCCGCCGTGACCACGATGACTCCCAGGCAGGCATCGCGTCCGCTCACCCAGCGCAGCAAATCCAGTCCGGTTTGGTCGGGCATCAGGTAATCCGTGACGATGCAGTCAAACGTGTGCCCGCCTTGGGATTGAAATTGCTCCTGCGCCTCCTTCACGTTTGCGGCGGTCGTGACGGCATAGTTCTGCTTTAGCAGCAGGGCTTCCATAAACAGCCGCATCGTCGGTTCGTCATCCACCAGCAGGATGCGTCCTTTGTGGACCGGGCCGACTTCAGCCAGGGCGCGCTTGATAAATTCGGTGTTCATTTCGCGGTGATGGAAAATCGGTTCAAGGCGGGCAGCAGCTTTGTCAGCACGGATTCCAATTCGGCCACCGTCTTTTCGGTCTGAAGCCAGTCTCCGCTCTTGCCCGCGAGTTCCGCCTGGCTGGTCAGGGAGACGGCCTTCGCCGCGGCGAACATCCGGGCGGAGCCTTTCAAGGTGTGCGCGGCCATCACGGTGGCGGCCGAATCGCGCCGGGCAATCCCCTCCTTCAAATTGTTCATCAAGGCGGGCACGTTTTCGCAAAACGAACCAGCGAGCTGCCCGAGCAGGTCCCGGTCGCCGTCCACAAATCCCAAGGCCTCCTCCTCGCTCCATAGAACGTCCGTCGCGGAAGCCGACGTGGCGGTCTCCGTGGGGGCGGTTTGAGCCGCCGGCTGGGCGGCGGGCGTCCACCGCCGCAGCACGGCTTCCAAGGTCTCCCGCTTGGCCGGCTTCAAAAGATAATCATCCACCCCCACCTTGGAGAAAATCTGCCGGTCGCTTTCCTGGACGCCGGCGGTGAAGGCGACGATCGGCACGCGCCTTCCGGCCTGGTCGCGTTCGCGGATTTTTGCCGTCGCTTCCGAACCGTCCATGATCGGCATGTGCCAGTCCATCAGAATCAAGTCGTAGCGCTTTTGTTCGCTCATTTGCACGGCTTCCCGGCCGTTGTTGGCGATGTCCACGCGGCAGCCGAATTTTTCGAGCATGCTGGTCGCCACGAGCTGTCCCGTGGGATTGTCTTCCGCGACGAGCACGCTGAGGCCGAACTGCGTCAGGGCCGCCGGCGCGGCCGGAACATCCTTGCGATGGAGCAGGCTGGTGGTCTCCCCGGATTTGCGGGCCAGCGTGTTGAACAGTTTCCGGGCATGCATCGGCTTGACCAGGCAGCGCTCAAAGCCGGCCGCGCGAATGAAAGGATCCTCCTCGTCCAGGACCTCGGACGAAATGGCGATCAGGCGCATTGTCTGCAATGCGGCCTCGGCGCGGATGGACCGCGCCAGCGCCGCGCCGTTCATATCCGGCAGCAAATGATCCACCAGCGCCGTGTCAAAAGGCTTTCCCGCTTCAGCGGCTTCGCGGAGCTTTGTCAGCGCGCCGGGGCCGTCCGCCGCCGTGTCGGTTTCAAGGTGCCACGCCGTCAAAAGCTCGCGCAGCAGCTCCCGGTGCACCGCGTTGTCATCCACGATCAGCAGCCGCCGGCTTTGAATTCTCTCCGGCTTGGGATCGAAGCTCGCCACCTCGGGCGCAATCGCAAAGGGAATGTTGAACCAGAAGGTCGAACCGTGGTCCGGTTCGCTGTTCAGGCCGATCGTCCCGCCCATCATTTCCACCAGCTGTTTGCAGATGGCCAGGCCCAGGCCGGTGCCGCCGAATTTCCGGGTGGTGGACGAATCCGCCTGGGTGAACTTCTGGAACATCCGGCCCTGCTTGTCCTTCGGGATTCCCATGCCGGTGTCGGTGATGGCGAAACGAATCATGGCCTCGGCGGGGCTGTGGGCGAGGCAGTTGACCTCCAGCAGGACATGGCCGTGCTCGGTGAACTTGATGGCGTTGTCGGTGAGGTTGAGCAGAATCTGACGCAGCCGCACCCGGTCGGTGACGATGCCCAGGGGCGTTCCCGGCGAGAGCCGCAGCAGCAGTTCGATTTTTTTCTTCCGCGCCTTGGTGGAGAGGAGGTCGGCCACTTCTTCGAGCAGCGCGCGGAGATCGACCGGCAAGGGCTCAAAGGTCAGCTTCCCCGCCTCGATCTTTGAGAAATCCAAGATGTCGTTGATGATGACGAGCAGATCGCTGCCGGAGTCGCGGAGGATTTCCACAAAGCGCCGCTGCTTGGCGTTGAGCTCCGTGTCGAGCAGCAGGTTCGCCATGCCCAGCACGCCGTTCATGGGGGTGCGGATTTCATGGCTCATCATGGCGAGAAACTCGCTCTTCGCCGCGCTGCCGGCCTCGGCGGCGGCCTTGGCCTCCAGCAGATGCGCCTCATGCCGCTTGCGCTCGGAGATGTCCTGCACGAAGACGAGCGACCCGCGGTGGCCGTTGTATTCGGTCGGCACGCCCAGCAGTTCGATGTCCACTGTCCAGCCGTCCAGCCGGATATACTTCATCTGCCGCAGGGGCACGGCCTGGCGCTCGTTGTTCACCAGGCGCATGCGCTCAATCACTTCTTCGCGGAATTCCGGCGCGACGAAATCCACCACCATTTCCCCGAGCAGCTGCAGGCGGTTGGACGCACCCAGCAGTTTCAGCATCGCATCGTTGACATAGGCGAACCGATGGTTCGTCTGCACGAAGATCGGGGCGGGAGCCTTGTCGAGGAGCAGACGATAACGCGCTTCACTGTCCTTGAGGGCGCGCTCCGCCTGCTTCCGGTCGGTGATGTCACGGGTGACGCTTAGCGAGGCTGAGATGGCCCCGGACTCGTCGCGCAGCGGCGTCACGCGCGTCTCCAGCCAGCGGCGGGTACCTTTCAAGCCGACGACTTCGTATTCCATGCCGCCGGAATGGCCGTCGAAGGCCCGTTTGTTCAAGGCGAAAAAGTCCTCGCGAAACTCCTTGGCGAGGAGCAGGCACGCCGGTTTGCCGACGACCTCGTCGAGGGAATCGGCCTCCACCATCGCCAGACCGGCCGGGTTCATGTCGATGATCCGGCACTCCTCGTCCATCAGCTTCACGCATTCCGGCTCGGCATTCAGGATGGCGCGCAGCCGGGCCTCGCTGCGGATTCGCGCGGCCTCCGCATTCTTGCGCTCGGTGATGTCACGGCCCATGCCGACCAGGCCGCAGATGTTTCCATCCTGGTCGCGGAAGGGAATCTTCGTCGTCAGCCGGACGCTGGTGATGCCGTTGAGCGAGGTGATGATCTCCTCCTGATTGACAATGACCTCGCCGGCCAGCACCCGTTCCTCGTCGGCGCGGAGCCGTTTGGCCACTTCGGGATCGAAGTAATCGGCGTCGGTCATGCCCAGCAGCTCGTCGGGATTTTTTCGTCCCGCGCGGTTGGCGATGGTCTGGTTGGCGATCAGGAAGCGGCTTTGCAGGTCTTTGACGTAGATCGAGTCCGGCATCAGGTCGATCAGCGTGCGCAACAGATGCCGCTCATGCAGGATGGCAAGTTCGGCCCGCTTGCGGTCGGTGATGTCGGTAAAAACGCCATGCCAGATGATGCTGCCGGAGGGCTCCCGTTCCGGAACGGAATTTCCCAAAATCCATATTTCGCCCTTCTGCGGATGCAGGACGCGATACTCCGCGGACCAGGGCTGGAGGGTGCGGGCGGAAATCGCGATGGATTCGGCGATGCGGGCGAGATCGTCGGGGTGGATGACCTTGAAAGCGCCGGAAGCATCATGCTTCAAGGCCTCGGTGTCATAGCCGTAAATGTTTTCAAACGCCGGGCTTGTGTAGGGAAAGCAGGAGGTGCCGTCCGGGTTGAGCCGGTAGGAATAAATGGTGATGGGCGACGCGGCCGCAATCCGGGCCAGACGATGATCCATTTCCGCCTTCTCGCGCTGAGCCGCGAGCCGGGCGGATTCGTTTGGATCACAGGTTGTCGTCATGGTGCAATACAGGGGTGATTTCCATGCATGCGTTTCTCCCTGCTTATCGGCGGAGGCCAATCTACGGTTTAGAGAAGATTTGGCGTTTGCGTGCCGCCGTCACTTAACCATGACTTCGGCGGCCGCAGTTGAATCTTTAGGAGGATTTTTTCCGCTCCGGCAGCAGACGGCGAGCTGCGGTCACGGCGCTCAAGCCCGCGCAGCTCCAGCCAAACCAGTCGCCATGCCGGTGATAAAACGTGGGGGGGTGCTCCTTTGCAAGGGGCAGGGTGAAATGAAGGGCGCCGGGGCCATAGATCGTTCCGGCGGCGTCTTTCAGCAGGGCGCGAAGATTGCCCGAGGCGTCGATCCAGCCGCTGACGCCGTTGTTGGCGCAGCGAACCATTGGCACGCCGTTTTCCACCGCGCGAAACACCGCGCCGGCGGCCTGCTGCCACTGCGCCGCACCTTCGCCGAACCAGCCGTCGTTGGTCAGGTTGACCAGCAGATCAACGCCGCCGTCAACACTCCCGCGGGTCAGCTGCGGGAACATGTCCTCGTAGCAGATCAGCGGGGAAATGTTGATGCCCAGATTTTCCAGCGAAAACCGGCCCGCCTGTCTTCCCGGCGTGAAGCCGCCGTCGATCGGCGTGAACCACTTCAGAAACGGCAGCCAGCGGCGCAGGGGGAGGTATTCGCCAAAGATGACGAGCTGCCGCTTATTGTAGCGGTCCAGCAGTTCCCCCTGCGGACTGACGAGGAAGGCGCTGTTGAAATAGTCCGCGTCGCCGACGGAAGTTGTTGTGCGGGGTTCGGCGTCGTCGGAGCCGACGATCATCCAAACCTGATGACGGCGGGCCAGGTTGGTGACGGCCTGGAAAATTTCCGGCTCGTAGCGGAGCAGTTTGGGAATGGCGGCCTCGGGCCAGATGAGCAGCTGGGTTTGGTTGGTCAGCGCGCTTTCAGAAAGCCGCAGCAGTTCGCGGAAGCGGGCCAGATCGTTGGCCGGATCCCAGATGAGGGTCTGGGGAATGCTCGGCTGGATCAGGGTCACGCGCAGCTCCTTTTCCGCCGGGGAGGTCATCCGCAAATTTTGAAAGCCAAACACGAACGCGGTGGTCACGGCGAGCATGGGCAGGATGACTTCACCCAGCCAGGCGGACCGCTGGCCGGGGCGGTGAGCAATCGCCGCCGCCGCGCAGAGCAGGGACAATGAGGTCCACACCACCAGAAAGGAAACGCCGTAAACGCCGGTCAGCGAGGCGAGCTGAATTAGGGGCGTGATTTGATATTGGGAGCTGCCAAGCAGGTTCCACGGAAAACCGCCGAGCAGCCGGCTCAAGATCATTTCCAGCGCCACCCACGTTGCGGCGCAAAAAAGCGTCCAGCGGGCGCGGGCTGCCCAGCTCCGCGCGGCGAGATGCCGCAGGGTGCCGAGCCAGGAGCCCGGCCGGGCTTCACTGGAATTCTTTGCTTCCGTCTGGACGGCCTTCAGGCAAAGCCACACCCAGGCTGCGGGAAACAGGGCCAGATAGGAACTCAGGGCCAGCCAGCCGAAAAACGGTCCGAGCGGGATTCCCTGCCAGCGGTAGGGAATCAGGAGCAGCCAGCCGAGTGAAACAAGATGATGTGCCAGCCCCGCGACGTAACCGATGCGGAACGATTCCGCCCCGGTTTTGCCGAACGCCGCGGCGAGCATCAGCGCCGGAGCGATCCAGGCAAAGCCCGCGATGTTGCAGTTTGGAAACGACAGCGCCAGCAGGACGCCGGCGGCGGCGGCCGGAGCGAAGCGGCCGCGAATCCATTTGCCGGTTAAATTTTTCAACCGCCGTAGGTTGCCTTAAGAACCGCGAAAGACAAGTTTGCGAACGGTTGCATAGGCGGACACGTTTGGTGGGCGGTGTGGCGGGTTGTTTGACTGCCATGAACTGGCAGGAGGCTTCCGGCAGTGCTCAAATTTGAAACATAATTGCACATCTGGGGACATGACGCAGAACGATGTTTCGATAACATATCTTCAAGTAACCACCGATACATCCGAGCTGAAAACTCTTATCTATATGCTGTTTCACATGCGCAAAAAAATATCAGTCCTTCAACGCACCGGGTCGCCCTTACCCAGCCGTGGCGGCTTCACTCTGATCGAACTGCTGGTGGTCATTGCCATCATCGCCATTTTGGCGGCGATGCTGCTGCCGGCCTTGAGCAGCGCCAAGGAAAAGGCCCTGCGGGTCAACTGCGCCAGCAACCTTCATCAAATTGGGGTCGGCATTCTGATGTATGCGTCGGACAACAACGATTATTTCCCGCTGTGCAGCTGGCCCCAGGGACAAAACCCCTGGCAAACCTATGAGGCCTGCCGTGTCAACGGCGGGACGACCACGATCACCCGCGGCTTTTACAATCTCGGCCTCCTGTTCCGGCATAAACAGGTTTCCAACCCGAAGGTCTTTTACTGTCCCAGCAACAAGTATGCGGGCGCGAGCTGGACTTTTGACTACTACAATTATCTGGGCAGCTGGCCCACCACTCCCTCCGGCGAGGACAATGCCCGGACGGGTTACAACTACTATCCCCAGTTGAGGCAGTTGGAAACGGTCAGCGGTTTTAACCTGCCCAAACTGGAACAGCCCAGCCCGGGACAAACGCTGGAATTCGGCGGCACCCTCAAGACGGTGCGCCCGATGAAGCAGAGCGAAATCGATCCCGGCAAAAGCATTTCCACCGACCTGGTCCACAACATTACGGCCTCCGCCCACAAAACCAGCAAGTCTGTGGCGGGCTTGAACGCCCTGTTCGCCGATGGTCATGTGGCGTTTCAAAGCGCCAAGCAAAATCCTGCCGCCTTCGACCCGCTTCTCTGGGATCCGGACGGCAATCCGACCAGCGGCGACGAGATCGGAAACAATCCGCTCAATTTTCGCCGCATCGTTTACCTGTGGCGGCCTTAATTCAGGCTTTGCCTCATTCTCATACTATTTGCTGAACTGACGCATTCTCAGACGAAGACTCCGCCTGTTGGTGGTTGTGTCGCGAAGCTTGTTGTCGCAAACATTCCTAACCTGTTCCCCCAACCCAAACCCCAATCATGAAAAGCAGCAATATGAACAATCGCATCACAGCTTGGATGATGGCCCTTGCCATTGTCACCCAGGCCAACGCGGCCGTGGTCGTCTGGAACGGCTCCAGCGGTACCGGGACCAACTGGTCAACCGGCGCAAACTGGAACGGCGGCAACACGCCGGGTTCCGGAGACGACGTTAAATTCTTCGACGCTGGAACGAACGCTCCGGCTGGTGTTCCGAACAACCTCGTTGATGCCACATTCGGCGGCACCGTAGCTTCGCTGCAATTCGCCAACTCCAACAATTTCCACACTGCGTTTATTGACGACGGCGTTACGCTGAACCTGACGGGATCGGGCGGACTCATCGCCGGCACCTTGACGGACAACGGCAACGCGACCATTGTCAACGCCACCATCAAAGGCCCGAACGGCGCATTGGTCATCAACAACACGGCGGCGATTGTAGCCGCCAACCAGGGACGTTCCGCCAACGGCAACGCCACCCAGCGCGGTATCCTCGACCTGTCCGGTCTGGGAACTTTCACGGCCACCATCAACCGGATCGCGGTCGGAACAACCACCTTTGGCGGATCGGCGCTTGCACAAAACGCCACCGGCACGCTCCGGCTTGGCCAGACCAACACCATCACCACGTCCTTCGTCGGCTCGCCAATCACGGCCAACTTTGCCACGCCCACCAACTCAATCGAAGTTGGCTCTGACAACGGCAACGCCGGCGGCGTGAATTTCCTCTACCTCGGCCAGACCAACGCCATCTTCACCGACAGCATCGGGGTCGGTCTCTGCAAATCCACGGCGAGCCTGTTGTTCAATACCAACCTGAACAATCCTTTTGCCTATGTCCGTGGTGCAAGCGGCGCCAACAGCCGCGTGCGTTTCTGGACGGTGGGCGACATGTCCAGTTCGGGCAGTTCCAGTGCGATTGCAAACGGCACGAACGATTTCACCGCTGGAACGGTGGACATCCTGGTGGATACGTTGTCCCTCGGGCGCGATCGTCAGGGCGGCAACACCGGCACCGGGATCACCCGCGGCACGTTTTCCTTCTCGGCGGGCACCGTGGATGCCAATACGATTTATGTCGGCAACCAGCAATACACGGCGGCCGCCAACGTCAATCCCATGGCCGGCGTCATGAACCTGACGACCCCCAATGCGGTCCTCAAGGTGAACAGCGTCCTTTATCTGGGCCGCACCTCCGCGAGCACAATCGCGGCCTCCAACACCAGCGGCGTATTAAACATCTCCGGCGCGACGGTTTATGCCAACAACATCCTGGTCGGCACCAACCGCGTCGGCCAAAGCACCACCAACACGATCAACCTCATCGGCGGTTCCTTGATTGTGACCAACACTCTGGCGACCAACGCCACCGGTCTGGCCATCTTGAATGTCTCCAATTCGACCATCGGATTGACCGTCTCGGCCAGTGGTTCGCTCAAGGGTCTGGTCCAAAATCTCACCACGATTGGCGAGACCAACCTGATTCAACTCGACCCGGCCCCGGTCCTGTTCTCCAGCTATCCCCAGCAGATCGCGTTGATCAAGTATTCCGTGTGGAACGGCTCCAACACTTTTGGACTCGCCAGCGTTCCCGCCTGGGCGCCGGGTGCGACCATCGTCAGCAATGCGGCGAACCAGTCCATCGACCTGCTGCTGCCGTATGATCCGCGGCCGGTCATCCTTTCCCAGCCCGGCAGCTACAGCGGCAGCCCCGGCGACAACGTGCCTTTCACCGCCGGCATCAGTCCCAACAGCGCCACGCCCATTTCCTATCAATGGTATCTGGGCGCGACTCCGCTGGCCGACGGCCCGACGGGCAATGGCTCGACGTTGTCCGGCAGCCTGACGGCGTCCCTCACGATTAACAACGCCCAGACGGGTGACAACGGCAGTTACACCCTGGTGGCATCGAATGCTTACGGTTCCACCACCAGCGCGCCGCCCTCGGTGCTGACCATCAGCGCGGGCTGTGTCGCCCCGAACCTGACGGGGCCGAACAACACCACGGTCATCCAAGGCAACAACGCCACCTTGAGCGCTGGTGTTTCCGGCAATCCGCTGCCCGCCCTGCAGTGGCAGCGCAACGGCGTGGACCTCGTCGGGGAGACGGCGAACGCCTACACGCTGCTCAACGCGCAATACCTGACAGATGATGGCGCGGTGTTTTCCCTGATTGCCTCCAATAGCTGCGGCGTGGTGACGAACTTTGCCACCCTGACCGTGATCGTGACGCCGACCATCAGCGCACAGCCGGTGGACGTGGTGGTCACCAATACGCAGGCCGCGTCATTCTCCGTCACGGCCACGGGCGTGCCGGTGCCTTATTACCAATGGTATTTCAACAACAGCCCGATCACCGACGCGACCAACGCCGCTTATAACATTGCGAGCGCCGCTCCGGCGAATATCGGGACCTACAAGGTGGTGGTGACGAACGCCGCCGGTTTCGTGACCAGCTCCAATGCCACGCTCACGGTCAACTCCCTGATGTCCGTCGTGGCCTTCTCGCCAAACAACGGCGCCGCCGGCATCTGCTACGACACCCCGCTGGCGATCACCTTCAGCAGCGCGCCCACGCTGCGTTCCGCCGGCAAAATCAAAATCTTCAATGCCAGCAATCCGTCGGTGCCGGTGGATACGATTGATGCCGCGCTGGGTTCCGCCCAACAGCGGAATTTCCCGGGTGACGGCCAGTCTTTCACCTACAACACCATCGTCATCAACGGCAGCACGGCAACGATTTATCCGCACTTCAACGTGCTGAGCTCGAATCAGACCTATTACGTCACCGTGGACAACGGCACGTTTGCGGATGCCGCCGGCGCCTACTTCGCGGGCATCTCGTCTTCGAGCACCTGGCAGTTTACGACCAAGGTTGGTGGACCGGTGGATCCTTCGAATCCCGTGGTCAAGGGTGATGGCACCGCGGACTTCCTGACAGTGCAGGGGGCGATCAACTCGATTCCTTCCGGCAACACCACACCGCGGCAGGTCAACATCCGAGATGGCATCTACACCGAACTGGTGAACATCTCCGGCAAGAACAAGATCACGCTGCGCGGTCAGAGCCGTGGCGGCACGGTGCTGGCGTATGCCAACAACGCCACGTTCCAGGCGGCGAACAGTGGCACGACCCACGCACGCATGTCGTTCAAGGTAAATGCGAATGACATCGTGCTGGACACGCTGACCGTTTCTAACAGCACGCCCCAGGGCGGTTCGCAGGCCGAGGCGCTGATGATCGAAAGCAACGCGCGCCGCTGCATTGTGGTGAATGCCGACATCGTCAGCCGTCAGGACACGATCCTGGCGAATCAAAATTCCTCACAGGCTTACTTCCTGAACAGCACGGTCAAAGGCAACTTTGATTACATCTGGGGCGGCGGCAATCTCTACTTCGACCAATGCCTGCTCCAAACCATCAGCGGCACCGGCAGCGGCAATCTTACGGCTGCACGCACCGACACCGGCGCGCTTTCGACCAACACGCCGTGGGTGAATCCCAATGGCACGACCTATTCGGCAAACGGTTTCTCGTTTGTGAACTGCCTGCTGCGCGGTGATGCGGGTGTTTCCGGCGTGACCCTGGCGGGAGCCAACGGCACCGCCGGCGGTCTGGCGTCCTTCGCCTTCTGTTCCATCGACACGGCGGTTTACACGGGCGTCTCCGGGACCCTCTCCAACAGCTACGTGTTCTGGCAGCACAACAACACTGACACGCTGAACAACCCCGTCACCATGGCTGGTTTCCAGGTGGTGCCCGGCGGTGATCCGCGCATCCAGGCGGCCACCAATCCGGTGGTTTGGTTCTACGGCTGGTCTCCGGCGACAATGCCCGTGGTCGTCTCCGATCCGACCAATCTGACGGTGAATGCCAACAGCCCGGCCAGCTTCAGCGTCTCAGCAACGGCAACGGTCGGCGTCATCAGCTACCAATGGCTGAAGAACGGCACGAACCTTGTCGGCGAGACCGGTTCCACCCTCACCATCCCGAACGCGAATGGTTTCGACGCCGGCGCCTACTCCGTGGTCGTGACCACCACCGCGGGCTCCGTGACGAGTGCGGTGGCGACGTTGACGGTCATTCCTCCGACGGACAGTCCGTCGTTGTCGGGTGCGACGGTTTTGAACAACGGCACCGTGCAGTTCACCATCGGCGGCGTGGCGGGGTCGGCCGGCTTTGGCTATCGTGTGTGGGCGTCGAGCGACCTGTCGCTTTCACCGGTCACCAGCACCTGGACGTTGTTGACGAATGATGTGTTCGGGTTGGCGCCGGCGGTTTACACCGACGCCGATGCGCCGAACTGGCCGCAGCGTTTCTACATCATCACCTCGCCCTGATCGGAATTAAGACTTTGGTGAGGTTTGCAACTGCGGCGGGCTCAAAAGTCCGCCGCAGTTTTTTATTTCTTCAAGGCTGCGCCGGTGTTGTTGGATAGGTTGATCCGGACGGCGTTGGTGATGGTTACGCCGGGCGTGGCGGCCTTTTCAAAATGGCAGCCGGCGATGGTGATGTCGCTGACCGGGGCATCCGCCGACCAGCCCTCGATCAAGATGGGCTGCTTGGTCAGTTGCGCGAACGAGCAGTTGCGGATGTCGATGTCCTTCACGACTGGAATGGCCTCGCCTTCCTTTGCGCCGCTGCTGCTGTAACGCATGGTGATGTAAATGCCATAGCGCGCCACAGCGATGCGGCAGTTGCGGATGAAGATGTCGCGGATGAAGCCGCCGCGCGCCGGGTTCGTCTTGAAACGCAGCGCCTGGTCCAGGTCCGGGCTGTCGAACTCGCAGTTTTCCGCAAAAACATTCCGAAGGCCGCCCGCTGTTTCGCTGCCGAGCGTGACGCCGCCGTGACCGTCCTTGAACTTGCAGTTGCGGATGACGACGTTTTCACAGGGGATGTTGACGCGCCGGCCGTCGTGATCTCGCCCCGCCTTGACGGCGATGCAGTCGTCGCCCGTGTCAAAAGTGCAGTTCTCGATCAGCACATCCGAGCAGGAATCCGGGTCGCAGCCGTCGTTGTTCTTGCCATGGGAGGAAACCGAGACGCCGCGGATGGTCACGTTGGTGCAGTAGAGCGGATGCAAAATCCACATCGGCGAATCCACCACGCGCACGCCCTCGATCAGCACGTTGCGGCAGCGGACGGGTTCAACGAAATTCGGCCGGATGAAATGACCTTCGCCCATCACGCGCTCGCGGATGGGGAGTTCCTTGTCACCCATTTCCGTGAGTTTGGCGGCGGAGGCTCCCGCCTTTTTCACCCAGTCGGGCCAGACGGACTTGGAAGCCTGGCCGTCGAGCGTGCCCTCGCCGGTGATGGCGATGTTCTCCTGCTCGAAGGCGTAAACGAACGGGGAATAGTTCATCATCTCGGAGACATCGCGGGAGAACACGACCGGCAGGAATTTTTTCGGATCCGTGCTGAAGCGGATCGTTGCGCCCTTCGCCAGATGAAGGTTGACGTTGCTCAGCAGGTGAATGGCGCCGCTGGAGAAGTCTCCCGCCGGCACCACCACTTTGCCGCCGCCGGCCTGGTTGCAGGCGGCGATCGCATCGGCAAACGCCTGGGTGCAATCATTGGAGCCGTTGCCGACCGCGCCGTAATTTAGCACGGAAAATTCCCTGGCGGGAAACTTCGGCGGGACGATGCGGGCGAGAATCTTCGGAACCTGGTCCCACGCCGATTCGCGGGAAGGCCGCACCGACGCGGCCGGAGTCGAATGGAGGGGAAAACTCAGCAGTGCGCCGAGCCAGAGCAGAGGGATGTAGGATTTCATGGGAAGAAGCATAACGGCCCCGGCGCGGCAGGGTAACCGCAATCAGTGTGAAATTACTGCGGATGCTTACGGAATTTCGGCAATTATTTCTTGCAAACTGAGACGGACATCCGTTCAATGTGCGCCTGGTCAGGCAGGATAGCTCAGTTGGTAGAGCAGAGGACTGAAAATCCTTGTGTCCCCGGTTCGATTCCGGGTCCTGCCACCACTTCTTTTTCGTGGGAAAATTTCATTCTAGTGGCCGAAACGATTGTTTCGGCCCTTTTTATTAAATCGGAACGCATTGGAACAAATCCCAACCGAAAAGTTGATATTGGCAGCCACCCACGTCGTCGTGGCGGCTTTTGGAGCTTTCCTCCGCGTGTGATTGCCTTTCCCGGCAGACAAGCACGTTACGCCTGGCGGAGTAAGGACTGCGGTTGTCCGTTTCGGAATTATGTCGGACCTCAAGGCGCGGCGGACAAGCGCGCCATCTCCAGGAGCAACGGCTCCAGCCGCCGGTAGTAATCCTCCTCGCCGAGCTTCGGCTTCTGCAGGACCAGCCCGCTCAACTGTCGTTCTAATTCGTCGCGACGCATTCTGGCTGTCGGTGACAAGGCCGATTCATCCGCGCTGCGAATGAGGTTGAACTGATGTGCCCGGACGCCGTCCACAGATTTGCCGTTCGCCGCCGTCCGGGTCGCCCGGACGCCGGTGAACCAGTCGGCGGGCGTGCCCAGACCGTCCCCGGTGTCGTCGAGCAGCGCATGCTCGGTCATCAGCCGTCCGGCGTCCCGATAAAATTGCTCCACCTGCCGCGACGCCATGAGATAAGCCTCCAGCAGCGACGTCTGTCCGTCTTTGTCGAGGTCCGCCTCGGGATTGCCGATGGCCTGCGCCAGATGGGTGCCGAACCTGGAGATGTTCAATTCGTTGCCGCTGCGGGTCGCCGTGACGACGACGCGGGTGGTTCCGCTGAGCGGCTTCAGAAAAGCGCCGCTGGCGGAGGCGCAGACAACGACGGCCAGCGGACGTTTCGGCGGTTTCAGCCACGCGGCCAAAACGTCGGCGGAAAGGTCCGGTCCGCGGAGATTGAACTTCGCCGATTTTCCGTCAAAGGTGCCGTGACCGATCAGGACCAGCCATAATTCCCCGGCCGCCCGGGCGCTTTCGTTGGTGAGGGTTTCTTGCAACTGCATCCCATCGCCCGGCGAAGCTTCCGGCCTGTCGCCGATGACAGTCAGTTGCATTCCGCCCCGTTGGGCGGCGGCGCTCCAGGCCTGGGCCGCAGCGTTGAACTGCTCGCCGTAGTCGGCTTCGCCCGCCGCGCCGATCACGAGCACCAAGGAACGCGGCTCGTTGGTCTGCGCGTGGGAGGCTGATGCCGCGATTGCAAATAAAAGCAGCAGCGTCCATTGCCTGAAACGGCACCGGACGCGGTTCAAGGGCAGGGAACTGAGGTGTGGAAAACTCATGGCAGTCCTTTCCAGCGGCGCAGCCCCCATTCCAAAACGAACAGCCCGAGCACCAGCAGGAACACCACGGGCTTGGACCAGAACGGTTCGACGTTGGTTTCGGTGAGGGGCGCGGGCTGCTGCGGCAACTGCCGCACCAGCGAATCCAGTTCCGCGGGGGTGACCAACGCGCCGCCGGTTTGACGCGCCAGTGCTTCGAGCAGTCTCCGGTTGGGTTTCAGTCGCTGAAATTCCGCCGCCGCCGGATCTGCCGCCCAGCCCGCCACGGCGCGGCCGGCCCATTTGCCGTTGGCGTCGGTGATGATGGCTTCGGCGGTGAACGCTCCCGCCTCCCGGGCGACAAAGGTGGCTTCGTAAGTTCCGGAATCCGCCGCGGCCTCGGCGGTCAGCCTGATTCCATCCGCGGGTGAAGCCGCTTCCCCGCCGGCGCCGATACGTCGCACCAGAATTTGCACGGCGGCGTTGTCGAGCGGTTTGAATGACTCATCGCGGGCCTTCACCTTCAGGCGAACTTCACCGCCGTCGGCCGGCGTTTCGGCGGCCATCGAGAAGCGGGGCGGCACGTCCGAAACCAGCCAGCGAACCAGCTGGCGCCAGCTTTTCTCCAAGTCCTTCCGGGCGGAATCGTCGCGCATGCCCCAGCGCCACAGGTCGCCGATCATCAGTGCGGCGGACCGGCCCTGTCCGAATCGCTGCACCACCAGGGCGGGATAAACATGGTCCGCCGGATCGGAAACCGTCGCCAGCACGCTTGCACCGGGCTTGAGGTCATGACTGGCGTTCAACACTTCGAACGCCGGCAGGGTTTCCAGCCGGTTGCGCTCCTCCGCTTCGGTGGCGCGCAGACGAGTCCACGGCTGCAGCCAGCCTTCACGGGTCAGGTTCAGCTTCAGCAAACGGGGCAGGCTGGATTCCGTCGGACGATCGACATACACCGGCAGCAGACTGGCGACGGGCGTGCCGGCGTAGTCGCCTTCCCGAAATGATTCCGCGCCGCCGAGCATGAGAAAGCCGCCGCCGCGTTCGGAAACAAACCGCGCCAGCAAGGCCTGCTGTTCGTGCGTGAAAAACCCGGCCTCGGCGTCCGCGATGATGACCGCCTGATATTGGAACAGTTCCTCCGCCGTGCGGGGGAAACCGCCGCGGAGTTCCAGTTCATCGCGCGTGTTCAGGCGGATGACCACCGGCTGATCGTAGCGCGCGGCATCCTCGCCCTTGTTTTCGAAGCCGCGGAAGATCGGGTTGCTGGATTCGCCGGGCAGGCCCTTGAAGTCAAACTTCGGCTCGCGGCGCGCCACGCGGATGAGCGAAACCATCTGCACCTGGGAATCCACCTGGATGGCGCGGTTGAGAAACTTGTATTCCCAGTTTGGCCGGCCACCGACGTACAGCACCCGGAGCGGTTCCTGTCCGCGGTCCACCACCATTTGCCGGCGGTTATTGACCAAGGTTGCTTCGGCGGTGGCGGTGCCAGCGTTGGTGGTTTCCTCCCGGGTGCGGATTTCGAGATCATAGAAATGCAGCCCCGCGCCGTCGGGTTGAATTTGAAACCGCCAGTCCAGGTCGGCGCCACCGACCGCGCGCTGCGACAACTGCACCGGCGGATTGGACGTTGTGAAAAACTGCATGCCGGAGCTGTTGGTGCCCGGAGAAAAACGCACCCTCGCCGTTTCCGTCAGGCGAGCGGTGATTTCCTTTCCGGCAAAACCGTCGGCGGAGGCCCTGGCCTGAATGGTCACCGGCGCATCTTCAAACGCGGACTGGCTTGCGCCGACGGTTTTCACCGAGATGTCGGCGGGACTTTTCTCCGCGCCGAGCATCACGGGATAGATGGGCGGACAGCCCTTCAGATCCGGCGGGTCTTCGCCGAGGTCGGTGGCGTTGCCGTCCGAGAACAGCAGCACGCCGGCGACGGGCTGGCCGCGCCATTGATCGAGCGCCGTGGTCAGGGCCTGGCCCAGCGCCGAGGAGCGGCCCTCGAAATTCAGCTCCGAGAAGTCGCGGGAGTTTTCCAGCCGCGAGGCGAATGAATACCGACGCACCTGAAAATCCTTTTCCAGCAATGTCTGCCAGTGGTTGCCGCCTCCGCTCAACAGTCGTCGCAGGGCTTCGCCGCGCGACGTTCCGGCGTCGTCGTCTTTCAGTTGGAGGCTGCGGCTGTTGTCGGCGATGACGGCAAAGACGTTGGCACCGGGACGAACCCGCTGACTGATCTGCATCGGTTCAAGCAGCGCCAGCAGCAGCAGGGTCACGCCCATCAGCTTCAAGGCTCCGCACAGGCCGCCGGTCCACGCCCGGGCCGGGCCGCGGAGGTTGCTCCAGTAAATCAGCGCCGCCGCCACGGCGAACAACGCCAGCGCCGGCCAGCGCCATTGGCCGTTCGGGAAAATGATCGTCGCCAGTTCCGTCACCTTGCGCTCCCGAGTTTTTCGTAATACTTCCGGACCAGCTCCGAATAATGGTCCGGCACCGGATCGCGGTCCAGCGGCACCAGCGCGTCGCTCTTTTCCTTCCGGGCCAGTTCCTCCCGCAGCCAGCTCCGGACCTGGTTCAGCGGCAGGATCAGTTTTTCCCGCACTGTCAGGGAGTCGGGAATCTGGCCGCGTTCGCGAAACTCACCGCGCAGCACCGAGGCCCGTTCGCGGACCACGGCCAGCTGGTTGCGCAAATCTGCCGACGACACGGCGTCCTCGACATCGCGCAGCCGCTCGGTCCAGTTCTGGTAGTTGTCCCCGGTCAGAGGCCCGCCGTCGCCGTCGCCACCGCCGAACTGTTCCACCCATTGCCCCAGGCGGGCCGAGTTGCTGCGGCCGCGGCCGTTGCCTTCAGCGCGGCTGGACGGGGAGGCTTCAGTTGGCCCTGATTGCGGACGGCTGTCCGGGCTGGGCGCGCCCCCGGAGGCTTCGCGCGGAGCGCCTTCGTTGTCGCCGGGATTGCTGCCTCCCGCTTGAGCCTTGGCGCCGGTCTCTGGCGAGGGGCTTGGGGATTGGCTGGATTGTTGCGCGCCGCTGGTCGAGCGCCGGCCCGGGGAGAGATTAGGTCCGCTGGCCGGCGAATCGCGCTCGGCCTGACGAATCAACTCGTCCAGCTCCCGCTGGGCAAACCGCAGGGCGTCGGCTTCGCTTCCCAGAACCGCGTCCGCCGCGCGTTCCAGGCTGCGCGTGAACTGCAGCAGATTGGTCCGCGCGACCTGCTCCGCCTGGCCTGCCTGGGGAAGAAAACCGCGGCCCGTCAGCTCGCGGGTCAGGTCCAAAAGATCTTCCAGCCGCAGCTGGTCCGCGCGGCGCAGCGTGTCATAAAGCTGGCGCGACAACAACGGTTCGGTGGTTTCCGACTGTTCGGTCACTTCGCGCAGGTTGGCGAGCAGGTTGGTCAAGGTCTGCTGCTGCCGGCCGAGCTGATCAAGGATCTGCTGCCGTTCGGCGGTGTTGTCCAGCGCCTGCCGCTCGCCGCGGGCAAGGGAGTCGAGGGATTTGCCGGCCTGTTCCTGGCGCTGTTCCAGTTCGCGGGCCTGCTGGCGCAGCTCGCGCAGTTGATCGCTGAACTGGCTCGACGTCTGTTGCCGCAGCGAGTCACGAAGGTTTTGCATCTGCTCCTGCGCGCGCGCGCCGGCGGCCAGGGCGCTGGAAGGCGACTGCCGGTCCATGGCCTGCGCGGCGCGTTCCATTTCGGAACGGGCCTGCTCCAACTGCCGCTGCGTCTCCGCCTCCGCCGACGAGCCCGCGAGCTGCTGCCGCAGTTCGTCAACATTCGCCAGCATCTGGCGCTGTTCGTCCTGCAATCGCTTGAGCTGGCGTTGCAGTTCCTCCCGCTGCTCTTCGGTTTGCGCGGCCTGCAGCGCCGTCTGCAGTTCCCGCAGCCGCTCGTTCAAGTCCTGCTGGCGTTGCGACAGCTCGCGGAGGCGGTTCGCGGTCTGGGATTGCTCGCGCTGCCGGGCGGTTTGCGGCGTACTGGCC
Source organism: Verrucomicrobiota bacterium (assembly GCA_046346715.1). Lineage (GTDB taxonomy): Bacteria > Verrucomicrobiota > Verrucomicrobiia > Limisphaerales > CAIQOK01 > CAIQOK01. Next base: position 83,236 of record JAXMHO010000004.1, read on the forward strand.
TGACGTTCGGTTTCGTAGCGGTTCTGTTCGCGGGGCAGATCAAGCTCGTTCATCTGCTGCTGGCTGGCCTGGCCGGCGCTTCCATTCTGGCCGCCGCCCTGCGAACGGCTCATGCGATATTCCCGCGGCACCACTTTTAGCAATGCCTGGTACGCGGTTTGTTCGGCGGCCAGCGCGGCGGGAAGTTTTTCCGGCGAATCTTTTGCGGCGTTGAGCGCGGCCTGGGCCTCCTCCATCGCGGTGATCGCTGTGCGCAAGGCGTCGCGGTCGCGAACGCCCTCGCCGCCATCCAATGCCTCTCGGGCCTGGTCAATGGCCTGTGCCTGCGCCTCCAGCACCGTCGCCAGATCGGTGGAGTAGGTGTTGGTTGAAATGGCGCGGCCATCCGCCCGAGGCCGCAGCGTCGGGCGATTCGTCTGCGCAATGAGCGGCAAGGCGGACACCAGCAAAAGCATCGGGAGCAGTTTCAAGTTCATGGCGTAATCTCCTTCATGCCGATTTTATCCCGCCGCAGCTTCCAGGTGGCGATGACGATTTGCTTTTGCAGTTCGGCCAGCCGCGGACCCTGGTTGCCACCGGCGCCGCCCTGACCGCTCTGGCCGCCTTGACCCTGATTCTGCCCGCCGCCGCCGGACTGGTCGGCGCGGAAAATTTCCTCAAACGGCCTGACCTCGGCGAAGAAAATGTCGGTGAACGTCCGGCGCGGGCTGCCATCCGGCGCGAAGTCTTCCGCCCAAGCGAAATAAGACAGAAGTTGATCGGTGGCCAGATGCAGGGGTTCGAGGTCCACCTGATGTTCAAAATTGGTTTTCACTACGGCGGCGAGGCCATGTCCGATTTCAAACAGCCGCGGTTCGTCGCCGGCAACGCCGAAGCCGAGGCCATATTTTATGACGCCAAAGTCGTCCCGCACCTCGCCCTGCAAAGTGATTTCCTGAAGCGGCGAAACCCGCTGGTCGCCGTGCGGGGAAACCAGTTTAAGCTCCGGCGGCCGGTTCGGCAGGACTTGCAGGACAAATTCCGCCGGGGCCTTGTTTGTGCGGCCTTCGGCATCCACGAGTTCCAGTCGGAGACGTGTGGAGTTGGTCAGCTGCAACTGGTGCAGCGACGCTGTGGCATTGGTGCCGGTGGCCAGCGGCAGGACAAATCCTTGCCCGATCAGGCGCGCGCGATTCACCGGCTTGTTCAAGGTCAGCTCGTAATCCAGCCACGAGCCCTCCACCGCCGTGATCCGCCGGGTGTCGGGAATGGTTTGGTTCGTCAGGCCGGTGTAAGCGGGAAACGAAAGCGTGGCGTCGGCGTGTTGCAGCGCGGGAAAATCAAAGACGCGGACCTTGAACTCCGGCGATTGCCGGCCGCCGTATTCAACGTGATACGACAGGTTGTCGGCCACGGCGAGCAGGCTGCCGCCAAACACGGGATCGGCAAGATTTCGGGCCAACGGCAGGCGGCTGGTCTTTCCGGCGGGGTCCTTCATCACCAGCGTGGCTTCCGCCGGCGGCATGTTGAACCGGGCGGAGATGATCAGTCCGCTGCCGCGTTCGATTTCGACGTCGCCCGGCGAAACCGTGATTTCTGGGACGGGCAGCCGGCGGGAAGTTTTTCGGCCAGGCGCCTCAAGGTTGCCCACCATCACCACCAGCAGCAGTCCCGCCAGCGCCAGGAGTTGGAAATTCCGGATGACGGCGGCGCGACGGGCGAGTTCACGCCGCCACTCGAGCCACCGGGGATGCCTCAAGGCTTCGTCGATCACGCGCCGCTGTAAAAAACCAAACTCCCCCGTCAAGGAATCCGGCTGTTGTTCCAGTGCGGTGGTCAGCAGATGTCCGGCGGACGCTTCGGCCTGCCCGATCTGTTTCGCCAACACAATAAAATCGTCCGGACGTCGCCGCTCCTGCCAGCGCAGGAACAACGCAGCGGCCACGCCGATGCCCAGCACCGGCCAGCAGGCGGATCGAACGGCGACGACGCTAAAATGATCCAGCAGCAACAGGCCGACGACGACGGTCAGCGTGATCAGCCAGCACGCCAGCAGCTTTTTCCCCAGGCGCGCTTTTCGCACGCTCCAGTCTAGTTCGGCAAACTGACGTTGCAGCCGGGAATCCATCATGCCGCGACCTCCTTTGGCGCTGGCTTCCGGGAAATCCAGCCAGAGAGCATTATCTCCGAAGCTGAGACCGCCAGCGCGCCGAGGAGAAACCAGCGCCACAGCTTCTGCCGGCTTTCCAGTTCGGCCGCCTGATGCAGTTGCTGCTGGGCGATGCTGGCTGTCGCGGCTGCTGCCGGTGGGCTTATCGGCACCCCAAGCCGCGCGAAGTCGTCAATGGACAGCGGTGCGGTGCGGCTTTCGTCGAGGGTCAGGTTGACGGCAAAATGGTTGGTGGTGAATTCGCCCTCCGCCACATAGATGCCCGGTCGTTCGGTTCCCGTGAATGCCCGGCCGTGGTCCAAGACAGTGCTGGTGCCTTCGGGACGGATCCAGCGGACGCGGCCGGTAGCTGGTGAAGGAATTTCATCACCGGTCAGAAACTGAAACCGCGCTGGCGCCGCTGGACTGCTGAACCGCAGCAACGATTCCATGAACGGCGGAAACTTGCTGGCCACAGCCAGCTGGCTGTCGGCGGGATTCCAGCCCGAGGCGAGCACCAGCAATTTTCCCCGGCCGACGGTCAGTTCGGAAAGTGCGGGCGAGCCGTCGTCAAACCGGGCCGGCACGCGAAGGTTCGGCGACGCGGCGAGGCGGACGCGGCGGTGTTTCCAGAAATGAATGTGCGAGAAGTCGCTGAATCGCGGATCGGCGAACGACGCAAACAGCGGATGGGTGAAATCAATTTCCGCCAGCAGTGAAAAATCCCCGGACGCCTCCGTGACTTCCAGCCCGGCTTGTCCGCTGAGGGCGGCCAGCGTTGTCTGCATCGGTGCGTCGGCCAGAACCAGCAGCGCGGTCCGGCCGGATTCCAGCCACGAGCGCAAGGTCGCGGCCGCCGCCGTGTTCAACGGCTGGGTAACGATGGCCAATGTCGCGGAGTTCAACGCCTCGGCGGCGGCGGAAGCCGTGGCCGGGACGATTTCCACCTGCCGCCGCGGGGTGTCGGTGAAAACGCGCTGGGCATAGAAGCGCAGCGTGGCGGGATCGTCCACGGAGTCGGAACCGAACCAGGCAATTCGCTGGCGGACAGTTTCGGGCGCGGCGTAAAAAGAGCGGTCGTCGAACTCCGTGGTGTCGCCGGCCAGTCGCAATGTGCCGGTCGGGCCGGCCGGCAGAGCGAGCGTGATGGTGCGGGTTTGACCGGGAGGCAGATAGAGGTCGAGGCGGTTGGTGTCGCCGTTTTCCCAGCGGAGCTGAAACCGTTCGCGGTCCGAGTCGCGCGCATTGCTGACCCGGACCCGCACCTTGCCGGTTTCCGGTGAGCGGGTGTCGTCTCCCAGAATTTCCAAACCGGCGTTGCCCGGCGTGGAAGGATCGACGCGTTCCAAGCTGATGCGCAGGTGGGCGGGCCATTCGTGTCCTTGAAGCTCGTTAATCCGCGCGCCTTCCTGAAGGTCGGAGATCAGCACAATCTCCCGCTGTCCCTGAAAAGCCTTGGCGGCATCTCCGGGAAATTGTTCGGCCACGCTCAGCAGGGCGGCGCCGAGACGCGTGTCCAGCCAGCGCGGCGGAGTGTCCTTGAGCTTTTGCATCGTCACGGCGGTTCGTCGTTCAAAGGGCAGGGCGGACCACTCGGCGAAAGCCGTCGAGGTTTTGAGTTCGCGGTCGAACGTCATCACCGCGACTTGGTCGTTCGGCGAAATTTTTTCCAGATGCTGCCTGACCAGGTTCAAGGCGCGGTCCCACAGGCCGGGGCGCAGCAGGCTGGCGCTGGCATCCACGAGAACGATGACCTGACGTCCGCGGTCGCTTTCCGCTGGGGTCGGGGTGTTGCTGAAAACAAACGGCCTCGCAAAAGCAGTGGCGAGCAGCAGCAGGCTCAGGCAGCGCAGCAGCAGCAGCGAGGGATGCTCCAGTTTTCGCCGGCGGGTTTGCCGGGGAGGCGCTGGCTTCAGGAACAGGAGCGAACTGAACGCAACCTTTTCGCGGACGATGCGGCGGATGAGATGAAAGACTATGGGGCCGGCCACCGCCAGCGCGCCGAGCAGGAACCATGGCGAAAGAAAGTTCATCTCAGGAAGGCCGCGCCCGACCGGAGGCACGATGCTGCCGGCGAAGGAGTTTTCCGCGCCGGGCCCGGCCTTTTAGAAATTCAAGGAGGACCGGCGGCAACGGCTGATCGGTGACGACGCGGTGGAAGCCGAAGCCGAGCTGATGGCAGAGCGTGGTGACGCTTTCCGTGTGCTGCCGCAGCTGCTCCTGATAGCCGGCGCGCGCAACGGCGGGATCAATGTGCAGGTTGCGCCCGCTTTCGACGTCGTGAAAGTAAGCCGCCTGGGGGAAATCAAAATCGAGTTCCTTGGGATCGAGGATTTGAAACACGACCACCTCATGTCCGCCGCCGGCGAGCTGGCCGAGGCTGGCGGCGAGTTCCGCGGCGGGCGCGAGCAGGTCGGAGATGAGCACGACCAATCCGCGCTTGCGGGTCAGTTCCGCCACGCGCCGCAGGGTTTCGTCGAGCCGCGTCTGGTCGCCGGTGGTTTCCTGATCCAACGCCCGCATGATTTGCCGCAGGTGTCCGTGACGATGTCGCGCCGGCAGAAATTCCCGCAGCCGGTCGGCGAACGTGAACAGCCCGACGGCGTCGCCTTGCCCGTTGAGAAACCAGGCCAGGGTGGCCGCCAGCGTGCGCGCGTAATCAGACTTGGTGAATCCCAGCGAGCCGTAGTTCATGGAGCGGCTGAAGTCCACGAGCAGATGGCAGCGCAGGTTGGTTTCGTCCTCGAACTTTTTCAGGTAGTAACGGTCCGACCGGGCGAAGAGCCGCCAGTCAAGATAGCGCGGGTCGTCGCCGGGCGTGTATTGGCGGTATTCCGTGAACTCGACGGAGAAGCCGTGATAAGGACTCCGATGCAGGCCGTTCCAAAAACCCTCGACCACCACGCGCGCCCGGAGTTCCAGATGACGAATGGCCATGAGCGCCTTCGGATCGAGAAAGCGGTCGCGGCGGGCGGATGGTGAGGTCGCGGGCATGGACTTCGTTCAGGCGGAATCCTTGGCGGCTTCCAGCAGCCGTTGGATGATTTTCTCCACGGAGGCGCCCTCGGCTTCGGCGCGGTAATTTACCAGGATGCGATGCCGGAGGACCGGCGCGGCCAGCGTCCGGAGATCTTCTGGTGAAACATGCGAACGGCCCTGCAAAAGCGCGCGGGCCTTGGCGCCGAGGACCAGGAATTGCGCGGCCCGCGTGCCGGCGCCCCAGTTGACCCAGTCGTTGACGAAGCCCGCCGAGCTTTTCTGCCCGGGACGCGACGCCGCCGCGAGCCGCACGGCAAACCGCACCAGGCTTTCCGAGATGGGCATCTGGCGGACGAGCTCGTGAAAGCGCAGCACGTCGGCCCCGGTGAACAAAGGCGACAGCGTCCCGGTCCGCCGCGCCGTGGTCTGCTGCACGACGGCGACCTCGTCATCCTCGGGCAGATAGTCCATCACGACGTTGAACATGAACCGGTCCAGTTGCGCCTCGGGCAGCGGGTAGGTGCCTTCCATCTCGATGGGATTCTGCGTGGCGAGCACGAAGAAAGGCTCCTCCAGCGAGTGACGCACGCCGGCGGCCGTGACCTGGTGCTCCTGCATCGCCTCAAGCAGCGCCGCCTGGGTCTTCGGCGGGGTGCGGTTGATTTCGTCGGCGAGAATGAGATTGGCAAAAACCGGCCCGCGGACGAACGTGAGCTTCCGGCCTTCGCCCGTGTCCTGAAGGATTTCCGTGCCGGTGATGTCGGCCGGCATTAGATCGGGCGTGAACTGGATGCGCTGGAACTTCAGGTGAAAAATTTGGGCGATGGATTTCACCAGCAGCGTTTTCGCCAGCCCGGGTGCGCCGGTGATGAGGCAATGTCCGCCGGCAAACAGCGCGATCAGGATTTGTTCGATGACGTCCCGCTGGCCAACGATGACCTTGGCGAGTTCAGATTCAAGGCGCGCGCGGCCGGCAATCAGCTGCTCAACGGCCTGGGCGTCGGTGGGATCGGTTGCGTTGGATGGTTCCACAAAGATAAAGGGTTGTTGGTTGAATCGGTCAATGGGTCATGGCGTAGAAGATAATGTTGATGCCGAGCGGATAGGAAATCTTCTCCGAAAACTGACGGAAATATTCAGGGCTTTCGCCCTCGCGCTCCCAGCCGTCGCCGTTGTCGGTATTGTGGGTGGCGATCAGCATCATGCGCCCCTGGTCGTCAAACATCGCCCGATGATGCACCTCGCGGGAATCCTCGCCGTGTTCCGAGGTGTCGCCGCGGGTCCATTGCCAGTGCCGGATGCCGGGAACCTGCGCCTTGGTTTTGATTTCAAAGACGCAGTGGTAGATCGGATGGTCCAGCGGCAGTTCGACAAACTCCCGCGTGGGAAAAACCTTTTTGATGGCGCGCTCCATGCCTTCCCATTCACGCTGGCCCCAGAAGTCGTCCAGCATCAGGAAGCCGCCGTTGAGAAGATATTTCCGCAGCGCCAAGACTTCGGCGTCGTTGAGCGTCAGACTGCCCGGTTCAACCATATATATGAACGGATAATCGGAAAGGTCCGGGTCGGTCAGCCGCAGGTAACGGCCGTTGGGGTCCACCCGGATCGAGGTCATCTGATGGAGGCGGTAGGAGAGGTTCAAGTCGCTGTCGGGGGTGTCCGTGGACCAGGAACCGCCGCGCGCCGAAGGATCGCGGTCGCGGCGCACGCGGACAAAGGTGAAGGTGTCCTTCTCGAATCCCGGCGCGTTCGTCCAGTTGGGCGTGCCGGTGCTGTGGGTGGGAACTTCCCGCGCCGTCCGGGCGTCTTCACCGATCCAGCCGCCTTCAGCCCATTCCCCGCGGCCGGGGCCGGGACCGCCGCCGCGGAAACGCCGTTGCTGCCCGATGACGACGCCCAGCAGAATCGTCAGCAGCAGCAAAGTGAGCAGGGCTTGCTTCATGGTTGTTCCTTAGACGCGGGTTTGCCGGCGGAAGGTTGCGGGTTTTTATCGGCGAGTTCCAACAGCAATCGTTGGGCGTCCCGAAAGCGCGGCGCGGCTTCCAAAGATTGCAGCACCTGTCGGCGGGCTTCGGTTTCCTCGCCCTCGGCATGAAGAAGTTGGGCGAGTTGGAAATGAGCCTGCGCCGGGTCTGGTGGGGCGAGCTGAAGGAGGTTGCGATACGCCCGAATGGCGGCGGGACGATTTCCCAAAGACCGTTCGGCCTTCGCCAGGGCTTCATACGGCGGACGGAGCAGGGGATTGATCGCGAGAAAACGGCTGGCGTAGTTCGTCACGGCGTTCCAATCCCGGCGCTGAACCGACAGTTCAATGAGCCGGCTGAACAAGTCCAGGAAGTCGGACTCCTGCCGGGCGAACTTCTGCAGCGTGGCCAATTCGGCGTTGGTATCACGGAGATGCCGTTGTGCAACGGCCAGCAGCCAGAGCGGGTTTTCGGCGCGGCTTTCGCCGTGATATTTCTCTGCCAGCGATTCCAGCAGCGGCCGGGCCTCGGCCCATTTGCGATCGGACAAAAGTTTTTCCGCGGCTTCAAACTGGACGTGGAAGTTGTCTGGATGCTGTTTTGTCCAGAGCAGCTTCTCCGCGTCAGCAGCCTTCTCCGGCGGTTGCGACAGATCAACACCGGGCGCCAACGCCTCGGCCTGGGCGCGGGCGAAGGCGGCGAACTGCTTTTCCAGTTCAGGCAGGGCGAGGGTGTTCCGGGAGATGGCCTGGTTGATGTCCATACCGTCGCGCAGGTCGCCGAGGATTTTCTTCAACGCCTCGAAGCCGAATTTCTCCACGATGAACTCCACGGCCAGCGACGATTCGTAGTAGGCGAATTGCAGGGCCTCCCCGTTCTTTGGGGTGAGGAAGGCGCTGCTGAGTTGGCCGAGGGGCGTGAGCTGACCGTTCAAAATCATTTCGCGGAAGGAAAGATTCATCCGGTCGCCCCAGGTTGGATCGGCCTGGCGCTCTTCATAGACCGAGATGCCCTCGCTCAACCAGCGGGGCATCCGGTTGCGCGTCGCCGTCAGGGTCACGACGTGACAGAACTCATGCCAGAGGACGTCCTCCCAGTTGGCGGGGTTTGGCGCCTGGGACGCGGGACTGTTGGCGGTGATGACTGAACCAAAGCAGACGCCGAGATAACCCGGATTGCCCGGCATGCCGAAGGTGCGGACGGCAAAATCCTTCTGCTCGGGAAAGATTTCCACGGTCGTGGGTTCTTCCAGGGTGACGCCGTATTTCCGCAGCAAGGTTTCGCGGGCCTTGATCAGCAAGGCCAGGACGCGGTCGCCGTAAATCCGTGCTTCGTGGGTGGACATGCGGACGATGAAATGCGCGTTGGACAACGTCTGGAACTTCGTCATCTGATCATGAAGCGTCGTGAGGTTGAAGGCGGTCACATCGTAGGCGTCGGCCTGGTGAACCGCCTGCGCCAGCTCCCAGCCTTCAGTGGTCAGGCCGAGCCGCAGCAAATCCTCGGCGAGCTGACGACGGGCGGGCAGGTAGTCCGGCTCAAACTTCAACGCCCGGCGTTGCGCGGCGGCGCCTTCGGCAAAGCGATACTTCTCCGACAACTTGCGGCCGATGAGATGGTCCACCAGCGGATTGGTCTTCCAGAATTTCAACGCCTCGGCGCGATGCTTTTGTTCCGCCCCGGAATCGTTCCGCAAATGCGCCAGCACTGAGCGGAACGCATGGGCCTCGGGTCGGGAAGGATTCACGGCCAGCACCGTGGCCAGTTGTTTCTCGGCTTCGTCGTATTGTTCGGCGTCGATGAGGTGATCGGCCAGCAGCAGCAGTGTGGGAATGTGGCGGGGGTTGATGGAGAGCGTGGCTTCGATGGCCTTGAGCATCTCCTCGCGATTGCCGGTGGCGAAAGATTGCGCGACCCCGGAGGTCAGGTCGGAGTCGTCCGGAAATATTTTCAGCCCGGCGCGAAAGGCGTCGGCGGCCAGTTTGAAATCACGCTTGTCGAGCGCCAGCTGGCCGCTGGCGAGGAACGCTTCGCGGGGCGGTGGCGTCAGTTTTTGGGCGCGCTGAAAACAATTCTCCAGCACCAGCCGCGGTTCCACGCCGAGGAGCAGGAGCGCGCGTCCGAGCGCGACCAGCTCGGGGCCGTTTTGATTCGAGGGCGGGCGGGATTCGATGACGGTGCTGATCTCGGTCAGCCGGCGGTTCGCCTCCGCAAGATCGTTGCGATACAACGCCGCCTCGCGGATCAGCAGGCGAAGTTCGACGCTGGCTGGAGAGCCGGCCAGCGCGGAGGTGGCGTGATCGTACGCCTCGTTGTAGCGCCCTTGGATCAGCAGGGTTTTGATGAGCAGCCGCCGCCAGTCGTCCCGGCCGCCGACGTTGGTGAGTTCTTTTTGAGCGGCGGTCACGACCTCGTCATAGCGGCCATGTAGAAAATCAACTTGGGCCTCCGCAAGCGTCTCGGCAAAGGCCGCCGGGCGCAGGGCGATCAACGCCAAGCACAGCCAGGCAAAGGCAAGCGGTGCGCGGCGGCGTTGATGGCAAACTTCGCGGGACATCTACCCGAAGTCTTACGCTCACTTGCCGGCGGAATCAATGCCCATCAACATCGCGGCAAATCATGGAGGTCTTTCGGCCTGCTGCTCCGGGGGCTTGCTGGGCGATTGTCACTGGAACACGGCTGACCCGGATGGAAAACTTTCGTCGCCGGCCCTTTGCCGGGTTGCTTGCGGTGAAAAATTGAACTTCAATGCCCGCGTCGTCGTCACAACACGCCTATGCTTGCGATAAAACTTGTTCTGCTGAAACTGGCTCTGGCCATTGTCTCCGGCCTCATCCTGCTCTCGCTCTAATGCGGCCTTTCGGCTATTGGCGGGACCGGCTGTTCCTTACCGGCTGCGCGCTTTATGCGCTCAACCGCTGGTGGATCAAGCCGCATGTTCACGGCAGATTCCTGCATTCCTATTTCAACGACCTCCTGCTGATTCCCTGCGCGCTGCCCCTCGTGCTGCTGCTTCAGCGGTTGCTTCGGCTTCGGCTGCATGACCGCGCGCCCCAGCCCGGCGAAATTGTTTTCCACGTCGCCGTCTGGTCGGTGATCTGCGAAGTCCTCGCGCCGCATTTTCTTCCGCGGCTGACCGGCGATCCGTGGGATGTCGTGGCCTACGGCTTGGGCGGCCTGCTGGCCGGGTGCTGGTGGCGTTGGTGGGAAAACCGCCCGCGCACGGCAGCTTCATGAGCTTCGACCACCTCGCACCGCACTACGGCCGGCTGGAACGCTGGCTGGCCGGAGCGGGCATGCATCGCGCCCGCATTGCGCTGCTCAACGAACTGAAAGACCCGGGACACATTCTGATCGTCGGCGAAGGCCCTGGCCGGTTTCTGGTGGAATGCCGCCGGCGTTTTCCGACGACGCAAATCACCTGCATTGACGCCAGTCCGCGCATGCTGCAGCTCGCCCGTGAACGGCTGAAGCGGTCCGGACTGGGCGAAGACGACGTGTGCTTTGTCCGGGCGGACCTGCTGAACTGGCAGCCGCCGCCCGGCATTGCGGACGTGGTTGTGACCAATTTTGTGCTGGATTGCTTCGACGTCCACGAACTGCCGACGGTGATCCGGACACTTTCCCGGGCGGCGGCTCCCGACGCCCGCTGGCTGCTGGCGGACTTTCAAATTCCCGCCACCGGTTTCTGGCGCTGGCGGGCGCTGGTGATGGTGCGGATGCTGTATGTCTTTTTCCGGTGGACGACGAAATTGTCCGCCGACCGGCTGGTCAGTCCGGACGAATATTTGCGCTTGGCGAAATTCAAGCGCGTCCTGCGACGGCAAACCGACGGCGGCCTGCTGCGCAGCGAACTTTGGAGCCGTTGAAACGCCCGGGCGCCGGCGTTTGCATTGCTTTGTGAAGGCCGCCGTTTGGAAAATTCCGTCGGCAACGTGGTGCTGTGTTGGCGGGCGTCCGGCTGGGCTAAGTGCTCAGGGGGCTTTAAGGGATTTGAACCGCCTGCCCGGTTTCGCAGTCGGTCGACCGACGGCGTCCCAAAATTGAATTGTCCCGCCCGCCGTTTCCCGGCAAGCTGCCGCACTATATGCAGCAAGTGAACCTCGGAATGATCGGTGGCGGAACCGTCGGCAGCGGCGTCTTCCATGCCTGGCAGAAAAACGGCGCGCTCATGGCGGCACGCCTGGGCGTCCAAATCAATTTCCGCAAGATCGCGGTGAAGTCCCTGGACGAACCCCGCGCCTATCCCATCACCCGTTCCTTGCTGACCACCGACTGGCAGGAAGTGGTCAATGATCCCGGGATTCACGTCGTCATCGAACTGGTCGGCGGCACGGGCATCGCCAAGGTCATGGTTCTCGCCGCGCTCGCCAAAGGAAAGACGGTTGTCACCGCCAACAAGGCGCTGCTGTCCGCCCACGGCCCCGAACTCTTCGCCGCCGCGGCCAAGTCCGGCGCGAATCTCTATTACGAGGCGAGCGTCTGCGGCGGCATACCCATCATCAAATCGTTGCGCGAAGGCTTCGTCTCCAACCAGTTCTCGGCGATTTACGGCATCGTCAACGGCACGTGCAACTACATCCTCACGCGCATGAAGCAGGAGGGCGCGGACTTCGGCGCCGTGCTGGCCGACGCGCAGAAGCAGGGCTACGCCGAGACGCCGCCCGACCTCGACATCGACGGCAAGGACGCGCAGCACAAGATCGGCATCCTCGCGTCGCTCGCCCACGGCTTCTGGGTCGATCACCATGCCATCCACACGGAAGGAATCCGGGAGATCTCCAAGATCGACATGCAGTTCGCGCAGCAGCTCGGCTATACGATCAAGCTCCTCGGCATTGCGAAGCAATTTTCCGGCAAAAAATCCGGCGTGCAGGTCTCGGTGTATCCGACGCTCATTCCGAACGAGCACGTGCTGGCCAGCGTCAACGGCGTGTTCAACGCCTGTTTCGTCCGCGGCGACGTGGTCGGCGACACCTTGTTCTACGGTCGCGGCGCCGGCAAGGATGCCACGGCAAGCGCGGTGTTGAGCGATGTCGCCGACGCGGCGTTGGACTTGAAGAACGGCGGCAAGGTGCGCGTCGCACCGTTTGTGGCGCATGCGAAGGGCGGCAAGGTGCTGCCGATGGATGAAATCGTCTCGCGCTATTACCTCCGGCTCAGCGTGGTGGACAAGCCCGGGGTGCTGGCCAAAGTCTCGGCCATTCTGGCCGGCGCGAAAATCGGCATCTCATCCGTCGTCCAGCCCGAAGGCCATGAAGGCGAGAGCGTGCCGCTGATTCTGATGACGCATCAGGCTTCGAATGCGGCCATGACCAAAGCCTTGGCTAAGATTTCCAAACTGCCGGCGGTCAAGGGCAAGCCGGTCATGATCCGCGTGGAAAGCTTTGAGTGATGTCCCCCATCCTTTTCCATTCCACGAACGGGCAGTCTCCCGCGGTCAATCTGCGCGAGGCGCTTTTACGCGGCCAGGCGCCGGACCGCGGGCTGTATTTTCCGAAGCAGTTTCCGCGCTTCACCTTCAACGAACTCGCGGCGTTCTCGCGTCTGCCTTACCACGAGATCGCGTTCCGCGTGCTGTCGAAGTTCACCGAAGGCATTGTGCCGCCGGCGGAGCTCGCGAAGTTCTGCCAGGACGCCTACAATTTTCCGGTGCCGCTGGAGGTGGTGAACTTCCGCACCTTCCTGATGCGCCTCGACCAGGGGCCGACGGCGTCGTTCAAGGATTTTGCCGCGCAGATGATGGCGCGGTTGTTCGGCAAGTTTTTGCGCGAGGACGGCAGGCAGGTCACCATTCTCACCGCCACGAGCGGCGACACCGGTTCGGCGGTGGCGCATGCCTTTCACCGGATTCCCGGCGTGCGTGTCATCGTGCTGTTCCCGACGACCGAAGTGAGCGAAAGCCAGCGCAAGCTGATGACCACGCTCAAGGACAATGTCCGGACGGTGGCCATCGACGGCAAGTTTGACGACTGCCAGGCGATGGTGAAGCGCGCGTTTGCCGATCCCGACCTGAAGCATCTGCCGTTGTCTTCCGCGAACTCCATCAACATCGGCCGGCTCCTGCCGCAAAGTGTTTATTACTTCTATGCCGCCTCCCGCGTGGCGCAGGCCGGCGAGCCGATCGTGTTCTCGGTGCCGAGCGGAAACTTCGGCGACATGATGGGCGCGATCGTCGCCCGCGAAATGGGGTTGCCGATCCGGAAGATTGTCGCGGCCGTGAACGACAACGACGCCTTCCCGAAACTGCTGGAGACCGGCACGTACGAAAAGATTTCACCATCCCGCAATTCGCTTTCCAACGCCATGAACGTCGGGCACCCGAGTAATCTGGCGCGGCTGGTGGCCGTTTACGGCGGCCAGATGGACGAGACGGGCAAGATCAACCAGATGCCCGACCTCGAAGCCATGCGCCGCGACATCTTCTCGTCGTCGATCTCCGACGAACGGACGGTGTCGGGCATCCGTGATTTTTGGAACCAGTTTCAGCTGTTGCTGGAACCGCATGGTTCCGTCGCGTGGCAGGGCTTGCTGGACTGGACCGCCCAGGAGCCGCTCGGCAACACGCCGGCCGTCATCGTTGAGACCGCCAATCCGGCCAAGTTCCCCGTCGAAGTCCAGAAGGTCGTGGGCTGGGAGCCCGACGTGCCGGCGAACATGCTGGCGTCCTTGAAGCTGCCTGAAGACTACGACCGCATGGGCGCCGACTATGCCGCGTTCAAAAAGTATCTCCTCGCCCGGCATGTCTGAGCGCGGAACAGCCTTTGCCCATGTTTTCTTTGCTTGTTTTCAACCGTCAAAATAAAGACTCTGCCCCGTAATTTTTTAACCTTAATCCAATCCTGACCATGGCCTACAAAGACGTTGTCCCGCCCGCCGGCGCAAAAATCTCCATCCAAAACGGCAAGCTGAACGTGCCGAACAATCCCATCCTGCCGTTCATCCGCGGTGACGGCACCGGACCGGACATCTGGGCTTCGAGCGTCCGCGTGTTTGACGCCGCGGTGCAGAAGGCCTATGGCGGCCAGCGCAAAATTTCCTGGTTTGAAGTGTTCGCGGGCGAGGAGTCGTTCAAGAAATTCAACAACTGGCTGCCGGACGACACCGTCGAGGCCTTCAAGGACTACCTCGTCGGCATCAAGGGACCGCTGACCACGCCCGTCGGCGGCGGCATCCGCTCGCTTAACGTCGCCCTGCGCCAGATGCTCGATCTCTACGTCTGCCTGCGGCCCGTGCAATGGTTCACCGGCGTGCCGTCGCCCGTGAAGCATCCCGAGAAGGTGGACATGGTCATCTTCCGCGAAAACACCGAGGACATCTACGCGGGCATCGATTTTGAGGCCGGCAAAGAGCAGGCGCTCAAAACGATCGAGTTTCTAAAGGCGAACTACCCGAAAGATTTCAAAAAAATCCGTTTCGGCGAAACCCCGGATGTGGTCGGCATCGGCATCAAGCCGGTTTCCAAAACCGGCACGCAGCGTCTCGTGCGCTCGGCCATTCAATACGCCATCACCAACAAGCGCAAAAGCATGACGATTGTCCACAAGGGCAACATCATGAAGTTCACCGAAGGCGCGTTCCGTGATTGGAGCTACGAACTTGCCAAGAAGGAATTCGGCGCGGTGGAAATCGACGGCGGTCCGTGGTGCAAGATCCCCGAGGGAAAGCCCGGCGCGGGCATCGTCATCAAGGACGCCATCGCGGACATCGCCCTGCAGCAGGTGCTGACGCGGCCGACGGATTTCGACGTCATCGCGACGTTGAACTTGAACGGCGACTATCTCAGCGACGCCCTCGCGGCCCAGGTCGGCGGCATCGGCATCGCGCCCGGCGGCAACATCAACTACATCACCGGCCACGCCATCTTCGAAGCCACGCACGGCACCGCGCCCAAGTATGCGAACAAGGACATGGTCAACCCCGGCAGTGTGGTGCTGTCCGGCGAGATGATGTTCCGTTACCTGGGCTGGACCGAGGCGGCGGACCTGATCGTCAAAGGTCTCAACGGGGCCATCGGCAGCAAACGCGTCACGTATGACTTCGCGCGCCTGATGGAAGGCGGCACGGAGATCAAATGCTCGCAGTTTGGTGACAACATCATCGCGAACATGTAATCGTGCCGGTTGAACCGGTTTGGATCCGGCGGCTGTCAGCAATGGCAGCCGCCGGATTGTTTTGGGAGTCGATTGAGGCGCGATGGCTTGAGGTGAAATCCCGTCGGCTTGATTTGTCAGGCGGGAAATGCCACGGTCATTGGCAAAAAGGAGCATGGCGAAAACCTTCATCTTCCTGGTCATTGTGGCGGCGTTGGTGGCCGGCTTTCATCCGGAGGCAAACGCCCAGGGTGCGGCGTTTACCTATCAGGGAAAGCTCGACGAGAGCGGGGGCCCGGCGAATGGTTACTATGACTTGGTGTTCTCCCTGTGGACGGCGCCCAGCGGTGCCGCCCAAGTCGGCGGCGTACTCAGCAACAGCGCGGTTGCCGTCAGTAACGGCCTGTTTGTCGTCACGCTGGATTTTGGCGCGAACTTTCCCGGGAGCGACCGCTGGCTGGAAGTGACGGTGCGCAAGACCGGCAGTCCGACCGCGGTGGTGTTGGCGCCGCGCCAGAAAATCACTCCCGCGCCCTATGCCATCACCGCCCTCAATGTCCAGGCAGGTTCGGCCGGTCTGGCCGGGAATTACTCGGGCGTCATCACCATGACCAATTCACTCGATTCCTTTGCGGGAACTTTTCGCGGCAACGGGGCGGGGCTCACCAATCTCCCGCGCGCCGGTGAAGTCCTGGTGGCGCGTGCCTTCGGTGCGGTCGGCAACGGGGTGGCCGATGACACCGCCGCGTTGCAGGCGGCGATTGATGCGGCGAGTGAACAGACCAACTCCAGTGCGGCGTCGCCGGCGAGCGGTCAGACCGAACTGTGGCTGGAGGCGGGCCTGTATCGCACGACGGCGCCGCTGTGGATCCGCGGCAAGAACGGCCTGAAGATTTCCGGTCTGGGCGGGCCGGGGCAGTGTGTCATCACCAACACTGCGTCCGACCTGTTCATCATCACCAACGCGGCCAACGCCTGGAGCCAGGAGCCGAATGCGCTGGTGTTTCAGGGGCTGTCGCTGCGGTCATCCGGCTACGCGTGGACGGGCCTGCGGTTCTGCGCCCGCGTGAACACGACGGATGACGTCCTGGTTCGCGACTGCCGGTTCAGCGGTTTTGACAAGGCCGTTCTGGCCGTGGGCGACGGCGGCCTGGGTGGGGTTTCCAATTCGCGGTTCGAGAATCTCAATGTCTTCGACAACCATTACGGACTGATGGCGACCAACGGACTGTTCAACGCCAATCAAGTCGAGGGCATGTTTGTCGGCAACTACGGTTCCTCGCTCGTGATTGATTCCGGCACCTGGGATATTTCGCTCCGGGATTCGGGCGGCATCGTCAACAGCACGCCGACCACCAACATTCTCTGGATCACCGGCACGCCCAAGATCATCCTTCGCGGCGGACAGTCGGAATACTACGGTGCGCCGAACGCCGCCGCCATTCTGGCCACCGGCACGGGCGGTTACGACCTGCTCTGCGACGGCGTGACGTTGGTGGACTTCACCGGTTCGCGTCCTTGGTCGGGAAACTGTTGGTCCGTTGACTTGGAGGATGCGGGAAGCTTTACCAGCTTTGTGCATTTTCACGACTGCCGGTTTTCGGTGGCGAACAAGAACTACACTGGCAGCCCTTTCGTCAAGATTACCCATTGCGACGTTCAACGCGTCACCGCCATCGGTCCTCGCGTGATGGCCGGATATTTCTTTTTCAACACCATGTTCAACAACTTTGCGCTGCAGGCGGACCCGCTCTGCATCCTCGATGTTTCCGGCAGCATTGTCGCGCAGGGAGCCATCAACTGGGGATATAAAGTCTGGCTGGCCACGAACAACATTCCCAAATGGTTCATGAGCGTTCCCGGCGGCATGCTGCGTCTGGACTCCTCGGACACTTTCAACGCCGACAATCTCACCAGCGGCACCGTGGCGGACGCGCTCCTGACCACCAACGTTGCGATGCTCGGCAACAGCCAGACTTTTGCCGGCAATATTTCCTTCGCCACCAATGTAATCGTCGGTGGCATGCTCGGAACTGCTCCGCTCACCGCGTCTCCCGGCAACGGTTCGACCATCACGCCGGCTTCCAGCTACCTCCGGCTGGTTCCTGCCAACGGCACCGTTACCTTGAATGCCACGACCCCGATTGCCGCCGGCACTGCTCCCGGAGCCATCCTCGTATTGGAAGGCACCAGCGACGCCAGCCCGGTCATCGTCCCCAATGCACCGCATGTCCGGCTGGCGGGCGGGGCGTCGCGCTCCCTGGGTGCGCGGGACGCCCTGACCTTGATTTGGAACGGCACCGACTGGATCGAGCTTTCCTTCTCGAACAACTGACCGTCTCAAGTTTTTGGCTGGTGTCAGGCACCCGCGCTCCTCCAAATTTCCCCGATGAAACAGCGTTTGGTTCTTTTTCAATTGTTGATTCTTTGTCTGGCGACGGGTGTTGCCGGTGCGCAAACCGCCTACGAACAGGACTGTGCCCGGCTGGTCACGTCCAAATCCGGCGACAGCGAACGGTTTCATGAACTGCTCAAGATTCACTGGGGCCAGACCATGCGGGAGAATCCGGAATTTGCCACCGAGGTCGGGTATCCGGGTTTGAACGATCGCTGGACGGACATGTCGGTGGAGGCGTTTGCGCGCCGGGAGAGGGAGCTGCAGGCGCCATTAAAGGTGGTTCAATCCATCAACCGAACCAAGCTGGGCGTGGCGGACCAATTAAACTACGATTTGTTCCGGCGCGGACTGAACCTCGCCCTCGAGGCGGTTCAATTTCATGACGAATACCAGCCGCTCAACCAGATGGGCGGGGTGCAGCAGGACGCCGCGCGAATGCTGGAACTCAGCCCGCGCGCCACGGTGAAGGATTATGAAAGCCTTCTGGCCCGTCTCAATTCGCTGCCCACGCTCATCGACCAGACCATCGTGCTGATGCGGAAAGGTCTCGAAGCCGGCATCACGCCGCCGCGCATCACGCTGCGCGATGTTCCGGATCAGGTCGCCAAGCAGATGGAAACCGATCCCGCCCGCAGCGCTTTCCTCAAACCATTCTTCAACTTTCCTCTGACGATGCCGGAAGCGGACCGGCAACGTCTGCGTGCGGAAGCCTCCACGGCCCTGACCAACCACGTAGTTCCCGCGTTCGGCCGCCTGCATGAGTTTTTGGTCAAGACCTATCTGCCCGGCGCCCGCGAATCCATCGGTGCCAGCGACCTGCCGAAGGGCCGTGATTGGTACAGCTACCGGATCCGGGAGCAGACCACCACGACCATGCCGCCGCAGCAGATTCACAACATCGGTCTCGCCGAGGTGAAACGAATCCGGGCCGAGATGGACAAGATCATCAAGCAGACCGGGTTCAAGGGCGGCTTCGACGAGTTTTCCCAGTTTCTCCGGACCGACCCGCGCTTCTATTACACCAACGCCGCCGATTTGCTGACCGGCTATCGCGACATCGCCAAGCGCGTTGATCCCGAGCTGCCACGCTTGTTCGGCAAGCTCCCGCGCCTGCCTTACGGTGTGGTGCCAATTCCCGATTACGCGGCAAAGTCCCAGACCAGTGCCTATTATCAGCCGGGTTCGCCCTCGGCGGGCCGCGCCGGAAACTTCTTCGCCAACACCTACGCGCTGGAAACCCGCGCCAAGTGGGAGATGGAAGCGCTCACGTTTCATGAATCCGTGCCCGGCCATCATTTGCAGATCGCGCTGGCGCAGGAGATGGACGATGCGCCCGAGTTTCGGAAGCACGGCAGCTACACGGCGTTCATCGAAGGCTGGGGGCTGTATTCGGAAAGCCTTGGCGAGGAGATGGGATTCTACAAAGACCCCTACGCGAAATACGGCCAGCTCACCTTTGAAATGTGGCGCGCCATCCGCCTGGTCGTGGACACCGGCATTCATTCGCTCGGTTGGACGCGGAGGCAGGCCATTGATTACTTCATGGCCAACACCGGCAAGAGCGAACACGAAATCACCGTCGAGGTGGACCGTTACATCGTCTGGCCGGGACAGGCGCTGGCGTACAAGATCGGCCAGTTGAAAATTCGCGAGCTGCGCAACTACGCCACGCGCGAACTCGGCGACCGGTTCGATATCCGCGCGTTTCACGACCAGGTGCTCGGCAACGGCGCGGTCCCGCTCGACGTGCTGGAGTCCCGCATCAAGGACTGGGTGAAGGAACGTCAGGCGGCGAAGTGATCCGCGCCCGCACTCATAAATGGCAGGGCGACGATGCCGCACCGCTCAATCGAGCAAAGCAGCAGCTTTGCTCCACCGGATAAGTTTCAGAGAGGAATTCCGAACAGCCCCTCCGTGTTTTTGCATGGCCCGCGGTGACAGCGTGTGTTAGGTATGCATCGCCATGACCGCGCCGTCCGCCACTTCAACTCCGACCAAAGAAAGTTCCAAAAACTGTCTCGCGCGTTCCGTTGTTGAAGCGCTGGGTGCGGAGCCGTCGCTGGAGGCCGTGACCATCGACCGGGCGCAGCAGACCATTGCCGTGGCGACGCTGGGCAGGACGGATGAACCCCGCCTGGTGGAAACCGTCACGGGCCGCATCAAGGCCGCCTACGCCGGGGGGATCAATGAACAATGCCAGCTGCTGCAGGGCGAAGGCAGTTGCCAGACCTGCTCAGCCCCGCTCTCCGCCGACGAACGCCAGCAGATCACCATTCAACACTCCGGCAAGCAGACCACCATTGCCCGCGTGACCTGTCCGACTGCGCCCAAGTTCTGGCGCTGGCGCAGCATTCCGTTTCCCAAGGTCGTGCCGCGGGAAATGGAAATCCACGACGACGACCATCACGTCGATGAGTGGAAGGCGCAGCTCGCCTTGGCCATCGCCTGCGGCGTGTTCGGCATCGCGGCGTATGTTCTCGGCCGCGCTGGTTATGAAGGATGGTCGTTGGCCAGTTTTATTGTGGCCTATCTCTGCGGCGCGTTTTTCCCGGCCGAGGAAGTCTGGGAACGCCTCCGCGAAGGCGCCATCGACGTCCATTTCCTGATGCTCGCCGTCGCGGCGGGCAGCGCCAGCATCGGTGCGTGGGGTGAAGGCGCGACGTTGCTCTTCCTCTTCTCGTTCTCCGGCGCGCTCGAACATTACGCGCTCGGCCGCACCCAGAAGGAAATCCGTTCGTTGTTTCGCGACGCCCCCAAGGTCGCCACGGTCTTGGACGGGCAGGGGAAGGAAACGGAAGTTCCCGTCGAGCAGCTTCAACGCGGCATGCGCCTGCTGATCAAGCCCGGCGAACAATTTCCCGTGGACGCCGAAATCGCCAAGGGCGCCACCGCCGCCGACGAATCCAACCTCACCGGCGAAGCCACGCCGGTGGAGAAAAAGATCGGCGACCCGACGCTGGCCGGCACCATCAATCTCTGGGGCGCGGTCGAAGTCACGGTGCAGAAGCCCGCGGCGGAAAGTTCGCTGCAAAAGATCATCAAGCTCATCAAGGAAGCGCAGCATCAAAAGGCGCCATCGCAGCAGTTCACCGACAAGTTCAGCACCTATTACACCTACGGCGCGCTCGGTCTGTCGCTGGTCATGTTCTTTGTCTGGTGGCTCGGCTTCAAGCAGTCGCCGTTCAAATCCACGCCCGGCGGCGAGCCCAGCGCCTTCTATCACACGATGACGCTGCTCGTCGTGGCTTCGCCTTGCGCGCTGGTGTTGTCCATCCCCTCCGCCGTGCTCGCGGCCATCGCGTGGAGCGCGCGGCACGGCATTCTCTTCCGCGGCGGCGCGGCGGTGGAAAAGCTGGCGGACGTGGACGTCGTGGCGCTGGACAAGACCGGCACGCTGACCACCGGCGAACTTCGCGTGGAACGGGTGGAAAGTTTTCCCGCCGGCCGCGAAGCCGAAATCACCCAGCTCGCCTATTCGCTGGAAAAGCTTTCCACGCATCCGCTCGCCCGCGCCATCACGCGGCACGGCAAACAAAACGGCGTGCCGGAACTGGCCTTTGCCGGGTTTGAATCCGTCACGGGACAAGGACTCAAAGCCAAGTTGAATGGCCACGAGGTTTTTCTCGGACGCCGCGAGTGGGTGGCGGAGCAGCAACTCCGCCCTGCTGATGGCAGGGCCGCGCTGCCGCACGGCTTGGGTGCCGAAACCGAAGCCGGCCTCTCCGAGGTTTGGATCGCTCACGGTGATTTGCTCGGCCGCGTGGTGCTCCGCGACGACATCCGGGAACAGGCCCGGTCGGTCATCGAGGATTTGCGGGCGGAAGGTTTGAAATCCGTGGTGCTGACCGGCGACCGGCAATCGGCGGCGGCGCATCTGCGGGACGAACTGAAGCTCGACGACGTCCGCGCGGAGCTGAAGCCGGAAGGCAAGGTGGCGCAGATTCGCGCGCTGACGGAGCAGGGGCGGAAGGTGGCGATGGTGGGCGACGGCGTGAACGACGCGCCGAGCCTGGCCGTGGCGCACATTGGCGTGGCGATGGGTGCGCGGGGTTCCGATGCGGCGCTGGAACAGGCTGACGTGGTGCTGATGCACGACCGGCTGGAAAACTTTCTGGCCGCGTTCCGGCTCAGCCAGCGCGCGCGCCGCGTCATCCGGCAAAACCTGTTCATTTCCCTGGGCACCGTCGTGGTGCTGGTTTCGTTTGCACTGGTGGGCAAGATTCCGCTCACGCTCGGCGTCGTCGGCCACGAAGGCAGCACGGTGGTCGTGGTGATGAACAGCCTGCGGCTGTTGTTTGGGTCCTTAAAAATCGAAGTGGCAAATAGAAAACGCGAGGCGCTTGATGCACCTCGCGTTGCTTAAACAAGGCCGTTTACTTCGTCAGGTAATACTTCTCCGTGTATTCCTTCACCATGCGGTCGGTGGTGAACTGCGGGACAACGGTGGCCATGGTGCGGCGGATGCGCTTGATCCATTCGCGGGGCACGCCCTGTTCGTCGCGCTTGTAGAAGAGCGGGATGACCTGTTCGGTCAGTGACTTGAACAGTTTCTCGCTGTCCACGCGGTCCTGTTCGTCCACGTTCGCCACGTGCGCGTCCTCGCCGATGGCGAAGCCGTTCGTGCCGTCGTAGCCTTCGCGCCACCAGCCGTCGAGGATGCTCAGGTTCATGCAGCCGTGGCAGCCGGCCTTCATGCCGCTGGTGCCGGAGGCTTCGAGCGGCCGGCGCGGGTTGTTCAGCCAGATGTCGCAGCCGGAAACCATCTGCCGGGCGACGTGGATGTCGTAGTTCTCAATGAACACGAGGCTGCCCTTGAGGTCGCTGTATTTGCTGAGGTGGATGATGTGCTGGATGTAGCGCTTGCCGTCATCGTCGCGCGGATGCGCCTTGCCGGCGAAGACGAACTGCACGGGCCGCGACTTGTCGCGGGTGAGCTTCACGATGTTCTCAAACTGCTGGAAGATCAGCGGAGCGCGCTTGTAGGTGGCGAAGCGCCGGGCAAAGCCGATGGTCAGCGCGTCAGGATTCAGCAATGAATCGAACTGGATGTAATCGCCCTGCGACAACCGCTGGCCCTGGATCAACAAGCGGCGGCGGCAGAACTCAATCAACTCGCGGCGCAAGCTGTAGCGCAGCGCCCAGAGCTCCTCGTCAGAGATGAAATTCGGGTCGAGCATCTTCTGCCAGAAGGCGTTTTCGTTGATGTCGGCCTCCCACTTCGGGGCGTTGAGCTTCTTGCGCCAGAATTTGCGGACGGGGCCTTTCATCCAGCCAAGGAGATGGACGCCGTTGGTGATGTGCCCGATGGGAACGTCGGCTTCCTTCTTGCCCGGGTAGAGGCATTGCCACATGTGGCGGCTGACCTGGCCGTGAAGTTCACTGACGGCGTTGGCGGCGCGGGAAAGTTTCAAGGCGAGGACGGTCATGCAGAACGGCTCGTTGCCGTCGTTCGGGTTCACCCGGCCCAGGCCCATCAGGTCATTGGCCGAGTAGGGGAGCATGGAACGGTATTTCTGCATCGCATAATCCATGAGGCCGGCGTTGAAGCGGTCATGGCCGGCTTCGACGGGCGTGTGCGTGGTGAAGATGCACTCGGCGGTCGTGAGTTTCTGGGCTTCGTCGAGTTTTTTGCCGGCCGCAATTTTTTCGCGGACCAGTTCCAGCGTGAGGAAGGCGGCATGGCCTTCGTTCATGTGGAAGGTGGAGGGCTGGATGCCGAGCGCGCGGAGCAGGCGGACGCCGCCGATGCCGAGGAGCATTTCCTGCATGATGCGCGTGGTGCTGTCGCCGCCATAGACGCGCAGGGTGAGATCGCGGAAGTGCTGTTCGTTCTGCGGCAGGTTGGCGTCAATGAGATAGACCGGCACGCGGCCGATGTTGACGCGCCAGGTGCGGAAGCTGACCACGCCGGTGGCGACTTCCACCGAGCAGATCAGCGGCTCGCCCTTGTCATTGAGGACGGGTTCGACCGGGAGGTTCTGCGGGTTGAGCAGGTTGTAAAATTCCGTCTGCCAGTTGTTGTGGTCGATGGCCTGCTGGAAATAGCCCTCGCGGTAGAAGAGGCTGATGCCGACAAAGCCGAGGCCGAGGTCGCTCGCGGCCTTGGTGTGGTCGCCGGCGAGGATGCCCAGGCCGCCGGCGGCGATGGGGAGGGTTTCGTGGAAGCCAAATTCAGCGGAGAAATAGGCGGCGGGTTTCTTGGCCAGGCCGGGCGCGTTCTTGGCGGCCCAGGTGGACTTGTCGTTCATGTAGTCGTCGAACGACTGGAGCACGGCGCGGACGCGGGCGGCGAAGTCGGGATTCTGGAGCCGCACCTTGAGTTCGTAGTCGGAGACTTCGCGCAGGACGGCGACCGCGTTGTGGTAAAGATTCTGCCAGCAACGGGGCGAGAGTTCGGCGAAGATTTCCTGCGCCTGCTGGTCCCAAGTCCACCAGAGATTGTGGGCCAGCCGGTTCAGTCCGGCGGCAAGCTCGGTGAGTTCTTTATTGTTCAACGGTTTCGTCGGCATAGGTTTCGTTTTCAATTTCAGGTTTGGTTGGTCCGAATCAGCGCGGGCACGATATTCAATCGCGAAAGAACGCGCCAAATAAATTTATGCTGCTTTCATGCCATGCTCGTCCGGCGGACAAATAATCCGGTCAATGCGCCCATTCTGTCATCTGGCATCGGCGGAAGCCCCGTTTGCTTGAAACAAATCTGTCGCAATTGAGGCAGGCTGAAAAAAGTTGCGCACGTCATGGCAAAAGCGGCGAAGCATTTGAAGTCGCTGCCAAGAGACTGTAGCGGCGCTCTGTGAGCGCCGTGTTTCATTGCTGCCCGAAACTCCGGCGGTCGCAGACCGCCGCTAGAATGTGTTCCCAAGCCGCAGTGTGTTCGGGGTTGTCAACGGCAGCTCCCGTCCCTAGCCTGAATCCACACGAATGGCCACGGCCCAACAACGTTCCGCGCTCGCCGCCGTCAACTGCGAGGTGTCGTTTGACAACACCACCCGCCAGCTTTACGCGACGGACGCCTCGATCTACCAGGTTGAGCCGATGGCGGTGGCTTTTCCCAAGGACTCCCGTCAGGCGCGTTCCGTGATCAAGGCGGCGACGCAGGCGGGCATCGCCGTCATTCCACGCGGCGCGGGCACCGGTCTGGCCGGCGGCGCGCTGGGTGAAGGCCTGGTGATCGACTTCGCCCGCCACAACAAAGGCATCACCGACCTCGATTTGGAAAAGCAGACCGTGCACGTCGGTCCCGGCGTGGTGCTGGACCAGCTCAACGCGTTCCTGCATCCCCACGGGTTTTGCTTCGGTCCGGACGTGGCGACGAGTTCGCGGGCGACCATCGGCGGGATGATCGCGAACAATTCGAGCGGCGCCCACACGCCGGTTTACGGCACCACCGCCGACCACATCGCCGGCCTGGAGCTGGTCTTGTCCGGCGGACAACAGGCGCGCTTGTATCCGAACCAGGACTCCATGCCGCACCAGCGGGAAATGCTGGAGGACATGATCGCCCTGAACTCGCTGATGATCGCCGAGCGGTTTCCGGCGGGACTGCTCAAGCGCTGGCCGGGTTCTGGATTGAACCGCTGCCTCCAAGAACCGGGCAACCTCATCAATCTCATCTGCGGCAGCGAAGGAACTTTGGCGGCCATCACCTCGGCGGAATTGAAAATCGTCCGGCTGCCCCGCGAGAAAGGCGTCGCCCTGATCTTCTTCAAGTCCGTGGCGGAGGCGATGCAGGCCTCGGCGGAACTGCTCGACCTGCGGCCGGCGGCGATTGAACACCTCGACCGCATCCTGCTCGACCAGACGAAAGGCCACGGCGAATTTCAGGCCGCGCGCGATTTGCTGGAGTTGGACGCCTCGCCGTGCGAAGCCCTCCTGGCCGTGGAGTTTTTTGAAGACGTGGCGGACCGGCTGGCCATGCTCGAACAGCGTCCGCTCGGTTTCCGCAAGCGCATCCTCGCCGGTCCCGGCGAAGCCGCCCTGGTCTGGGGTTTGCGTCGTGCCGGGCTTTCGCTGCTGACCAGCCGCAAGGGTGACGCCAAACCGGTGACGGGCATCGAGGACACGGCGGTGCTGCCGGAAAGGCTGCCGGAGTATTTTCAGGCGTTGTCGGCCCTTTTGAAACGGCAGGGGCTGCACGCCTCGTATTACGGCCACGCCGCCTCGGGCCTGCTGCATGTCCGGCCCGTGCTGGACCTGCATCTGCGCGAGGACGTGAAGAAGTTCCGGCACGTCGCCAACGAGGTGTCGGCGCTGGTCCGTGATTTCAACGGCTCGCTCGCCGCCGAGCACGGCGTCGGCATCGCCCGCACCGAATTCATGCCGCAGCAGCTGGGCGAACCGCTGATGAACCTGATGCGCGAGATCAAGGATTCCTTCGACCCGCATCATCTGTTCAATCCCGGCAAGATCATCCCCGACGGCCGCTATGAATTTGATTCCGACCTGCGCATCCATGCGGGCCGGGAGCTGGCGCTGCCATTCGAGCCCGTGCTGGCCTTCAAGGACCGGGACGAATCGTTCGTGCGGCATCTCGAACAGTGCAACGGCTGCGGCTCCTGCCTGAAGGAAACGCCGACCATGTGCCCGACGTTCATCGCCACCGGCGACGAGCTGATGTCCACCCGCGGCCGGGCCAACACCATCCGCGCCGTGCTGGAATTGCGCGGCAGCGAAAACGGCGACGCCCTGAATTCGCCGGCGCTGGAGGACGCCCTGAGCAACTGCCTTTCCTGCAAAGCCTGCCTCAAGGAATGTCCGTCCCAGGTCAACATGGCGCTGCTCAAGGGCGAACTGATGCACGCCCAGATCAAAAAGAACGGCCTCTCGCTCAAGGCGCGGCTGCTCGGCTCGGTGGATCAGTTGGGCCGCATCGGCTGCAGCGTGCCGTGGCTGGCCAACACGATCCTGGATTCCTCGCTCGCGCGGTTCTTTACCTCGCGCGTGCTGGGCATCACCTCGCGCCGGACGCTGCCGCACTATGCGCGGCAGCGGTTCGACAAATGGTTCGCCGATCATCCGGCTCCCAGCGCGGCTTTCCGGGGCCGCGTCGTTTTGTGGGACGACACCTTCGTGCGCTATCACGAGCCGGGCATCGGCATCGCCGCGGTGAAAGTCCTCGAAGCCGCCGGCTTTGAAGTCACGCTCGCGCACGGACGCGAATGCTGCGGCCGGCCGGCGTTCAGCCAGGGCAACTTCGACGAGGTCACCCGGCTGGGCGCACACAACCTGGGCCTGCTGAGCCAGGACGTGGACCACGCGCCGGTTCTTTTTCTCGAGCCGTCCTGCTATTCGATGTTTGTCGAGGAATACCGCGAGCTGCGCCTGCCGAATGCCGAAGCGGTGACCGGCCGCTGCTTTCTCTTCCAGGATTTTCTCGGCCGCCTGCTGGAACGCGAGCCGGAGGCGCTGCGGTTCAACGCGCAGCCGGCGAACGTCATCATCCATCTCCATTGTCATGCCAAGGCCTTGACCAATGTGCAGGCGCGGCGGACGGTCGCCTCGTATCTGCCGGAGCGAAAAGTCACCGTGCTGGACACCGGCTGCTGCGGCATGGCCGGCGCCTTCGGGATGTCGGAATCGAAATACGACCTTTCCGTGAAGGTGGCCGAACCCCTGATTAAAGCCGTCCAGCAGCAGCCGTTCGGCACCATCTTCGTCACGTCCGGTGCGAGCTGCCGGCATCAGGTCCAGCATCTCACGCCGATCCGTTCCCAGCATCTGGCCGAGCTTTTGGCCGAGGCGCTGGTGTGATCGCCTTGCGGAGGAACCCTCCGAACATTCCGCTACTGGTTGGTGGCGGAGGCGCTCTGGGGATGGGAGATGTGAACCATCCCCTTGTTCTCCTCCGGAGCGGCCGATGACAGCGCCGTGTTGACCATGTTGAGCAGGAGCTGGGCGCTGACTGGCTTGGGCAGGAAGCCCGCGAGTTCGCCGTCGCCGAACTGGGCGATCGCCTCGTTCTCATTGTAGCCGCTGGACAGGATCACCTTCAGATGGGGCCGCAGTTCCCGCATCAGTTCGTAGGTCTTCCCGCCACTGATGCCCGGCATGGTGAGATCCAGCACGACCAAGTCAATGTGGTCGGGCGTGGTGGAAAGGAGCTGGACGGCCTCAGACCCGGTGTTTGCGGTGAGGCATTGGTAGCCGGCGTGTTCGAGAATCCGCCGGGACGTGATGAGCACGATGGGCTCGTCATCGACGAGCAGGATTCTGCCGCTGCGGGTGATGCTGGCCGGGGCGGCGGGCGGCGCGGGGGATTCAGTGACGGTCGTCAGGGCGCAGGGCAGCAGCAGGCGGAATTTTGTGCCTTGGCCAACCTTCGACTGCACCCCGAGCATCCCTTTGTGGCTGCGGACAATTCCCTGGACGGCGGCGAGGCCCAGGCCGCGGCCGACAAATTTGGTGGTGAAGAATGGATCGAAGATGCGCTTGAGATTTTCGGGAGAGATGCCGCAGCCGTTGTCCTCCACCTCGAGGTAGGCAAAATCATCCGCCGCCCCCTCGTGGGCAATCATCAGGGTGCCGGAGCCGTCCGTCGCGCCGCGCGCCCGGCCGGTGCGGATGTGAATGTCGCCGGCCTTGTCGCCAAATGACTCCGAGGCGTTGATCACCAGGTTCATGACGACCTGGCGGATTTGCGACTCGTCGATTTCCACCCGGGGCAGGCCGTCCGCAAGTTCCAGATGCAGCGAGGTTTTTTTGCTGATGGAAAGGCGGATCAGGCTGGTGGTCTCCCGGACGAGCGCGCTCAGATCGGAGTGCTGGAGAATGAACCGCCCCTTGCCGGCATAGGCGAGCATCTGTTTGCACAGGTCGCTGGCGCGCAGGCAGGCGGTGATGACATCGGTCAGGCAGGGGTGCAGCGGCGAGCCTTTGGGGAGCTGCTGCTGGGCGACCTCGGTGTTGCCGAGAATGCCGGTCAGAATGTTGTTGAAATCATGGGCAATGCCGCCGGCGAGCACGCCGAGGCTTTCGAGCTTGGCCGTCTCCTCGAGCTTGCGCTGGATGTGCAGCTTTTCGTCGGCGATGCGGTTGCGTTCCGTGACGTCGGAAATGAACGTCATGATGAACCTCTCGCCGTCAAACTCCGCGGGGCTGATGCCGATTTCGGCGGCAAAGGATGAGCCGTCCTTCCGCCTGGCCAGCATTGACCGGCCGCTCATGATCCGGGTCATCGGCGCCTTCATGAAGGCGGCAAAGTGCTGCCGGTGGTTTTTGCGCTGCGGCTCGTGGATGCAGGTTTCGAGATGCAGCCCGACCAGCTCGTCCTCGGGATAGCCCAGCAGTTTCAGGGCGGAGGGGTTGGCGTGCCGGATGATGGCCTGATCGTCGATCGTGAGCATGCCGATCGGCATGTTGTCGTGCATGGTCCGGAAACGCGACGCGGCGTCCGCGAGGGCCCGCTCGGAAATTTTGCGGGAGGTGATGTTGGTGTGGGTGATCACCGCCCCCACGGAATGGTTGTGGGTGAACCGGGACACAGTCATCCAGAACCATTGGTCCTGGTTGGGCGGGCCGCACGGATAGTCAAAGTCCGCGCGCTCGCGCTGGCCGGAAAGCACCTCGCGGATGTGGCCGGTGACCTGCGCCGCGTTGGCATCCCCGAAGATGGCCGCACAGGCCTCAAAGTAGCTGGCGCCGATGCCGGTTGCCTGCGGTCCCAGTCCATGCGTCCTGGTGAACTGCTCCCAGGTGCGGTTGGTGGCTTGGATGACGCCGGACTCGTCGATGACGGCCTTGTGCGCCGGCGAGGTGTCGATGATGGCGTTGATCAGCGTGCGCTTTTCCGCCTCGACGCGGGTCATGGCCGTGATGTCGGTGAAGGAGACAACCATGCCGTTGTGCTGCTTGTCGGCGTCATGGTACGGGGTGATGCGCCGCAGAAAATGCGCGCCATCCGCCGTGGTGATGGCCTTTTCGAGAGGTTGGCGCGTTTCATCCGCCAGGCGCAGGTCGTCAAAGATGTCATCGCCCTTGATGCGCGAAGTGATGTGGGCGATGGGCCGGCCGACATCCTGCGGCATGAGGTTCAGCAGCTGGGCCGCGCCGGGGGTGAACAGCCGGATGCAATGCTGCCGGTCGATGAAGACGATCCCGGTGTGGGTGACGGCGATGAGGTTGCGCAGGTCCGCGGTGGTGGCGGCGAGTTCGCGGATTTTCTGCTCATGCTCGGCGTTGACGCTGTATAGCTCCTCGTTGACCGAATGCAGCTCCTCGTTCGTGCTTTGCAGCTCCTCGTTGCTGGCAAGGAGCTCCTCATTGCTGGCCTGCAGCTCCTCGTTGGTGGTTTCCAGCTCCTCGACCATGGTTTGCAGGGACTCGCGCGTCCCTTGCAGCTCGGATTCCAGCTGCATGACGCGGCCTTTGACCTCGTCGTCCAGCACCAGCGCGTGCGCGCCGTCGTGCTGCCGCGGCTTGCGCTCCTCCAAGAACTTCACGAACACGAACGTGGAGTTGGTCGCGCGGTCCAGCACCGGCTCGGCCACGACGTCGATGATGCCTTTGTCGCCGCCGGGCAGGGTGATCTGCACCTCGCGCAGCGCCACCCGTTCGGAGCGCTTGAGGCAGCTCTGCAGCGCCGAGGACACGGCGACGCGCAGATCGCCCTCGCACAGGGTGATGACGTCATGGCTGACGCGTCCGGACGGGGAGCGGAGGAAGCGCGAGGCTTCGCCAAAAATATGGAGCGCCTCGCGCTTGTCGTTCACCAGCACGCCCGGCGGCAGATAGTGTCCGAGCAGCTGGTCGTCAATACGTCAGGCGGGTGTCGGCGCCCGTGACCGGCCGGGAAATGACCGGCAGGCCGGGCGGAACCTGAAGCCGCACCTTCCATGGGCGCGCGGGTTTCGGAAATCTTCGATGATCTTCCAGTGCCGGTCCGAAGTTTCAAAGTCCCGCTCCAGCTCCCCGGTCGGTTGCTCGGTCCCAGCAGCAGGGTGCCCTTGAGTGTGAGCGCAAAGTGAAAGGCGGTGATGGCGCGGGTCTGGGCGCTGGGCCGGAAATAGATGAGCAGGTTGCGGCAGCTGATGAAGTCGATGCGGTTGAAGGGAACATCCTTGATGAGGTTTTGCGGCGAGAACAGCATCGCCTTGCGCAGCCGCGCGACGACGCGCAGCCGGCCGTCGGGTTCGCGGCTGAAAAATTCCTCGCGCAGGTCCGCCGGCACCGACTCCATCGCCGCCTCCGGATAGATGCCCTCCGCCGCGATGCGCAGCGAATCCCGGTGGACGTCCGTCGCGAAAATTTTGAGGTTGGCCGGACGCTGCCGCCGGTCAAATTCCTTCAGCAGCATCATGCCGATGCTGTAGGCCTCCTCGCCGGTGGCGCAACCGGGAATCCAGACACGCAAATCCTCGGCCGGGCCGATGCCTTCAACGAGACCCGGCGCCACCTTTTCGCGAAGCACTTCAAAGGCCTCGGGATCGCGGAAAAAGCGGGTGACGCCGATCAGCAAATCGCGATACAGCGCGTCCAGTTCCAGCGGCTCGCGCAGGATGGTCTGGCAATACTCCTCGATGGTCGAGACCTGGGCCAGCGCCAGCCGGCGCTCAATCCGGCGCGTGATGGTCGCGGGCTTGTAGAGGCTGAAATCAATCCCGTAACCCTCGCGCAGGCGTTCAAGTATCACGCCCATGCCGCCTTCGGCCCGTGCCGCCGTTTGTGGAAGCGGCCGCGCCGGGTTGAGGATGTAGCGCATCAATAGCGCCGGCATTTCCTCCGGTGCCGCCACGCTGTCCGCAAACCCGGTGGCGACGGCGCTCCGGGGCATGCCGTCGAACTTCGCGGTTTGTTCGCTTTGCACCAGCACGAGCCCGCCCGAATCATGCACATCCATCAGGCCCAGGCTGCCGTCCGAGCCGGTTCCGGAAAGGACGATGGCAATGGCCTTCTCGTGCTTCTCCCGGGCGAGCGAGCGGAAAAAACGGTTGATGGGCATGTGCAGCTGCTGGTCCGGAACCCGGTCCACCAGCACCAGCAGCCCTTCTTCGAGAATCATCTCCTTGCGGGGGGGGATGAGGTAGATCGTGTCCGCCTCCACCGGTGTCGGCCCCTGCACCCGCACCAGCCGCATCTGGGTGAAACGCGCCAGCAGCTCATCCATCAGGCTCTTGAAATCCGGGGACAAATGCTGAATCACCACGAAAGCCATCCCGGTGTTGCTCGGGGTGGCCTTGAAAAATCGTTCCAAGGCCTCCAGGCCGCCGGCGGAGGCTCCGATGCCGACGACGTAGCTCACGGGGTTGGTGGGGGAAGAATTCGATCCAGCCTTGCCTTTGGCGCGCTCCCGGCGCGGGGAAACCTTTTTAGGGGGCGATGTCATAGATGGTCTGCGTTAGAAAAACTTTAAAAATACCTATGACAGAGGCTTCCCCTTATTTGCCAAAATCCACGCATTCTTTGTGGGTGAGATCTGCTGTCAGGCCAGCCCTGCCATTGCACCAGAACGTGGAGGGCTTTTTATTTTTTTGGGATGGTTACGAACGCGCTTGGGCCGCTGCGAAAGGTCGCCGGAGGCCAAGGGGTGACGCATCCTCACCTTCAGCGCGCGCGCCGGTAGTGCATGGCGACCGCTCCGTTGCGGAGCGGCTTCGCGGAGATCAGTTCCAGCCGTCGCGTGCTGGGCAGCCCGCCTTGGTAAAGCGTTCGGCCGTGGCCGGCGATCCTCGGGTGGACGAGGAACTGATACTCGTCAATCAACTCCAGCCGGTCCAACTCGGTCGCGAGCTTGCCGCTGCCGAGGAGCACTCCGGCCGGCGTGGCGTCCTTCAACTGCTGCACGGCCGTGCGCAGATCGCCGGCGAGGCGGTGGCTGTTGGTCCACGGGAAGTTCGTTCGCCTCGACGAGACCACATACTTCGGTTTTGCCTCCAGCTTGACCGCCCACTCGCGGATTGCCGGCGGTCCCGCCTGGTCGCCGCGGGCGACTGCCAGCCAGTAGTTTTCCATCATCTCGTAGGTGATGCGGCCCCAGAGCATCGCTCCGCCCGCGTCCAGAAGGCGGGTGAAGAACGCGTGGGTTTCGTCGTCGGCGATGCCTTCCTGATGGTCAATGCAACCATCGAGAGTGACGTTGAGGCTGAAGGTCAGGAGTCCCATGGCGGCGAGCTTACCGTGAGTGGGGCGGACTTCAATTTTCTCTTTTGCCGGGAACGCCCGGGCGCTTCGTGCAACCGCCGTGAGTTTTGCCGGGCATGCGCGGTTGCAGCCTATCCCCTAGGGCTAATCGACATTCAATTGAGCCAGAACAGGGAACAGGCGAGGTAGAGGAAGCCCCTGAACGGAGTCGTTGCGGTCAAAGCGTGTGGCAATGCGGCGATGTAGCTTGAGTCGACCGAAGCAGCGTTCGATGCGATTGCGCTCCGCATAGAGGGGTTTTGTCGTGGCGGTATTGGTGCTTGCGGTTGCACTTGGCGGGAATGACGGCCTTCATTCGTTTGGCGCGGGCGAGGAGGCGAATCGCATCGGTGGTCAGCCTTGTCGGCGATCAACGCCTTGGCAGTCTGTTCCGCCAGCAACGTCGGCAAGGCTCTGGCAGTCGGCCTTTTTCGCCTCCAGGAGCAGCAGGCGCAGCGGTCTTCCCAGCGTATCGCAGAGCATGTGAATCTTGGTCGTCAGTCCGCCACGGGATCGCCCCAGAGCCTGCTCACTCCGCCCCCTTTTTCCCGTGGCCGCCTGTTGATGGGCTTTGACGAGCGTCGAATCAATCATCACGTAATCATTCCGGGGGGTCTTTGAGTAAACGAGTGAAGACCGCTTCCCGCCACGCCGTTTTTGGCCCAAAGGGCTGGGAAAACTGTTTGTGGGTGCTTTTCCAGTTGGCAACGTCTACAGGTCGTTAGTGCGCTCCGCGCAGAACTCCAGCACGTCCGTTGAGAAAAAACGGTGATTGTCTTGGGCGGTGCGTCCGGGATCACCCGCTTTGCCGGGGAGAATGTCGCGGATGCTCGCAAACTGCGCTTCGGTCAATTCATATCGTTTGGCCATCCACCATTACCATATCCCCCATTTTCGCGACAATCTTGAATGTCGATTGGCCCCAGTTAGGCCGACGACCACTCAGAACCAACATCACGGCGGAAAAGATCACGCTCAGAAGTGCAAACGCCAAAGTAATCCGGACCAAAGATGTGTAGCCATCGTCGGCGATGGACAATCGCAATAGGGCACGCGCAACCAAATTCTCGCTCGCTGACTTGGTGCGGTCATAAGCTACGGTCGTCTCGGGAGAGTCAGAACGAAGATAGTTGAGTGCTGGCAGGTCAGCATCTCCCTCCTGCAGCTCATCTCGCGCGATCCTCAACTCGCTACCTACGCCGGGACTAGAAAATAGCCAATAGATGAGAAAGATCACTTGAACCGAAAGTGCGGCCAAAATAAATGTGCGTATCTTCATGCGCGCGAATCGGCCTAACAGTGAGTAGACGCCGTCCTTTGCAGCCTATCTAGTTTCATGGCGCGACTCTAGTCTCCGTGAAATTCGTTGTCGAATAGAATTCTGACCCAGAAGCCTTGGAGCAATCGGGTTGTTCCAACTATCGGGGTTGAACAACCTCAAGAGAGCCGGGCAAAAAACTTTCGCGCCGTCCCGCAGGTGGCCTGGCTGAGTTCCTCCAACGAACAGCCTTTGACCTCGGCGACGAGTTCGGAAATCTCCTTCACGTAGGCGGGTTCGCCGCGTTTGCCCCGATACGGCACCGGCGCGAGAAACGGACAGTCGGTTTCCAGCATGAACTGGCCGAGCGGCGTCGCAGCAATGGTGTCGCGGACGTTCTGACCGTTCTTGAACGTGGCGATGCCGGTGAAGCTGACCAGGGAATTCAGGGCGAGGACCTGTCGCATCGCCGACGCATCGCCGGCAAAGCAGTGAAACACGCCGCGCACGCGGTCGGCGAATGGCCGGAGAATATCCAACGTGTCGTTCAGGCAATCGCCGCGCTGGTGAATCACGCAGTTCAAGCCCGCGTCGGCCGCGACTTCGAGATGCTGTCGGAAGAGTGAGGCCTGTTTGACTTTGTAGCGATGGTCGTCTTCGGCGGTGCCGCCCTTGGTGCTGGGCAGGCGGTAGTAGTCCAGGCCGGTTTCGCCGAGGGCGACGACTTTGGGATGCCGCGCCAGCTGCCGCAGTTCGTCACGGATGTCCTCGGGCGCTTCCAAGGCGTCCGAAGGATGCCAGCCGGCGACGGCGAAGACTCCGGGAAAGGTTTCGGCCAGTTGAATCGCCCGCCGGCTGCTCTCGCCGTTGGTGCCGATGGAAATGATCCGGGTGATGCCCGCCGCTTCGGCACGGGCGACGACCGCCGGGAGTTCCGCGGCGAAGTCGGGGTAGTCCAAATGGGCGTGGGTGTCGAAGAACTCGGGCATCGGGGAAATCATTTCGTCGCCGGCGCGGGAACGGCGGTGAGCTGGTCGAGGATGGCGCTGTAACGGGCGACGTTCTCCGGATTGTTTTCCTTGCGGGCCAGCGCGACGAGCTTTTGGTACAGGCCGACCTTGTCCGGGTAGCGCGGATATTCGCGCAGCAGTTCCAGGAGCGCCGCGCCGGCGTCCGCGTAGCGCTCCAGGCCGGCAAGTTTGTCCGCCAGCAGGAGATGCAGGCGCACGCGCTGCTGCGGGGAGGCGTCGAGCTTCAGGGCGAGTTCATAGGTGGCCACGGCCGAGGAGGGCTTGCCTTGGACGGCGTAAAGGTCGGCGAGCTTTTCCGAAAGCACGGCGCTTTGCCGGGTGAGATCAAGGGATTCCAGAAAGGCGGACATCACCACGGCCGGCGTGCCTTTGGCGAGGTTGAGATCGACGAGATTCAGGTAAGACCAATCCAGCCAGCGGCTGCGCCTGGATTCCAACTGCTCGTGAAGTTTCTGCGGTGCGACGGCAAAGGGGCGATACAACGGATCGCCGACCACGGTGGTCTGCCAGGACAAAGTGCCTTGGGAGGCATACGCGGCCTCGCCGAAGGTGAAGCCAAAGAATGTCAGGCGCGATAGGAACACCGAGAGGTCCGGCGTGCCGGTGAGAAAAGGTTCCTCGACCATGCCCATGGTTGCGGTGGCGCCCTTGGCCAGCAGCGGTCCGACCCAGAGGTTGGTGGCGCTGCGGATGTTGCCGCCGCTGTAGGAATGCAGGTGGTAGGCAAAGGCGCCCGGCAGAAATTCCACGGTCGGCTGGGTGAATGGCCCGGAGACGTTGGCGTCATACCAGCCGCAGTAGAGGGCAATCTGGCTCAAGGGGAATTCCGGCGGCAGCGTGGCCGGGTTGGTGTCCACCATCGTTTCAAAGCCCCAGAGCCGTACAATGTCAGCCGCGCCGCGGAGCATGTCATCGCCCGGCTTATAACCGGGGTCGGTGATGCTGCGCAGGTCGAAATAGGCGCGGCCCCAGAGGCCGTTGGTCTCCGCCTCGATCGCCTTGTCCACCAGACGCCCGGCGATTTCCGGCGTCGGTCCGTCCAGGCGCGCGACCATCAGCACGCCGTTGGTGGGATGAAACCACGCGGCGTTGGTGCGGGCATAGGTGGGATTGCCCAAGGGACCGCCGAGCGGCAGCCGCTGGTCGATGCGGGGCAGGAGGGCCAGTTCGCTGTCCACGGCGGCGACGTTGCGGCGGAGTTCCGGGCGGACGTTTTCCAGCTCGGGTTCGACGAGGGCGGGATTTTCGGCGATGCGGACCGGCACGCCGTAACAGAGCACGACGTAGCGGATGCGCGCTTTCTTGACGGTCCATTCCAAGCGCGGACGCTGGCCGTTGCTGGCCGTGACCATGGTCGAGCCGATATGCCAGAAGCCGCGGTCCTCGAAAAGTTTCGCCAGCGGTTTTTGCAGATGGTCGGTGAACTCGCCCCGGGACATCTCGATGCCGGTGCTGAGGTTGAAGCCGAAAATCTGGTTGGTGGGCACCTGCCGCAGTCTGGCGTAATGCTCGGCGATGCTTTTCGATTCTGGCAGGCGGGAGTTGTAAACCACCACGACTTCCTCGCCGGGGCGTGACGCCTGCGCGGTCAGTCCGGCGGCCAGCAGAAGCAAGGCAAGCAGGGTTCTCATGCGGCGGCTGGTTTTAGCTGGCGGCAGCGCAATCCACCTTGAGACCGTCATAGGCCAGAATGACGCCGGGCGGCAGTTCGGCCTGCGCGAGGTCGTGGTCGTAATCATGGGTCAGATGGGTGAAGTAGGTTTGCCGGGCGCCGATGCGCCGGGTGGCGGTGAGCGCTTCATCGAGGCACATGTGCGTCGGATGCGGCGCGCGGCGGAGGGCGTCGAGCACGGCGACGCGCACGCCGCGAATTTTCTCCACCACGTCCGGCGGCACTTCTTTGCAGTCGCTGAGATAGGCCATCATCTTGATGCCGTTTTGGACAAACAGATAACCGTTGGTGTTCGTCCGGCCATGGGGCAGGGACAGGGGGGTGACTTCCAGGTCGCCGAGCGTGAACGGGCCGCTGACCACCCGCGGTTCGGGAATGAAGTAGCCTTTCGGCCATGGGCCGCTGTGGAAGGCGTAGTTGAAGACGCGGCGCAGGGCGTCCATGGTCTCGGCGTTGGCATAGACCGGCAGCGCCTGGTCGCCGCGCAGATCGCAGAACCGCCGGCAGTCGTCCAGCCCCATGATGTGGTCGGCGTGGGAGTGGGTGAAGATGACGGCGTCGAGCCAGCGGAGGTTTTCACGGAGGCACTGGAGGCGAAATTCCGGCGTGGTGTCCACGACGAATTTCACGGCGTCGGTGGCGACGTAGATGGAAGGCCGGGTGCGGTGGTTTTTGGGATTCGCGAGGAACGACGGCGGGTAGTCCTTCGCAATGAGCGGCACGCCTTGCGAGGTGCCGGAGCCTAAAAAAGTGAACGAAAATGCCAT
This sequence comes from Verrucomicrobiota bacterium, assembly GCA_046346715.1. Lineage (GTDB taxonomy): Bacteria > Verrucomicrobiota > Verrucomicrobiia > Limisphaerales > CAIQOK01 > CAIQOK01. The sequence continues at coordinate 120,640 of JAXMHO010000004.1, forward strand.
GATGAATTTTCTCGCGGCGAACGTTAGCACAGGCGGGGAATTCGTCGCGAACGAAAACTTTGGCGGACGTTTGGCCGGGGATTTTTAAAATTGCCGAGGTGGCGGAGAATCCTCCACAGTACGCCGAGGCTGTTGATTATGCTGAGCACGCTGCGCATTAAAAACCTGGCGATCGTCGCCGACCTGACGCTGGAACTCCAGCCGGGGGCCAATGTGCTGACCGGCGAGACCGGCGCGGGCAAGTCCATTGTCATCGGCGCCCTCAACCTCGTGCTCGGCGAGCGCGCGGACCGTTCCCTGATCCGCAGCGGCAGCGACAGCTGCTCGGTCGAGGCGGTGTTTGATGTCGCCCGGCTCAAGGCTCCCCTGAAGAACTTCCTCGACGAGAACGGCCTGGAGCCCTGTGACGACAACCAGCTGGTGCTGAAGCGCGTCTTCACCAGCGCGGGCACCAACCGCCAGTTCGTCAACGGTTCGCCCACCACGCTCGCCACGTTGGCCGCGATTGGCGAATGGCTCGTGGACATTCACGGGCCGCATGATCATCAGTCTTTGCTACACGCCGCCCGGCAGCTCGCGATCCTTGATGCGTTTGGCGGGTTGCAGGAGGCGCGCGACGCCTTCAGCCGGCTGGTATCCGACCGCGCCGCCGTTGAAGCTGACAAGGCGGCGCTCATCATTGACGAACGGACCTACGCCCAGCAGTTGGACCTGCTGCGCTTTCAGGTTCAGGAAATTTCCACGGCGAAGCTTCAGGCCGACGAGGAGGAGGAGGTCGCGCAGGAACATCAGCGCGCCAGCAACGCCGCCAAGCTTTTGCAGCTGGGTCAAATGGCGCTGGACGCCTTGTCTGAAAATGAAACCGCGCTGCTCACCCAGGCGGGACTGGTTGGACGGACCCTGCTGGAATTGAAACGAGTGGACGCCGGGGCCGCGTCCTTGCTGGAACAACATGAGCGCGCCGTGGAATCGCTGCGCGAACTTCAGGCCGAACTGTCCCGCTACGTGGACGGCATTGATTTGAACCCCGAGCGGCTCCAGGAACTGGAGGAGCGGCTGAACCTCATCCACTCGCTGAAGCGCAAGTACGCGCCGACGCTGGCCGAGGTCATCGCGTTTGGCGAGGAGGCGAAGTCCCGGCTGCAATCGCTGGAACAGCGCGATGCCGAACTGGCCCGGTTGAATGAGGCGCTGGCCCGGCTCGAAGCCAAAATTTCCAAGGCTGGCCGGGAGCTTTCAGAGAAACGTCGGAAGCTGATTCCGCAGCTGAGCAAGTCGGTCAGCCGTCAGCTGGGGGATATCGGATTCAAGCAGAGCAAGTTCGACGTCGCGCTGACCTCGGACCCGGCGAAGGTTTCATCGCAAGGCTTCGACATGGTGGAGTTCCAGTTCGCGCCCAATCCCGGCGAACCCGCCAAACCCTTGCGGGCCATTGCGTCGTCGGGCGAACTCGCCCGGGTGATGCTCGCCTTGAAGACGGTGCTCGCCGCCGAGGATGAAATCCCCGTGCTGGTCTTTGACGAAGTGGACGCCAACGTCGGCGGCGAAACCGCGAACGCCGTCGGTGAAAAAATGAAGGCGATCGCCGCCAAACGCCAGGTGCTGTGCATCTCGCATCTGCCGCAGGTGGCCGCCGCGGCGACGGCGCATTACGTGGTCAGCAAGCAGGTGAAGGACGGCCGGACGGTTTCGGAGATTCAGCTGCTCGGCAAAAAGGAGCGGGTGGCCGAGCTGACGCGCATGCTGGGCGGGCAGACGGAGGCGGCGCGGAAGCATGCGGAGGCGTTGCTGCGGTAGGGAAATTTGGTGCCAGCGGACGGAATCGAACCGTCGACCTCGGGCTTATGAGTCCCACGCTCTAACCAACTGAGCTACGCTGGCAACCGGCGCAGAGTATGACACAATCCCACCGTTCCGTGTCAAACGGAATGATGCGGCTTTTAAAAATATCAGCCTCCAAATTTCAAATCCCCCGGCGCCGGCCTGATTATGATTGTCTGAACCGGCGGCGGCGGATAAAAATCTCGGTCACATGATCAAGGCCCTGCTCCTGATTTTCAGTTCGCCCGCGACGTGGACGCGTCTCTCGGAGATGCCCCGCAAATGGACCGCCGTCCTTTTCGGCTATGCCGTCCCCATGGTCCTGCTGGCGTGTCTGGCGGAGGGCTTCGGCCTCGTCCATTGGGGCAAGCCCCGCATTCACACCACCCATCTGGCGCCATTCTCCATGCCGTGGGTGATCGGGTATGAAACGTTTCAGTTCCTGCTTTCGCTGGGCCTGATTCTTGGCGCGGCGCAGATGATCAAGTCCTTGGGCGGCACTTTTCACGGCCGCCACACCTACTCCCAGACCTTCACTGTCGCCGCCTACGGATTGAGCCCCTTGTTTCTGCTGCGGCTGCTGGATGTGTTTCCCAGCGTGTCGCCGTGGCTGACCTGGGCCGTCGGCATCGTGCTTTGCATCTCGGTGCTGTATGCCGGCATCCCGCTCATCATGCGCCCCGACCCGCCGCATGCGCTCGGGCTGTATCTCATGACATCGCTGCTGCTGCTGATTGTCACCGGGCTGATGCGGTTTGTGACGGCCTGGTTTGTGGCGGGCAAGTTCGGCAAGCTCGACGACCTCATTTCCCGGCTGACCACATGAGCACGCCGGCCAAGGACATTCTGCAAACGTTGGTGGACCTGGATGCCGCGGTGAAATCCATGCCGACCGCCAATCCCAAGCCCAACCTCCTGCCGTTGTTTTCGCGTCTCGACGAGCTGACCGCCCAGCTGCCGCCCGACACCGCGCCACAGCTGCTGCATTATCTCCGCAAGAAAAGCTACGAGAAGGCGCGGTTCTGGCTGGAGGATCGCCGTGGGGAAATCGAACGCGGCGGCTGCCTGCGCGACTGAAGGCGGCGCATGTTTGACGACACCATCGCCGCGATCGCCACGCCCGTCGGAGAAGCCGGCCTGGCGGTCATCCGTATCTCCGGTAATCAGGCGCTGGCAACCGCCGATCAAGTTTTTCAGCCTGTTGGAAAAAATTCCTGCAAACCTTCCGCCGCGACGTCGCACACCATCCAGTTCGGAAAAGTCGTCCGCGCCGGCGTCACCGTCGATGAAGTGCTCGTGGCTGTTTTTCGCGCCCCGCGCACTTTCACCCGCGAAGACGTGGTGGAGATCACGTGCCACGGCGGAATCCTGCCCGCGAAATCTGTCCTGGACGCCGTCCTCGCCGCCGGCGCGCGGATGGCCGAGCCGGGCGAGTTTACGCGCCGCGCTTTCTTGAACGGCCGGCTCGACCTTGCGCAGGCGGAGGCCGTGGCGGACATCATTCATTCCCGGACCGACCTCGCGCTGCGCGCCGCGAACGAGCAGCTCGCCGGAAAATTGTCCCAGCGCATCAACGTGCTCCGTGACGACCTTCTGAAGACGCTGGCGCACGTCGAGGCCTACATTGATTTTCCCGATGAGGACATTCCGGAGGAAACCCTCGACCAGCTGCTTTCGCGCATGGATGCCGGCGTGAAGTTCATGGACGACCTGCTCCGGACTGCCAACGAAGGCCAGATTTTACGCCGCGGCATCCGCGCCGCCATCATCGGCCGGCCCAACGCGGGCAAGTCCAGCTTGCTCAACCAGCTCCTCGGGCGTGACCGCGCCATCGTCTCGCCGATCGCCGGCACCACGCGCGACACCATCGAGGAAACCGCCAACATTCGTGGCTTGCCGGTGGTGTTCATCGACACGGCCGGCCTGCGGGAGGCGCAGGATGAAATCGAAGTCGAAGGCATCCGCCGCAGCCGCGAGTCGCTGGGACAGGCGGAATTGATTCTGCACGTGCTCGATGGCGGCGAGCCGTTGACGGCCGAGGACCAGCGCCATGTGGAGGAGTTCTCGGGCAAGAAGCGGATTTTCGTTTTGAACAAGTCGGATCTGCCCCGGCGGCTGGAACTGCCGGGTCAAACGATGGTGGAGGTTTCCTGTCTGAGCGGCGGCGGAATTGAAACCCTCAAGGACGCCATCAAGCAGCAGGTGTGGTCGGGTGAAATCAACACCGAGATGCTGCAGGTCATGATCAACTCGCGGCATCAGGACGCGTTGCACCGCGCCCGCCGCGCCGCGGAATTGTCCGCCGCGGCCCTTCGCGCCGGTCAGACGCTGGAGCTGGCCGCGATGGATTTGCGGATTGCCGTCAATGCCGTCGGGGAAATCGTCGGCAAGACCACGACAGAGGACTTGCTCGACCTGATCTTCAGCCAGTTCTGCATCGGCAAATGACGCTTACCAGGACGGCGGCGCGTCGGTGCGGAACGGATTCGCCGGCAGGCCTGCCTTGTTGAACAGGTTCGGCTGCGCGGTTTCGGCCCAGCCAAAGCGCACGGCCTTGGGTTCCGTCACCGTGGCGGCGGACACCACAATCTTGCCGCCTTCGATCTTCGCCTCCGCCGGAACAAAATTTCCATCCGCGCCCGCAATGGTGAACCACGTCAGCGGCTGGCCGTCCTTGCTCATCAGACCGCCGTCGGCGTGGTCGAAGGAAACGACCGCCTTGCCGTCGCCGAACTTGACGGATTTGTACATCGGACCTTCGCAGACCACGCCGCGTCGCCCGTACGTTTTGGCGAGTGCCAGCAGCGCCAGTCGTTGTCCGACCTCTTTCTTTTGGACGGGATGAATGTCGTTCAGGCGGTCCACCAGATCGGTGATGACGGCCATGCCGGTGTCGGGAATGCGCAGCGCGCGGGTCTGCGCCTCCCAGAACTCCGGCAGCGTTTCCACGCTCGGAGCCCGGCGGGTCTTGCTGTCGTAGTAACGGAACGGCGCGATCTGGACGTAATAGAACGGCAGCTTCCTCTGCGCCCACACCTTGCGCCAACCCTGCACCAGCGCCTCCATCTTGGCCGTGTAGATCGGGCCGTCCGGCTGCGGACCCATGCAGTTGGATTCCCCCTGATACCAGAGCGCTCCGCGAATGGCGAACGGCACCAGCGGGGCGATCATGGCGTTGTAAAGGACGGACGGCAGGGTGTTGGTCAGCTTCTTTCCCGCCGCGGGCGGATAGCTGAGGTCGGTCAGCTGCGGCACTGACTGAAAGCCGGCCGGCGGCGTCCAGGGTTCGATGCGCGTTCCGCCCCAGGACGATTCCACTAGGCCGACCGGCACCTTGAGTTCCTTCTGGATTTCCCGTGCGAAAAAGTAGGCGACGGCGGAGAACTTGATTGTTTCGAGGGAGTTTGAGCTGCATTGAAACCATTCGCCCGACTTCAGGTCGCGCAACGGTTCGGCGGTCATCGTGCGATCAATGCAGAACAGACGGATGTTCGGATGGTCCGCATCGGCCAGTTCCTCAAGATAGTTCGAGGTCGGCCGTTGTCCGGACCGGGGACCGATGGGTTTCTCCATGTTTGACTGGCCCGAGCAGAGCCAGACTTCACCGACGAGGAGGTTGGTCAGCGTGATGGAATTCGTGCCGGAGATCTTCATCTCGCGGGGTTCGGCGGAGGCTGTCAACGAACTGAGCGTCACCTTCCAACTGCCGCCCGCGTCGGCCACCGTGGACTTTTTCTGTCCGGCAAACGTCACCGTGACCTTTTCACCCGGACCGGCCCAGCCCCACACCGGCACCGGCTGGCCGCGCTGCAGCACCATGTTGCTGGCCAAAATCCGGGGCAGCGATACGTCGGCCCGCGCGGTCATTGCCGCCACGCAGCCCAGCAGGAGGACGAGGAAAGTTTTTGGATTCATGATCATGGCCGATGATGGTGGTTGGGGTGATGCCTGTTCAATCGTTTTTTGCACCCCGCCAGTTCAGGGCGTCAAAATCTGAAGCAGGTAGAAGGCGCGGGCGGCGTTGGCGTTGACGGTATTGGTCAGGACAAATCCGCCGCTGGAGCCAAACTGGTTGGTGGCGAGCGGCGTCCACAAGGCCAGCGGCAGCCCGAGGTTGGTGGAGGTCAGAACCGCGTAGGTCAGATTGGTCGGACCGCTGCCGCTGAGAATCAGCTGTCCGTCCGCCACGGCGATTGAACCGATGACCGGCTGGGTGATGGCGATGACTGAAATCGTTCCGGCGGAGCCCAGCAAGGAAGTGTCCCAGGCGAGACCATTGGCGAGCGTCGGCAGTTTCACGTCCGCAAATGCGCCGCTGTAACTCGTGGCATCGAACAGCTTGAACCGGTCGCCATCGGCCAGCGCAACCGCGCCAAGGTTTGTCACGATCAACGTGCCGCCGTTGGTGAGCGCGCCGGAAATTTTTGCCACGTCGTTGGTCAACGGCGATTTCCGGATTTCAAACAGATTGGTGGAGTTCGCCGCAAACGTGACGGAGTTGCTGAACGTCAGCGTGCCGATGGCGTTGCTGCCCGGCGACATCGTGGAGCCGCTGCCGAGGGTGAAGGTTCCTCTCACACTGCCGTTGCCGGAGATCGACTGCCCATTGCCCAGGCGCAGGGAAGCGTTGCCGCCGAGGGATAAATCCAGCAGCGCGCCGCCGGCGATGTAGATGGCGGACGAATTGGAGATGGAGCCAATGGGCGGCGCGTAGAGCGTCAAGGTGCCGGCGAGAATCAGGGTGGGGCCGGTGTAGGTGTCATTGGCGGCGAGCGTCAGCGTGCCCGCGCCGAGCTTCGTCAGTCCGCCGTCGGGCTGCGCGCCCAAGGCGGGATCGTGAATCAGCGGACAGGCGATGGCATTGGCGGCAAAACCGCCGTCGTCGATGATGAGGCCGCCGGCTTTGATGTTGGCGGTGAGGCCGGTCAGGGCGCTCAGGAAGGCGGCATTCCCGGTGGTGGCCTTGAGTTTGCCGCCGTTGAAATTGATTGTTGATTTCAAGGCCGCGCCGACCTGGGTCTTGCTGAAACCGGCCGTCAGCAGGGTGCCGCCGTTCAGGTTCAGGATGGTGTTGGTCGAGCCGGTGGCGGGGCCGTTGTGCAGGTTGAAATTCGCCGTCGTCGTGGACAGCGTGGCGTTGTCCTGGAGGGTGCAGACAATCGGATGCGCGGTGCCGGAACTGGTGTGGCCGAGCATGAATCCGCTGGCGAACGTCAGTGACGCGTTGTCCTTGGCGGCAAAGGTGGTGCCGGTGCCGGTGCCTGAACGACCTAGCGCGCAGACCGTGCCGCCGGCGGTGACCACGCCGTTCGCCGCGATGACTACATTGCCGCGCGGCACGATGAAGTTCGCGCCGCCCATGCTGGCGTTGCCGATGTAAACGAGCGTTCCGGTGCCGGTCGAAGTTCCCGGACGGAAGGAAGCGCCGCTGCCGATGCTGACCGGTCCCGCCCAGGTGCCGGTGCCATTCGGACAATCCATCTGAACGTCGGTTGTGATCCCCGCCGCGATGTTCCAGGGGTTTGTTACCGTCACACCGTCGCCAACCTGCACGGAGCCTGACGTGGTGTTGAACGTCAACGGCCCGGTGCCCAGGGCGGAGTTGTTCGCGAGCAATAGTTTGCCGGCGGCGTTCGTTGTGCCGCCGGAATACGAGTTGGAAGCCGTGAGCGTGGTGGTGCCGCCACCAAGTTTCACAACGATGCCGGAACCTTGGATGGCATTGTCCACGGTCAACGCATCGGCGCGGTTGAAGATCAGCAGACCTTGGTTGGTGACCGCGCCGCCGCCCAGGGTTCCGGAATTAGCCCCCACGCCGACCTGGAGGGATCCGCTGCTGATGAGCGTGGTGCCGACGTAATTATTGGAGCCGCCCAGCGAGAGCATTCCCGGTCCAAGCTTGGTGAGCGAACCTACGCCGGTGAGGCTGCCGCCGAGTTGAAGATTGGCGAGAGCATTGGTCACTTCGATGAAGCCGCCGCCCGCGCCGAGGGTCGCGCCGTGATCCGAAGTCCCGGAGGTGCCGAGATATCTCAACGTGGCGCCCGTCTGTATCACCAGATTGCTGCTGTCGGATGTTGAAGCACCGATGCCGCTGGGCAATCCGCCGTCATCCAATAGCCTGACCGCCAGGATTCCGCCGTTGATCGTGGTCGGTCCGGTGAATTCGTTCGTGGTCAAAACGGTCAAGGTTCCCGAGCCGAGCTTGGTCAGTCCGCCGTTGCCGGCGATGCTGCCGCTGCCGGAGAAGGTGTAATTGACGGAGGCGTTGACCGTGACCGACGCGGCCGTGAGTTCGCCGGACAAATTGACCGCCGGGCTGGTGGAGCCGGCATTGTTGAACTGGACGGTGTCGCCAAAGGCGAAGACATCGAGGCTTGCGCCGTTGAGCCAGTTGCTGGTGCCGGCCTGGTCCCAAAGGTTGGCGGCGAGCCCGCCCTGCCAGACCACGCTGGCCGGCGGCCGGTTGCTGATGACGAGCAGGGAGAGGGTTCCGGAAACGTTGGTGAGTGCAAACGGCTTGCCGATGACGCCGCGGACCACAAAGTTTGTCAGGCCGGCGTTGAATGTGCCACTGCATTGAATCAGCGGATACAGCCCGTCCGCAAGCAGACCGTCGAGCGCGTTGATGAGAAGCGTGTTCGTGCCGGACACGTTCACGTTGCCAAAGACCTTGAGCAGGTCGTTCGTTTTAACGGTGCCGGTGCGGTCGTCGGAAAGGTCGAAGATGTTGGTCGCGCTGCCCGTTTGAACAAACGCGTTGCTGACGATCAACGTTCCCGGAGCGCTGATGCCCGGCTGAACATATCCGCCCGCGAGCACGGTGAGTCCGCCGCCGAATCGTCCTGTGCCGCCGGCGAGCGCGCCGCTGCGGATGGTGACGGGGCTGGAGTTCAGCGAACCGTTCACAATCAGCGAGCCGTTGGTCACAAACGTTGCGCCGGTGAAGGTGTTTGTGTTGTTCAAGGTCAAGGTTCCCGGACCCGACTTGGCCAGCGCCATCGTTCCCGCCAGACCGCCGCTGCCCGTGAAGGTGAATCCTTTCATGGCATAGAAGTTCACCGACGCCGGCGAGACGGAATTGGTCAGGCGCACGGCGGGCGAATTCAGTCCGGTGTCGTCGAACAGCACCCGGTTGCCATTGGCGAAAGCGCGGATGGTGGCATTGCTCGACCAGTTTGCCGCGGTCAAATCCCAGAGGTTGGCAGACTGCCCGCCGTTCCAGGACAGGTCATAAACCAGGGGCAGCGGCGGTTTGCTGGGGAGTTCGAGGTTGATGGCGTCATACATGAAATGGTTCGCGTCGTTGCCGGTCGAGGTCATGATCAGCGAAACGGTGTTGGTGCCGGCGCGCAGGTTGGAGACGGGAATGGACACCGACTGAGTGAAATATTTGGCGTGGATGCCCTGGCGGATGAGCGCGTTGCCTCCGGCGGGCGGTGCGGCGGGGGTGATGGTGGTGAACGCGCTGGCCTCGTTGTTCACGTAAACGTTCAGCGACGCGCCCTGCGAACTGGCAAACGCAAAGTTCAACGTCGCGTTGCCGCTGGCGGGAACGCTGGAGAGGAGAAAGTTCAGCCGCCACTTCCACTGGTTGCGAACGCCGTTCACCACGTAGGAGTTGTGGACGTAGTTCAAATCCTTCGACCAGTCGCTGGCGCCGATGTTGTATTCGAGGGGATTGGAAAATTCGCCGCCGAAGGTGTTCCAGATGAATCCCTCGTAGTAGTCGTTCGTGCCGTGGCGGTAATCGGTCGCGGTGCGGTTCGGCACGCCGACCTCCCAGAGCAGAAAGCCTCCAGTGCGCGGGATATTCCAGGTTAGATTGCCAAGGCTGTTAGTGGTGCCGGCAGTGACGGTGATGCTGGCCAGCGAGTATTCGTTCATTTCGCCGTCGGTGAAGGCGTGCAAAGTGTAAGTGCCCGGCCGGACATTCTGAATTGAGAACGACCCGTCGGCCGCGGCGCGCACCCAATACTGATAGTGCGTCATGTCAAACTGCCAGTTCACGGACGGATCGGTGAGTCCGACCCACGCGTTTGAGGTGCTGACTGAGCTCTTCAAGGCGTCGTTGACCAGGAAATTTCCGCTGACAGCTCCACGGGCGTTGGCCAGCGGATAGTTGGAGTTGCCGGTCAGCCATGAATACGGCCAGGCGGAATGTTCAGCCTGCACCTGCGCCTTGGCGTCGGCCCACAGCGCGTCGCCGCCGGCCGAGTTGGTGTTCAGGTAAAGCAGGAAGGGCCCGTAAATCTTCTGCCAGGCGACATTCGTCAGCGCGTAGGTGGTGCTGCTGTCGTTCAGCGTGTAATGATTGCGGCCGAAATGAATCAGATTGTAATCCCACGCCAGGGTCAGGTCCTGCTTGGTCGGGCCGTCGTTGAAATACTCGTAGTTGCCGGTGACCATCCACGCGCCGATCTTGTTCACGCTGCTCGCATGGCCCCACGTGCCGATGTTTTCGTATTCCGCGGCGTATTGGTACTTGCCGTCGTAGCGTCCGGCCCGCACGCCGGTGGTGAGGTAAACAATCTCGGGTATGGTCGTGGCCTGGGCGGCGGCGACATCCGCCGCCGACGGCATCTGCCAGTGGCGCAGCTCATCCACGTAAACGCGTTCCAGAACGTCGTTGGGAAACCTCCAGACGCAGCGCCATTCGACATTGGTGGTCGAGGGATAAGTGGCCGGATGATCCAGCATCACGTAGGCGTAAAGCCCCGAGTTGCCGCGCCGCAGCACCCAGTGGGCTTCAATGTCGAAGGCGTAGGGCAGGGAGGTGTTCCAGGTTTGCCGGAAGGAGACGTCGACCATGTCGCTGCTGTTCGTCTTGATGACGTAGGCGCAGTTGCCCATCTCGCGGTAACCGTCATCGCCGTCCATGCTGTAATAGACATTGCCGCCGGATTGAACCACCTGCCGACCGCCGTAAAGCATCGAGGTGACCTTGCCGCTGGCCTTGTCGATGGTGGCGGAAAGAATCCCGTTGGCCAGGGTGACGGAGCTGCCGTTGTCGGTCAGCGTGACGTTGGCGCCGTTGGTCCCGCCGCCGGGATCATTGGCGCGGACGGTGAGGGCCATGAACGACAGGCAGACAATACCCAGGCAAACAAGGATTCGGCAATGCATAGGATGACTCGATCCAGCCTAGCAGATTGGGACCAGACGAGCCATCAGATGAACATCCGTCCAGCGACTGACAACCAAAGCGGGTTATTTCGCCATCAATGGCGTCAAGGTCACCGGACCCAGCAGGCCGCAGTCGGTCAACGGCCAGTCGGAGGCGTCAAACGGCTTGTAGTTCAGGTTCACAAAATTGATGTCCCGGAAAGTCTTCCACGCCACGCCACGGCGATCCAGGTCGCGGATACGGTTCGCGTCAACGCTGGTGACCTCGACTTCGAGGACGTTGCCGGCCGGCTTAAGGTTGTCCACCACGACGCGGAACGGCGGCGCGATGAGCGTGCCGTAGTTTTTGGCGTTCAACTTCACCCGCGCGCTTTGCCGCACATCGCCAAGATCCAAGGCGAATTTCGCGTTTTGAATTTCAGGTTTTGAATCCGGCGCATCAAAGGTGGTCGTGTATTTCGCCGTGCCACCGAAGGACTGCGCGTTGGTGTCGGACAGCGCAGTCCATGATGAAAGGCTGGCCGTCTGGGTTGTTGTGGGGAGGGCGGGGCCGCCGGTGAGGAATTGAATCTGCCAGCTGCCGGTGATCTGTGTCGGTTGTCCGGCGCTTTGCCAGTATTTCCAGGCGGGGCCGGAATCTTTCTTGTCGGCAAAGGCACGCAGAATTAAAGACTCGCCCGCAGCGAGTTGCAGGTGAGTTTCAGTTTGATTTGCGCCGTTCTGCCGGGTCGCCGCCACGCCGGTTTCACCGGTCATGGGATTGAGCATGCCCGCCGACCGGGCCGGCCGGGCGAGCGGGATCCAGCCGTCAAAGTTCTTCTCCGTCCGGTTGGCGATGAAATAATTCCAGCCGCCATTGAATGAACGACGGATGAAAGACAGGCCCGCGTCGGCCAGCACTTCCCGGTTGGCGACGCGCCGCGACTGCAGGAGTTCCGGCACGCTGGCTTTGGCTTCAGCCAACAGCACCCGGCCCCTGCCGATCTTCGACAGGCTCACGCCGGGGGCTTCGCCGGAGAGATTGCGGGCGACCGATTGCGTCAGCCTGCCGAATTCGTGAGCGGCTTTCATCGAGGCGTCCAGTCCGGACGGATACGCGGGCAGATGATTTTCAAAAACCACCGTCGCGCCCTTTTCCGCCAGCGCAAGGAGCTGCTTGAACGTTGTCAGCGGGATGTATTTGGCTTCCGGCACCACGATGACTTGGTAATTGCCGCCGGGCATTTGAACTTTTCCGTTCAACACTTTCGCGGTCTTCAACTGCCCATCCGAAACGTAGTCGAAAGCGTAGCCGCGGTTCCACAATTCCTGGGAGAGCCTGCCAATCGGCTGGCCTTCAAACCAGTCGCGGGCATGAACCGTAAGCTGCGGCAGGAGTTTTCCGCCCGGCTGCATCCAGAAGTCGGCGATGTTCCAATACACCAGGACGTCGTTGTCCGGCTGGCCGCTTTGCAGCACCGCCTGGCAGCGCGCGGCGTAGGCGTTCAGCGCGTCGGCGTCGCGCCAGATGGAGTTGCGCGGGTTCATCTCCAGCGACGCATAGAAATGCCAGCCGGGCCAGCCCGCCTCGTCCGGCGAATAAATGCAGCCGTGGTAGAACATGTGGTTGATGCCCGAGAGGAACATGTCGTCGAAGAGATATTTCACGTCGGACAGTTTCTCGGTGAAATGCTCCTCGATCCAGGTGCCGGTCTCGGAGCTGATGAGCGGTTTGCCGGTCACATGCGCGGCCGAGGACGCGAACTTGCTGATGAGCTTGTTGCGGTCGGAGTGGAACATCTCGGTCTCGGGAATGTCCACCGCGGCGTAAAGATCCAGCCAGTTGCCGGGCGAACCGTGCGCCTGGTTGCGCGTGATGAAGCCGTGCCGATGCGACCAGTTCACCCACTTGGGCAGTGATTCCTCGGCCATGATTTCCGAAACGGTCTGGCGGTAATCGCACAAGACCCGGGCGGAATGTTCGTCGTTGCCGGTGCTGAACAGCGCGGGAAGCTCCGTCTGCAATCTGTAACCGCGGCGTTTCTCGAACTGCGCAAAGAAGTCCGGCGACCACTCGGACCGGTATTCGTAGGAGTCGTGGTATTGGGCGCGGGGTTTTGCTCCGGGATACTTGTCGAAGGCCGCGCTATACGGCTTGAGGAAGTCGTCCATCGCGTGCGGATAAATCAGGTTGAGCATCCAGCCCTCGCCGCCGGGACCGGCGCGTTTGACTTTCTGGCCGCTGGGCTTTTGGGAAATGGCATAGATCGTCCAGGTGCCGCTAGCGGGCGTGAACAACGTCTGGCCGCTTTCGGTCAGGGTGTCGGTGAGATCCTGAACTTTTCCATCAGCGGAATATGCCACCAAGGCCTGGGTGGTTTTGTGGTCAAACTTCTGGTCGAGCTGCTGGCCGGCAGTCAAAGTGAAGGTCCGCACCACGGCGTTGGCGTTCGCCTCATCGTCCGTCACCTGCGGTCCGCCGAAACACCAGCCGCTGCCGGTGGTCATGTCCACGCCCATGCCGAGACGCTTCGCCTCGGTGACCGACCAGCTCATCATCTCCAGCCATTGGGGCGAGAGATAGTTGATGTATTTGTCCTCCCAGCCTTTCGCGCCGTAGATCGGAATGATATGCACGCCGCCCATGCCGGCATCGCGATAGCGCGTGAGTTCCTTGGTGATGTTCGCCTTGTCCACCGCGCTGCCCATCCACCACCAGAAGGCCCAGGGCTTTTGCTGGCTGGTGATCTTCGGCCAGGCGAGGTCGCTGTCGGCGGCGAGGGACGGAATCGTTCCTAACGAAAGCAGGCAGATAATGAGAAACGCCCAACATTCAACATTCAACATCCAACACTGAATGGCTCGCGCGTCGGTGCTGTTATTGGGAGTTGAGTGTTGGATGTTGAATGTTGAATGTTTCTTAGGATTCATAACGGCAATCTTTGATAGGGCGATTCAATCCAGATGAAAAACTTCACGGAGCGGTTTGCTCACCGGCTCATTGTCCGGCAGCACTTCCATCAACGGCGCCATGGAATCCCACCACTTGCGGACGATGGGGAGCTTTGGCAAGGCAGCGGCGGTGTGATTGTCCGCGAGCTTTTGCACGGCGAAGAGCGTCAGGGTTTCCTCGTCGAGAAAGATCGAGTAATCGGAAATGCCGGCGTCCTTGAGCGCCTTGGAAAGCTCGGGCCAGATTTCGTCGTGCCGGCACTTGTATTCGGCGACATTGCCGGGCTTGAGCTTCATTTTGAAGGCGTGGCGTTTCATGGTTTTTAGAACCGGTGGTGGCCGCTGGCTGGAATTTACAGCTTAATTCGGGCGCTCAAAAATCAAACTGATCAATGTTCTCTTTGTTAAAGATGAACGGTTTGCCGAGCATGATGTTGTCACCTTCGATTTGAAACTCGCCGAGCGCGCCAGCCTTGAAGGCTTTATCGCCCGCCTTCAACGTGCCCTTGACCACCGCGTCCGCCGCCTGCACGGCGAGATAGCCGAGATCCTCCGTCTTCCAGAGAATCACGCTGTCCGTCACGCCGTCGTGAACGTAGCGCTTGTTTTCATTCGGCAAACCCAGCCCGATGTTCTTCACCTTGCCGGTCTTGCCCGCCTGCTTGATGGCCTCCGCTGCGCCAGGCACGCCGAGCGAGGTCGTGCTGACGATGATCTTCAAATTCGGATACGCCGCGAGCAACGCCGTGGTTTCGCTCTGAGCCTTGTCCTTCAAATCGTCGCACGGCCGCAGCGCGACGCGTTTCATGCCGGGATATTTCTCCGCGCGCCGTTCCTCGACGAACTTGCACCACTCGATTTGATTCGCCGCCGTGAGCGAGCCGGTGATGACCGCGAACTCGCCTTCGCCGCCGCACAACCGCGCCGCCTCGTCCATCAGCGCCTCGCCGATGCCTTTGGGCGTGGCCTGGTTGACGAAAAACTCCCGCGCATCCGGCAGCGCATCGGCGTCGTAGGTGATGACCTTGATTCCTTTCGCCTTCGCCTTGCGCAGCGCGGTGGAAATGCCCTCCTTGTTTTCGCACGCCGCCGCGATGGCGTCCACGCCGAGCGTGATCCAGTTCTCGACGATCTCATTCTGCTTCGCCGGATCAGGATCGGTCGGGCCGTCGAAAATCAAATCCACGCCCAGTTCCTTGGCCGCCTTCTCCGCGCCCTTGTTGCAGGAAATGAAATACGCGTTGCCCTTGGACTTGGGCAGCAGGGCGATGGTCAGCTTTTTGCCGGAGGAACTCCCGGCATTGCCGCCCGAGGGTTCGGTGGATTTGCCGCAGCCGGTGGCGAGCAGGGCGGCCGAACAGAGAAGCGCAAGGATACGGTTCATGTGGTTTTGCTTTGGTGTTTGTCTGGAGAAGCAGGTTGCCAACGGCTGGAAAAGGTGGCCAGCAATTTCGGCAGCGCCGAGCCGGACAGGGCGAGGATCAGCAGCGCGCCAATCAGCATTCCGGCGACTTCGCGCGGTTGGCGGATATGGACAAGGCCGTTGTTCAGCACGGCGATTGCCGCCACGCCCAGCAGCGTGCCGTGAACCGAGCCCACGCCGCCGAAGATGCTCGTCCCGCCCAGCACTACAGCCGTGATGGCGAACAATTCATAGCCGGTGCCTGCGTCGGCTTTGGCCTGGCCGAGTCGCGCGGTGTAAATCACGGCGGCGAGCGCGGCGATCAAACCGGAGAGCACATACACCATCGCGACGCGGCGTTCGACCGGAATGCCGGCGTAGCGCGCGCCTTCGGGAGCAAAGCCGATGGCACGGAAGGATCGGCCGAACGTTGTTTGATGAACCAGCAGCCAGACGGCGATGGCGACGAAGGCATACACGTAAAGCTGGGCGGGCAAGCCAAGCCACCGCTCCTGACCAAGAAAATGAAACGCCACGGGGAAGTTGGTGAACGTGTCCGCGCCGTGGGTGACGGCTTCGGCCAGTCCGCGAAACAACGAGAAGGTTCCCAGCGTGACGATGAGTGGCGGCAGGCGCAGCCGGGTGATGAGCAGGGCGTTGAATCCCCCGGCTATCGCGCCGACAGCCAGCGTGCAACAGATCGCAAACGGAATGGGCAAACCGCCATCGCGCCAGAGTTTGCCGAAAAGGATGGCGCACAGACCAAGGAGCGAGCCGACGGACAAATCAATGCCACCGGTGAGAATGATCGGCGTCATCGCTAGCGCGAGCAGGCCGATTTCGACGGAGTGACGGACGATGTCGAAGGAGTTGTCGAGCGAACCGAAGTTGCGTCCGGCCGAGTTGAAATAAAGCCATTCGCTGACCAGCACGACCAGCAGGATGGTTTCGTGCCGGAACAGTTGGTTTTTGAATCTGTGAGAATCCGTGTTCATCGGTGGCTCTCCTGTTTCCGACTTCGCCAGCCATCCGCCACGACGGCGAGCAGGATGATCGCGCCTTGGATGGCTTTCTCCCAATACGGCTCGACGTGAAGATGCGTCAGCGCGGGATTGACGCACGCCAGCAACAGCAGTCCGAGGAAGACTCCCGGCAAGCTGCCGCGTCCACCGGAAACCGCCACGCCGCCGACGACCACGGCGGCGATGGCTTTCAGTTCAAGCCCGGTGCCGGAGTTCGGATCGACCTGCGGTGATTGCGCGACGTTCATCATCGCCGCCAGGCCAACCAACGCGCCCATGAACACAAACGTCGCGAACGTCACGGCCTGCGGACGAATGCCGGCGAGCCGCGCCGCTTCGGCATCGGAACCGACGGCATAAACAAAACGGCCGGCGGCGAGGTGTTTCATCGCCAGCGCGAGCACGAGCACGAGCGCGAGGGCAAAGCCGATCAGCGACAACTGACCGGCGGTCTGGCCGAGATGAAACCACTGAACGCCCTCGGGCAAATCCACCCAGATTCCTTGCCGTAGCCAACGGAGGCCTTCGCGGAGGCTGACCATGGTGGCTAAGGTCACGACGATGGAGGGCAGGCGCAGTCCCGCGACCAAGGCGCCGTTGATGGCGCCCATGGCTGCGCCCAGCGCGACGGAGGCGGTCAAGACGAGCGCGAGCGGCCAGTGCATGCCGGCGAGCAATCCGGCGCAGACGCTGCACACGGAAAACTGGGAACCCACGGAGATGTCAATCTGCCGGGTGATGATGATCAGCGCCATGCCGCAGGCAACGACGAGCGTCGGGGCTTCGCGCGTGGCGAGGGAGAGCAGGGGCTGCGCCTGATAAAATCCCGGCGCGAAAATGGCCAGCGCGCCTAGCAGCAAGGCCAGCGCGGCGGCGAGAGAGAATTCGCGAAAGTTGCCTTTCACTCTTTGGCCTCCGGATTTTTCAACCAATCCTCTGTGCAGCGGCAGAGTCCTAAACCCACCTCATCAAACTCGTCGTGTTTATCTTTGATCCGAACTCCAAGGAAATTAAGAGCACGGTTGATGGAATGCTCCTGTCGAATTAATTCCAAAACTCTTTTGCCTTGCGACCAAACCACTGCGCTCTGTGCCCCAGTTCCACCAAAGTATTCAGCTTCGGCATAAATCACAGGGTGTTTTATTGATAGTTCTTTCGCTAAATCTTCAACTACTTCAGAAAGCTTCATTAACTCGCCGCAATCGCCTCCGCCAATAGTTTCAAAGAAGTCGTCGGTCAAAGGCAATAGGCCCAGATTGCATTTGAGTCGGATGATTTTAGCTTTGGGAATTGAGCGGCAACCTTCGCGTAAAATCTCTACTTGGCTGATTAGGGATTCAAGTATGTATGCCATCAGCTACCTTTCCCTTCACTTTGCCCCAAAGCCGCCGCCATGACCGCATGGGCATCGCTTTTGCCCGGCAGCATTGCCGTGATAGTTCCGCCGCGCATCACGGCAATCCGGTCGCTCATGCCAAGAATCTCCGGCAGGTCGCTGGAAATCATCAGCACGGCCACGCCTTCCCGCGCCAGCCGGCGGATGATCTTGTGGATCTCGCTTTTCGCCCCGACGTCCACGCCCTGCGTTGGTTCGTCCAGGATCAGCACCCGGGGCTTTGTGGCCAGCCACCGGGCCAAGGCGACCTTTTGCTGGTTGCCGCCGGACAGGGAGTTTCCCGGCGCATCGGTTCCGGAAGCGCGGATGCCAAGTTCACGAATGAAATTCTGCGCCAGCGATTGCTCCGCGCCGGATCTTAGCCAGGCGCCGGGAAAAATCCGGGAATGAACCGCCATCGTCATGTTTTGCGCGATGGGCAGGTCGAGAATGACGCCGTGACGCCGGCGATCCTCCGGCACACAGGCTATCCCGTGGGCGATGGCGGCCTGCGGAGAACGAATCTCGATCCGGCAGCTGTCCAGGAGCATTTCGCCGCTGTCGGCAGGGGTGATGCCGAACAGCAGCCGCGCGAGCTCGGTTCTGCCTGCGCCGACGAGGCCGGCGAGGCCGAGGATTTCGCCGGCGCGGATTTCCAGGGAAACATTGTTCACCCCAGGACCGCGTAGGTTTTTCAGGGCCAAGACAACTTCGCCCGGAGCGTTTTCGGCCGGCAGATAAATCTGGGCAACTTCCCGGCCGACCATGAGCTTTATCAGACCGGCCTCGTTGATCTCCTTCACAAGGTGCGTGCCCACGCTTTCGCCGTCGCGCAACACCGTGACACGGTCGGCGAGTTCAAAGATCTCCTCCAGCCGGTGCGAGATGTAGATGACGCCGACGCCGCTGTCGCGCAGTTGGCGGACGACGTCCAGCAGCAGGCGGACTTCCTTCTGGGTTAGCGACGCCGTGGGTTCGTCCATGATCACGATCCGCGCGCCGGCCCCAAGGGCGCAGGCGATTTCAACCAGTTGCTGTTCTGGCATCGACAGCGTGCGGACCTCGGCATCCGGGGAGATTTCCGCGCCAATCTGCCCGAGCAACTGCGCGGCGCGTTCCCGTTGCTGCCGCCAAGCGATGCGGGAAAAGGCGCGCGGCGTGGCGAGTCGCAGACCGATGTTTTCCGCGACGGTCAAGTCCGGGAACAGCGCGGGCTGCTGATATATGCAGGCGATGCCGAGCTGGTGCGCGGAAGCCGGGGTGAGGGCGGGAAGGGGTTCGCCATTGATGGCGAGGCTGCCGCGGTCGGGTTGGTGGGCGCCGGTGATGATTTTGATAAGCGTGGACTTGCCCGCGCCGTTTTCGCCGAGCAGCGCGTGGACATCGCCGGCGCGGAGTTCGAGCGAAACCCCCTTGAGCGCGCGGACGGCGCCAAAGGATTTTTCGAGGCCGGAGATCTGGAGCAGCGGTTTCAAAATAAAACGAGCCTGGCCGGGTGCGGCGCAGGCTCGTGAATCAAAACATGGTCGTCGCGCTTCGGGTCAATGCGCCGCCTCGACTTTGTTCTGGATGGTTTCCACGACGGCTTTGGCCTTTTCCGCGGCGGCATCCTCGGACTTTTTGTTGCCGTAGCCGATGATGCAGGTGGAGCCGACCAGCATGGCGAGCATGAGAACGACGAGCTTCTTGGTTGTTCCCTGTGCGCCTTTCCATTCCTTGAAGAAGATGCCCCACAGCGTGCTGAAGATGATGATGCTCGCCATGTGCAGCGTCCAGCTGGAGAACTTGTAGTTGCCCATCTGGCTTTCGCCCATCTGGTAGAAGAAGAACTGGAGATACCAGAGGGTGCCGGCCGCCATGCAGAAGAGGTAGTTGGCGCCGAGCGGAACAGAACTGCCGAGCTCAAAGGTGCCGCCGGAAATTTTCTCGCCATGGCCCGTGCCGCCTTCGGTCTGGCCGGCGACGGGCTTGACCGTGGGGCTGAAGTATTGATGCGCGGAGCCGTTCTTGACATGCAGTATCACGCACCAGACGAAGTTGGTCGTGAGGCCGCCAAGGAGAATCACCAAAATGACCGGCAGGCCGACCCAGAGCGGTCCGGTGCCGTGCTTGGCGGTGAGGTGCGTGATGGGTTCGCCGAACTGGAAGCCGAAGGAGAAGCACGAGCTCATGATGCCGGAGAACGTCGCGATGCCGAGGCCCTTCCAGAGATGGAATTCCTGGATGGTGGAAGCTTCCGCGCCCATTTCCTTTTCCTTGCGGATGCCCGCCCAGCCGCCGATGGCGATGCCCAGCAGACACACCACCACGCCCAGCAGGACGATGGGGCCGCCGGCGCTCAGGCCGTCATGGTTCAGAAGCTTGCTGGCAAATTCACCTTTCACGATCGGCGGAACCAGGGTGCCGAACGCCGCGCAGTAGCCCAGCGCGATGGCCATGCCGAGCGACATGCCGAGGTAGCGCATCGTCAGACCAAACGTCAGACCGCCCAGCCCCCAGAGCGCGCCCATCAGGTAAGTCATCCAGAAGGTGTAGGCGGGAATTTCCTTCAGCACCGCGATCAGGTCGTTGGTCAGCAGGAAGCCCCCGACCCAGGGGCAGATCAGCCAGCTAAACAGACCGCCGGCCAGCCAGAACGTTTCCCAGGACCATTTGCGGACGCCCTTGTAGGGAACGTAAAAACTTCCGGAGGCGAGTCCTCCCAGCCAGTGAAAAACCACGCCGAGTAACGGATTGGGTTGCATGTTCAGCTATTTGTTTGATTGCGGTTTGTTGAACGCGGACCGGCCGCCGCGACGGCGGCAAACCACGCGTCGTAATTGGTTTGATGGGGCGCGAAGTTAGAGAACGGCACCGGCACCGGCAATAACAAAAACTGGCGATGGGGTTGCGCTCCGGGCTCAGTGCCGCAGCGTGCATTTTGAAAGGCTTGTTTGCCGGTGGCTTTTGACGACAATGGCCCCCATGCAAAAAACGTTGCTGACGTTTGTCGATGACATCTACGAAGATTTGGAGCTGTGGTATCCCAAACTCCGGCTGGAGGAGGCGGGCTACGCCATGCGCGTGGCCGGTCCGGAGCTGAAGACGTACGCCGGCAAGCACGGTTATCCGGCCAAGGCCGACGCGCTCATCAGCGAAATGAACAGCCGGGACTTTTGCGGTCTGCTGGTTCCCGGCGGATTCATGCCGGACAAACTGCGCCGCGATGCCAGGGTGCTTTCTCTGACACGGGAGTTTTTCGAGCAGGGCAAGCTGGTGGCCTTCATCTGTCACGGCGGCTGGATTCCCATCTCGGCCAAAATCCTCAAGGGCAGGCGCGTCACCGGTTCCCTTGGCATCAAGGATGACCTGGAAAACGCCGGCGGCATCTGGGTGAACGAGCCGGTGGTCGTGGACGGCAATCTGATTTCCAGCCGCACGCCGCGCGATCTCGCGCCGTTCGGCAGGGCGATGGTGGAATTTCTGGACCAGACTCTTCGCTGACATGGCACACCACGCTCGTTCGACCGAATCCACTTTCACCGCCCGCAAACGTCCGACCACGGAAATCCTCCGGCGCGTGGGCGTCTTCCTGAAACCCTACCCCTGGCTGGCGGTGGGCACCGTCCTGGCCGCCGTGCTGTCGCTCCTGTCGTCATTCGCGTTTCCCAAGCTCACCCAGTTTGCCATCGACGACGTCATCAACAAATCACAGGGCAATCTGCTGGCGCCGGCGATGATCGGATTGCTCGGGGCGTTCTTTCTCCGCGACGCCTTCAGCGCGCTGCGGATATTGATCAACAACCAGCTCGAGCAAAACGTCATCTGCGACATGCGCCGCGCGGTCTATGCCCGCCTGCAACGACTGCCGGTGAACTACTTTGACCAGCGCGCCTCGGGCGATTTGCTGACGCGGGTGATCGAGGATGTCAACGCCGTGGAACGCGTGCTGATCGACGGACTCGAGCAGGGCGTGGTGGCGATTCTCAGCGTGGTGGGCGTGGCCGCGTTTCTGTTTCATATGAACGTCACGCTGGCGTTCGTGGCGATGTCACCGATCCCCATTCTCGCCGGCGGCGCCATCTGGTACACGCTTACGGCGCATCGGCGGTATCGTAAGCAGCGCGAGGCTTCCAGCGCGATGAACGCCCTGCTCATGGACAAACTCCAGGGCGTGCGCCAGATCAAGGCCTTCAGCCGGCAGACGCACGAGGACGCACGGTTTGCAGAGCGCGCCGGCGACATGCGGACGGCACAGCTCGGCATCATGCGCGTCTGGGCGGTCTATGGACCAACGATGGGCTTTGCGGGCGCGGCGGGTTTTGCCCTGGTGCTCTGGGTGGGCGGCAGTCTGGCGCTGGCCGGAAAAATGACGGCGGGCGAATTGATCGGCTTCCTGTTTTTCCTGCACATGTTTTACGCGCCGATCGGCCAGCTTCACAGCCTGAATCAAATGATGCAGAGCGCGCGCGCCGCCGGCGAACGCGTGTTCGACATTCTCGACACGCCGGAGGAGCGCGCCCAGGCCGGCGGAGTTCCGCTGCGTCAGCCCGTCCGCGGCGAGGTGGTTTATCAAAACATCCATTTCAGCTATGGCGAGGGCAAAACCGCCCTTCGCGACATCAACGTCCACGCCCAACCCGGCGAGATGATCGCCCTGGTGGGGCCGACGGGTTCTGGGAAGTCCACCCTCGTCAATCTGCTGCCGGAATTTTATCAGGCGACGTCCGGAAAGATTTTCATCGACGGCCAGGATATTGCGGGCCTCTCGCTGGAATCGCTGCGTGACCATGTCAGTGTCGTGAGCCAGGAGGCTTTCTTGTTCAACGGCACCATCCGCGAAAACATTTTATATGGCCGGCTGGATGCTAATGAAGAGCAGATGATCGCGGCGGCGCGAGCGGCAAACTGCCATGACTTCATCGAGAAGCTGCCGCAGGGCTATGATTCCACCGTGGGCGAACGCGGCGTGAAGCTGAGCGTCGGTGAAAAGCAGCGCGTCAGCATCGCCCGCGCGCTGCTGAAAAACTCCCCCATCCTCATTCTTGATGAAGCCACGGCGAGCGTGGACACGGTGACGGAGAAGCTGATCCAGGAGGCGTTGGAGCGGTTGATGGCCAACCGGACCAGCTTTGTCATCGCCCATCGGCTCAGCACCATCCGGTCGGCGGATCAGATTCTGGTGCTGCGTCATGGTGAAATCATCGAGCGCGGCACGCACGCTGAACTGCTGGAGAAGGATGGCTTGTACGCCAGGCTGGCGCGCATTCAGGGTACGAAATTCATCGAGGAGAGCTTTGAAAAGCTGGCGTCGGAATGAGCGCGAAACGTTCGGATTCCGCCATTGCCTGCGGTCTGCTGCTGGCAATTTTCCTCTGGGGCGCCAACAACGCCGGCACGAAATACATCGTCGCGACCTGGCCGCCGGTCTTCACCGGAGCAACGCGCTTCCTGGCCGCGGGCCTGCTCATGCTGGCGTTGTTCCGCTGGCTGGACCGGTCGAGTCCGCCTCAGCCGATGACGCCCTCGCTCAAGTCACGGCTCTGGTGGCGCGGCGGTCTGAGCCTGGCGGCCTATGTCGTGTGTTTCAACTGGGCGCTCCGGCTGACGTCGGCGTCGCATGTGGCGTTGTATCTCGGAGCGTCGCCCGTGTGGGCGCTGATCTGGGAGGGACGTTTTGAAAAGAACTGGCGGACCTTCCAGCGCTACTTTGCCGCGCTGGTCGCCCTGACCGGAGTCTTCGTGCTGTTTTTCCCGGCTTTGAACAGCTCCCGGGCCAACAGCTGGGTGGGTGAAGTGCTGGGATTGTTGGTCAGCGTGCTGTGGACGAACTACGGGCGCCAAAGCCGGCTGCTGGGCGCGGAACTGTCCGGCTCATGGGTGGCGGCGCACACGATGTGGCGCGCCGGTGCGTTGCTGCTGCCGCTGGGGCTGCTGGAACTGCCGGGGCATGGTCTGCCTTGGCGGATGGATCTGGTTTGGATCCAAATTTATTGCGTCATCGCGGGCGGCGTGGTGGCGTTCGCCTTGTGGAATGGCGCGCTGCGGGTCTGGCCCGCCAGCCGGGTGCTGCTGTTCAACAACTTGATTCCGTTGAGCACGACGACGTGGTCGTATTTTTGTTTGAGCGAACCCATCACGCCGACCTTCTGGGTCGCGATGGTGTAGATTGTGACGGGCGTCGTGTTCGTTCAGGCGAACTGGCAAAAACTGCTGGGGTCAAACGCCGTGCCGCCGGAATAGCCTTCTATGGACATCAAAAACTTGAACGACGTCGCGCCCTTCATCACGAAGGATGGATCGGAAATCCGGGAGCTGCTGGCGCACCGGAACTCCTCCATTCGCAACCAGAGCCTCGCCGAGGCGCGTCTGCCGGCCGGCGGCAGCACGCAGGAGCATTACCATCCGCGCGCCGAGGAGATTTATTACATCACCCACGGCACCGGGCGGATGCGGATTGAATCGGAAGTGCGCGAGGTGCGGGCCGGAGACGCCATCGCCATTCCGCCGGGGCTGAAACATAAGTTGTGGAACACGGGCGCGGAACCGCTCCGGCTCTTGTGCTGTTGCGCGCCCGCCTACGAGCACGAAGACACGGTCATCACGGAAAAGTGAGTTGACGTCCGGAGGGTGTCTGATTTAACTGCCCGCATGAGAAACACGATTTTGCTTACGGGCGCTTTGGCTATGCTGTTGTCGGCGGGATGTGCGAGCGAAAAGGGTTTCGAGGTCACCGGGAAGCTTTCAGCCTCCGAAATCCGCGAATACTCCGAAGCGGCGCCTCAGCCCGCCGCGCCGCGCCGCAAGATCGAGCCGGCCGTGGTCAAGCCCCAGCGCCGCGACTATCTGCCCGAGCCGGCGGCGGCTCCTGAGCGTCCGGCCGCCAAGTCCAGGGAAGTCTCCTTTCCCGAGGTTCCCGCGGCGGCGGCCCAGATTCCCGAGCCGGCACCGGCAAAAATCACGGTGGCTCCTGATACCGGCCTGGTCGGCAAAGTGGCCAGCGTCAATGCGAGCCTCCACTTTGTCGTGCTGAACTTTCCCGTCGGCCGGATGGCCGGCATCGACCAGCAGATGAGCCTCTACCGGCAGGGGGAGAAAATCGGCGAGGTGAAAATCACCGGCCCGCAGCAGGACGACAACATCATTGCCGACGTGGTTTCCGGCGAGCCCCAGCCTGGTGATGAAGTCCGCTGAGGCGGGCGGATGAAGGTTTTGAAGGGAACAGGTTCGGTTCAGTTCTCCGACTGGCTGGTTTCATCCATCACTTCGGACATGGCCCGGACCGTCTTCGGCAGCGCATTCTTCTGGTAGGGTGAGTGAAGGTTGAAATAAATCCCGCACAGCGGCCGCGGCGTGTCGTTTTCGCTCAGGATGACCGTCAGATGAGGATCCACCGCGATGCCATGGCGAAAGCCCAGGCCGCGATTTTCATAGGCATGGATAGCCTTCAGCAAAAGGGAGATCAAGGAAGCCTGAAACTGCTCGGGGGTCTTGTCGATGCAGATGATATACTTCTCGTAGGCCTTGAGGGCCGCTTCCGTCTCGAGTTTGAACATTTCCACAGTCACAAGGCAACTTAACCGATGTCCGCTGAAAGTGAAGCAATAAAAAGTCCGCCACGGGTGCTCGAAAATCAAAAACGGCCCCGCGTTGGCCGGATTTAAACGGCCGCCTTCGGCCTGGGTCTGGCGCCGAACAACGCCGTGCCCACCCGGATGATGGTCGCTCCTTCCTCGATCGCCACCTCAAAATCCCCGGACATGCCCATGCTCAGGTGCGGCAGCGGCGCGCCCAGCAATTCCTCGCAGCGCACCTTGAGCTCCCGCAGCTGCCGGAAAACCGGGCGGACATTTTCGGCCACCGGCGACCACGGCGGCACGGTCATGAGGCCGTGAACCTCCAAGCGCGGCAAGGCGTTTATCTGTGGCAGGTCGGCCAGGAGTTGTTCCGGACGGTAGCCGAACTTGCTCGCTTCACCGACAGCGTTCACTTCCAGCAGAACCGGCATCGTCTTGCCGGCCTGCTCGGCGCGCTTGCTGATTTCCTGGGCGATGGAAAGGTTGTCCACGCTTTGAATCATCTCAAACAATTCCACGGCATCCCGGCATTTGTTCGATTGGAGATGCCCGATCATGTGCCAGCGGATCTTGCCGGGTGAAAGCGGCGCCTTCGCCTTGGCCTCCTGCACCTTGTTTTCACCCAGCACCAGCAAACCCAGCCGGGCGGCCTCGGCCACAACCTCCGGCGGCTGGCCCTTGGTGACGCCCATCAGCAGGACCGAGGAAGGTTCGCGTCCAGCACGGGCGCACGCCGAGGCCACGCGCAGGCGGAGGGCGTTTAATGTTTCGGACAAATCCATGACGCCAGCTTAGTTCGCCGATGCTCTCGCGTAAATCCGAATGGCGGCCGGCGGCTAGTTCTTCAACCGATAGAAGCGCATGGGTTCGCCGGCACTGAGGTTCAGCAGGACGGATTTCACCAGGCCGTTGTCGGAAACGGTGTTGGTCAGGCTGCTCCAGACGGCGACGGGCGCGAGGTTGGTGGTGGTTTCCAGCGCGAACCCGGCTGAGCCGGGGCTGGGCCACGAAATGAACAGCTGCGCCGCGTTGGTCAACGTGATGGAAAGGACGGGGGTCGCCACCGCCGTCACGGTGACGCCGGCGGAACTGCTGTTGTTGGCGTTGTTGGAATCGCCTTCCGTCGAGTTGACGCTGGCGGTGTTGGTGATGCCGCCGGTGTTGGTGGCGGTCACGGTGATGACGACGGTTGCTCCGGACCCGATGTTCAAGGAGCCCAAGGCCGCGGTGACGATGCCGGCGGAATTGGTCACGGTGCCTTGGGAGGCAATGGCCGAAACAAAGCTGACCCCCGCGGGCAGGCTGTCCGTCACGGAAACGCCGGTTGCGGTGGCGCCGCCTTGGTTGGTCACGGCGAGGGTGTAGGTGAAATTGCCCAGTTCGAGCACGGTGTTCGTTGACGCGGTCTTGTTCAATGCCAAGTCCGTCAAGGCGGCCACCGCGCCTGCACGCCAGAGGAAAACGTCGTCGTCGAAATTGGCGTCCAGCGACACCAGGTCGGTCGCGGAGCTGTTGAACACGATGCCGGCGCCGTTGGTGCTGATGGAGGGCGAGGCCGAATACCCGTCGGCTCCGCCGGTGAGCGAGCGGTTCTGAGAAATTAGCGTCACAGCGGAGGTCAGCCGGTCAAAACGATAGATGTTGATGTAGCCGTTGAACGTGCCGGAAACCAGGTCCTGCGCGTAGCTCTCGAACACGACGTAACGGCCGTCGCTGCTGATCTGCGGATTGAAGGAGCCGTTGTCGCCGCCGCCGGTCCCATGACAGTTGCGGGAAACAAGCACGGTCGTTCCCGCCGTGCGGTCGCGGAGGAAAATGTTGCCGATGCCGCCGATCAAAGCATCGGACGTCAGATCCGTGGCATCGCTGTAAAACGTCACGTAGCGTCCGTCGGCCGAGATGTCGGCGTCGTAGCTGTAGCCGTTGCCCGGGACGCCGTTGGTGTTCACGTTCACAACCTGCAATGAACCGGTCGAAAGGTCGTAAAGAAAAACGTCCGTGACGTTGTTGGTGTCATTGACGACAAGGTCGCTCGCGCTGCTGCGGAAGAGGACGAACCGCTCGTCGGCGCTGAACACCGGTTCGTAGGAGGCGTCGTTGCCTCCGCCGCCCGTCAGGCTGCGGCTGCAAAGCCGGTTGGTGGCGTTGATCCGGTCGCGCACATAGACGTCCAGGTTGTTGTTGGTGTCGGTCACGCCCAGGTCTGACGCGTAGCTTTCAAACGCCACGTAACGTCCGCTGGTGCTGATGGCGGGCGAGTAGCTGCTGTCATTGGCCGTGCCGGTGTTGGTGCGGTTGACGCTGATGAGCTCCACCACGGAGTTGGTCCGGGTCCACAGGAAAATGTCCGGCGAGGAGTTCTGATCATTTGACACCAGGTCCGAGCAATACGAGAGGAACGCCACCTGGCCGCCGTCCGGCGTGATCACGGGATAATCGGAGCTGGAATTGCCGGAGGCGTTTCCGGACGGGACATGGCTGACGAGTTCGGTGCGGTTGGAGACCGTGTCGCGCAGGAACAGGTCATACTGAAAATCCGTGTCGTTTGTCGTCAAGTTGCTGGCGCCGCTGACAAACACCACGTACCTGCCGCTGGCGCTGACGCGCGGCGAACCAGAATAGCTGTTGCCGGCGCCGGTGCCCGCCAGATTGACGCTCACGAGGGACACGACGCCGTTGCTGGTGTTGAAGGAAAAGACGTCGTTGTCGAAGTTGGCGTCATTGGTCGTGAGGTTCGACGCATAGGAGGCGAACACCACGGTGGAGGCGTCCGCGCTGATAAGGCCGTCAAAGCTGAAATCATCGCCCGTGGGACCGTTGGTGTTCGACGCGGAAACGGCGGCGATGTTGCCGGCGGCGGTGATTTGATCGTCCTGAATGGTCACCGTGGTGTTGGTGTTGACCAGCACGAGGGCGCCCCCGGTCGCGTTAAACAGCGAGACCGAGAACTGCTCGACGCATTCCGTCACTAGGTCGTTGAGTATGGGCACGGAAACCGTGGCCAGCGTCTGGCCGTTGGTGAAGGTGAGCGTGCCCGTCGTCGCCGTGAAATCACTGCCGGCCACGGCGGTAAAGTTGGAGGTCGCGAAATCCACCGTGACCGCCCCGATCGCGCCGCCGGTGCGAACAACAGCCAGGCTCAGGGTGCCGGCGTTTTCTGAAACAGAATATGAGAGCGAGGCAAACTGCAGGATGCCCGGGCCGGCCTGGGAGGTGGTCGTGGCCGCGGCGGAATCATTCAGCGAGTTGGGATCGAACTCGGTCAGCGCGGAGCTGGCGTAGTGGTTCAACGTCCCGGTTTCCGTCGGCAACGTCGTGACGGTCAACACCGCCTGGCCGCCCACGGGCAGCGTGCCGGGAAGGAACGTGATCTGGTTTCCCGCCTGGGTGAAGCTCCCTTGGGAGGCGGTGACGCCGGTGATGAAGGTGTTGAAGTCCACGTTGAAATCCGCCGCCGGAGAAGTCGCGGAGTCCGGTCCGTAGTTGGAGACCACCATCGACAGAGTCAGTGCCTGGCCGGCGACCACCGGGTCCGGCGCATCAGAGATCGTCAGGCCGAGGTCCGCCACGCCGAAGAAGGTGTTCTCGGCCGCGACGTTGTTGTTCGTTTCATTGTCGAACTGCGACGAGGCGACCACGCTGGTCAAGATGAGCGTGCCGGCGTTGGTTGCATTTACTGTCAACGTCACGGTGGCGAAGCCGTGGTTCGTAATGGTGCCGAGCGTGGCAATGACCGCGGGGCCGGCGACAGAAACGGATCCTTGCGAAGCCGTCGCGCTGACATAGCCCATGCCGGCGGGCAGGGTGTTGGTGAGGAAGACGCTGGCGGCGTCGGCGGGGCCGGCGTTGGTAACGATGACGGTGTAGAGATGGTTGGTTGCGCGCGCGGCGGGATCGTCCGAATCAAGGATGCTCAAACTCAAGTCCACCGAGTCAAACGGCACGACCTTGAGCGCGAAGGAAAATTCGCTGGTGTTGTTCGCGTCATCCGTCGCGGTGGCCGAGACGTAATGGCCGAAGGCGAGCGGACCGGCGTTGGTGAAAGTGAAGGACGCGTTGCCCGAGAGATCCGTCGTCACGTTGGTGAAGCCCAGATAAGTCTGGCCTTCGCCGTAGCCCGAGGCGTCCGGGGAAACGTTGTCGAACAATTCCACCCGGTAGGTGGTGTTGGAATGGCTGTTCAAGGTTCCCGTGAGAACCGTGTTGGTCGGGTAGGCGAGGGCGGTGAGCAGCACCGGATAGTTTTGCAGCCCGTTGGGGCCGCTGTCGGTGTCGCCGGGATCATTCGGCGTCGGCCCGTTGTCGAGGCCGAGGTCGATTCCCGCCAGGGCGTTCGAGTAGATGCTGTTCCCAAGCAAGCCGACGTTGTTGAAGCTGCTGATGAAATGAATGACGCCGAACGAGCCGTTGTTGGCGATGATGTTGCCGGCCCCGGGGATGGTGCCGCCGATCAGGTTGCCCGCCGAGCCGCAGAAAAAGCCGTCCTGCGAATTGCCCAGCGCATTTGTGCCGGTGATGTCCACGCCGACGAAGTTGCCTTCAAAGCGGTTGGACGTGGCCGCGCAGCAGTTGATGTTCACGCCCACGCCATTGTTGCCGGAGATGACGTTGCCCTCGCCGGGAGCGGTGCCGCCAATCTGGTTGAAGGTGCCAAAGCTGAAGGAAATGCCGTGGCCGAGATTGCCCAGGTCCAGCGTGCCGGTGGCGTCGGTGCCGATCAAATTTCCCCGCACAACATTGCCGACCTGGCTCGGGGAATCGCTGCTGAAATCAATGCCGAAGGAATTTGCCGAGATGACATTGCCCGCGCCGACCGCACCGATGAAATTCGTGCTGGCACCGTTCCCGAGGTAGATGCCGTCGCCCTGGTTGCCGAGCGCGGCGTTGCCGTTGACGGTCACGCCGAGGTAATTGCCGAGGATGGAATTCGACACGCCCGCCAGCACGGTGACGCCATGGTTCTCCGCGCCGAACGTCTGGCCGTTGCCGGCAATGACATTGCGCCGGCCGGCGGCCGAGCCGCCCACGGTGTTCAGCCGCGCGGTGGAACCGGTGATCAACACGCCGCTGTTGGTGTTGCCGCGATTCAGCAGGCCGGCGGCGTCGGTGCCGATAAAGCAGCCTTGAACATCATTGAGTGACACCGCCGAGAAAAGGACGCCGCGGTCGTTGGCGGAAATCACGCAGCGCGCCGCCGCCGTGCTGCCGCCAACGACGTTGCCGGTCGAACCGGTCACCGAGATGGAAACGCCGTTGCCAGCATTGCCGCGCTGCGTGGTGCCGTCGGGATCTAGGCCGACATAACAGCCTTCGACGCGGTTGTTGCTGCCGGCGATCTCGATGCCGTTGCCGTTGAATCCGCCAATCGCCAGACCTTTGATGACCGAGTCTCGTGTCAGCAACCGCAGGCCGGCCACATCAGTGCCGGCTGCGGATCCATCGAGCCGCACCAGCAGCGTGGCGTTGTTTCCGTTCGACAAGGTGTTCGCGGTTGCGCCGGACTGGCTGAAGCCGTCAATCGTCACCGGATCGGTGATGTCGGGCAGGGGCGTGGCCGGCGAAATGACCCGCACGCCCGAGCCGGGCAGATTGAACTGGATGACGTCGCCAGTCGTGATGGCGGCATTGGCTTGATTGATCGCGTCGCGCAAGGAACCCGGTCCGGAATCATTCGTGGTGGTGACGACCAGCGTCAGGCCGGCGACGGTGCTGGTGGCGAAGATGTTCGTCCCAAATTCCGACGTGTTGCCGGAAGCGTCCGTGGCGGTGGCGGTGACGTAACGTCCGGTCAGGCTGGTGGCGAACGTGGCCACAAAGTCGGCATGGCCGCCGGCGTCCGTGTTGATGTTGGTGGAGCCAAGGTAGTAACGGCCCTGGCCGGCGCCGCTCAGTTCGTTGGTGTTGTTCGCGTAGAAGTCGAGGGTGAACGCTGCGCCAGCACGGCTGTCCAGGCTGCCCGCGATGTCCACGGAAGCCACATTGTTGGTCGCGCCGGAAAGCACCGGGAAGTTCTGCAGCTGGTTCGCGCCGGTGTCGGTGTCGCCCGCATCGTTGGCGGTGAGGCCACTGACCCCGAGATCAAGGCCGATGTCCTGGTTGGCGAAAATCAGATTCTGGCGGACCGCGTTGTTGGTGCCACCGGCGACCGAAACGCCGTCGGCGATGTTGAAGGCGACGGTGTTGCCGCCGATCACGTTGTCATGGGCGGAGGTCTGGATCAAAACACCGTTGGACAGATTGGGCAGGGACCCGGTGCCCGAGGCGTCGGTGCCGATGAGGTTGCTCCGGATGACATTGGTGGCGGCGGTGGCGCCGGTGATCTCGATGCCGTCGCTGGAATTTCCTGAAATCAGATTGCCGAGCGACGCCGTGTTGCCGCCGATGGTGTTGTTCGGGGCGGAGCTAAGCTGCACGCCGTTGACGGAGTTTCGGACCGCCGCCAATCCGGAGGCGTCCGTGCCGATGTAGTTTCCCTGAACCATATTCCCTGTCGCCGCCGCGCCGCTGATGGCGATGCCGTCGCTGTTGTTGCCGGAGATGACATTGCGTTCCGCCGGGCTGCCGCCACCGATCGTGTTGCCCGCAGCGCCGTTGATCAGGACGCCATCGGCGGAATTTCCCCGGTCAAGCGTGCCGCTGGCATCGGTGCCGAGGTAATTCCCGGCCACGATGTTGTTGGACCCGCCCAGCAGCAAAACCCCGCTGGCATTGTTGCCCGAGATCAGATTGCGCGCGCCGGCGCTGGAGCCGCCGATCAAGTTGCCCGGCGCGAGGTTTAGCTGGATGCCATAGGAGGAATTGCCGACATCGACGAGGCCTGCCTGATCCAGGCCGATGATGTTTCCTTGAATGGTGTTGGCGGACGCGGTGACACCGTTGGCCTCAATGCCGTCGCTGTTGTTGCCGGAGATGACGTTGCGCGCGCCGGGCGAAGTTCCGCCGACGATGTTGTTCGAGGAGCCGTTGAGGTAAATGCCGTTGGCCGTGTTGCCCAGGTCGGTGCCGGCGGCATCCAGCCCGATTACGTTTCCCGAAACCAAGTTCCCGCCGCCGCCGGTGAACTCGATGCCGTCGCCGCCGAACCGGGTGATCATCAGTCCGCGCACCGTGTTGCTGCTGACGGTGAACTTCAAGCCGTCCACGCTCGCACCTGCGGAAATGCCATCAATGCGAACCAGCACGTTGCCGGCAAACGTGGTCGCCGCAGTGTTGGTGGCGGAACCCGGCTGGGTGTAGCCATCAATCAAAACCGGATCCACGACGGTGGGCAAAGCCGAGGCCGGGAAAATGGTGGTCGCCGGATTCGTGATGGCGAAAGCGATAGTGTCCAGGGCGCTGACGTTGGTGTTGGCGGAGACAATGGCCTGCCGCAGCGAGCCGGGGCCGGAGTCGTTGGTGTTGACGACGGTGAAGGTTGTTCCCGTCACGGTGCTCAGGGCAAAGATATTGGTGGCGAATTCGGAGGTGTTGCCGTTGGTGTCCGTCGCCGTGGCGGTGACAAAGCGGCCGGACAAGTTGGTGACCGGCAAGGTCAAGGTGAAGACTGCGGCTCCATTGGCATCCGTCAGAATGTTGGTGGCTCCGAGGTAAAATTGTGCCTGACCCGAGCCGGAACTGTCCGCCGTCAGGTTGGCGTAAAAATCCAACGCGAACTGCGCGTTGGTGCCGCTGTTGAGGCTGCCGCTGATGGTGGTGCCCGACGGCGTATTTAGCGCCGAGGTCAGCACGGGGAAGTTCTGCTGCTGATTGGCGCCCGTGTCGGCATCGCCCAAGTCATTGGCCGTGATGCCGCTGGTGCCGAGGTCGATGCCGAGGTCGCCGGTGGCGTTGCCATTCGAGTAAATGGCGTTGCCGCGAAACGTGTTGTTGGTGCCGGTCGCGACCGAAATGCCGTCGCCCAGATTGAAGGCGATGACGTTGGCTTCCGCCGCGTTCGTGCCGCCGATGCGATTGCCGCGCGCGTTGGAGGTGAAGTTGATGCCGTGCTGGCCATTGGCCAGGGCCGATCCGCCGCCGGCCACGGTGCCGATGAAATTCCCCTGGACGGCATTGTTTGACGAACCAACTCCGGTGATTTCAATGCCGTCGTTGCTGTTGCCTGAAAACAGATTGCCGTCACCGGCGGAGGAGCCGCCGATCAGGCTGTTGGTCGAGCTGGTGATCTGCATGCCATCACCGCTGTTCGGCAAGGCCAGGGTTCCCGTCGCATCGGTCCCGAGGAAATTGCCGCGCACAGTTGTCCCGCTGCTGGTGCTTAATCCGATGCCGTTGGCATTGCCGGAAATCAGATTGCGCGCCGCCGAGGTGGAGCCGCCGATGGTATTGTTCGGGGCGGTGACGAGCAGAATGCCGTAACTGGTGTTGCCGCGGTCCAGGGTGCCGGTGGCGTCGGTGCCGATGAGGTTGCCGAGGATCTGGTTGCCGGTGGCGGTGGCGTTTTGAATGTTGATGCCGACGTTTTGATTTCCTGAAAGCACGTTGCGCGCGCCGGTGGACAGTCCGCCGACAATGTTGTTGGACGAGCCGTTGATGTTGACGCCGTTCAAAGAATTGCCCAAGTCGGTCCCGGCGGTGTCGAGGCCGATTACGTTTCCTTCGATGCGGGCGTTGGCGGAATTCGAACTGACTTCGATACCATCACTGGTGAAGCGTGTGATCGCCAGGCCACGAATGGCGGTGCCGTCGCCGCGGGCAATCCGCAGTCCGTCCACGCCCGCGCCCGCGCTGTTGCCGTCGAGGCGGACGAGCAGCGTGGCGTTGAAAATCGTGGCGGAGCTGTTCGTGGCCGTGCCGGGCTGGGTGTAGCCGTCAATCGTCACGGTGTCCAGGATGTCGGGCAGCGGCGAGGTCGGGCTGATGATCTGCACGCCCACGCCGGGGATGTTGAACTCGATGCGGTCGCCGACCGTCACGGCGGCGTTGGCGCTGTTGATGGCGTCGCGTAGCGAACCGGCGCCGGAGTTGTTGGTGTTGCTGACGGTGAAGGTCTGGCCGGCGGCGGCGGTGACGGAGCTTGCCGCTGGGGAAAACTCCGAGGTGTTCCCAAACGGATCCGTCGCCGTGGCAGTGATGGCGCGGCCCGCGATCACCACTGGAAAGGTGACGGAGAATGTCAGGTTGCTGTCCGCCGCCGTGCTGAGATTTGTGGAGCCAATCCAGTTCTGTCCCTCGCCGCTGCCGGAGACATCGGCGATTACACTCGAATAGAAGTCGAGTATGTAAGCGGTCGAAGGCTTGCTGTTCAAGCTGCCATTGATGGTGACGGTTGTGGCGGTGTTGGTGACGGAGGTCAGCACGGGGACGTTTTGCAATTGGTTCGCGCCGGTGTCGATGTCGCCGCCGTCGTTGGCTTGAACCCCGTCCGCTCCCAGCTCGATGCCCAGGTGGTTTGCCGTGGTGCCGTTGGCGAAGAGGGAATTGCCCCGGAAGGTGTTGTTGGTATTGGCGACCGCCGCCGCGACCGAGATGCCGTCGCCGCCGTTGTATGTGATTTTGTTGGCCTCGCCGGCGAGCACACCGCCGATGACATGGCTGCGCGCGCTGCCGGTGATCAGCACGCCGTTGCCGTTGTTTGTGACGAGCAGCAGGGCGGGGACATCGGCGCCAATCGTGTTGCCAAGGACAAGGTTGTTGGTGCAGCTCGCGCCGTTGAATTCGATGCCGTCGTCGTTGTTGCCCGTGATGAGGTTGCCTTCACCGGCCCCGCTGCCGCCGATGAGCGCGCCGCCGGCCGCGGCCAGGATGCCGTTCACGGAATTGCCGCGGTCCAGCGTGCCGTTCAGGTCGAGGCCAATCCAGTTGCCGCGCACAACGAGGTTGGTCGCCAGAGGCGCGACGGATTCGATGCCGTCGCCGGTGTTGCCGGAAATGATGTTGCGGGCGGAGCTGGAACTGCCGCCGATGATGGTGAACGGCGCGACGACCCGGATGCCGTCGGCGGAATTGGCGACGGCGGCGTTGGTGACGTTAAGTCCGATGACATTGCCGAGAATGGAATTGCTCACGGCGAGTGCGCCGCCGATCAAAATGCCGGACTGGTTGTTGCCGGAGATGTAGTTGCGGTTGGTCGCGCCGAGACCGCCAATGAGGTTGTTCGCCGCGTTGGTCATGAGCACGCCGTTCAAGCCGGTGCTGGCGTCGGTGGTGCCGGCGAGGTTGAGTCCGAGGTAGCAGCCCTCGACGACGTTGTTTGCGCCGTTGGTGATTTCAATCTGGTCGCCGAGAAAACCGTTGATGACCAGCGCGCTGATGACGCAGTTGCTGGTGGCGATTTTCAGGCCGTCAGTGGCGGCGCCGGCAGCCGCGCCGTTGATTTCGACAATGGGCGCGGAGACAAATCCCGTCTGGCTGCGTCCATTGATCACCAGTGGTTCGGTGATGACCGGCAGCGCGGCGGCGGGCCGGATGGTGTTGCTGGCATTGGTGATGGCGAAGACGATGGTGTCGGCGCCGGCGGAACCGTTGGCATCAAGAATCGCCTGGTTCAGCGAACCCGCCCCGGCGGCGTTGGTGTTGACGACCGTGTAGATGGCGGACCGGACCGAAACGGGCAGGGTGATCAACGCCAAAACAATGGGGAGGATGAGTCTGAACATACGCGTTTGAAAAAGGTGGTTCTTCTGAAACTTCCGATAGTGATTACGCTGCCATTGTTCTAGCAAAGCCCGGGAAAGGTTGCCAGTGATTTTGCGGCGGCGTCCGCCGTGCCGCCCCGCGCGCCATGCAAAAGATTGCGGCTCAGGCAATGATTGCTATATTCAAGCGCTCCTTTGACCGATAAGGCGGGGACGAACTATGGCGATCATCAAAGACATTTTAATCATTCTCGAGGTGCTGCTGCTCTTCAACCTGTTGATTGGCGTGCATGAGCTGGGACACTTTCTGGCGGCCAAATGGCGCGGGTTGAAGATTGACCGCTTCGCCATCTGGTTCGGCAAACCCATTTGGAAGAAACGGATCGGCGGCGTTGAATATGCCTTGGGCTGGATTCCCGCCGGCGGTTACGTGGCCCTGCCGCAAATGGCGTCCATGGAAGCCATCGAAGGCAAATCTGAGAGTTCGGAAAAACCCCTGCCGAACATTTCCGCCGTGGACAAGATCATCGTCGCTTTTGCGGGACCGCTGTTCAGCTTTTTGCTCGCGATCGCCTTTGCCGTCCTAGTCTGGATGGTGGGCAAGCCGATGAACAGCGCCGGGGATTCGACCGTCATCGGCTGGGTTGATCCCAGCGGTCCGGCGGCAAAGTCCGGGCTGAAACCCGGCGACAAGATCCTCGAAGTGGACGGACACCCCGTGCTGCATTTCGCCCCGCCGTCGCAGGACAGCGTCAAGTGGCGGCTCATCACCAGCGCCGGCACCAACATCGCCATCAAGTATGAACGCGCCGGCGAAGTCCGCATGGCGTATCCGACGCCTTACCATCGCCAGACCAAGAAACTCAGCGTCTTCGGGCTTTTCGACATTCCGCTCGAACGCCGCGCCTTGCGGCAGATCCTGATCGACGCGGCTTATCCGGCGGTGGTGGACCAGGTGTTGAGCAACAGTCCCGCCGCCTTGGCGGGACTGCAACCCGGTGACGAAATCATCGCGGTGAACGGCGAGAAGATTTACAGCTTTGTCACGATCACCCAGTTGGAGCAGACCCTGACCAACGCCCCGATTCCGCCCGTGGCCATGACAATCCGCCGCGGCAACGAAGAGTTTGTCCGTGAGTTGGTGGCGGAGAAACCGCTTAAGCCTGAGAAGGTCGGTCCGCTCTATGGCATCGCCTGGCAGATGGACACCAACACCGCATTGACGCATCCCAGCCCGCTGGATCAAGTCCGCGACAGCGCCGGGCAGATCTTCGCCACCGTCGGCGCTTTGTTCGGCAAGAATGAAATCGGTCTGCAACAACTCGGCGGCGCCGTCATGATCGTCCGGGTTTACAGCAATCTCTTCGACAGCGAACAGGGCTGGCGGCTGGTCTTGTGGTTCAGCGTGGTGATGAATGTGAACCTCGCCATGCTCAACCTGCTGCCGTTGCCGGTGCTCGACGGCGGCCACATCCTGCTCGCTTTCCTCGAAATCATCCGCCGCCGGCCGGTGAGCGCCAGAATCCTCCAATACATCCAGACCACCTTCGCTGTTTTGCTGATCTCGTTCATGGTCGTCATCGCGTTTTTCGATGCCGGCGACTGGATTCGCGGCTCCCGCGCCGCCGCGCAGGAAGATCAGCCGATCATTTTCGCCCCCAAGAAATGACCGCGGTCCGGCATATCTGAATTCCATCCAGCTTGAAACGTCCCAGGCGAACGTCCGGTTTCGTCTGGGACGTTTCCATTGAAAACTTGAAACTTCGCCCGTGAAACTTGAAACTGTTCCCATGCGCTATTGCCAATCGCCTTACTCTTTTCAACGCCGCCAGACCCGGGAAATCGTCATCGGCGATCCCGCCCACGGCGGCGTGATCATCGGTGGCAATCATCCGGTGGTGAAGCAGTCCATGATCACCTGCGACACCATGGACACGGCGGCGTCCGTGAAACAAACCCTCGACCTCGTCGCCGTCGGCTGCCAGATCGTGCGCATCACCGCGCCGACCGTGAAGGACGCGGCCAACCTTCAGAACATCGTCGCCGACCTGCGCGGGCAGGGCTGCCTGGTGCCCATCGTCGCCGACATCCATTTCAAGCCCGAGGCCGCCATGGAAGCCGTGAAGTGGGTCGAGGTGATTCGCGTGAACCCCGGCAACTACGCCGACTCCAAGAAGTTTGCCATCAAGGAATACTCGGACGACCAATACGCCGAGGAGCTGAAGCGCATCGAGGAAAAGTTCACGCCGCTCGTGCTCGAATGCATCAAGCTCAAGCGCGCCATGCGCATCGGCACCAACCACGGCTCGCTGAGCGACCGCATCATGAACCGCTACGGCGACACGCCGCTGGGCATGGTCGAGAGCGCGCTGGAATTTGCCCGCATCTGCCGCAAGCACGACTTTCACAACTTCAAGTTCTCGATGAAGTCGTCCAACCCCAAGGTGATGATCGAATGCTATCGTCTCCTCGTCGCGCGGCTCGAACAGGAAGGCGCAGACTGGAACTATCCCATTCATCTCGGCGTCACCGAAGCCGGCGAAGGCGAGGACGGCCGCATCAAGAGCGCCATCGGCATCGGCTCGCTGTTGTGCGACGGATTGGGCGACACCATCCGCGTTTCCCTCACGGAAGATTCGCCGCGGGAAATTGAAGTCTGCCGCGACCTGCTGGCCCAGATTCCGAAGCTGTCCAACTCCGGACTCCGCATTCCGGACTCCGCATTTCCATTCGATCCTTTCCATTTCGAGCGCCGCCAAACGCCCGAGATTGAATTGGCCAACACCGTCAAATGCGGCGGCGACCAGTTGATCCGCGTCGTTGTTACCAAGGCCGTCTTCGACAAGGTCGCGCCGAAGATTCGCCCGAAGGACGACGTGAAGCCCGAGGCGGTTTACGAGGACCTGAACATCGCCGAACTGGATCCGACGCAGGATTTTGAAATCAACTGTGATACACAGCTCGTCAGCGTGAAGGATGACGTGAACCTGCCGGCGATCACGGCATTTCGTCTTCTGGCCGCGAAGCTGAAGCGGCTGGGTCGGAAGAATCCCATCCTGCTGAAGGATTGCCTGGCGTTTGAAGCCTCGCCGCTGGAACCCAAGATTGCCTTGCTCCGCGCTTCGGTCGTGATCGGCGCGCTGCTGGCAGATGGCATTGGCGACGCGATTCTCATTCGTGGCGAGGCGGGCGCGGGCATGTCGCTGCGGCTGGCCTACAACATTTTGCAGGCGGCGGGCTGCCGTTCCTTCAAGACCGATTACGTCGCGTGTCCGAGCTGCGGCCGCACGTTGTTCAATCTCCAGACCGTGACCGCGCGCATCAAGGCCCGCACGGAACATCTGAAGGGCGTGAAGATCGCCATCATGGGCTGCATCGTGAACGGTCCCGGCGAAATGGCGGACGCGGACTTTGGCTATGTCGGCGGCGCTCCGGGCAAGATCAATCTTTACGTCGGCAAGACGCCGATCAAGTTCAACATCCCCGAAGCTGATGCGGTCGAGCGTCTGGTGGACCTCATCCGCGAACACGGCAAATGGGTGGAGCCGGAAGTCAAAGAAACCGTGCTTCAGAACTGATCCGCCGGATTGCGTCGATTCAGTCGCTAACGAGTTTGTTAAGGGCGGCCTCCAGTTCTGCCGCAGTCTTGAATTTCGACGCCTCAATCGAGGGTTTGCCGCCCTTGAGTTCACCCATCCCGCCCACCTCGTCTTCGTTGTGCGAAATCTTGCCGAGCTTTCCAAACGACCGGACTTCGTCAATCAGCCGGGCATCGACGGCGTCGCGGTGCAGTGACGCGCCGGCGTGAGCCAGCACGCTGGTCACGGCGGTGGCAGCGGATTCGACCTTCACCGGCACGGGCGCGGTGAGAAACGCCTTGTCGGTGAAGGTCGGCTTGCCTTCGCCTTCGCCGAAATCTTTCTCCACCACCAACCGCCCATTCAACGTGCCGTCGCGGTCAGCGTCGAAGTAGTTGTCATGTTGAAAGACCTTGTCGGTCGCCGCGAATTGTCCGACACAGCGGTCGTTCGAGGACGGGCCCTTGATGAAGTAGTTGCCGATGGCGTCCAGCCAGTGATCAGCCGCGGAATGTCCGCCGACGAGGCCGGTGACGCCCCAGTTGTAAACCACGTTGTTGAAGTATTGGATCTGGCCTTTCGCCTTCGGATTGCGGCTTTGGTTGCTGAGCCAGAGGTTGTGTGAGTAGGTGATGTTCGTCACGGAATCGGAGAGCGAGCCGAAGCGCTGCGGGTCCACGCCTTCGCCGATGATGCAATGCTGGAAGGTGACGTCACGGCTGCCTTGCGTAAGTCCGAGGCAGTCCCAGCGGCCCCATTGGATGCTGCAATGGTCGAAGATCATGTTGCTGCCCTTCGAGATGTTGACCGAACATTTGCCGCGGTCGCCGTTGATGCCCTGGCGGAATCGCAGGTAACGCACAATGACGTTGCGGCTGCCGCTGAAGGAAACGCTCTTGCCGTAAAAGGCAATGCCGTCGCCGGGGGCGGAATGGCCGGCGAGCGTGATGTCGCTGGCGACGGAGACATTCGACTTGAGCCGGACAATACCGCCGACGTCGAACACGACGAAACGATTTGGCTTGCTGACAGCGTCACGGAAAGAGCCGGGGCCGGCATCGTCGAGATTGGTGACCCGGACGATTTCACCGAGGCGTCCGCCGGTGGCGAGCGCACCGAAACCCTCAGCCGAGGGAAAAGCAATGGGTGCGGCGCCCGCATTGAGACTGGCGAATTGCAGCGTCAGAAGAACGGTGCCGGCGAGGAGCCGTTGCGGGTGGCAAAGGGAAATCATATCCGCAGTAACGACGAAGCCGGGCAGCGGAAGGTTACGAACGCTGCCTTTTCGGACTCAATCAATCAACCGCTTAGTCAAACCACCGTAGGCATCAATGCGCCGGTCGCGCAGGAATGGCCAGTGGGTGCGGGTGGTGTCCACCTTGTCGAGGTTGAGCGGCACGAGGAGAGTTTCCTCCTGGTCCGCGCTGGCCTTGGCGAGAATTTCGCCCGAGGTGCCGGCGATGAAGCTTTGGCCCCAGAATTCAATGCCATCGCCGCCTACGCCTTCGATGGTTTCATGACCGATGCGGTTCGGCACGCAGACGAAACAGCCGTTGGCGACGGCGTGGCTGCGCTGGATGGTTTCCCAGGCGCCGTGCTGCAGGTGGCCGTATTTGGCTTTCTCACTCGGATGCCAGCCAATGGCGGTTGGGTAGAAAAGAATTTCCGCGC
Organism: Verrucomicrobiota bacterium; assembly: GCA_046346715.1. Classification (GTDB taxonomy): domain Bacteria; phylum Verrucomicrobiota; class Verrucomicrobiia; order Limisphaerales; family CAIQOK01; genus CAIQOK01. The sequence goes on from JAXMHO010000004.1 coordinate 161,696, forward strand.
CCTGCATCGCGGTGAGCCGCGCGCCTTCGGGATACCACTGATCCCAGCAGATGAGGACGCCGATTTTGGCGTAGCGGGTCTGCCAGGCTTTGAAGCCGAGGTCGCCGGGGGTGAAGTAAAATTTTTCGTAGAACAACGGATCATCAGGGATGTGCATCTTGCGATACAGGCCCAGCAACGAGCCGTCGGCGTCGATGATCACTGCGGTGTTGTGATAAACGCCGGCGGCGCGCTTCTCGAAGAGCGACGCGATGATGACGGCCTGGTAGCGCTTCGCAATCTTCTGAAACGCCGCGGTGGTCGGTCCGGGAATGCTTTCTGCCAGCTTGAAGAACTCGTGGTCCTCGCTCTGGCAGAAGTATTGGGAGCGGAAGAGTTCCTGGGTGCAGATGATTTTCGCGCCCGCCTTGGCCGCGCGCTCGGTGGCGGCGAGGGTTTTCTTCAGGTTGATGGCCGGATCAGCGGAGCAGGCGGTCTGCATCAAGCCGACGGTGACGGTGCGGGCGGAACTGGAACGTTTCATGGGTCAGGCTTTTTTTGCCCGCACGCGGGCGGTTTGTTCTAAAACTTGCGTGCTGCCCTTGGCGTCTGCCTTGGCGGCGGCCGGAACAGACTGCCCGAAGAGTTCGCGGATATATTTGCCGAGCGTTTCGTTCGTCGGTCCGTAGCCGCCGCTGTAAATGTAATGCTCCAGCGCGTAGAGCAGCTCATCCGCGGAGGCGTAGCGCTTGTTCAGGTCGCGGGAGAGCGTGCGTTGCAGAATGTCGTTGAGCTTGTCGTCAATGCGCTCGTCCAGCGTCCGGAAATCCGGGATGGCCATGTTGATGATGCGGTGGCGCGACTGTTCGGCGGTCTCGGCCTTGAAGATGTTTTTTCCCAGCAGCAGATGCCCGAGGACAATGCCGGCGGAGAAAATGTCGGAGCGCTTGTCGGTGATCTGAAAATCCGCCTGCTCCGGGCTCATGAAGTCCGCCTTGCCGGCGACGACCTCGCCTTCCTGATCGGTGAGGAAACCCTTGGCCTTGGCAATGCCGAAGTCGGTGAGCTTCACGTCGCCCTCGAAGGCGATCATGATGTTCTTGAGGCTGACGTCGCGGTGCACGATGCCGAGCGGCTTGCCGTCCTTGTCGGTCTTGGCATGCGCGTAGGCGAGCCCGCGGGCGATGCGGCTGACAATGAAGATGGCGAGCTCCTTGGGCAGGCGGCGCTTCTTGTCGTGCAACTGCTGGGAGAACTGCTCGAGGTTCACGCCGCGGATCAGTTCCATGGCGATGAAAAACACGCCGCGGGATTCACCGAGGTGGTAGGTCTGGACGATGTTGGTGTGGATCAGGTCCGCGACGAGCTTGGCCTCGCCGATGAAATTGTCGATGAACTGCTTCTGGTCCGCGTAGTTCTGGCGGACGACCTTGATGGCGATTCGTTTGACGAAGGCGCGTGCGCCGTGCTGCTCCGCCTCGTAAACCACGCCCATGCCGCCTTCAAAAATTTTCCGGACGATGTCGTAACGGAACTCGTTTTGGATGGTGAAAAGAGCCACGCGCCGATGGTTGGGATTTGCGAGTTGAAGTCAAGCCCCGCGTTTTCAAAAGCGGAAAAAACCCCTGATAACAAAGGCGATTTTTTTTTATTTTCTGCTTGCGCCCTTTGTTTCAAAGGCTTTAATAGCGAGCAAGTCGAACGACTTTTGGTACACAACGCTAACAAAAAACTAAACACACACATACATTATGGCAAAAGCATCCCCCGCAAAGTCACTCTCCAAATCCCAGATCGCCTCGGCGCTCGCTGAGAAGGTCGGCATCACCAAGAAGCAGTCGGTGCAGTACCTCGAAGACCTCGCGGCCCTGGCTTACAAGAACGCGAAGAACACCTTCACCCTGCCGGGCCTCGGCAAGCTGAAGCTCAAGAACCGCGCCGCCCGCGTGGGCCGCAACCCCGCCACTGGCGCGACCATCCAGATCCCGGCCAAGCGCGTCGTGAAGTTCCAGGTCGCCAAGGCGGCCAAGGACGCGATCCTCGGCAGCAAGTAATTTGCAAACTCCCTCAAGGCGCCCTGATTTTTCGGGGCGCCTTTTTTATTGCTCGTTCCCCGCAACAATTCCATGAAGATCACCGTTGTCGGCTGTGGCGCCTTGGGAAGTTATTATGGCGCCATGCTTTGTCGCACCGGACTGGACGTGCACTTTCTTTCCCGGTCGGATTACGACGCCGTCCGGCAAAATGGCGTGACCATCCGGGGAGCGACCGGCGGCTTTACGGTTCGCCCTCAGTGCTCCCGTGTGCCGGAGGAGATTGGCGAGAGCGATTTGGTGATCATCGGTCTGAAGTCCACGGCAAATGACCAGTTCAAAAATCTCCTGCCGCCGCTGGTCGGCAAGTCAACGCTCGTCCTGACACTGCAAAACGGATTGGGCAATGAGGAAAAACTGGAGGAGTTATTTCCCGCGGAGCAAATCCTCGGCGGGCTGTGCTTCGTCTGCCTGAACCGCGAACAGCCTGGCGTGGTCCGCTACATTGACCATGGCATGGTGGTGCTGGGGGAATTTCGGCGACGTTCGCAGCCGCGCACCCATGAGATTGCCGCGCTGTTTCAAAAGGCCGGCATCAAATGCCACGTCACCGAGGATCTCGCGCTGGCGCATTGGGAGAAGCTGGTGTGGAATGTTCCGTTCAACGGACTGGGCGTGGCAAGCGCGGCGGGCCTGGGGCCATGGCTGGCTCCGGCGGCGCAGTTGGGAGGCGAACGGTCTCGTTGTCTGACCACGGACAAATTGCTCGCCGACGGCCGGTGGGAAGCGATGGTCCGCGAACTCATGCTTGAAGTCATTGCGGCGGCCGGGGCGCAGGGGCTGGTGATACCGGCGAGCTTTGCCGAAAAGCAGATGACCCGCACGGTGAACATGGGCGAGTATCGGCCTTCAACGCTGGTGGATTACGAAGCTGGCCGGCCGTTGGAGCTGGAAAGTCTTTTTCTCGAACCGTTGCGGCAGGCAAAACGCCACGGCGTTTCGGTGCCGCGCCTGGAAACGCTCTGCCGCATCCTTCAGGCGCTCGACCCGGTGCGGCCGTGATCACCTGAGCATGGGCTGGGCGCGTCTGACCAGCTGGAGCCCGACGCCCCACGGATCACGCAGCATCAGCAGGTCATCGCCGGCGGCGTTTTGAAAAACGTCATCGGCGATGGTGGCGCCCGCCGCCACAAGACGGTTTCGATCGCTGATGACATCGTCCGAGATAAAAGCCAGGTGCAGCTGGGCCGGATGCATGGCCGGATAGTCCGGCGTCGGCGCGCTGGTGCTTTGGTAAATCTCGATCAGCACCGGTCCGGCCTGGAGAAAGCGAGCATGATTCGGCGCACCGCCGGAACGGGCGAGGGTGCATCCCAGGTTTTTCACATACCACTCCGCCATCTGGACCGGATCGGGCACCTGCAAAGCGCAATGTTCGAGTCTCATGGCCCGATGTTGCCCGGGCCGGTCTTTGCATGCCAGCGTGAACGTGGAATCCCGGTAACTTTCCCGCAAGTGCTGCGTCCAGTCGTTAAATCTTATGCGTCTGTTCAAAATTCAACCGAGCATCTTGTGGCTTTTCCTCCTCTTAGACTCATCCTTCGAAGGCGCCGCCGCCGATTACGCGGTGGGGGCGGACTTGTCCTTTCTGAAGCAGGCGGAGGATCGGGGCGTGGTTTTTTGCGACGGCACCAATGCGCGACCAGCCTTGCGGATTTTCAAGGACCACGGTTTCAACTGGGTGCGGCTCCGGCTTTTTCATTCGCCCACCAACCTGCCAAACAATCTGGAATACACGCTGGCCGCGGCGAAAGCGGCCCACGAACAAGGCTTCAAGTTCCTGCTCGACTTTCATTACTCCGACACTTGGGCGGACCCCGCCAAGCAGCATCCGCCGGCGGCCTGGCGCGGAAAGTCCCATGTGGAATTGGTGCAGGCGGTTCACGATTACACCAGGGAAACAATCGAATCCTTTGGCCGCGCCGGGATGATTCCAGACCTGGTGCAGATTGGAAACGAAGTCAGCGCCGGCATGCTTTGGCCGGACGGCAAGCTGCCCGAACAGTGGGACAACTTCGCGGAACTCCTCAAGGCGGGCCTTCAGGGAGTCAGGGACGGCTGCGGCACGAATGCGCCTCCACGGCTCATGATTCACCTCGACCGCGGCGGCAGCCGGGCGCGCACCAAATACTTCTTTGACCAGCTCCTTTCCCGCGGCGTGAACTTCGACGTCATCGGCCAGTCCTATTATCCGTGGTGGCATGGTTCGCTCCTCGACCTGCGGGACAACCTGGATTTCATGGCGCGCACCTATCAGAAGGACATCATGCTGGTCGAGGTCGCTTACTGCTGGCGGCCGACCCAATATCAGAACCGGCCCGGACCTTTTCCGGAATCCCCCGAGGGGCAGCGGCAATTTCTGGAGGAGGTGAACCGGCTGGTGCTGGGCGCGCCTGACCACCGGGGTGCGGGAGTTTTCTGGTGGAACCCGCGGTGGAGCCGGGCCGGCTGCGCAGCCGGGGCTTGTTTGACGACTCCGGAATGGCATTGCCGGCGATGGAGGTTTTTGACCGGTGGACGCGCCGATAGATCCGGTACTTTTTCTTTGGATTCTGCGACGGTCTGCGTAATCTGCCTCCCATAATATGAAACCACGCGTTCGATTTGCTCCCTCGCCCACCGGTTATCTTCACATTGGCGGCGCGCGCACCGCATTGTTCAACTGGCTTTACGCCCGCCACACCGGAGGCACCTTCGTGCTCCGCATTGAGGACACCGACGCGGCGCGCAACACCCAGGAGGCAGTGGACGTGATCATCAACGGCCTGCACTGGCTCGGGCTGGACTGGGATGAAGGTCCGCTGACCGACGACGCGACCGGACCTTACAAGGGCGACCGCGGGCCGTATTTTCAATCGCAGCGCCGGGAGAACTACCAGAAGCGGGTCGAGGCCTTGTTGTCGCGCGGTCTGGCGTATGAGCACGAAGGCGCCATCAAGTTCAAGATGCAGCGCGAGCCGATCCTGATTCCCGACCTCGTCGTCGGCGATGTGCTGCGCAAACTGACCGACCGCGAGGAGGCGGATCCGGATTTCGTCATTGTCCGCAGCGACGGCCAGCCGGTGTTTCATTTTGTCAACGTCGTGGACGACCTCGAAATGGGCATCACCCACGTCATCCGCGGCGAAGACCACCTCAGCAACACCGCCAAGCACATCGCTTTGTTCCGCGCGTTTGGCGTCGAGCCGCCGAAGTACGCGCACATCCCGCTCATCCTGAACGCGGACGGCAGCAAGATGAGCAAGCGCGACCGCGGCGCCTCCTTGACCACCTACGTGGAGGAGGGTTTCCTCCGCGAAGCCGTGACCAACTATCTCTGCCTGCTGGGCTGGTCGCCCAAGGACAACACCGAGAAGCTCTCCATGGCCGAAGTCACCGAGCGTTTCGACCTGCCGCAAATCCTCCGGCACAACGCGAAGTTCGACTTTGAAAAGCTCCTCTGGTTGCAGGGCGAATACTGCCGCGAACTGCCGAACGACCGTTTCTACGAACTCGCCGTGCATGCCTTTTCCAACATGGGCATCGACACAAACAAGTTCGACATCCATTACGTCAAGGCCGCGCTCGACACCTGCAAGGGCAAGATCAAGACGTTCTCCGAGCTGCCGGACTACGCGGAGTTCTATTTCAAGGACGAGGTTGTTTATGATCCGGAGGCGGAGAAGAAAAGCTTCATCCCGGAAAACAAGCCGCGCCTGCAAAAGCTTCGCGAGGCTTTCGCCAAGGCGGCGCCCTTTGACGCCGCCGCGCTCGAAGCGGCCTTGAAGGCCACGGCGACGGAACTCGGCGTCAAGGTCGGTGTGCTGGTGCATCCGGTGCGGCTGGCCACGACTGGCAATCCTTCCGGACCCAGCCTCTATCATTTGCTCGAAGTGCTCGGCAAAGAAAAGTCCCTGGCCCGGATCGACAAGGCGCTGGCGAGCTTCTGACCATGGCCATGCACCGACTGTTCGCAAAACTCCGGCGGAGCGCAGCCGTAACCGCCGGTCTCGGCTTTCTTTCAGTGTCGGCATGGGCGCAGTCCAACGAGCCGATCGTTCTGCGCATTGACGCGGGCAAGGTCGCGGCGAAGGTCAGCCCGCAGTTCTACGGGCTGATGACCGAGGAGATCAACTACTCCTATGAAGGCGGCCTGTATGGCGAGTTGGTTCGCAACCGGACCTTCAAGGCAAATCCCACGAACGCCATTTACTGGAGCACGGTCGGCGATGTCACCTTGACGCTTGACACGAACCAGCCATTGAACGAGGCGCTGAATGTGAGCTTGAAGGTGGATGCGTCCAAGGCCTCGAAGCAGATGCCGGCGGGAATTGCCAACGACGGCTACTGGGGCATCCCGGTCCGGCCGAACACCACCTACCGGGTTTCGTTTTATGCGCGCGCCGAACACTTCACCGGTCCGCTGACCGTGAGCCTCATCAACACCAATGTCAGCATCACGAACCTGGCTGCTGCCGGAAAAAAATCCGGCTATACGTGGAAGACCGGCTACGCGTTTGTGACATTGGCCAGCGCGGAGGTGTCGAAGGTTTCCAAGTCGTGGCGCAAATATGAAGTCACCCTCAAGACCGGCAACGTGACGCCGTCCAAGGACAACCGCCTCGTCATCACCATGGCCAAGCCCGGCAAAATCTGGTTCAGCCAGGTGTCCTTGTTTCCGCCGACGTTCAACAACCGGCCGAATGGGAATCGGCCCGACCTGATGCAGCTGCTCGCCGGCCTTAATCCCTCGTTCCTGCGTTTCCCGGGCGGCAATTATCTCGAAGGCAACACCATTGCCACGCGTTTCGACTGGAAGAAAACCATCGGCGACATTTCTGAACGGCCCGGGCACATGAACGACGGCTGGCATTACTGGTCCACCGACGGCATGGGACTGCTGGAGTTTTTGAACTGGTGCGAAGACCTCCACATGCAGCCGGTGCTGGCGGTGTATGCCGGCTATTCGCTGCGCGGCCAGCGCGTTGCGCCTGGCGCGGATCTGGAACCGTACGTTCAAGACGCCCTGGACGAAATCGAATACGTGACCGGCGGCGTGAAGACCAAATGGGGCGCGCGCCGGGCGAAGGACGGGCATCCCAAGCCCTTTGCGTTGGAATACGTCGAGGCTGGCAATGAAGACTGGTTCGACAAGTCCGGAAGCTATGACGCCCGGTTCGCGCAGTTCTATGACGCGATCAAGGCGAAATATCCCAAGCTGCAGGTCATCGCCACCACCCGCATCCGCGGCCGGACTCCGGATGTCGTGGACGATCATTTTTACCGGAACGCGATGCAGATGCAGGCGGACACAACGCATTACGACAAGACCGACCGGCAGGGGCCGAAAATTTTTGTCGGCGAATGGGCCACGCGGGAAGGTTCGCCGACGCCGAACATGAACGCCGCCCTCGGCGACGCTGCGTGGATGACGGGCATGGAACGGAATTCCGACCTCGTCATCATGCATTGCTACGCGCCGCTGTTCGTGAACGTGAACCCCGGCGGCATGCAATGGCGGACGGACTTGATCGGCTACGACGCCTTGAACAGCTACGGATCGCCGGCGTATTACGCGCAGCAGATGTTCAGCGCCAACCGCGGCGACGTCGTGCTGGCCGCCGAAGCCGAGAACATTCAGACCCGGCAATGGCAGCCGCCCGCGCCGCGCCGCAACGGCGTGGCTTCGACCAACCTGCCGCCGCCGGTGGCCGTGCCGAACTTTTTCTACAACGTCACCCGGGACACCAAGGAAGGCGTCATCATCATCAAGGCGGTCAATCCGCTCGGAAGCGTTCAGGCGGCGCGCATCGAAATCGCCGGCGCGGCGGGCGTGGAATCCCAGGGCCGCGCCACCATTCTCCAGGCCGCGGCGCCGGAAGACACCAACTCCATTGATGATCCGGTCAAAATTGTTCCGGCCGCCTTCGACGTGGAGAATTGCAGCGACCGTTTTGTCCGGAGTTTTTCACCGTACTCCATCACCGTGCTGCGGTTGAAGCTGAAGTAACCATGCCTGACGAGAACGCCCCGAAACTGCGGATGGCCCAGCCGGAATCCCCGGATGAAATCGCGCGCCGGCTGGAGCGCGACCTCATCACCTCAAATCGCGAGCGGGAACAGGAGCTGGAGCATTCCCTGAAACCATTCCGCGTCGGCTCGGTGAGGTATCTCAATGCCGTGCCGCTGACCCGCGGGCTGGAGGATGAAATCCATTTCGACGTGCCGTCAAAGCTCGCCGCGATGCTCCAGCACGACGAACTCGACGCGGCGCTGGTGAGCGTGACGGAGGTTTTGTTCAACGACCGGTATGACGTTCTCGACGGCGTCGCCATCGCATCGCTCGGCGAGGTGAAGAGCGTTTTTCTCGCGCATCGGAAGCCAATCGAACAGGCGACGGAAATTTTCTGTGACACGGCGTCGCTAACCAGCGTGAACCTGTTGAAGGTGCTGCTGGCCGAGCGCGGCTTGAAGCCGGAGTTCAAGCAGCTGGAGAGTTACGCCGCCGCGCCCGAAAAGGATTTTGTCCTGCTCATCGGCGATCCCGCGCTGGACTTTTCACTGGCCGCCCATCCGCATGACATCTTTGATCTGGGCGCGGCGTGGTTTGAGCTGGCCCGGCTGCCGTTCGTCTATGCCGTCTGGGCGCTGCGGCGAGGCCAGGAGAATTCCACTCTCCGCCGGAAATTGACGGAGGCCAAGGCGTTCGGCATGGACACGCTCGAGCACATTATCCGCAGCCGGACAGAATACACGCAGGAATTCCGCGAGGATTATCTGGGCTGGCACATTCATTACCATCTCGGTGCGGACGAGAAGCGCGGGCTTTTGAAGTTCGCGGAGCTGCTGCGCAAGCACCGCCTGGGGCCGGTCCATAATCCAAGATATGTCTGACGCGGCGAAAGCTCCGGCACCTCCGCCGCGCCATTGGTGGCAGCGGTGGCTTTCGCCGGAGCTGCGGGCGTGGTTGCGTCGGCGTCTCAACGGCGTCAAAAGCTTTTTCCTCCAGCGCGATTTGAAACGCCTGGCCGTTCTGCATGGCACCGACAAGTGGGGCGATCATTGGTATGTGCAGCATTACGCCCGGCACTTCGAGCGCTTGCGAAAGAAGGAGGTCACGCTGCTGGAAATCGGCATCGGCGGTTATGAAAATTCCAGACGGGGCGGGGGATCGCTCCGGATGTGGCGGAGTTATTTTCGGCGGGGGAAGATCGTGGGGCTGGATTTCCACAACAAGCAGCCGCATGCCGAAAAGCGTATCCGGATTTTTCAAGGCGACCAGTCGGACGAGGCCTTCCTCCGGAAACTGATTGGTGAAATCGGCCGGCCGGACATCATCATCGATGACGGCAGCCATCAGAACGCGCATGTGCGCAAAACCTTCGAGGTGTTGTTTCCGCTGCTGGCCGACAATGGCATCTATGTGGTCGAGGACACGCAGACCTCCTACTGGCCAGAGTATGGCGGAAGCAGCGACGATTTGCAGAACGCGCCGACGAGTCTTTGCCTGTTCAAGCGCCTGACCGACGGTTTGAACTACGAGGAGTATCTGAAGCCCGGCTACCAGCCCACCTACCACGACCAGCACATTGTCGGGATGCATTTCTATCACAACCTCGTGTTCATCCAGAAGGGATCCAACCGCGAGGGCAGCAATCTGCTCGTGAACAATTCGGTGCGGCGCGTTTCTTGACGCTGAGTGGCGCGGCTGATACTTTTTTTCCCGCAGTAGTAAAAACCTTTATGGCTGTCGAACATTCAACTTACCTGCCGGTGGTGGTTCTTCTCCTTGCCGCGGTTGGGTTTGCCCTGACGCCGCTCGCGCTGGCCTGGCTCTGGGCCAAAACGTTCTCTCCCAAGAAACCCGGCGCTGACAAGAACGCCATCTACGAATGCGGCCTGGAGTCCAAGGGTGACGCGTGGATTCAGTTCAAGTCGGACTATTACCTCTACGCCATCATCTTCCTGATCTTCGACGTTGAAACCGTCTTTCTGCTGCCGTTCGCCGTGGCCTTCACCGGTCTCGGCGTCGGCGCGTTTCTGGGCATGATGGTATTCCTGTTCCTGCTCGCCGTCGGGTTGGTGTGGGCATGGAAGAAAGGAGTGCTGACCTGGAAATGATCGACGAATCACTGAAAAGCGAACTGGGCAAACAAGGCGTCTTCGTCACCACCATCGAGGAGGTTTACAACTGGGGCCGAAAAAATTCCATCTGGCCGCTGGGCTTTGGCCTGGCCTGCTGTGCGATTGAAATGATCGCCGCGTCAATGGCCCGCTGGGATCTGGCGCGTTTCGGTGCCGAAGTCTTCCGGCCTTCGCCGCGTCAGGCGGACCTGATGATTGTCGCCGGCACCGTGACCAAGAAGATGGCCCCGCAGGTTGTCCGCCTGTTCAACCAGATGTCCGAACCCAAATACGTCATCGCCATGGGCGCGTGCGCCATCTCCGGCGGTCCGTTCAAGCAGGGTTACAACGTGCTCAAGGGCGTTGACCGTTACATTCCCGTTGATGTCCACATCCCCGGCTGTCCGCCGCGTCCCGAGGCCCTCCTGCACGCGTTCATGACCCTGCAGGAGAAGATCGATGCCCAGCAGTTGACCGGCGCAAACCGTCCGCGCCATCTCAACGCGGAAATCTCCGGCGCTTATCCGGTTCCCGAATTTGGCGAGCACGACCTGGTTCCGCCGAACAATCCCGCCGTCTGGAAGGCGCCCAAACTGGTCCGCACCTAGCCGTCATGGAAACTCTCGAACAAATCAAATCGCGGATTGAGTCCGCCGTGCCGGGCGCGCGAGTGGAAATTATCGCCAACGATTCTCCATCCGCCCAACGTTCGCTGCTCGTCAGCCGGGAACATGGTCTGGCGGTCGCCAAGTTTCTCCGCGACGATTCGGAACTGCGCCTGGACTTCTGCTCCAACACCACCGGCGTTGACTGGCCGGAGGCGGAATTGTCCGAGAAGATAAAGGTCAAAAAGGTCGTGGACGGCGTCGAAAAGGAAGTTGAGGAGGTCAAGAAAACCATCCGTCCTGCTTACCTCGAAGCGGTCTATCATCTTTATTCCATGTCGAAAAAGCACGGCCCGGTGATCCTTCGTTTCAGAACCGAAGACCGCGCCGAAAAGAATCATCTACCGTCGCTCACGCCGGTCTGGCGGAGCTGCGAGTTTCAGGAGCGGGAGATTTTCGACCTGTTTGGCATTTTGTTCGACGGGCACCCCGACCTGCGCCGGATTCTGATGTGGGATGAGTTCAGGGATTTTCCGATGCGCAAGGATTACGTCGAGCCGGATGACTACGAATACGAACCCACCCCACACGACGACGTGCTGGACAAAGTCAAAGCCCGCCAAGGGCAGGGGGTGGCCTCGTGAGCGCGGTGATGGATTCAGCCAAGAAGTTTGAACTGCTGCCCAAGGCCGGCGGCGACGGCGAACTGTTGGAAATTTCGATGGGACCGCAACACCCTTCGACGCACGGCGTGTTCCGGATGGACGTTGTCCTCGACGGCGAACGCGTGGTGAAGCTCAAGCCGGTCTTCGGTTATTTGCACCGCAACCATGAAAAGATCGCTGAAGGCACCAGCTACCTGTCCTCGATACCTTACACCGACCGGCTGGATTATTTCTGTTCGATGACCAACAACTGGTCGTATTGCCTCGCCGTGGAAAAGCTGGCCGGGCTTCAGGTGCCGGAGCGGGCGGAATATCTGCGCGTCATTCTCGCCGAACTGACCCGGTTGCAGAACCACGCGTCGCTGTGCGGTTTTCTCACCCAGGACATGGGAGCCTCCGGCACGCCGCTCATGTATGCGTTCCGGGAGCGCGAAAAGGTTCTCGACCTCTTTGAAGCCATCAGCGGCGCCCGCATGATGTGCAACTTCATGCGCTTCGGCGGGCTGCGGACCGATGCGCCGACCGGCTGGCTCGAAGAAGTTTCCCGAGTCGTGGCGGCGTTCCCGGCGTTTCTCGACGAGTTCGAGATGCTGCTCAATCAAAACGAAATCCTGATGAGCCGCACCCAGAACGTCGGCGTGCTGACCCGCGAACTGGCCGTCAGCGCCGGCATCACCGGTCCCATGCTGCGTGCGTCCGGGGTCAATTACGACATCCGCAAGGTGGACAAGTATGGTATCTACGACCGCTTCGAATTTCGCGTGCCGCTCGGCGAGCACGGCGACGTCTATGACCGTTACATGATGCGCGTGCTGGAAATGCGCGAGTCGCTGAAGATTCTCAACCAGGCCCTGGCCGGCATTCCGGAAGGACCGGTGGTGGATCCGAAGGCCAAGCTCCGCGGGTTCCGTCCCAAGGCGGGCGAAGCTTATGGACGCATCGAGGCGCCGAAGGGCGAACTGGGCTTTTATCTGATCAGCGACGGATCGCCGAATCCCTACCGCTATCGCGTTCGTCCGCCGAGCTTCATCAACCTGACCGTGCTCGAGCACATGTGCCTGGGCCAGACCGTCGGCGACATCATCATCATCCTCGGCAGCGTGGACATCGTTCTGGGAGAAGTGGACCGCTAACCCTTTTCGAAAATGCTAGGCGAACAAATCATCAAAGGCATGGCGGTCACCGCCAAGAATTTCCTCGGCAGCTATGTCTCCGAGGAACGGCTGCCGACGATCCAGTATCCCGAGGAGCGCCAGACGCTGCCCGAGGCCTCGCGCCAGTTTCCGTTTCTCGTCTATGACGGCGAGGACCCGATGAAGGGCCTGCGCTGCGTGGCCTGCCAGATTTGCGAGAAGGAATGTCCGCCGAAGTGCATCTACATCGTCAAGAGCAAGGACAAGCGCGTTGATTACAAGGGCCAGCCGCAGTTTTATCCCGCGACGTTCGACATCGACATCTCCGTCTGCATGAGCTGCCAAATCTGCGTCGAGGTCTGCCCGTTCGAGTCGATCAAGATGAACACGGAATTTGAACTGGCCAACTCCGACCGGTTTGAGGGCTTGCTGGTCCACAAGGAGCAGCTCGCCCGGTCCAACGCTCATTACCGGAAGATTCATCCCACGGACGCCGCCGCCTCGGACGAGGCGCTCGCTGCGGAAGTCGCCAAGGTGCAGGCCAAGGCCAAGGCCGATGCGGAGGCGAAGGCAAAAGCCGCCGCCGAAGCGAAAGCCAAGGCTGCCACCACCACGCCCGCCGCCGGATGAAATCTTCGAAGATGGGACACGCATCAATCATCCTTGCTGGTTGTATTTTGAGCAAAAAAGGATGCGCCTCTGGGCTAGACACGGACACTGATTTCAATTTTGCTACGCCGCGACAATAAATGGCTGACACGCTGGACCAACTTTTTGTAACGCTGAAACACTGGCTGCTGGGCTTTGCTCCGGAAGTCCTGCAACCGCTGTTGTCCGCCGTCATCTCCGTCGCGTCCGTCATCGGCGTGTTTGCGTCCCTGTTCGCCATCACCACCATTCTCGAACGCAAGGGACTCGGACGAATCCAAAACCGCTACGGCCCGAACCGCGTCGGGCCGTTCGGCTTTTTGCAGCCGGCGGCAGATGGCATCAAGGCGCTGATCAAGGAGGACCTCGTCCCCCGCGCCGCCGACCAGGTGGTGCATTTTCTGGCTCCGCTTGCGGTGGTTGTCCCGGCGTTTCTCGTTTACACCGTGCTGCCCGTCGGCCGGAACATGGTCATCGCCGACTTTGACGCCGGCGTGCTCTTCTTTTTTGCCATCGGCGCGGCGACCGAGCTATCCGTGTTCATGGCGGGCTGGTCGAGCCGCAACAAGTATTCGCTGCTTGGCGCGATGCGCGCGATTGCCCAGATGATCAGCTACGAAATCCCGCTCATCCTCAGCGCCATCAGCGTCATCATGATGGTCGGTTCGCTGTCCACGGTGAAAATCGTCGAGGCGCAGTCCGGCTTTCACGCCTGCGGGCTCGGCAACTGGTTTGTCTTCACGCCGTGGGGATTTGCCGGTTTCGTGCTCTTCCTGATTTCCGCGTGCGCGGAGGGGAACCGTTCGCCGTTCGATCTCCCAGAAGGCGAGTCGGAAATCATCGCGGGGTATTATCTCGAATACTCCGGCTTCAAGTTCGCCCTGTTCTTTCTGGGTGAATACATGGGGCTCTTTGCCATCAGCGGCCTGGCGATAACGCTGTTCCTCGGCGGATACAACGCGCCGTTCGCCGCCTTAAACTTTGTGCCGTCCTACGTCTGGTTCTTCTCCAAGCTGCTCTGCCTGATCCTGCTGTTCATCTGGGTGCGCGGCACGCTGCCCCGGCTCCGGCAGGATCAGCTGATGAACTTCGCCTGGAAGTTCATGCTGCCGATGGCGCTGTTGAACATCGTCTCAGCCGCCGTCTGGCATTTCATGCCGCCGGGAATCTCCCGCTGGCTGGCCGGCATCCTCCTCGTGGCTGGCCCCTACGTTTGGCTGGGCCGCACGCTCGTCGCCAACAATCACGTGGCCAAACGCACCTACCGCTTCGCCGAATGACGCCCGCCTTCGCCATCATTGCCGCTGTCACCATCGCCGCCGCTGTTGCCGCGATGAGCCTGCGCCATCTCGTCCACTGCGCGCTGGCCGTGGCGTTGAGCTTCATCGGGTTGGCGGCCGCGTATTTGCAGCTCGGCGCCCAGTTTGTCGGCTTCGCGCAGATTCTCGTCTATGTCGGCGCCATCACGATCCTCATCGTGTTTGCGATTTTGCTGACCCGCAGTGGCGACGCCCCCCAGCGGGGGATTCTCTCGCAGGGTTGGCTGTCGGGAATCGGCGTCTCCGCAATGGTCCTCGGTCTGCTGGTCTGGGCCATCAACCGCAGCCCGGTGATGAAATTGGTTTCAGCGCCAAAAACCGACATCACCGTCAAGCAAATCGGCGACGCCCTGATGAACCGATTCGTGCTGCCGCTGGAAGTCATCGGCCTGCTGCTGACGGCCGCGTTGATCGGCGCGGTCATCATCGCGATGAGGGAGGAAAACAAATGAGCCCGCTCGCCGGATACCTGATTCTTTCCGCGTTTCTTTTTGCCATTGGTCTGGCGGGCGCCTTGACGCGCCGCAACGCCATCCTCGTTCTCATCGGCATCGAACTCATGCTCAACGCGGCCAACCTGAACTTCATCGCGTTCTGGCGGTTTGGTCCGAACCCCGAAGCCTTGACCGGCATCATGTTCGTGATCTTCGCCATTGGCGTTGCCGCCGCCGAAGCCGCCGTGGGCCTGGCGCTCATCATCGCGATTTACCGGCATTACAAAACCACCAGCGTGGACGACGTGAATTCTCTCAAGGGCTAAAATGGCTTGGATTGTCAAAAACCTCTGGCTGATTCCCGCGCTGCCGATTCTGGCGGCGGGTTTGAGCGCGCTGGCGCCGCAGCGCTTCCGCAAGTTTTCCGCGTCGCTCGCCATCGGTTCCATGATCGGTGCATTCGCGTTGTCGCTGTGCGCCTTCCTCCACATCGTCGGGCATCACGGCGAAGAGGCGCGGCAGGTGTTTAATTTCCCATGGTTCCAGTTCGGCAATGAATGGCTGAAGCTCGGCTGGGTGCTGGACCCGCTGACGGCGGTGATGCTCGTCATGGTCACATTCGTCGGCACGCTGATTTTCATATACAGCACCGGCTACATGGCGCACGACGAAAACTTCACGCGCTTCTTCACCTTCCTCGCGCTGTTTGCCGGCGGCATGCTCGGCGTCATCATTGCCAACAACCTCCTGCTGCTCTTCATGAGCTGGGAAATCGTCGGCCTGACTTCCTATCTGCTCATCGGTTTCTGGTATCACAAGCCCAGCGCGGCGGCGGCGGCGAAGAAAGCTTTCATCACCACGCGCATCGGCGACGTCGCCTTTCTGCTCGGCATCGTCTGGCTGTATTCCCAGACCGGGACGCTGCTCTTTTACGAAAACGGTGCGGGCTGCATGGAGCAATCTGCCCTGGCGAAGCTGGTCTCCCAAACCACGATGGCGGGCATGGCGGTGTCCACGGCAATTGGTCTGCTGATCTTTGCCGGCGCGGTCGGCAAGTCCGGCCAGGTCCCGCTGCACGTCTGGCTGCCGGACGCGATGGAAGGTCCGACGCCCGTCAGCGCGCTGATTCACGCGGCGACGATGGTGGCGGCGGGTGTTTTCCTCGTGGCGCGGGTGTATCCGCTGATGGGAGTGCATTTGGAAGGCGCATTGGAAGAAACGACGGCGCTGCAAGCCATCACTTGGATTGGAGCCATCACGGCCGTCTTCGCGGCGTCGGTGGCTGTCGCCCAAAACGACATCAAGCGCATCCTCGCTTACTCCACCGTTTCGCAGCTCGGTTACATGATGATGGGTCTCGGCACTGGCGGCGTGGCGGTCGGCATGTTTCATCTGATCACCCACGCGTTCTTCAAGGCGCTGCTGTTCATGGGTGCGGGTTCGGTAATCCATGGCTGCCACGAGGAGCAGGACATCCGGCACATGGGCGGCATCCGGAAGTTCATGCCAATCACTTTTGCCACTTACGCCGTCGGCATGCTGGCGCTGGCGGGTTTTCCGCTGGTGTTCTCCGGATTCTGGAGCAAGGACGAAATCCTCCATGCTGCGCACGGCTGGCCGGTGTCGCACCTCCCGTTTTATTTGGGCGTGCTCGGCGCATTCCTCACGGCGTTTTACATGACCCGTCAGGTTGCACTGGTGTTCTTCGGCTCCAACCGTGCGGCGAAGCCCTCCCATCACGATCACAAAGCCCACGACCATCATGCCTCCCATGATCCCCACGAATCGCCGCTGTCCATGACCGCGCCCCTGATGATTCTGGCCGTGTGCGCCATCGGGTTGAGCGCCATTGGCACACCGGCATGGCCGTGGTTTCAAAAATTTCTCGGTGCCCATGAAGGCGAGGGCGGCTTCTCGCCGGAGGTGATCAAGCTCATGGTGGTGTCGTCTGCAATTGTGTTCGCCGGCCTTGGCCTTGGCTGGTGGCTTTACGGTCGTAAGCCCATCACGAAAGCCAGCCAGTCCGACGTTTTGGAAAAGCTCCCGCTCGGCATGCACTCTTGGTTCGCGAACAAATACGGCGTTGATGAACTTTACGAACTGACCGTCATCCGCTTCAACGCGTGGTTCGCAAAGGCCAGCGCGTTTCTCGACGATTGGATCTGGAGCGGCGTGGTCATGCTGGTGGCGTTGGTGACGACCGGTCTGGCGTGGGTGAACGATTCCTTCGACAAGTTCGTCATCAATCTCGGCTTCGACCAAGGCTGCGAAAACATTTCTTTCAGTGGCCGCATGATGTCCTGCCTGCAAAACGGCCGGACGCAAAACTATCTGCGCGTGATCGGCGTCGCCCTCGTCGCGCTGGTGCTGTTCCTGGTCTGGGGAGGTGGCAAGTGAACGAACTTCCCCTGCTGACCCTCCTCACTTTGCTGCCCATGATTGGCGGCGTGATCGTCTCCGGCTTGGGAGAGCAGAAAAAACTCGCCCGGCAAATCGCCTTCGGTTTCGCCCTGGCCGCGCTCGGCGTCACGCTGGGGCTTTGGAACAACTTCAACGCCGCCAGCGGCGAACTGCAGTTCGTCGAGCGTCACGAGTGGATTCCGTTTATCGGCGCCAGTTACTTTGTCGGGGTGGACGGTCTCGGACTGCTGATGGTGCTGCTGACGGCAATCGTCACGCCCATGGCCATGCTGGCGTCGTGGAAACAGGAAGACCGGACCTCGCTGTATTTCTCGCTGCTGTTGTTTCTCCAGGCTGGATTGTTCGGCACGTTCACGGCGCTGAATTTTTATCACTGGTTCATCTTCTGGGAGCTCGGATTGATCCCGGCCTTTTTCCTGGTGCGCCTGTGGGGCGGACCCCAGCGCGCCGCGGCCTCAACGCAGTTCTTCATCTACACCATGGTGGGCAGCGTGGCGATGCTGCTGGCGTTCCTGGCCATGTTTCTCGCGGTCAGCAAGCCCGGGCAACCCTGTGTGATGGATTTTCCGTCGCTGGCGCAGCTGGCGGGCAACGGCGAGATCACCCAGGCCCTGTCCACCAACTTCACCTGGAAATTGTTCGGCCACGCCTTCACCGCCAAGCAAATCTGCACGCTGATCTTCGGCGGCGTGCTGCTCGGGTTCGCCGTGAAGGTTCCGCTGATGCCGTTTCACACGTGGCTGCCCGCCACGTATTCGGCAGCGCCCAGCGCGACCACCATGCTGCTCACCGGCGTGATGTCCAAGATGGGCGTGTATGGTTTCCTCCGCATCCTCCTGCCGATTTTCCCGGAGCAGATGCATTGGCTGCGAACGCCGCTGCTGGTGCTGGCGGTGGCCACCATTGTGTTCTCCGCCTGCGCTGCGTTTGCCCAGAAGGATCTGAAACGCATCCTCGCCTATTCCTCCATCAACCACCTTGGCTACTGCCTGCTTGCCGTCTTTGCCGTGTCAACTTCCGGCAGTGCTTTGGCGGCGCCGGCAACGGAAAAGGCCGCCGCGTTGAACGGCGCGCTGTTGCAGATGTTCAACCACGGCCTGACCGCGGCGACGCTGTTCTGGTTTGTCGGTCTCATCGAACAACGCAGCGGCGGCTTGCGCGGACTGGATGACTTCGGCGGCCTCCGCAAGGTCGCGCCGATCTTCTGCGGCTTGATGGGCATCGCGCTCTTCTCCTCGCTCGGACTGCCGGGCTTGAACGGCTTCATCGGCGAGTTCCTCATCTTTAAGGGCGTGTTCCCGCTGGCGATGTGTTCGGCGTCCATTGCCGTCGTCGGCATTCTGGTCACCGCCATCTTCATCCTCACGATTTTGCAACGCGTGTTCAACGGACCGCTCAACGAGAAGTGGGCCAACTTTGCGGATCTGACCCTGGGTGAAATCGTCCAGTTGATCATTCCCATTGCGTTGATGTTCGTGCTGGGCCTGTGTCCGCAACTGATCCTCGGTGTTGTGAACTCAACCGTCGTGCGGTGGGTGGAGCAGATGAAGTTTTAACCACGGATGGACACGGATCAAAACCGATTCAGAAACTTGAAACTCAAAACTCGAAACTCAAAACTTTGATGCTGGCCTGGACCGTTTACATCTCATTCATTGGCGTGCTGGTGCTGATGCTCCTGCCGAAAGGCAACGCGCGCGCCGCCCGCAGTGTGGCGCTGCTGTCCGCGTTGGCCGGACTGGCCGTGGCGGTGGTTGGCTTTGTTCAGCTTAAGGCTGGTGGATTGGTCACGGTGGCCAAATGTCCGTGGCTGCCGTCGCTCGGCATTGAATATCATCTGGCGGTGGACGGCATCGGGCTGACGCTCGTGCTACTTACCGGTCTGGCGTCGGTCACGGGAATCCTTTTCTCCTGGAACATCGAGCATCGGGCGAAGGAGTTCTTCGCCTTCTACCTCGCGTTGATTGGCGGCGTGTATGGCGTGTTCCTGAGCTTTGATCTGTTCCTCCTGTTCGTGTTTTACGAAATCGCCATTGTTCCCAAATACTTCATCATCGCCATCTGGGGTTCGACCCGGCGCGAGTATGGCGCGATGAAATTGGCGCTGTATTCCTTTATCGGGAGCGCGATGGTTCTCGTCGGACTGATCGCGGCGTTTGTGGCGGCGGGTGGGCACACCTTCAACCTGGTGGAACTCGCCAAGCCGGGAACCTTCTCCCGAGACTTTCAGATGTGGGCGTTTCCGCTGGTGTTTGTTGGCTTCGCCATCCTTGCCGGCATGTGGCCGTTTCACACCTGGGCGCCGACCGGTCACGTCGCCGCGCCGACCGCCGCCTCGATGCTGCTGGCGGGCGTGGTGATGAAGCTCGGCGCGTATGGCTGTCTGCGCGTGGCGATGACGCTCTTTCCGGAAGGTCTGGAAGCGTGGAAGTATTTCTTCGCCGTGCTCGCGGTTGTTGGCATCGTCTATGGCGCGCTGGTGGCGCTGGTGCAGCGGGATTTCAAATTTGTCATCGGCTATTCCAGCGTCAGCCACATGGGCTTCGTGCTGCTGGGCCTGATGACGCTCAACACCATCGGCCTGAGCGGGGCGGTGCTGCAGATGTTCTCGCACGGCATCGTCGCCGGCCTGCTGTTCGCCGTGGTGGGACGAATGGTTTATGAGCGCACCCACACGCGCGAGCTGGCCGTGCTGGAAGGCATGGGGCTGGCCAAGGCGATTCCGTTTGCCGCCGTGACGTTCGTGATCGCCAGCGTGGCGTCAATGGGCCTGCCGGGATTTAGCGGATTCATCGCCGAACTACAGGTGCTCATCGGCGCTTGGAAAGCCTATCCAACTCTGGCCGTAATCTCCGGCGCGGGCATTGTCATTGGCGTCGCCTACACTTTGAGAGCGGTGCAGAAGGCCTTCTTCGGCGAGGTGCCGGCCGAAGCCAAGGCGGACGAACCTGAAGACGAGGAGCATCATCCCCTCGAGCCGGTGTCGGTTCCGGAACGAATTGGAGCCGTGCTGCTCATCGGGGTGTCGCTCGTGGTCGGCCTCTTCCCGCGCCTGCTGCTTGATGTGATTGTGCCCAGCTTTGATTCGCCCCTCTTCGACTGGTTGCGGAAGGGAGGTTCGCAATGAACTACCTGAGCTTTCTGAAACTTGCCGCGCCGGAAACCATCGTTGTCGCCACCGCCTTGCTGGTGCTGGTCGTGGACATGGTGGCCATGCGCGGATTGGAAACCCGCCTGCGCTTTCTGATTGGTGCGATGGTGGCCGGACTCGGCTGCGTGGTTGCCGCCGTGGTCATGCTGATTCTGCCGGAGCACACCAGCGCCTTTGAAGGCATGCTGGTCATTGATCCGCTGACGCAGCTCGTGAAGATCTGCCTGCTGGCGTTGTCGCTGTCCACCGTTTTGATTTCCCTCGAATCCAATTTCACCCGCCACGTCGGCGAATATTTGTCGCTCATCCTGATGGCCACGGTGGGCATGATGTTTCTCGTCAGCGCGGAAGACCTGCTGATGATCTTTGTGGCGCTGGAACTGACCAGCCTCTCGCTCTACATCCTGACCGCCTTCAACAAGCACAACCCCAAGTCGGCCGAGGCCGCGTTGAAATACTTCCTGTTCGGCGGCATGTCCGCGGCGTTCACCTTGTTTGGCATGAGCCTTATCTACGGCTTGTCCGGCTCGACCAACCTGCACCTGATCGCGGCTTCACTGGCCGGCAAGCACGTTGACCCGCTGCTGCTGGTTGCCATGGTGATGACCGTGATTGGATTCGGCTTCAAGGTCGCCGCCGTGCCGTTTCATCTGTGGGCGCCCGACGCCTATGAAGGCGCGCCGACACCGAGCGCGGCGTTCATTGCGTCCGGCTCCAAGGTCGCGAGCTTTTTCATCTTCGCCAAGATCATGCTGTTTGCCTTTGGCGGCGCAGCCTTGGAAGGCAGCGCGGCGCGGCATCATTTCCTCAGCGGTTGGGTGCCGGTCATCGCGATTGCCGCGGCGCTCTCGATGATTCTCGGCAACGTCGTCGCCATCGTTCAGACCAGTGTCAAGCGGCTGCTGGCCTACTCGGCCATTGCCCATGCGGGCTACATGCTGCTGGCCGTGTTGACGCATGATTCGCAGGCGATGAGTTCGCTGGTGTTTTACTCGGTGACGTATGGCCTGACGACCATCGGCGCGTTCGGCGTCATCGCCCTCGTGGAAAATACGACGGGCAACGATCAGTTGACCAGCTTTGCGGGACTCAGCCGCCGGTCCCCGGTCATTTCCTTCTGCATGTTCGTCTTCATGCTGTCGCTCGCCGGCATTCCGCCGTTGGCCGGGTTCTTCGGCAAGTTCTACATCTTCACCGCCGTGGTGCAGGGGGGCGCGCCGGACTTGGGCCTGTTGTGGCTGGTCATCCTTGCCATCGCAATGAGCGCCGTGTCGCTCTACTACTATCTTCAGGTCTTGAAGCAAATCTACGTTGTCGCGCCGGACAAGAATGCGGCCCAGATCGAAGTGCCGGTGGTGACCCAGATTGTTCTGGGACTGCTGGCCCTGTCCGTGATTCTCTTCGGCTGCTTTCCGGGAATCCTCGTCAACGCCTTGAACGAAGCCACCAAGCTCGCCGGGCTTTGAACAAAAGCGCCCGGGAAATCTGCTGGCGTTGGAAACTTTCTTGAGGAAACCTCCTCCCCGTCAACCAACCAAACCACAGCACGAAGCTTATGCAGGAAAAGATTGGATTCGTCGGAGTCGGCCGGATGGGCGCGAACATGGCGCGGCGTCTCAAGGACTCCGGATTCACCATCGCCGCCGTTCATGACACACACGCCGCCGCCGCGCAAAAACTGGCGCAGGAGCTCGGTTGCGCCGCCGCCGATGATCTCAAAACAGTGGCGGCCTTGTCGGACATCGTCATCACGGTCGTTCCCGACGATCAGGCGATGAAGAAGATTTTCACCGGCGGCCTGCTCACCCGCGCCCAGGGAAAGCTCTTCATCAATTGCGCCACTGTTACGCCGGAGGTTCATGTCTGGGTTGAAAAGAAGTGCGAGGCCAGGGGCGCGCAATCCCTGGAGGCCTGCATGGCTTCGTCCATCACCCAGGCGCGGGAAGGAACGCTCTATTTGATGTGCGGCGGCAGGGCGGCGGCGTTTGAACGCGCCAAGCTCGTACTCGAAAAGTTGAGTGCCTCGCTGCGTTTCATCGGCGACGCCGGCAAGGCCGCCCAGGTCAAGGCGCTGGTGAACATGGTCATGAACGCCAACACCGCCGCGCTCGCGGAAGGTCTCGGCCTGGGCGCGGCGCTCGGTCTGGATTTGACGATGTTGCGCGAAGTGTTCTCCCAGACCGGCGCCCGGTCGGGGGTCTTGCAGACCGACGGCGAAGACATGCAGAACCGCGAGCACTCGTGCTTTTTCTCCGCCGCCCATGCCGCGAAGGATTCCGGCATTGCGCTCAAGCTCGCCAAAGGGCAGGGGATGAATCTGCCTGTCGCCGCCGCGACGAAAAAACAATACGACCGCATGGTGAAGGACGGCTTGGGTGAACTGGACAAGTCCGGCGTCGCTGAACTCACCTTCCAAGGTCGCGGGAAGACAACGTGAGGCTTCCTGGTGTTTCCTGTTGGCAGCAAACTTCTTTTTCCCCATTCTGAAACCCGTTGAACTATGGCTGAAAACGCAAAGCACAATTACGACGAGAGCAAGATCAAGACGCTGAGCTCGCTGGAGCACATCCGGCTGCGCACCGGCATGTACATCGGGCGCATCGGCAACGGCTCCAATCCCGACGACGGCTGCTACATCCTGCTCAAGGAGGTCGTGGACAACACCATTGATGAATTCATCATGGGGCACGGCAAGGAGGTGCAAATCGGCATCGATGGCAACAAGGTCAGCGTGCGCGATTTCGGCCGCGGCATACCGCTGGGGAAAATCGTGGACTGCGTTTCCAAGATCAACACCGGCGCGAAATACAACGACGACGTCTTCCAGTTCAGCGTCGGCCTCAACGGCGTCGGCACCAAGGCGGTCAACGCACTGTCCAAACACTTTTTCGTCCGCAGCCATCGTGACGGCGAATTCGCCGAGGCATCCTTCAAGCAGGGCAAGCTCAAGAAGGAGGACGGCGGCAAGACGAAGGAACCCAACGGCACGTTCATCGAGTTCGAGGCTGACCCGGAGATTTTCAAGGACAGCGAGTTTCGCCTCGAACACATCGAACGCCGCCTCCGTCATTACAGCTACCTCAACTCCGGCCTGAAGCTCATCCTCAAGGCCAACGGTACCGAGCCCAAAGTGTTTCAGTCGCGGCTCGGCCTGATGGATCTCGTCATGGAGGACCTGGAGGCCGATGGCGCGGAGCCGTTGTATCCGCCGCTGCATTATACCAGCAAGACGCTGGAGTTCTGCTTCACCCACAG
>JAXMHO010000040.1:0-16213 GCA_046346715.1 Verrucomicrobiota bacterium
CGTTTTGCGGTCCGGCCTCAGCCCGAGCTGGGTGGCGGCTCCGGTCGTTTTCACGGAGTCGGTCGCCCAACGGCGGCCATTCTTGTAGGCGACGACCTTGAGTTCGCCCGGCTGATAAACCACGTCGTTCCAGCGCAGGCGGTATTCGAGCGGCCCTTTCTTTTTCCGGCCAAGTGATTTGCCGTTCAGGAACAACTCCGCCTCGTCGCCCGAGGTGTACACATGCACGGGCGTAACCTGTCCGACGCGGTCCGGCCAGTTCCAGTGTGGCAGAATGTGCGCCATCGGCAGCTCCGGCCGCCAGTGCGCCTGATAGATGTAAAACCGGTCCTTCTTGAAGCCGGCGAGATCAATGATGCCGAAGTAGGAGCTGCGGGAAGGCACCTTGATTTTGCCCAGCTCTTTGAGTTCCTTCTCGGCCTTCGCGCGTTCGACCGGGTCGCTGTAGTTGAGCAGGTTGCTCGAGTCGGAATCGTACGGCGTGGGTTCGCCGATGTAGTCGAAACCCGTCCAGACAAATTCACCCGCCACGAACGAATTGGCGTCCTGCCCCTTGAATTCCGCGTCCGGCGTCGTCGCCCAGCGCGGCGCATACAAGTCGTAGGAGCTCATTTGGAAATCCGCCAGGCCCTTGCTCTTGTCGTCGCTCACCGGGAAGAAGTACTCGCCGCGCGAACTGATGCAGGACGCGGTCTCGCTGCCGAAGAGCGGAATCGCCGCGTTGGTGCCACGGAAGCGGGCATACTCGCCGGGTTTGTAGTTGTAGCCGAAGACATCGACGATGTGCTGGAAGCCGTTGAAGCCCGCCACAGTGTGGTTGCACGCCGCCGTCACCGGCCGGGTCCGGTCTTCGCTGTGCACAATGGCCGCCAGCTCGCGCCCAATGTCGTGACCGCGCTTCACATCGCTCTGCTCGCTGATTTCGTTGCCGATGCTCCACAGGATGACGCAGGGATGGTTGCGGTCGCGGCGGACCAGGGCGCGCGTATCCTTCTCGTGCCAGTCAGAGAAAGCCAGGTGATAATCGCCCTTGCGCTTGGCGCGTGCCCAGCAGTCGAAGGTCTCGTCCATGACCACGAATCCCATCCGGTCGCAGAGATCCAGCAGCTCCGGCGCGGGCGGATTGTGCGAGGTGCGGATGGCGTTGCAGCCCATCTCCTTCAAAATCTCCAGCTGGCGTTCCAGCGCGCGGGTGTTGATGGCCGCGCCCAAGGCGCCGAGGTCATGATGATTGCAGACGCCATTCAACGGCACGCGTTTGCCGTTCAACAGAAAACCTTTGTCGGCCGTGAATTCAATCGTGCGGATGCCGAAGGGGGTTTCGTAGGAATCAACCAGTGCGCCGTTTTGCTCGACGCGCGTGACCACCACATAGCGCTGCGGCTTTTCAACGCTCCAAAGTCTGGGTTGACCAAAGGTGATTTGCGACTGGCAGGTTTGCTCCGCCGCCGCGGGCACTTTGACCCCTTCCTCAGCAAGGGAAGCGACCAGCTTGCCGGCCTGGCCATCCGCGTTCAACTCGCGAAGTTCGTGGGTGACTTTCACGGACGCCTCCGCCGACGTTTCATTCCTAAGCGTCGCCTGGATGCGGACCGTGGCTTTCTGTGCGCTGACTTCGGGCGTGGTGATGAAAGTTCCCCACTGTCCGATGTGGACCGGCGCGGTCTTGATCAGCCAGACGTTGCGGTAAAGTCCCGAGCCGGGATACCAGCGGGAGGATTCCTCGGGACTGTTGAGACGGATGGAAATCACATTGTCGCCGCCCGTTTTCAGAAACGGGGTCAGGTCGAGTTCAAAGGACGAATAGCCATAGGGCCAGCCGCCAACGAACTTGCCGTTCAGCCAGACTTCGGAGAATGACATGGCGCCGTCAACGGCGAGGAAAACCTTCCGCCCGGCATCCGTCGCCGGAACGGTGAAATGTTTGCGATACCAGACCGGTCCCCAGTATTTCAATTTGCCGGTCGAGCCTTCGTAGTCCTGGTTGAACGGTCCTTCGACCGCCCAGTCATGCGGAAGATTCAGCGTGCGCCAAGTGGAGTCATCGAAGCCGGCCTGCACATAGGAAACCTCGGCGCCGGGATTCCCCTCGGGCCTTGGCGAAGGGGCGTTGGTGGTGAAGGCCGCGCCGGTGAGATTCAGCCATCCCTTGAGCTGGTCGTAATTCAGCTGGTCGCCCACCTCCGCCGGATCACCCTTCGCGAACCGCCAGCCATCGTTGAAGCTGATGCGTTCGCGCGTCGCCGCGGCGAGAACCATCAACGGCAGCCCGAGGCCCGCGCCAAACAGAAGCATTCCCAAAGCATGACGCAGGCGGCGCAACGATGAGCGGCCCGCAAAGTGTTTCCGACCTAGAATGTTGGTGTTCATGTCCGCGACTTTCTAAAGGAGTTTTGTCCGTTCGTCCAATGTTGTTTCAGGGGACGCTCCGTTGCGGCACATGAAGGTTGACAATCAAACGCTCGACCGCATCCTTGCACCCGATTTAATGAATCAAAAATGCTTCGTTTTCGTCGCGTGCATGCTCGGCTGTTTGCTCACCGCCGCCGCCGCGCCAGCCCCTGCGGCCGCCGCTCACAACGTTCGTGATTTCGGCGCCAAAGGCGACGGCGCCACCAAGGACACCGCCGCCATCCAAAAAGCCTTGGACGCCTGCACGAATTCCGGCGGCACGGTGGTGGTGCCGGCAGGAAATTTTCTCACCGGCAGCCTGGTGTTGCATTCCCACACCACGCTGCGGCTCTCGGCCGGCGCCCGGTTGACCGGCAGCCCGGACGCGGAGGATTATCCGCTGGTGAACGTCCGCTGGGAGGGCGAGTTCGCGGAAGGGCATCGCGCGCTGCTCTCCGCCGAACGCGCGGACAACGTTTCCATCACCGGCCCGGGGATCGTCGTCGGTCCACCGACCAGCCTCAGCCGCCTCCGTAATCCGCGCGGTCCCGCCCTGATCGAAATCGCCCGCGCCAACAATGTCCGGCTCGAAGGCTTCTCCACCCAGTACCAGCAGCTCTGGTCCCTTCACATGCTGCTCCTCACCAATCTGACCATGAGCCATCTCACAATTCGATCGACCAACGTGAACGGCGACGGCATTGACGTGGATTCCTGCTCCGGCGTGGCGATCGAGCATTGCGACATCATCGCCGGGGACGACGCCATCTCGCTGAAGTCCGGCCGCGGTCAGGCGGCCGCCCGCCTCGCCAGCCCCACCGAGAACGTGGTCATTCGCGACTGCAAACTCTACAGCAGCCAGTTCGCCGCGCTCGGCATCGGCACCGAAATGTCCGGGGGCATCCGCAATGTCCGCGTGGAAAACTGCACCCTGGCCGGCCGCCAAAACGCCATCTTCTTCAAAAGCCGGGACGGTCGCGGCGGCTACATCGAAAATATCACCGGCGAAAATCTCGTCATCAATCCCTCGCCCACATTCATCGCCATCGATACGGTGAAAAAAGGCATCCAAGCTTCCGACCCCGTCGAAGGCCCGGTTGAGAAATGGGCCAGCCTCCGCAGCCTCACCTTCAAGAACGTCCGGGTAAATGATGTCATTCAGCTGGTCGCCGGCGCCAACGTCCCCCCCGAACGTCCGGTTGTCGGTTTGACGCTGACCAACATAACCGGCACCTGCCGCAAGGGCATCAATCTCGCCAACATCACCGATGCCCACCTCGCCGACATCCAGGTCACCGGCTATGAAGGACCGCTGCTCACGCATCGGAATGTCACCGGCACGGGCTTGGAACTGGACAAGGTCACGAGCAAGCCCTGACTTCGCGGATCATGCCGAACGTTCTCTTCGCCACGCGCAATGAACACAAGGTCGCCGAGATTCGCGCCATCCTCGGCGGGCAGTTCCACTGCCTGACCTTGAAGGATTTCCCAAACGCTCCGGCGGTGCTGGAGGACGCGGACACCTTTGCCGGCAACGCGTCCAAGAAAGCCGTCGAACTCGCCCGCTGGCTCGCCATAGCCCACCAGACATCGAAGGTTCAGTATGTTTTGTCCGACGATTCCGGGCTGGAGGTGGATGCCCTGAGCGGCGCCCCAGGCGTTCATTCAGCGCGATTTGCCGCCCTGGATCGAAACGAAAACTCCACGGACGCCGACAACAACGCGAAGCTCCTGCGTTTGCTCAAGGATGTTCCCGACGCAAAGCGCACCGCCCGCTTTCGTTGTGTGATCGCCCTGGTCGCATCGTCCACGACCATCCCACCGCATCTCTTCGACGGCACCTGCGAGGGCCGGATTGAATCGAACCCGCGCGGCCTCGGCGGCTTTGGCTACGACCCGTTGTTTGTTCCAAACGGCTTTACGCAATCCTTCGCCGAGTTGGGCGAAGCCGCCAAAAACCAGCTCAGTCATCGCGCCAAGGCGCTGGCCAAGCTCCGGAAGTTTCTTGATTCCAACCCGTCCGCCTGACTCCGGGTCAATCGACCCGAGCGCGATGTCCGTGGGATTCGGGAGTTGTTCGGCCCCGGGGTTTATGCCATAGTGCGCGCGACAAAAAGCACCTTCGGGATCCACGCCATTCGCGTCAGGCCTCGTCGGGTAATGTTCAGAGATTCATCGATGCACAATAGATTTCTTCGCAACGCAGCCATGGCCTTGGCTTTCTGTACCGGACTGATCGCCTGTCGGCCCACCAGCTTTGCCCAATACGCCGGGACCAACGGCATCTTCGCCGAGTTCAACACCAGCATGGGCAGCTACACCTGCGTGCTCTATTACGCGCAGGCACCCAAGGCGGTCGCCAACTTCATCGGGCTGGCCACCGGGCAGCGGGCTTGGCTCGACCTGCCGTCGGGCGTGGTGAAGACCAACCCCTTCTATAACGGCATCACCTATCACCGCGTCATCACCAACTTCATGAACCAATGCGGCTCGCGGAACGGCCTCGGCACGGATGGCCCCGGGTATGCCTTCCAGGATGAAATCACCAACACACTCCAGTTCGACAAGTTCGGCGTGCTGGCCATGGCGAACTCGGGGCCGGATTCCAACGGCTCCCAGTTCTTCATTCTCGCCACCAGCAATCTTCCCAGCCTGAACAACAACTACACGGTCTTCGGCCAGCTCTTCGGGGGCTCGAACACTGTTTACGCCATCAACCGCACGCCCACCAAGGTGAATCCCAACAACGGAGTTTACGAAATCCCCATCACACCGGTGACCCTCAACTCTGTCAAAATTGTGACCAACGGCACTGCGGCGGCAACGTTCTACACTAACATCCATTCCCAGGGACTCCCGCTGGTGACCAATCTGAATCTCGCCATCACGAAGACCGGCAACAACGTCAGCCTCAACTTCAGCA
Source organism: Verrucomicrobiota bacterium (assembly GCA_046346715.1). Taxonomy (GTDB): domain Bacteria; phylum Verrucomicrobiota; class Verrucomicrobiia; order Limisphaerales; family CAIQOK01; genus CAIQOK01. The sequence continues at coordinate 5,315 of JAXMHO010000040.1, forward strand.
ACCGGCTTTATTCCGAGGTTAGAATCTACAGTTCCTCCAATCTGCTAAACTGGTCGGCCAGCTCTCTGGGGCTCGACAACTCCCTGCCCTTGCTGTCTTCCAACCTTCAAGCCGTCGGCTCGTCACCTGGTTTCTTTCGGGCGGCGCAGATCAAGTATCCCACCAACACCGGGCCGCATCGCGTTTGGTTCGGAAAAACCCTCGCTCTTTTTTACACCAACGGCGTGTCGGGAACGAATGTGATCAACTTCAACTCCTCCGGCGGCGGCACCTATAACTACGCCGCCAGTCCGACGGGAACAGTGCTGGGGTATAACTGGAATCAGACTCCGCTGCCTTTTGATGGAAATTTTGTTCCGATGGGCTTCAGCGCATTGCCGGATCATGCCATCGGTCTGCATTGGAAAAACAGCACCTCAGGATATTTCACCGGATTTTACTATTCGTTTGGTTATCCGTTTGGCGCCAACCCCATCTCCGGCACCTTCACCAACTCGCCCTGACGCAACGTAGCGCGGAATTCATTCCGCGCTCCAGCTCACTTCGGCTTGGGCAGCTTGGAATGAACCAGCCCGTTGCTCGCCACCATCCGCAGCTTCTGACCGTCGCCGGCCGGCTCCGTCCAGAATTTTCCGCCGGCGCATTCGATGATCAATCCGCCCGCCGCGACGTCCCAAAGGCTCACGCCGCGTTCGATGTAGGCGTCCAAACGTCCAGTTGCCACATACGTCAGACCGAGCGCCGCCGCGCCCATGATGCGCACCTTGCGAACCCGCCGGGCCAGCCAGACAAAGCTCGGCAGCGACGCCTCGAAGCTCGCCTTGCTCTTGGCAAAGCCCACCGTGACGATGCACTCCGACAGCTTGCGGCGGTTGCTGACGTGTATCGCCCGGCCGTTCAACTTCGCCTGCTGCCCGCGCACCGCCGTCCAGAGCTCGTCCTGGAACGGATCGTATATCACGCCGACAAGGGTTTCATACACCGCCCGCGCCGTCCGGGACTTGAAGTCCGACACCTCCGCGACGCGGCGTTGCAGCGCGATTGAAACGCACGCGTGCGGAATGCCATACGCGAAATTCACCGTGCCATCAATTGGATCAATCACCCAGCGATACTCAGAATCCGCCGCGCCGGAATCGCCTTCCTCGCCGAGGACGGAAACCTCAGGAAACGCCGCGAGGAGCTTTTTCTCGATGAGCTTCTGGCAGCGCACATCGAGTTCGAGCTTGATGTCGTGCGACAAAACTTCGTTTGCCTTCTTTTCCTCGCGGAGATTTTTCCGCATCAACGCGCCCGCGGCCTTGGCGGCCAGAACGCTGGCTTTGAGAGCTTGGTTTGAATTCATAGTCATTTGATTGCCGGAGCCGTTCAACCCAGCGCCTCCCACGCCGCCTGGTCGCGCGAAAGTTTCGCCTTCCATTCCACCAAACGCTGCTCGTGTTCGGCCAGCACCGCGGCGGGAACCTTCGTGGTGAAGTTCGGATTCGCCAGCTTGGCTTCGACCTTGGCGATCTCCGCCTTGTCCTTTTCCACTTCCTTGGCGAGCCGGGTCTTTTCCGCGGCGACGTCGATCAATCCTTCCAGCGGCAGGAGCAATTCACCGATGGGCGACTGCACGGACGGCGTGCCTTTCGGCGCGACGTAGTTCTGGTCCACCTGCAACGATTCCGCGTTGAGCAGCAGCTTGATGACCTCGGCGTCGTGCGGCGTCAGCAGCTGCGACGGCTTGAAGACGTATTTGACCTTCTTGCCCGCCTGGATGTTGCCGGCGCGGCGCAGATTGCGGCCCTGAACCACCAGTTCGAACTTGGTGTTGACCACTTCGAGGTAGCAGTCGTCGAGACCCCATTCGCCCTTCTCGTCGTCGCCGAGCGGCATGGGCCACGGCGCGTTCATGATGGTCTTGCCGCCTTGGCCTTCCGGCATGTCGGTGGAATAACCCATGCCGTGCCAGAGTTCCTCCGTGATGAACGGCAGGAACGGATGGAACATCCGCAGCATGTGGCTGAGGACGAAATCAATGACCGCAAGCGTGTTCGCCTTCTGCTTGTCGTCGGCGCCGAAGAACACGGCCTTGCTCGCCTCGACATACCAGTCGCAATACTCGTTCCAGAAGAAGCGATACAGCGCGGCGGTGGCTTCGCTGAATTTATATTCGTTTAGCGCAATGCTCACCTCGCGGATGGCGGCGTCGAGCTTGAGCAGAATCCATTTGTCATCCGGCGTGAGCAACGTGCGGACGATTTCGCCCTGGATTTCAAACTTCGTGGCGGCGACGCCCCCGTCGCCCGAGGTGGACGCGCCGCCCTCGGCGCGATTTAGCGACGAGGCGTCGCCGCCACCCTGGCCGCCGACCATCTGGCGGAAGCGGCAGGCGTTCCAAAGCTTGTTGCAGAAGTTGCGGCCGAGTTCCACGTCCTTCTCGTCGAACAGCACGTCCTGACCGAGCGGCGCGCTGCGCATGGTGCCGAAGCGGAGGGCGTCCGCGCCGTATTGCGCGATGAGCACGAGCGGATCGGGCGAATTGCCGAGCGTCTTGGACATCTTGCGGCCCTGCTTGTCGCGGATGATGCCGGTGAAATAAACATTCTGGAACGGCATCGCATCCGGGAGCGCGAACTTGGCGTCGCCCATGAATTCGTAACCGGCCATGATCATGCGCGCGACCCAGAAGAAAATGATGTCCGGCCCGGTGACGAGGTCGGTGGTCGGATAAAACTTCTTCAACGTCTCGGTCGGCTCCGGCCAGCCCATCGTGGCGAACGGCCACAGCCACGAGCTGAACCAGGTGTCGAGGACGTCGGGGTCTTGGGTGTAAACTGACGACAAACGCTCTTCGACTTCGGGAAATCCTGGCTGCACACAATGCCAAACAAACCACTGCTGCTTTTCAGATTTCCACTCTGCGCGAGTCCAATGAGATTCTTTCCATGTTCCGTCTGCAGCGGGAACTTGCGTGTCATATTCAACAAAGCCTTTCGCACGTTGCTCTTTAGCCTCTTGCCCTTCGTCACCTTCAATGTCAGCAACATCAGTGCTATCGGCCCAACCACTCCACACCGGAATCCGGTGTCCCCACCAAAGCTGGCGGCTGATGCACCAGTCCTGAATGTTCGTCAGCCAGTGATCGTAAACTTTCGCCCACCGCTGCGGATGAAAACGCATCTTGTAGCGGCGGTCTGTGACCGCCGAGCCTTCGCCCGAATTCGGCGCTGACACAGCGCCGCTACAGTCGCTCTCCTGCTCCACGCACGCCTTGGATTCCGGCACGGCGGGATATTTCAAAAACCATTGCTCGCTCAAACGCGGTTCAATCGGCACATCCGCGCGCTGGCTGAAACCGACGTTGTTCTCGTAAGGCTTGGCTTCAATCATCACGCCTTGTTCCGTGAGAATTTCCACCGCGACTTTGCGCGCCTTGAACCGATCCAAACCCGCCAGTGGCCCGCCCGCCAGGGTGTTCATGGAGCCGTCGGCGTTGATGACTTCGATGAGCGGCAGCTTGTGGCGCGCGCCGATGTCGAAGTCCGCCTTGTCGTGCGCGGGCGTGACCTTGAGCACGCCGGTGCCGAATTCAAAATCCACATGCTCGTCGCCAACAATGGGGATGAGCTTTTGCGCCAGCGGCAATTCGGCGGGCAACGGACGCACGATGTGCTTGCCGATGAGATGCGCGTAACGCGGGTCCTTCGGATTCACGGCCACGGCAGTGTCGCCGGGGATGGTTTCCGGGCGGGTCGTTGCAATGGTCAGCCACACGCGGCCTTGGGCATCGATTTCGGGTCCGCTGATTTTGGTGGCGGCGACGCCCTCGTCGCCAGAGGTGGCGCGAGCGCCCTCGCTCGCAGTTTCGGCGGCAGGCTTCGGCGACGGGGGCGTCGCTCCCACCTTGGGTTGCGACGAAGGCGTCGCAACCACTTTCACCGGCGAGCCGTCGGCTTCGACCGCTTCCACGCGGAAGTGATACATGAAACCGCGCTGCGGCTTCATTTCCACTTCCTCGTCGGACAACGCGGTCTGAGACACGGGGCACCAGTTCACCATGCGTTTACCGCGATAGATCAGGCCTTTCTTGTAAAGCTCCACGAACACCTTCTGCACGCAGCGGGAATATTCCGGGTCCATCGTGAACCGTTCGCGCGTCCAATCGCACGAGCAACCGAGCTTCTTGAGCTGGTTGATGATGATGCCGCCCTTTTCTTCCTTCCACGCCCAGACGCGCTTGAGAAATTCCTCGCGGCCGAGATCGTGGCGGGTCTTCTTCTCCTCCTTCTTGAGCTGTTTTTCCACCTGCACCTGCGTGGCGATGCCGGCGTGGTCGGTGCCGGGCAGCCAGAGCACTTCCTTGCCGTCCATGCGCGCCTTGCGGCTCAGGATGTCCTGAATGGTGTTGTTCAAGACGTGGCCCATGTGAAGCATGCCGGTGACATTCGGCGGCGGGATGACGATGGAATACGCGGGCTTGGCGGACTTCGGATCGGCGGTGAAGCAACCCTGCTTCTGCCAGAAGTCATACCATTTGTCTTCGACGGCTTGCGGTTCGTAGGCTTTGGGAATCTCGGACATAAAAATTCAGCCGGCCGTCCCGAAGCGACGGCCGGATGGAAACACTAGCAAAACCGCGGCTCCCCGCGCAACTAAACGTCCCGTGAATTATTGACAGGAGGACCCGGACGTCTCCATGCCGGACTTCTCTGGCCGTTCCGCATGGCAAAAAATGTAAAGCCTTTCGTCTCAAGCCGCCGGAAGGGGCTTCCGATGCTTAACTTGGCCCGCTCTGACTCGCGGCCTGCGCCACAGTGCTGACGCGAGGAGCGGCACATGTCATGAATCCTGCACGCATTCAACCGACCGGGCGCGAAAAGTTTTTCGCCGAGGACGAAATCATCGTCAGCAAAACCGACCTGCGCGGTGTCATCACCTATGCCAACGACGTCTTCCAACGCGTCGCCGGCTACACCGAGGCGGAGTTGATCGGCAAACCCCACAACCTCATCCGGCATCCGGACATGCCGCGCTGCGTTTTCAAGCTGCTCTGGGAAACGCTGCATGCCGGCGATGAAATCTTTGCCTACGTGCTGAACCTCGCCCGAGATGGCAGCCACTACTGGGTCTTTGCCCACGTCACGCCGAGCTATGATCTTCAGGGAAAACTCGTCGGGTATCACTCCAACCGCCGCGTCCCCTACCCTGACGGACTGGCGAAGGTGAAGCCGTTGTATGCGCAGCTGCTCGCGGTGGAACGGAAGGCGAACAACACGAACGCCGGCATGGACGCCGCCTACAAGCTGGTGGGCGAAGTGCTTGCCCAGCAGAAGATGGATTACAGCGAATTTGTTTTCAGCCTGTCGGAACACACCCGGCTGCAGGAGGCCGTTTAATTTTATGAATGCTGTTTTGGAAGAAGCACCCGCCAACGTCGTCGCCGAACCGGAAGCCAAACGCGTCGCCGATGCCGGCTGGGATCAGGAACTGGAGCGTGTGGCGGAGATCTGCGAACGCGCCGCCGCCGGGGATCTGGAGGCGCGCATCATTCATCTCCATGCCGACCCGAAGTTTGCCCGCGTCTGCCGCGCCATCAACCACATGCTCGACATGGCCGATTCGTTTGTGCGGGAATCCGCCGTGGCCATGCGGAACTGCAGCAACGACCGGTTTCATCGGCCGATTCTCCTGCGCGGCCTCAAGGGCGCCTACCGGCAGAGCGCGGTCATCTTGAACCAGGCCGGCCAGAAGATGCAGGAAAGCACCACCCGTCTGGCGGCGACCGCGCGCCTCACGGAAACCGCGCGGCTCGCAACCGAGACGGCCTCCAGTCTCACGTCCGTCGCCGCGGCGTGCGAAGAGCTGAACGCATCCAACGCGGAGATTTCCCGGCAGGCGGCGGATTCCGCGCGCCAGACCGAGACGGCCGTGAACCAGGCGGGACAGGCGAATGTCACCTTGAAATCCTTCAGCGAAGCCACGCGAAAAATTGAAAACATGCTGGCGTTGATCAACAAGATTGCCGGCCAGACCAACCTGCTCGCGCTCAACGCCACCATCGAGGCGGCGCGCGCGGGCGAACAAGGCCGCGGCTTCGCCGTGGTGGCCAACGAGGTGAAGGAGCTGGCCCGGAACAGCGCGAAGGCCACGGAGGAAATTGGCCAGCGGATCGAGGCGATGCGCAATCAGGCCGAGCAGGTGGCGAAGTTCATCCAGAGCGTGAACACGTCGATTCAGAGCATCAACGAGGCGGCGGCGGGCATTGCCAATTCGGTGAACGAACAGTTGCAGGTCACGAATGAAATGAGCCGCAACATCGCCCAAGCCTCGCAAGCAACGAACGAGATTTCGTCCAACATGAACGGCGCGTTGAACCGCTGACGCCGGTTACTTGCCCAACAAGGCATATTCCATCGAGTCCACCAACGCCTGGAGGCTGGCTTCGATGATGTTCTCGCTCACGCCGACGGTCCCCCACTCGCGCTTGCCGTCGCTGGAGGTGATCAGCACGCGGGTCTTCGCCGCCGTGCCGGTGGTGCCGTTGATGATGCGGACCTTGTAGTCGGTCAGTTCGATGGCTTTGAGCTTCGGAAAGAACTTCACCAGCGCACGGCGCAACGCCGCATCCAGCGCGTTCACCGGGCCGTCGCCTTCCGCCACCGTGTGGGCGACTTCCTTGCCCACCCGCACCCGCACCGTGGCTTCGCAGATGGATTCCACCTTGTCGCGGCGCATGGAAACGTGATAGGTCTCGACCTCGAACCGCGCGATGGACTTCTTCTCCATGGCCGCGCGGATGAGCAAGGCCAGCGACGCCTCGGCCGCCTCGTATTCATATCCTTGAGCTTCCAGCTCCTTGACCTTGGCGGTGATCTCGCGCGTCTCCGCGGCGTCCGCCGTCAGCTTGAAGCCCAGCTCGCGGGACTTCATCAGAATGTTGGTCCGGCCGGACATGTCGCTCACCAGCACGCGGCGGAAGTTGCCGACGCTTTCGGGATTGATGTGCTCGTAGCTGCGCGACACACGTTCGATGGCGTGGACGTGCATGCCGCCCTTGTGGGCGAAAGCCGTCTGACCCACCCACGGCGCGCGGACATCGTGACGGATGTTCGCGACCTCGTTCACAAACTCGGAAAGCTCCTTCAGCTTCGGCAGCGATTTCGCCGGCACGCCGCGCAGGCCCATCTTCAATTGCAGCGCGGGAACCACGCTGATGAGATTGCAGTTGCCCGTGCGTTCGCCAAAACCGTTGATGGTTCCCTGAACCTGGATGGCACCGGCTTCCACGGCGGCCACGGCGTTGGCCACGCCGAATCCGCAGTCGTTGTGAGTGTGAATGCCCAGCGGACAATTCAATTTGGACTTCGCCAGCGAAACCACGTTGGCGATTTCCTTCGGCAGACGACCGCCGTTGGTGTCGCACAACACGATGCAGTCCGCGCCGGCTTTTTCCGCCGCCTGCCAGGTGGCGAGGGCGTATTCCGGTTCGTCGGCAAAACCGTCAAACGAATGTTCGGCGTCGTAGATGACCTTCTTGCCGTGGTCTTTCAAGTAGCGGATGGTGTCCCCGATCATGCCGAGGTTTTCATCCGGCTTCGCGCGCAGGACTTCGGTGACGTGCAGCAGCCAGGTTTTGCCTACGATGGTGACGACGGGCGTCTTCGCTTCAAGGATCAGGCGCATGAGCTCGTCCTGCTCCACGGCCACGCCCTTGCGGCGCGTCATGCTGAACGCCGCGATCTGGGCGTTCTTCCACTTGCGCTTGGCCGCCTGCTGGAAGAACTCCATGTCCTTGGGATTGCTGCCCGGCCAGCCGCCTTCAATGTAATGAACCCCGAACGAATCGAGCTTCTCGGCGATGCGCAGCTTGTCGCCGGCCGAGAAATTGATGCCTTCGGCCTGCGCGCCGTCGCGCAGGGTCGTGTCGTAGATTTCCACTTCGGGTTTCATATTTGCCCGCACTGCGGGAGCGCACTATCTACGACAATTTCCGCCGTCATGCAAAGTCCAAATGCCGGTGACATGCCCTGACGCTCCGGCCCTGAATTGGTTTGCCTGCCTTCTCCCGCGTTCTTAACTTGCCGCGCATGATGCGTCCTTGTCCTTCACAGTCGAACCGGTTCCAAGCATGAAAGCCTTTCGCTTCCATGCCTCAGTCTGGCTCTGGCTGAACTGCCTGTTCGCGCCGCTCTCCGTGCTGGCCGGCGGCACGAACCTCTGGAACACCGAACTCGGTTACTGGTTCAGCGATTCCTCCCCGGCCATCGGCAAGGACGAAACCATTTACACCGGCAGCTTTGTCGGAAAACTCTTCGCCATCAGTTCGAACGGCGTCATCCGCTGGTCGTATCAAACCGGCGCGGACATCAAATCCTCGCCGGCCATCGGGGACGACGGGACGATCTATTTTGGCAGCCGTGACCGGCATTGCTACGCGCTGACGCCGGGCGGCAAGGTGCGGTGGAAATTCAAAACCGGCGCGTGGGTTGATTCCTCGCCAGCCATCGGCAAGGACGGAATGATCTGCTTCGGCTCCTGGGACGGGAAGGTTTACGCCCTGAACCCCGACGGCTCGAAACGCTGGGAGTTCGCCACCGGCGCGCCGGTGGATGCCTCGCCGGCGATAGACGCCGCCGGTTCCATTTATTTTGGCTCCCACGACAAAAGCTTTTACGCCCTGACGCCGGAGGGAAAGTTGAAATGGACCTTTGCCACCCAGGGCCCGATCAGTTCTTCCCCCACCATCAACACCGACGGAACCATTTACCTCACCTCGACCGATGGAAACTTCTACGCCCTCAAACCCGACGGCACGGAACGCTGGCGCTTGCACACGGGCGGTTTCACCGCGTCCTCGCCGATCATTGACAGCGACGGGACCATCTATGTCGGCGTGAGCAACTACTGTGCGGCCATTTCGCCCGCAGGCAAAGTGAAATGGAAATATGACACCGGCGGATTGGTGGAAGCGACGCCGGCAATTGTCGAGGATGGCACGGTGTATTGCCCTTCGCGCGGCGGGGCTTTTGCCGCCATCACACCGGACGGCACCCGCAAGTGGGACCTTTGGATTTCGCCGCCGCTTTACTCGTCGCCTGTGGTCACTGCGGCGGGAAATGTTCTCTTCTGCGACAACAACACGAAGCTCAAGGCGCTGGGCGGAAGCAGTCCCCTGGCGTCAAGTCCGTGGCCGATGTTCCGGGCCAACCCACGGCACACTGGCCGGGTAAACGTGGAAAGCGCGCCCTAGCCCTTTCGACGCCAAGCCGCCACAAACATTCCGTTGCCGCCCAAATCCTGCGGCCAGATCATCAGCGACGTCGCTCCAGCCGCTGACTTGAATTCCTTAACCAAAGACTCTACCGGCAACACGAGCGGCTCGAAGTCGGGATGTTCGGCTTGAAAACCCGCCGCGATGTCCGTGGTTTCGGCGCGGGTCAAGGTGCAGACGGCGTAAATCAATTTGCCGCCCGGTTTCACCGAAGGCGCGACGTTGGCCAGCAACTGCTGCTGCACCGCCGCGAGTTCCCGCACATCCTCGGCCGTGGTAGTCCAGCGCGCGTGCGGATTTCGCTGCCAGGTGCCGACGCCGCTGCATGGCGCATCCACGAGCACACCATTGAACTTCGTCTTGGTCGGCAGCTTGGCGCCTCCGTCCCACAACGCAGCACGATAATTGAACACCCGTGCGCGGCCGGTGCGGCGCTTGAGCTTTTGCAGCCGCCATTCGGCCCGGTCGCTCGCCCAGATCAGACCCTTGTTCGTCATCAGGTCCGACAGATGCAGAAGCTTGCCGCCTTGGCCGGAGCACGCATCCCACCAGGTTTCGCCGGGCTTTGGCTCACACAGCCAGCCGACGGCCTGGGAGGCGATGTCCTGGATTTCAAATTCGCCGTCGTGAAATTCCGGGCGCCGGAACAGATCCTCCTCGCCCTTGTATTCCAAGGAGTCGGGCAGCGGCCCGGTTTTCGCCGCGCCGAGTTTTCCCGCCAAGTCCGCCGCCGCGCCGGGACGCGCGCGCAGCCAGAGACGCGGCTCGGCCTGAATCGTTCGCGTCCACGCCGGCGAGACCTCGAGATGTTCCCGAATCCAATCCGGCACGGCTTTGGCCATCAGGAGGTCGTCGGCAAATCCCTTGGGCTTGTCCACGAACATGCGGGCGACCTTCAGGGCGTATTCGATCTGCGCCGGCAAGGGACGTTCGCGTTCCATCCAGCCGAGCCAGCGGTAGTAATTGAAAACCGCCCGACTGGCTTCGCGCAGGTCGCGGGAATTGGGCGCGCGACGCGAGGCCAGGGCGTCGCGGAGAACCGTGTCCGCGGGATGTTCGCGGCTGGATTTCGAGATGACGTCGGCGGCAATGCGGATGGCTAGTGAACTCACCCGCTCAGCATAAGCCATCGCCGGAGCGGAAAGCACGACCAAAGCTCCCCAGCCGCCGGCGAAAGATTTAGCTCTCGCTGCCAGGCCGGTTCGGTTAGTTTAGGCGGGTCGAAAAGACGAACGAACATGACATCGAAATTATTTTCCGAACTGGGACTGTCCGCCGAACTGCTCAAGGCCATTGACAAACTGGGCTTTGAACAGGCGTCGCCGATTCAGGCCGAATCCATCCCCACGCTCCTCTCCGGCCAGGACGTCGTCGGCCAGTCGCAGACCGGTTCGGGCAAGACCGCCGCCTTCGGCATTCCCGCCGTGGAAAAAGTGGACGTCGCGCAGAAGGCCGTGCAGGTGCTGATCCTCTGCCCGACGCGCGAACTCGCCGTGCAGGTCTCCGAGGAAATCCACACGCTCGCGTTCTTCACGCGCGGCATCCACGCCCTGCCCATCTACGGCGGTCAGTCCTATGAGCGTCAGTTCTGGGGCCTGAAGCAGGGCGCGAACATCGTCATCGGCACGCCGGGCCGCGTCATG
>JAXMHO010000041.1:0-15920 GCA_046346715.1 Verrucomicrobiota bacterium
CTCCCGAATTTCGCGGTTTGCTGACCAATGCTGCTTTCAGCCCGGCCTTGTTTGGCGGCACGAACTATTTCTGGCGCGTGGATGAAATTGCCGGCGCCAACACCAACGTCGGCGCCGTCTGGGGATTTACGACAGCGCCCGCGCCCGCCCTGTTTCACCGCTACAGCTTCAGTGAATCCGGCGGCGTGACGCTTGCAGATTCCGTCGGCGGCCCGGCGTGGAATGGAACGCTGCCGATTGGCGGCGGGTTGTCCGGAGGACAGCTGACAATCGCGGCTGCGTCGTCGCAATATGCCATGCTGCCGGCGGGCATTGTCAGCGCGGTGACGAATTTCACCATCGAGGCGTGGGTAAAATTGAATTCCACCGCGAACTGGTCGCGCATTTTTGATTTTGGCAACAGCACCACAACCTACATGTTTCTCACGCCGCAGAACGGCAGCAATGCGCGGCTGCGTTTCGGCATCACCACAAACAGTTCCGGCGGCGAGCAGCAGATCACCGGAACCGCCGCCCTGACCACGGGCGTCTGGCATCACGTCGCCGTCACGCGCAACGGCAACATCGGGATCCTTTATCAAAACGGCGTGGCGGTCGGCACGAACAGCAGCATGACGATCCAGCCCGCCACCCTCGGCCGCACGGCAAACAATTACCTCGGGAAGTCGCAATGGCCCGATCCCTACTTCAACGGCCTGCTGGATGAATTCCGCATTCACAGCGTTGCGCTCTCGGCGGCGGAGATTGCGGCGAGCTACGCGCTCGGCGTGAATTCGCTGTTGAGCACGAATAGTCCAGTCATCCATTTTGCCAGTTCGCCGACGAGCCTCACGTTGAGCTGGCCGCTCGCGTCCGCTGGCTTTGCCGTTCAGTCACGCACCAATCTCACGGCAGGCAACTGGGTGAACGTGACTTCGCCCGCGCCGCAGATCATCGGCGGTCAATGGCAAGTGACCGTCGGCGTGTCCAATAAATCTGCCGCCGTGTTTTATCGGCTCGTCAAATAAACTATGAACCCACGAAAAATCGTTGCCGCCATCGGCGTCCTTCCCCTCCTGGCATTCGCTCCACAGGCATTGGCAGATTATCCCATCGCCTCGCACCGCTACCTCGCTGATCCGAGTTCGCTCGTCACCAAGGACCGCGTTTATATCTATTGCTCGGACGATGACGAAAGCCCCGTGCAAGGCAGCTACAACATTCCTGATGTCGTGTGCGTCTCCAGCAGCGACATGAAGAACTGGACGGATCACGGTTCGGTGTTCCGCGCGGCCAAGGATACGAAGTGGGCGAAGAAAACCTGGGCACCGGCCGCGATCGAACGGGAGGGAAAATTCTTTCTCTACTTCGGCAACGGCGGTGCAGACATTGGCGTCGTGGTGAGCACTAATCCCGTTGGTCCTTTCGACGACGTGCTCGGTAAGAATCTCGTCAGCCACGGCACGCCCGGCGTGCAGCCGGCGAAAAACATGTGGCTCTTTGATCCGGGCGTGTTCATTGATGACGACGGTCAGGCGTATCTCTATTGCGGCGGCAACGGCGACGACAACGTTCGTTGCGCGAAGTTGAACCGCGATATGATCAGTCTCGACGGCGAGGTCATCAAGATGCACGCGACGAACTTCTTCGAGGCGTCGTGGGTTTTCAAACGCAACGGCATTTACTATTTTTCCTACTCCAGCCAGCCGAAAGCCAAACTGCGCATTGAATATCAGACCAGTGGCAATCCAACGAATGGCTTTGTCTATCGTGGTGTCGTTGCGGACCAGCCGCCGATCAATAAAGGCGATAACAACCACGCCTCGCAGTTCGAGTTCAAAGGCAGGTGGTATCACGTTTATCACAACCGCATCGTCGCGCAGCAGGCGGGCATTCCGATGGGTTTCCGCCGCAACATCGCCATCGAGGAGTTTGGTTTCAACGACGATGGCTCGATCAAGCAAGTCGTTTACACGACGAATGGCGTGGCGCAACTTGGCCATCTCAATCCTTACGAGCGCGTCGAGGGCGAGACGTTCAACGCGCAACACGGCATTGAAACCGAGCCGTGTAGCGAAGGCGGCATGGACTTGACCGACATCAACAACGGCGACTGGATTCGAATCGTCGGCGTTGATTTTGGCGACCAGGGGGCGAAGAAATTCACTGCGCGCGTCGCGAGCGCCGAGCAGGGCGGTGAGATTGAAATGCATCTCGGCAATTTGGACGGCAAGCTCGTCGGCACCTGCAAAGTGGAGAACACCGATGGTGCGCAGACGTGGAAAGACGTAACATGCGATGTTTCTGGTGCAATCGGTGTGCAGGATTTGTATCTGAAATTCACCGGTGGTGAGAAGACGTTGTTCAGTCTCGATTATTGGCGGTTCGCGAAATAATTTTTCGCCAAAGATATGAAAAGTTTTTTCCGCACGCTCGCTCTGTTTGCTTTAGTTGGATATATTCTGGCATCGCCAACTCAAGCCGATAGCGCCCGCAATCCCATCCTTCACGCTGACGTGCCAGACATCTCCATCGTCCGCGTGGGCGACACCTATTACATGAGCAGCACGACGATGCACCTGAGTCCCGGCGTGCCGATCATGAAGTCGAAGGATCTGGTGAATTGGGAAATCGCGAGCTACGCCTACGATATCCTCGACGATGTGGATGCGTTGAATCTCGCCAACGGGAAAAACAGTTACGGCAAAGGTTCTTGGGCGAGCAGCCTCCGTTTTCACGACGGCACGTTTTACGTTTCCACCTTCGCGCAAACCACGGGCAAGACCTACGTCTATTCCACCAAGGATGTGGAGCGCGGCCCGTGGGAAAAAGCGTCGTTCAAACCCATGCTCCACGATCATTCGTTGTTCTTCGATGACGACAGCCGCACCTACATGATTTACGGCGGCGGCAATTTGCGGCTGATTGAACTGACCGCCGACGCCACCAGCGTGAAGCCCGACGGTCTCAATCAAACCATCATCACCAACGCCAGCTCCGTGGCCGGACCGAACATCGGCCTAAACGCGGAAGGCTCGCAGTTGCTCAAGCACGACGGGAGATATTATCTCTTCAACATCACCTGGCCGCGCGGAGGAATGCGCACGGTCATCATCCATCGCGCTGACAAGATCACCGGACCGTGGGAAGGCCGCGTAGCGCTGCAGGACAAGGGCGTGGCGCAGGGCGGTCTCATTGACACTCCAACGGGCGAATGGTTCGCGTATCTCTTCCGCGACTTCGGCGCGGTCGGGCGCATCCCGTATCTTGTGCCCGTGAAATGGGAAGACGGTTGGCCGGTGCTCGGCGTTGATGGCAAAGTGCCGGACGAATTGAAATTGCCTGCGAACAAGAGTTTAATCCCCGGAATCGTCGCCTCCGATGAATTTGATCGCAAGGCCGACGAATCCGCGCTCCCGTTGGTCTGGCAATGGAATCATAATCCAGCCAACTCGCTTTGGTCGGTCACACAACGTCCCGGTTTTCTGCGCCTCACCACTGGCCGCGTGGATGCGGATTTTCTCTCCGCCCGCAACACGCTTACGCAACGCACCATCGGCCCGGAATGTTCCGGCGTGACGCTGGTTGACGTGAGCAACTTGAAAGATGGCGACTTCGCCGGCCTCGCGTTGCTGCAAAAAAATTACGGCCTCGTCGGTGTGAAGGCGGACGGCGGCACGAACTTCATCGTCATGGTGAACGCTGCTTCCGGTTCACCGGCGGGGGATGGGCGCGTGCCGTTGATGCAATCGAATATCTTTTTGAGAGCGGATTGCGATTTCAAGGAGCGAGCGGACAACGCGCATTTCTACTACAGCCTCGACGGCAAATCGTGGACACCAATTGGCAGCGCGCTGAAGATGAGTTACACGCTGCCGCATTTCATGGGTTATCGATTCGGGCTGTTTAACTATGCCACCAAAACGCCGGGCGGTTGCGCTGACTTTGATTTTTTCCACATCAGCGATTCGATTGCCGACAAGTAAAATTGTTGTGAGCCAGATCATTCACATCTTCCGTGCTTCAAGACGATGGACAGTGATTTGCCTGTTGGGTCACGCGCTGCTCGCGATGGCCTTCGCCGAGTCCCTGAAGGTGGACTTCAATGGCTCGTCCGCGCAAACGATGGCTGGGTTTCAGGCTTACACTGCGCAGAACGAAGTGACCAACACGTTTGGTTCGCGAACCTATGGTGCGTTCGGCACCGGCGTCACCATCACTCCGACATGGGCAGGATCTCCGCCGACAAATACGGCAGAGCAAGCACAGGTGCGGTCCTCGGGCAATGGTTACTCGACCAACGCGGCGGACATGCTTGATCTCATGATTGATTGGATCGGCACGGACAAACGGGAAAGCCCCGGCAATCCCTTGACCCTGACCATCAGCGGATTGCCGGCGGGGAACTACGGCTGGCTTTCTTATCATCACGACACGCAGGATCAGCACGGCACTTTCAACGTGACAGTGAACGATGCCAACGGTTCCGCGACGACGAGCGGGCTGGTCATTTCCAGCACACAATCTTCCGCCCCGCCAGTCACGAACCTCGCCAACGCAACAAAATTTTCTACTGCAATCCGATCGGACGGCACCAATCCAATCAGCTTTGTTTTCAATCTCACTTCATCAACGAATCCCGTTAGCACGGCGTTTTTTGTGATGAACGGTTTTGAGCTGACAAATTCCGTGGTGACTGCTCCGCAGCAGACGAACGCGCCCTTGCGACGGCCTATTTCGCCACAACAGCCCATGTGGCTCATCCACATTGATTCCTGGAATTATCCCGACCCGCAGCAGATCATTGATTTGATTCCGCCGGACATCCGGCCGTATGTGGTGCTGAACATATCCTTGTCCATCAGCCACACGACATCGAACAGCCAGTTCCACGTCTCCGAATACGGTTATGAAATCGCGAAATCGTGGATGCGCGTCTGCGCCCAGAACCGGATGTGGGCGATGATCCAGCAGTCGAGCGGCGGGTTTCACCAGTTCTCCGACTTTGACCTTGCTGTCTATGAGGAGTTCTACCGCGATTATCCGAACCTGATTGGCTTCAACTACGCCGAGCAGTTCTGGGGATACGATGATCCGATCGATCCGCTCTCGGCGGCGTGGACGGATCGCATCAATCACTTCGCCAATCTGTTGAAACTCTCCAGCAAGTATGGCGGTTATCTGGTCGTGAGTTGGTGCGGGAATGAATTCGACGCGAACATCAATCCCATCGGCATGTTAAAACGTAATTCCACTTTTGCCGCCGCCTGTCAGCAATACACCAAGAATTACATCCTCTGTGAGAAATATACGCAGCAGTCGTATCAATCGGACATGGAGAGCGTTTGCTTGGGCGCTTATCTTTCCGGCTACAGCGGACAATACGGCATCCGCTACGATTCGACCGGTTGGACCGATGCCACGGGCACCAATCAAAACTTTACCCTGGCTACCGGCGGAGCGCCGCACCTTGAGCACATCATGTTGACGGGTGAGACGGTGATTGATGGCCCGGAGTTGATTTGGCAGCAATGTTTTCAAGAGATCGGCGCGGCGTCGACTTCCAACGGTTACAGCACGCGGCGCTGGGGAACTTTTCCGCAGTTCGGCAACGTGAACATTGATCTCTTCCGCAAGATTCTCGACGGCACAGTTCGCATCCCGACCCGCCAAGAAGTCATTGACCGCACCAAAGTCGTCATCGTCAATGACATGAACTCCGGCAGCAACGACGATAAATACAGTTCGCCCATGTCGCTGTTTGAAGGGCTGTATCGCATGGACAGCGACGGAAACTATCGAACGAACAAATCGTTCTTCAAGAAGACCGGACGCTATCCAACCGTTCCGACTGTTTATCAATTGAATGATGCTGCCGCGCAATCGTTTCAGATCAAGGTGAACAAATCTGGCTACTCAACGCGCTGGCCGACGATCGCGGCCAAGACGAATGAATTCAACACGCTCTTCCCGCAGGAATACGCCGGCGACCTCTATGCCGGCCGGCATGAGAACGCCTGGGTGGTTTACAATCCTTACAAGACCGGACAGGCGGCCAGCAATTCCATTCCGTTCAAATACAACACCTGCGACCACGTTGACTTGAATTTTTCCCAATACACCTCCGGCGTGATGAAGGAATTTTCCAACAGCGTCACATTCTATCTGGCCAACTACGACAACGTCATCTATTCGGGTTTGAAGACGAACACGATCACGATTTACGGCGGCACGGCGGAGCCGACTTATGCTTATACCGATCGTGGGAGCAATCATCTCGCGAGCGTTCTTAGCAAAAATTGGTCAGGTGGAGTTTTCACACTGACGGTTCTGCAAAACGGACCGCTCGATATCACCGTGAATTGTGCTGGTTCGGGAACGGGCCGGTTAACTTCCTATACTCCGGCGGTTTTGACGCCGCCCAACCCGCCTTTGGCATACACTGGCCCGCTGCAATTTGAGACCGAATGTTCCGAATACAAAAATATTTCCACCATCGTCACGAGCGGATGGGACAAGCCAGTTCGCAATTATCGGGGACAGGGCTACCTGCAATTCGGCACCAGTTCGCTCGCGGCGGTGAGGGAATCCGTCAAAGTTTTGAAGGCGGGCACGTATCGGTTGGAGATGCGTTATGCCGTCACCGGCGCAAATGTCGGCACCATCGATTTGTATGTGAACGGAATCAAAGTGGCCACGCCAACGTTCTCTCAGACTGGCTCATTGAGCGACTGGGCCACGAACAAACTGAATGTGACCTTGAACGCCGGCACGAACAACATCGAGTTCAAGGCCAGCGCCGCGGCGGCCAGCTCGGTCTATTTCGACAACATCGTCGTCGTTCCCACGGCTTACGGCGACGGGTTGGTGATTCAGGAAAACAATTCCGGTTTCCGGAGCGTGGATGGGACGGTTGACAACAATTACACCGGCTACACTGGCAGTGGATTCGCCAACACGACCGACACCAACGGCGCGAGCATTTACTGGGGGGCATATTTCGATTCGTCGGTGGTAAAGTCGCTGACGTTCCGCTACGCCTGCACCAATGACCGGAGCGCCAACCTGATTATCAACGGTGTGGAGGTAGCCTCCAAAATCCAGTTCCCCGCCAGGGCTTCATTGACGAATTGGGACTTCGTCACGGTCAACGCAAACATCACGAACGGGGCCACCGAGGTGAAGCTGCAATCCACCTCCGCTGCCGGTTTGCCGAACATTGATTCCGTGGAATTGATCGGCGGCGGCGCCGAGAACGCCTCACCCACCTTGGCGGCCGTCACCAACCGCACGATTGGCGCGGGTGTCGTTTTGAGCATCACCAATTCGGCATCCGACAACGATGTGCCGTCGCAAACGCTGGTGTTCAGTTTGCTGGTGTCTCCAGCCAACGCGATCATCAACACCAACAGCGGCGTATTGAACTGGCGGCCTCTCGTAACGCAGGCGAATTCGACGAATTCATTTACCGTCAGGGTGACGGACAGTGGCACGCCCAATTTGAGTGCGACGCAGAGTTTTCTCGTGACGGTCAAGCCGTTGCCCTCACCGCAGATTTCATCAGTCGCATTGAATGGCGGAAAGTTGGTGTTGCAGGTCAGCGGCGATAGTGGACCGGATTATCAGATTCAAACCTCCACCAACCTCATCAACTGGAGCGCGCTCTTCACGACCAATTCGCCGGCGATGCCATTTGTCTGGAGCAACAACCCGGCAAATTTGCCGCAGAATTTTTTCCGGATTTCAGCCGGACCGCCGTTTTAAGGTGGAAACTTACCCCAACCATACCATCCATGAAAAAAACACTGGCCGCTTGTCTGATAGTCGCCGCCAACTTTGTTGCTTCGGCGCAATCCAACACAACCGCTCCGAGCACGGTTGAAAGCCCGGTCGATGACTGGAAGCCGTCAACGATCAACCAAGCAGGCAAGCCGTACCCGCAGGTGAATTCCGAGCGGCGGGTTCGTGCCCGGATCGTGGCGCCGTCCGCGCAAAACGTGCAGCTCGACATCGGCGGAAAGAAATATCCGCTGACCAAGGGCGATGACAATGTTTGGGTCGGCTATTCCGCGCCGCAGGACGAGGGTTTCCATTATTACCAACTCAACATTGACGGCGCGTCCGTGCCCGATCCGGGCAGCTTGTATTTTTACGGGGCGAGCCGCTGGGGCAGCGGGGTGGAGATTCCGGCGCACGACGAGGATTTTTACGCGGTCAAACCGGTGCCGCACGGCCAGCTGCGCCAGGTGTACTTCTTTTCCAAAAGCGCGGGCCGGGATCTTCGCTGTTTCATCTACACGCCGCCGGGCTATGAGACTAATCTCGCCGCGCGCTATCCCGTGCTGTATCTGCAGCACGGCGGCGGCGAGGATGAAACCGGCTGGGGCAGCCAGGGCCGCACGCCGTTCATCATGGACAACTTGATCGCCGCAGGAACAGCCAGGCCATTCATCATCGTGATGGCAAACAGCTATGTTCCCGGCGCGGATTTTGGTTTTGGCGGAACGAATCAATCCGCGCAGACCGAGAGTCCCTATTCCCGCGCCATCGGCGGTCCGGGCGGCCGCCGCTACAACCCCGGCGCGTTTGCGCGCATGCTCATCGAGGATTTGGTTCCCCACGTTGATGCCAGCTTCCGCACGCTTTCCGACCCGCCGCACCGCGCGATGGCGGGGCTGTCGATGGGAGGCATGCAGACCCGCGCGATCGCGCCTTTCAACCTGGGCACGTTTTCTCATATCGGCATCTTCAGCGGCGGCGGCATTGCGACGAATGAAATTCCCGACCTGGCCGCGTTTAAGGAGAAGGTGAAGCTGGTGTTTGTCAGCTATGGCAGCCGCGAACTCGGCGGTAATCGCATGGGCGGTGATCCTAATGCGAGCGTCGACGGGTTGAAGGCGGCCGGGATCAACGCGCATTTTTATGTTTCGCCCGACACCGCGCACGAATGGCAGTCGTGGCGGCGGAGCCTGCGCGAATTCGCCCCGCGGCTGTTTCAAAGTCCCTGAGGTCTTTCTGCTTCACGGAATCATTCAAGGATACGACACTCGTCGTATGGCGGGGGCGGTGATGGCCGGATAGGTTCCACCGCGATTCAGCCGACATATGCCCGGACACGGCCCGTTGGTCATTCAACCAAACTTGGCAGTGAACATTCGTTTGCTGCCGGACGTCGATTAAACATGAAAGCAACCACCTTGCTCCTCGCCCTCATCTTGCTGCCGCTCTCGATGCTTGCCGCCGACCTTACCGGTGTCTGGCAGACCGAGTTCGATTCCCAGATCGGCCGTCAGAAGTACACCTTCACCCTTCAACAGGATGGCGCCAAGCTCACCGGCCGGGCGAATTCGGAGGCCGGCGAACGCCACCGCGAGGTCGAACTGCTGGACGGCAAGGTGGAGGGCGACGCGGTTTCGTTTGCCGAGCTGCTCAAGTTGCCGGACAACGAAATCCGCATCAGCTATGACGGCAAAGTATCCGGCGACGGACGCGAACTGAAGCTGACGCGCCGGGTGGGCGACTTCGCCTCCGCCGAAATTGTCGTCAACCGGTCCGAACCTGCCCGTCCGGCCACGACTGCCGCCCGGGCGGTTCGCATCAAGGCCGGAGCGTCCGCGCCTTTCAAAGATTCGGCCGGCAATGTCTGGCTGGCGGAGCAGGGGTTCGAGGGCGGTGCCACCGTGGAGCGTGAAACCCCGGTGGCCATCGCCGGCACCAGGGACGGCGGCCTCTTCCAGAGTGAGCACTATTCGATGGATGCCTTTTCATTCCGGCTTGCGAACGGAAACTACCTGGCAAAGCTGTACTTTGCCGAAACCTACGAAGGCATCACCGGCCCCGGCGAGCGCGTGTTCTCGTTCAAGGTGCAGGGACGGGAATTCAAGAATTTCGACGTCTGGGTGAAGGCGGGCGGACCAAACCGCGCCCATGTGGAATCCGTTCCGGTGACGGTGACCAATGGCGTGTTCCGCATCGAGTTTACGCCGCAGGTCGAGAACCCGCAGATCAATGCCATTGAAATTCTGCCCCTGGCCGCGGACGGGACCGTTTCCGTCGGCGCCGTGACTGCGGAGCCGGCGGCGGCGACCTTCACTACCACCACGATCACGCCGCCCGCCGAGCCGGCCGGCGTCGCGCCGGCGGTCACGCCGGTGATTCAAATCAATGCCGGCAAGGTGCTGGGCCAGGTCAGCCCCATGCTGCATGGATTGATGACGGAGGAAATCAACTACTCCTACGAGGGCGGACTTTACGGCGAGCTGATTCGCAACCGCTCCTTCAAGGCGGACGCCGTGGTGCCAGCGGCGGCGCCGGATGCTTACCAGGCCGACAAATACCTTCCGGTCACTTACAAGCCCGACACGAAACCCCGGTTTTGGAGCGCCGTCGGCGGGGCGGGGATGGTGCTCGATCCGCAAAATCCCCTGAACGAATTTCTCAACGTCAGCCTCAAGCTCGATGCGTCCTCCGCTTCGAAGGCGTCTCCGGCCGGCGTCGCCAATGGCGGCTACTGGGGAATTCCGGTCAAGCCGGGCACCACGTATCGCGTGTCGTTTTATGCCAAGGCCTCGGCCGGATTCAGCGGGCCGGTGACCGTGGGGTTGGAGAGCGTGGACGGCAAAACCCTTTACGCCAGCGCCAAAATTTCCGGCCTCACCGGCGAATGGAAAAAGTTCGAGGCCAGGCTCAGGACCGGCCGCGTCCCGGCGTCGAAGGACAACGTCTTCAAGCTCACCGTGGCCGATCCCGGCACGCTCTGGCTGCAAAACGTCTCGCTGTTTCCGCCCACCTACAAGAACCGTGCGAACGGCAACCGGGCCGACCTCATGGAGCTGCTGGCGGCGATGAAGCCGAAATTCCTCCGTTTCCCCGGCGGAAATTATCTGGAAGGCAACGCCTTCAACCAGCGGTTCAACTGGAAGGAAACCATCGGTCCGGTGGAGCAGCGTCCCGGACATCCGAGCCCTTGGGGTTACTGGTCCACCGACGGACTTGGGCTGCTCGAGTTTGCCGAGTGGTGCGAGGATCTCGACATGGAGCCCGTGCTCGCTGTTTTCGCGGGCTACGCCCTTGGCCGCGGCGGCGTGGTGCCGGCGGGCCCCGGACTTGAACCCTACGTGCAGGAGGCCCTCGAAGAAATTGAGTATCTCACCGGCGACGCCAAAACTACCCGGTGGGGACGGCAGCGCGCGAAAGACGGTCATCCCCGGCCGTTCAAGCTGACCTATGTCGAAGTTGGGAATGAAGACTGGTTCGACCGCAGCGGCAGCTATGACGGACGCTTTGCGCAATTCTACGACGCCATCAAGGCCAAATATCCCAAGCTGAAAATTATTTCATCATGGGGTTATGAGCAGCCGGTCAACGGCTCGGTTCAAAGCCGCACGCCGGACCTGGTGGACGAGCATTTTTATCGCAGCCTGGAGGAAATGCTGGCGCAGTCGTTCCGCTACGATTCCTACTCGCGGACCAATCCGACAAAAATTTTCTGCGGGGAATGGGCCACGCGCGTCGGGTCGCCGACGCCGAACATGGCCGGCGCGCTGGGTGATGCCGCGTGGATGACCTGCATGGAGCGGAACTCTGACATCGTGCTGATGCATTGCTACGCGCCGCTGCTGGTGAACGTCAGCCAGACCAGCGGGCAGGGTCGCTCGATGCAGTGGAGTTCGGACCTCATCGGCTATGATGCGCTCAACAGCTATGGCTCGCCGGCTTACCATGGCCAGGTCATGTTCAGCGCCCTGCACGGCGATGAAATCCTGGCGACCGAGGCGTCGGACATCCCCACGCGCGACTGGCAGCCGCGCGCCGGTCGCGGCGGCGCCCTGCCTCCGAGACAAAAGCTGCGGCAGCTGTTTTTCAGCGCCACCCGCAGCAGCCGGAGCGGCGACGTTTACCTCAAGGTCGTGAATCCTTCGGGCATTCTCCTGCCGGTGCATGTTCAGATCAGCGGCACCAAAAGCGTCAACGCCAAAGGTGAAGCCGTCGTCTTGGCGGCCAAGGCGCTGGATGAAACCAACTCCAGCGGCGATCCGCGCCGGGTGGTTCCCCGCACGGAGCCGGTGGACAAACTGGGGGCTGACTTCACCCGCGAGTTCGCCCCCTATTCCATTACCGTGCTGAAATTGAAGACCAAATGACCGGGGCAGTCCGCAGGCGGATGCCGAGCGGGCCTGACGGTGAACCCATTCAAATCATGTCCAAAACTAAAATCGTGCTGGTGGTTCTTTTGGCGGCGTTCGCCGCCGTTGAAAACCTGTTCGCCGCGGAGCCGCACTGGGTGGCGACGTGGGGCTGTGCGCCGCAGTTGACGGAGCCCGGCAATCTTCCGCCGGTGCCGCTGGTCAACTCGACGCTTCGGCAGTTTGTCCGCACCAGCATCGGCGGGAAACAACTGCGGGTGCGGCTCTCCAATCTTTTCGGGACCAACGCCGTGACCATCCAGTCGGCGCACCTCGCGCTGGCCGCCGGCAAGGGCAGCGCGGACGTTGGTGAAATCAATCCGGCCACCGACCGGTCGTTAACGTTTCACGGTGAACCCCGGGTGGTGATTCCTCCGGGCGAAAGCGTGGTGTCAGATGCCGCTGACTTTGATCTGCCGGCGCTTGCCAACGTCGCGGTGAGCCTGAACCTGGGAGAGATTTCTCCCGGCGCGGTGACCGGCCATCCCGGTTCGCGCACCACGTCCTTCATCGTTGGCAGCAACTCCGTCTCCGCCGCGTCGCTGCCGGCGGCGGCCAAAACGCCCCATTGGTATTTCATCACGGGCATCGAAGTGTCCGGTGGGACGGGGCAGGGCAGCATCGTTGTGCTCGGCGATTCCATCACGGACGGCCGCGGCTCCACCACGGACGGCAACAACCGCTGGCCCGATGTCCTGGCGGAACGGCTCGCCACCAATGCGCCGACCGCCGGCGTGGGCGTGGTCAATGTCGGCATCGGCGGGAACGCCATCTTCGGTGGACTGGGGCCGGCGGCGGTGAAACGTTTTGACCGGGACGTCCTCGGGCAAAGCGGCGTGAAATGGCTGGTGATCTTTGAAGGCGTGAACGACATCGGCGGCGCGCGGGAAGGGCAGCCGGCGTCGTTGACCGCCAATCTTCTGGCCGCCTACACCCAGTTCGCCGAGAAGGCGCACGCCCGGAACATCCGTGTCTATGGCGCGACCATCACGCCGTTCGGCGGCAATGGCTATTACTCTCCCGAGCACGAGAGCATCCGGCAGGAGATCAATGCCTGGACGCGCACCAATTCGATCTACGACGGCGTGATTGATTTCGATGCGGCGGTCCGCGACCCGGCGTCGCCGGAAAAGTTTCGAGCCGCGTTTCACCCCGGCCTCAACGCCAGCGACTGGCTGCATTTGAATCCGGCCGGCTACCGGGCGATGGCCGAGGCGGTTGATTTGAACCTGTTCGCCCTCCCCCGATCCGCGCCATGAAAAGTCAGGTTCTCGTCAGGGCGTTGCTCGCCGGTTTGGCGGCGGCGGGCGTCGCGCGCGGCGGCGAGCGCATTTCTTTCAATGACCATTGGCGTTTTCGCAAGGGTGATTCGACCAACCACGCCACGCCCTCCTTGCTCTATGACATCCGGCCGGCGGGCAGGGGCGAGGACCAAAAGGAGCGGCTTGCGGAAGCCGTCGAGGATGCCTCCGCGCTGGCCGCGGCAACGAACACCGTGCTCAAGCCGTGGATTTTGCCGTCGGGCAACGCGTTCATCAAAGATTCCGGCAGACATTTTCCGCGCCCCTCAGGAAATCCCGGCGGCGACCTGCCGTATGTGCAGGCGTCATTCGATGACTCTTCATGGCGACAATTGAATCTGCCGCATGACTGGGCGATCGAGGGGCCGTTCAATTCCGGCGGCGTGGGCGGTTCGATGGGGCGCCTGCCCAGTCCGGGCGTGGGCTGGTATCGCAAACAGTTCACGATTCCAGCGAGTGATGCGGATAAAAGAATCTTTCTCGATGTGGACGGCGCGATGGCCTATGCGGCGGTATGGTTGAACGGCCGGCTCATCGGCGGCTGGCCCTATGGCTATAACTCATTCAGGATCGATCTCACGCCGCAGCTGAATTTCGGCGGCACGAATCAACTCGCCATCCGCCTGGACAATCCCCCGGACTTTTCCCGCTGGTATCCAGGCGCGGGCATTTACCGGAATGTCTGGCTTGTCAAAACCGCCCCGGTGCATGTCGCCCAGTGGGGGACTTATGTGACGACCCCGGAAGTTTCGCGGGAACGGGCCAGGGTGAATCTCAAGGTCACGGTGGACAATGATTCCGCGCAGCCAGCCAACGTGACGCTTGGCACGGAGATTTTTTCGCTCGGCGAGGATGGAAAGCGGAGCGGCAAGGCCGTGGCCGCAATTGCGCCGTGCGATTTGAGCCTGACCGCCGGCGCCAGGGCTGAGTGCCAGGGCGGGGCGCTGATCACCGGTGCCAAACTCTGGGGACCGCCGCCGACGCAGCAGCCGCATCGTTACCTCGCGGTCACGACCGTTTCTCAAGGCGGGAATGTTCTGGATGTTTACGAAACTCCCTTCGGCGTTCGAAAAATAGAATGCCAGCCCGACGGCCTGTTCGTAAACGGCGAGCGCATCCGCATCCGGGGCGTGAACCAGCATCACGATCTCGGCGCCTTGGGCGCGGCGTTCAATGAGCGCGCGGCGGAACGGCAGCTGGAGCGGTTGCGCGAACTGGGCTGCAACGCCATCCGCCTCGCGCACAATCCGCCCGCGCCGGAGCTGCTGGAACTCACGGACCGCTTAGGCTTTTTGGTGGTCGATGAAGTCTTCGACGCCTGGGTGCGCCGCAAGACCCCGTTCGACTTTCATCTGATTTTCCCCGACTGGCACGAGCCGGATCTGCGGTCGATGTTGCGCCGTGACCGCAATCATCCCTCGGTGTTTCTCTGGAGCGTGGGCAACGAGGTTGGCGAGCAGTACACCGGCGAGGACGGCGCGAAAGTCGCGCGCGAGATGATCGCCCTCGCCCATGACGAGGAGCCGACACGTCCGGCCGCGGCTTCGATGAACTTCGCCAAGCCTGATTCCGAATTTGCGGCGGCCATGGATGTGATTTGCCTGAACTACCAGGGCGAAGGCATCCGCGACACGCCGGAGTTCGACGGCTTCAAGGGCATCCGCACCGGACCGCTTTACGGAAGCTTCCGCGATAAATTTCCGGCGCGCATGATTGTGAGCAGCGAGAGCGCCGCGGCCTTGAGCACGCGCGGAACTTATCTGTTTCCGGTCGCCGCCGGCAGCAGCAATCCGGTGCGGGAAGGCAAAGGCGGCGTTGGCAAACAGCAATACGTCAGCGCCTATGAACTTTACGCGGCGGATTTTGGTTCGTCGGCGGACAAAGTTTTTGCCGCGCAGGACCGGCATTCGTTTGTGGCCGGGGAATTTGTCTGGAGCGGCTGGGATTATCTCGGCGAACCCACGCCCTACTACGGCGCGCGGAGCTCCTACTTCGGCATCATCGACCTCGCGGGATTTCCCAAGGACCGTTTCTACCTCTACCAGTCCCGCTGGCGTCCGGAGCTGCCGCTGGCGCACATTCTGCCGCACTGGACATGGCCGGAGCGCACGAATCAGATCACGCCGGTCCATGTCTTCACTTCCGGCGATGAGGCCGAGCTGTTCTTGAACGGCAAATCGCTCGGCCGAAAAAGGAAAGGCCCATTTGAATATCGCCTGCGCTGGGACGACGTCGTTTATCAGCCGGGCACGCTCAAGGTGACGGCCTGCAAAAATGGAAAATCCTGGGCGACCGACGAAGTGAAGACCGCGGGCGCTTCGGCCCGGCTGGCCATGACGGCGGATCGGGGAAGCGTTTGCGCCGACGGCCGGGACTTGATCTTTGTCACCGTGAAAGTGACGGACAAGCACGGCGAGGTGGTGCCGCGGGCGGATGCGCGGATTCATTTTGCCGT
>JAXMHO010000042.1:0-13310 GCA_046346715.1 Verrucomicrobiota bacterium
CTTCTGCCGCAGATGATCGCCGAAGCCTGCGCCGCCACCAACACTCCCTGGGGACACATTTCCTCCGGCTGCATTTATTCCGGCGCAAAGATCGTCGAGAACGGCGCCACGCACGTCGAGAAGGATCTGACCAAGCCCCGGCTGCGCGAGCTGCTCGAGAAAAACCCGGCGGCCTTCCACGGCTTCACCGAAGAGGACGCCCCAAACTTTTGTTTCCGAGACCTTCCCTGCAGCTTTTACAGCGGCACCAAGGCCATCGGCGAGGAAGCCCTGCTCAACGCCCCGCAATGCTACGTCTGGCGCCTGCGCATTCCTTTCGATGAATTCGACAGCCCGCGCAATTACCTGAGCAAGGTGCAGCGCTACTCCAAGGTCTATGACAATGTGAATTCCATTTCACATCGCGCCGACTATGTACGCGCGTGTCTGGACCTCTGGAAGCTCCGTGCGCCATTCGGCATTTACAACGTGACCAATCCCGGCTTCGTCACCACGCATCACGTGGTCGATCTGATCGAGAAAATCCTCAAGCCCGCCCGGCCCTTTGAATACTGGGAGAGCGACGAGGAGTTTTACAAGGTCGCCGCCAAAACGCCCCGCTCCAACTGCATCCTCGACACCACCAAGCTGGTTTCCGCTGGCGTCAAAATTCGCGGCGTCGAAGAAGCCCTGGAAGATTCCTTGAAAAACTGGAAGCCGGAAAAGCGCTGACGTTTTCCCAACCCCTGATCTGCAAATATGAACCTACTCATCACCGGTGGTGCCGGCTTCATTGGCTCCAATTTGATCCAACACGTCATTGACGACCCGAAAATCACCAAGCTCGTCAATCTCGACTGCCTGACCTACGCCGGACACCTGGCGAACCTCGAAAAGGTTGCCAAGCATCCCAAATACATCTTTGAGAAGGTGGACCTGCGCGACAAGGCCGCCACGCTGCGAGTTGTCGAACAGCACGCGATCACCCACGTCATGCATCTCGCCGCAGAATCCCACGTGGACCGCTCCATCTCCGGCCCCGGCGACTTCATCCAGACGAACATTGTCGGCACGTTCAATCTGCTCGAAGCCTGCCGCGCTCACTGGGGCGCCAACCTCCAGGGCAAACGCTTTCATCATGTCTCCACCGACGAAGTCTACGGCAGCCTCGGGGCCACCGGGCTGTTCATGGAAACCACGCCCTACGCGCCGAACTCCCCTTACTCCGCCAGCAAGGCCTCCAGCGATTTCCTCGTCCGCGCCTACCATCACACCTACGGCCTGGACACGGTCATCACGAACTGCTCCAACAATTACGGGCCGTTCCAGTTCCCGGAAAAGCTCATCCCGGTCATCATCCAGAACGTGCTCGCCCGCAAGCCGCTGCCGGTTTACGGCGACGGCATGAACGTCCGCGACTGGCTGTATGTCCGCGACCACGCCGAGGCGCTCTGGACGGTGCTCAACAAGGGCAAGACCGCCGAAACCTACAACATCGGCGGCCACAACGAATGGGCGAACATCAACATCGTGAAGCTCATCTGCGACACGATCGATGAATTCGCCCCGCAGCTCGGCGGCCAGTCGCAGAAGCTCATTACCTACGTCAAGGACCGTCCCGGCCATGACCGCCGCTACGCCATCGACGCCTCCAAGATTCAGCGCGAGCTCGGCTGGGTCCCGGCGCACAAGTTTGAGCAGGGCATCCGCGAAACCATCCGCTGGTATCTCGACAACCAGCCCTGGGTGAAAACCGTCCTCAAGAAGTAATTTCGTCCCAGCAAAAAAGCCGGACCTGAAAGGGCCCGGCTTTTTTATTTTCAACGAAACTGGCTCAGAGCCGCTTTTCGTCGGCGTCAATGTAGTCCACGAAGTTCTGGATCTCATCCCGATGAGAGATGCCTGCCTGCTCCTTGCGCATCTTGAACCGCGCCACGGCCGAGGCGTCGCTCGCCAGCGGACGGCTCAAGACATCTTGCCAATGCGCGGCCTTCTCGGCGTCGCTGCGCTTCACATTGGCGCGCACCCAGTCGCACACCTCGCCGTCGGTGACGGAATCCCGGACGACCTCGACAAACTTCTCGTGTGCCAGGCCCGCCGCCTTGAGCCACATGCCGTCAAACCCCTTGCCGAGGTTCTCCTGGTAGTCGGCGTGCAGCCTGCCGGCCAGGTGCAGTCGGATCTTGTCAACATAGCGGGGAAGATAATGCCAGCCGGCCATCGTCTCGCGCGGGCTGCGGGGATAAATGATTTTGCTCATGCCGTCCAAGATGAAACGTCCGCGGCGGCCCGGCAACGGAAAATTTTGCGCGGGCCGCCTCCGTCAGCGGCCAGACCTTGCCCGCCCGGTTGAACGGCGGGGCCAGCACGCAAATCAGGAGTTCCTCCCGTTCTTGTGCGGCCAGTTCCGTCGGGCACAGATCAAATTCAATCCGCGTCACCCGGTGCAGCAGCCGGACGATCCGCCGCGGCAGCCGTTCGGAATTCGCCACGCGATACGAAGCCAGCCGCCGCCGCAGATTTTTGGCGCGGCCCACATAAAGCACTCCCGCCTCTGCGCCGCACATCAGATACACTCCTGGCTGGGACGGGACGGTTTTGAAAAAGGACTCGCCCAACCGTTCCACGAGTGGTCGTGGTGGAGGAAACAGCCAGAGTTGACCGGTAGCCATGCCGCCCATCCTGCCCGAAAGTCTCGGACAAAGACTGTCCTTGCGTCAATCCTTCGGCAGAAACGGGCGCACCCGCTCCACCAGCAGCTTGTAGCCCTCCAGACTGAAATGCAGCTTGTCGGCCACAAATAATTCCGGCCGGGGTTTTCCGTCCGCGCCAAGTACGGAATCGTAGCACTCGATGTATTTGAGCTTGGGCGACCGCTTCACATGCTCGGCGATCAGGCGGTTCAGTTCCTGTTCCCGGTCATGCTGGTCCCATCGGGCGATGCTCGGGCTGAGCCCGATGAAAATGATTTCCGTGTCCGGCAGGTGCGCCTGAACCTTTTGCACGAACGCCTTGTAGTCATCAAACACCCGCTCGGCGCTCTTGCCGTTGTGCAGATCATTGCCACCGCTGCGCAGGAAAACCACCCGCGGCGCCGCCGGAATGACCAACCGCTCCGCAAAATGCGTGGCGTCCTCGATCTCTGATCCGCCAAAACCGCGGTTGATGACGCGGTGTCCGGCAAAATCCTCCGCCAAGGTTTTCCAGCGAAGGATCGTCGAGGAACCCACAAACAGAGCAGCGCCGGCGGGGGGCGGATTGGTCTTCGCCGCCTGTTCATAGGCGGAAATGTCCTTTTCCCAGCGGGCGAAATCATGCGGCGCGCCGGCGCCCAGCACCCGGGTGATGAAGCTGCACAACAGCAAAACGACGAGCAGACGGCCGGTGGTGAATTTCATGCCGCCACTCTAGGAGACATTGGCCAAGGTGGCCAACGAAACCTTGCCGGGCCGTCAAAAATCTCCGGCGGACCGCTTGTCAGCCTCTCTCCCGTGATTCATGCTGCATGCATGAATGTGGGCAAGGCGCAGTTTGATTTCGATGTGGCGATCATTGGCGGGGGCAGCGGCGGGTATGCGGCGGCACGAACCGTCGCCGACGGTGGGCTCAAGGCGGTGCTGATCGAAGGCGGCGAGGAGATCGGCGGGCTGTGCATCCTGCGCGGCTGCATGCCGACCAAGGCGCTGCTGCATGCCGCCGAAAAGCTGCATCACGCCAAGTCGGGCCGGTCCTGGGGCATCCACTCCGAGGTGAAAAAATTCGATTTCGCCGCCGCCATGGCCCGGAAGGATTTCATCATCGAGGACTTTGCCAAATACCGCCGGGAAGGCATCGCCCGGGGAAAGTTCAAATTCATCCGCGCCCTGGCCCGGTTTCTCAATCCCCACACGGTAGAACTCAGCACCGGCGAAAAAATCACCGCCCGGAATTTTGTCATCGCCACCGGCTCGAAGGTCGCCCCGCCGCCGTTGCCGCAGTTGACCGAAGCCGGCTATCTCACCAGCGATGACGCGTTGAAGCTTGCCACCCTGCCAGACTCACTGATCGTCCTGGGCGGCGGCGCCATCGGCTGCGAGTTCGCGCAGCTCTTCGCGCGGTTTGGAACCAAGATCACGCTGGTGCAGCGCAGCCCGCGAGTGCTGCATGATTTCGACGCCGATGCGGCGGCGGTGGTCGAGGAAGTCTTTCGCCGGGAAGGAATCGATGTTTTCACCGGCACCCAGCTGCTTTCGGCCAAGCGGGAGGGCGATAAAAAGACCGTGACCTTTTCCCACGGCAAGAAGGTCGTCTCGGTGTCGGCGCAGAACATCCTCTACGCCCTGGGCCGCACGCCGCAGACGGACGGACTGGGCTTGGAGAATGCCGAAGTCGAACTGCGCCGGGGAAGAATCGTCTGCGACGAATACATGCGGACCTCTTCGCCGCACATCTTTGCCGCCGGAGACTGCACGGGACCGCATGACATCGTTCACGTCGCCGTGCAGCAGGGCGAAATCGCCGGCCAGAACATTCTCCGGCCGGGCACCCGGAAGCTGGACAACCGCCTGCACATGGGCGTGGTGTTCACGGAGCCGCAGGTCGCTTTTGTCGGGTTGTCGGAAAAAGCGGCCGCCGCCCGAAACATCCCCGTCATCGCGGCGAGCTATCCCTTCAATGATCACGGCAAATCCATCATCATGGAGGCCATGGACGGCTTCGTGAAACTGCTGGCCGATCCGGCCACGGGAGAAATCCTCGGAGGCGCCTGCACCGGTCCGGCGGGCGGCGAATTGATCCACGAAATCGTCGTCGCCATGGCCCGGCGCATGACGGTTCAAGAACTCACCGCCCTGCCCCATTACCACCCGACGCTCGCTGAAATCTGGACCTACCCGGCGGAGGACCTGGCCGCGCAGGTGGCAACCAGGTGACCGCGTCCGGCTTTGTTAATAACTTCGGATTGCCTCGGCGGCACCTCGCCCGCTAGTCTGCGGTAAAATCAACGTCAATCAAACCTCCGGGAGCGGTGTTGAATGGATTGACGCAACGCAGCCACCTATATGCGGATACTGATTCAACGAAAAGACACCGGCTTTTACTTCAAGGACATCGAAGGCTGGACCGCCAACTCCGCCGAGGCAATGGATTTCCTCAGTTCCACCAGCGCGATTGAATTTTGCGTGGCCAACAAAATCAAAGGGGTCCAGCTCGTCCTCAAGTTTGAGGAGGAGCATCACGAGATCGTGCTGCCCTTCGTCAAGGACGCCGTCCGCAAGGATGACCATCCCGCCGCTTGAGGCTTTCCGTCAGGGCAGCTGCAGGCGGTAAAACCGCTGCAAGGTCGAGGTCGAGACCGGATTGGTGAAGCTGAAGTTTCCGCCGCCATCAAACTGGTTCGTCGCCAGACGAGTCCATGAAACCATCGGCGACGAGGCGTTGGTCGTCGTCAGCACCCAGTAATTGCTGCCCGGCATCCCCCCGTTGCCGCCGATGACGAGATTCCCGCCGGAGATTCCCGCCGTGGTGAGGTTCGGCGGATTCGGCAATGTCACCACCAGCTTCACCTGTCCCACCGTGGCGGTGTTCAGGCTGTAAAGATAACTTCCCGACGGCACCGTTCCCAAAGTCAGGCTGCCCAAGGTCAGCGCGCTCGGACTGCTGAAGAGCGTGTAAGTTCCAGGACCGAAGCCCGGCGCGGCGGCAAGATTGATGCGGCCGGCGACGGACAGCGTGCCATTCACCACAACCCGGTCGCTGACGGTGCCCAGCTCAAAAACGTTGGTGGTTCCGCTCTGCACCGTGAGCGCGCCGTTGAACGTCAATGTCCCCACCGCATCGCCCGGCGACAACGTCGCGCCGGTTTCAACCGTCGTTGCGCCGCTGATGATGCCGGAACCGCCAAGCGTGGTTCCGTTGCGAAGCGTCACCGTGCCCGAACCCGTGCCGCTGCCGGTGGTGTTGCTCACGAACAAGGCGCCGTTGCTGACAATGGTGCCGCCGGTGAAGGTGCTGGCGCCGGTCAGGGTCAGCCGGGCGGTTCCAAGTTTGTGCAAAACCACCAGACTGCCGGCGACCGCGCTGTTGCTGCTGATGTTGCCGCCGAACGTCGCATCCACGTTCGCGCCGCCGATCTGGTAAAGGGTGTTGCCCGTGCCGGCGTTGGATTGCGGTCCCGTCAAGGTGCCCGTGCCGGACAATTTTCCGAGGCGCACGGTGTTGCCCGCGTTGCGCGGCTGCAAGGTGCCGTTGACGGTGAAGAGCGGATTCAGCGAACCGTAGGTGTTGCCGCTGCTGTTCGGCGAAAAGCGCAGCGTGCTGCCGGACGGAATATTGATCGTGCCGGTGAAACTGTCGAACTGGGCGGTGGTGGTGCCGCCGAAGCTGATGCCACTGGACAGCTGCAGGGTGCTGCTGGTGTTGCCAGAGCTGAGATTGCCGCCCAGAGAATTCGCGAGGCCTGGCGAGGAGATGATGCCGGTCTGGCCGGCCGGGATGATGATGGCACCAGGATAGGCGTAAGACACCGGGCTGGTGGCCGGCAGATTGAACGCGCCGTTGTTGCTGAGGGTGAGGCTGCCGGTGTTGAGGGCTGAACCGCTGATCCCGAGGGTGATCGCGCCGCCGCCAATGACCACGTTGCCGGCGTAGCTGCTGTTCGTGCTGGTCACGGTGAGCGTGCCGGCGGCTTGTTTGACCAGCGTGCCGGTGCCGGCGAAAACCGACGACCACGTCTGCGCGTTCGGATTGGCGAAGATGAGCGTCGCGTTGTTGACGATGTTGCCGGGAAGATTTCCGTTCACGGAGACGCCGTCGCCCAGCTGAATGGACCCGGCGGAGATGGTGGTGCCGCCGGAAAACGTGTTCACGCCGGTGTTGGCAAAGGTGAATTTGCCGGCGCCGGATTTGTTGAACGCCATCGAACCGGCGAGCAATCCCGTGCCGGTGAGGGTGAAGTTCTGCGAGGAGTTCACATTCACGGCGGCAGGCGAGACGTTGGTCGTCAAATTCACCGCGGGTGAAACGGAACCGGTGTTGGTGAAGATGACGGTGTCGCCGTTGACAAACACGCGCGGAATGGAATTCGAGACGAGCCAGTTCGGCGTCGCCAGGTCCCAGGCATTCACCACGCCGTCGCCGGCCCACACGATGGATTGCGGCAGGGTGAAGTTCGTGCTGACGACAGAAATGGTGCCGCTGGTGGCAAGTCCGGCGGTGTTCCACTGCAAATCCGACGCCAGCGCTGGCAGCGTCATCGACGAGAACGAGCCGCCATAGCTGCCGCCGTCAAAAATCTTGAAGCTCTGGCCGTTGACCAGGGTGCCGCCCAGGTTTGTGACGATCAGCGTGCCGCCATAGGTCATCGCACCGGAAGCATCCAGCAAATCCTTGGTGGCGGAGCCGGCATTGATCTCGATTCTCGCCGTGCTGCCAGCGGCAAGCGTGACGGTGTTGTTGATCCGCAGCGTGCCAATCCCGTTATTGCCGGGCGTGATCGTCGCTCCAGAGTTGACCGTGGTCGCGCCGCTGATGATGCCTGTGCCCGCGAGTGTGGTGCCGGTATTCATGGTCACGCTCCCCGTGCCGGTGCCGCTGCCGGTGGTGTTGTTCACGGTCAGCGTGCCGCCGTCCACAATCGTGCCGCCCGAATAGGTGTTCGCACCAGTCACCGTCCAGTTGGCGGTGCCGATTTTGGTGACCGCATTGACACCGTCGGCGATGATCGTTCCCGCAAAGGTGCAGTTTTCACCTTTCGCCCCGATGCGGTAGCTGCTGCCGCTGGAGGAGCTGTTGCCGGGCCCAATCTTTGAACCGCTCGTGCCGTTCAGCGCGCCGATGTCGATGGTGGTCGCGCCGCCGTTGCGCGTGATAATGACATTGTCCGTGAGATTGATCGTGGCGCCGGCGAATCCGGCGGTGGTGGCGACACGGAATTCCGAACCTGAATTGAGGCCGGTCACGTTGATGATGCCCGTGAAGGCCGACCAGTTGCCGCTCAAGGTGCCACGAACGTAGTCCACAGTCAGGTTCAAGGTGCCCGCCCCGGACAACGACGCGCCCATGGTATAGCGCGGCGGAGTGAGCAGCGTGCCC
This sequence comes from Verrucomicrobiota bacterium, assembly GCA_046346715.1. Taxonomy (GTDB): domain Bacteria; phylum Verrucomicrobiota; class Verrucomicrobiia; order Limisphaerales; family CAIQOK01; genus CAIQOK01. The sequence goes on from JAXMHO010000042.1 coordinate 8,050, forward strand.
ACTTCCCCGCTGGGGACAACCATCGGACGGCTGAAAGTTCCATATTCCGGTGAGGTGCTGCCCGAATATCCGAACAACTTCAGCGTTCCGCCCTGGAAAGTCACGCTGCCCGAACCGAGCGCGTAATTGTTCGCCGTCGTCGTGCCACCGCCGGAAGGACCATCCAGCGCCAGCGTGCCTTCATCAATCACCGTGCCGCCGGTGAAGGTGTTGCCGGCGGACAAGGTCAGCGTGCCCGGGCCGGACTTCACCAGCGTGCCGCCGCCGACGTTCGTTCCGTTCCAGGTTAGGGTCGTGCCGCTGCCGGTGATGTTGAACGTGCCGCCGCCGCTGGCGAGCGTGGCGCCACGATCCACGGTCACGTTTCCGCCGGTGTATTGGAGCGCGCTGTTGAACAACTGGAGATTGGCCGGATCGCTGGACGACGCGCCGATGCGGCTGACCACGCCGCCGTTGGCCAACTGACCGACGGAGATGGTTCCGCCGCCGATGATGGTCGGGCCGGTATAGTCATTGGCAGTGTTGATCGTGAGCGTGCCGGCGTTCGTTTTGACGAGACTGGTGGTGCCGGTGATTTTGCCCGTGCCAGCAAAGGTGTAGTTCAGTTCCGAATCCACGGTGACGGAATTGGGCGTTTGATCACCGACCAAGGTGACGGCTGGAGTTTTTGAGCCGGCGTCATCAAAGATCACGTCGTCCAAAAAGAGAAATTTGTCCGGCACACCCTCGTTCAGCCAGCTCGTGGTGGTGCCCGTGTCCCAGAGGTTGTTAACACCGTTCCCCTGCCAGACAAGCGTGGCGGGCGGACGCGTGGCGTTGACGAGGATGGCAATGGCGCCCGGCGGATTAGTCAGGGTGCCGCTGACGCCGGTGATGGAGAAATTCGCCAGGCTGCCGGTGAAGGTTCCGGTGTAGGTGAACAAGGTGTAAAGTCCGTTGCCGGGCAGGCCGTCGAGCAGGCTGACGCGGATGTAGTTCACCCCCGAAACGTTCAGGTTGCCGACCACTTCGATTACGTCGTTCGTCTTGAGGAGGCCGGTCGGGTCATCGGAGAGATCGAAGCGGTTCGTCACGCCGCCCGAGAGCGTCAGCGCGTTGCTGACGGTCAAGGTGCCGGGCGAACCGCCGCCGTTGCCGGGGGAGATGCTGCCGCCGGAAAGCACGGTCAGCCCGTTGCCCAGCCGGCCCTTGCCGCCGATGACGCCGCTGGCGCGGACCGTGACCGCGCTTTGTGCCAGCTCGCCGTTCACGATCACCGCGCCGTTGCTGACCGTGGTGTTGCCGGTGAAGGAGTTGGTGGAGTTGATGGTGAGCGTGCCGGTGTTCGTCTTGTTGAGCGTCATCGAACCGGTCAACGCACCGCCGCCGGCGAGGGTGTAGTTCTTCTTCGCATCCACATAGACGGCTGCCGGCTGCAACGAGCCGACGAGGTTCACCGCGGGATTGGTCGAACCGGTGTCATCAAACTTCACGGTGTCGCCGGCATGAAACTGGTAAAGCAGCGAAATGCCGTCGGACCAGTTGTAATCACCCAGCGTGTCCCAGTTGTTCACCACGTCGTCGCCGTGCCAGACCGGCTGGTAGCCTTGGGCGGATGGCGTGAAGAACAGGTTCATCGTGCGGGTGACCGCTTCGCCGTCGCTGTCGTTGACGGTGAATTGGAAGCTCGCCGGACCATTGAGGCCGGGATTCGGCGTGAACTGCGCGAAATAGGAATTGAGGATCGTCACCGAGCCGTTCGTGGGATTGGCCACGGACCAGACCGGACTGTGATTGATCACGACCCAGCCGCGCGTGAACTGGCGGAGGTCCACCACCACGTTCGTGTTCGGCAACGCGATGCCGTGCGGTTCGGCGAGCCAGTTCAAATAATCTTCCAGGCGCGTGTAGCCGCTGCCGCTGGGGCTGGCGGCGTTGTTGTCCGCAACGGCGGGATTCGACCCCGTGCCGCTTTCCCAGAAGTCGGGCATGCCGTCATTGTCGGCGTCGGCGTACGGCGTGCCGTTGCGGATGACTCCCGGACCGCTCATGGGCGGCAGAAGTTCGGAAGTGATCGTCCCGCCCAAGGTGCCCCAGGAGATCAGCTCGGTGATCATGCGTTCGTCCACGCTGTCGCGGCGGAAGGATGGCCCGGCATCGCTGATGGCGAGCTTGAGCGCGGTGAGCGGCGAGTAGGCCGAACCGGTCGCGATGGGATAGGCGTACGGTGAAACCTGCGCATCGTGGGTGCCATAGGCTCCCAGAGAAAGGTCGGCTCCGTTAAGGATGCCGTTGCGGTCTCCGTCATACCAGTTGTTGGCGTGGTAAATGTGGAAGTCCGTGTTGCCGCCGCCGATCGCCGTGCTGCCGCTGGCCTGGCCGCGGATGAAGTAGTTGTTGAAGACATTCACGAACGATTCGCCCGCGGAATCCCCGCCCATGTTGTAGCCGATGGTTTCCCAGTTGCAGACGACGTTGTTCACGAACTCCATCACGCCCTTGACCTTCGGATTGCGCGTGTCGTTGTCGATGTAAAGCGAACGCAGGATACTCACGCCGCCGTCGGTCTGGATCAATCCGCCCGCCGAGTGGGTCTGGAGCCCTTGCGAGATGATGGCTGACTGGATGGTGATGTTGGAGACGTCCCCGTTGATCGAGAACGTTTCATCACGTCCCCAGGAAGATGTGATGTGGTCGAAGATCATGTCATGGCCGTTGGCGATGCCCATGGCGTCCGTGCCGGAATCGCCGTTGACGCCCTGCCGGACCCGGATGAAGCGCGCAATGTTGTTGTGCGAACCGGAGAACGAAAGCCCGTTGCCGTAAATCGTCACACCGTCGCCGGGCGCCGTCTGGCCGGCGATGGTGATGTTGGGCTTGGGCGCGTAGCGGGGCGCCTTGTAGTCAATCACGCCGCCGACTTTGAAGATCACGGTGCGCCCCGAAACACTGACAGCGTCACGGAAGGAGCCTGCGCCGGTGTCGTTGGTGGTGGTGACAAAATAGACCGACCCGCCGCGGCCGCCGGTGGCAAACCGCCCAAAGCCCTGCGCCCCGGGGAAGGCGGCAAGCTGGGCGCCGGCATCAAACGTGAACCAGGCGGAGACCATCAGGGCGGTGCAAATGTGTTTGGTCATGAGAATTATTATCGGTTAGAGGCCGGGTTTATGAAACAGGGTTGTGTGCGTCAGTGTCCAGCAACGGCGGTGATACCAGTCACACTGCCATCGGGATGGATTTGAATCAACCAGACCATGGGCAAATAAAAAGCGTGTGAAGGTAACCCCTCCACACGCTGCGAAACAAGTTTTCTACCCTTTAAATTCCGGCAGGTCTGCCTTAAAAAACGGCAAACTCAGCGGTCGGCCTCTTCAAGAAAGTTATAGATGCCATTATACTGCTGGAACGTGGTGGCGGTCTGTGAATTGTTGAACGATGAGGACTGCGAAATGGCGAAGGCCTGCGGGCTGACGCAGAAGCGCACCGCACCGTCCGTAAAAAGCACTACCCAGCCCTTGGCGGGGTAATGACAAAAGCCATCGGCGTTGAAAGGCATGCCGCCAGAACTGACCGCCTCCAGATAATCCATCGCGAAGAGCTTGTGACCTGGGGTGGTGGAAGCTTTTTGATAGGCGCGGAGGGTGTTCGCCGCATTCGTCGGCGCGACTTGGCGAGGATTGAACAGGATGGAGGAGCGGACAATGCCGCCGCCATCAGTGCTCATGAAGCTTGGGGTGGAGTAGTTGTAAACGCTAAGCGCCGAATTTTGGGAAAAGCTCGGGCACCACATGATCTTGCCGTTGCCGATGTATTTGCCGGGATAGAGGTAGCCTAGATTTTCCCAAGTGCCGGCCGGATCGCCTGGCGGATAGTACTGGGTCGGCGTCGGATAGTTGGCATTGGGTCCGGTAAATACATAACGGCAATAATGCACACCATTGATGACATTCACGGGATGCGCGGCATCGTATCCGCCCCAGATCGGCCACCAGTCCTTGAAATCACCCGTGTAGATGGAGCATCCGACAAACAACTGGTGAAAGTTGTTGATGCATTGCGTGCGGATGGCCTTGCGCTTGGCGGTGGAAAGCGCCGGCAAGAGCATCGCGGCCAGAATGGCGATGATGGCGATGACCACCAGCAGTTCAATCAAGGTGAAGCCCTTTTTCACACCCGGGGTGTTTTGTTTCATAATATAATGTATGAGGTCAGTCGGTTGCGCCGCTTTTCACGATATGTTGTTTAAGATGGCGGGGCGCAACCCGAGTTGCGCCCCGCCTCAATCATTGGGGTTTCCGTTCCCTTGAACGGAAGCCCGGCCGTTACGGACGAACCAACCGATAGAACACGGCGCCGTTCGCCGGGTTGATCGGGAAGTTGGTGGACGTCACGCTGGCCGTGCCCAGGTTGGTCACCCAGTTGTTGGCCAGACCGACGTTGATGCTGTTGGTTTGAACCGCGAGCTGCCAGCCCAGGTGCGTGGAGGGCCAAGATACCGTGATGGTATCGCCTGCCACGGTCGCGGTGATGTTGGTCGAGTAGCTGGCCAGCGGCGAAGCACCCTGCAGGAGAACCAGCGTGCCATCGATAGCGAGCTTGTTCGTCCAGACGTATTCCACCGTGTTCAACACGTTCGATCCCGGCAGGTTCGTGATTGAGAAGTTGCCGATGGTGGCTTGGTTGAAGACCTGGAACACATCGCCGGTGATGAGGTCCGGTCCGAGGTTGGTCAGGTTCAACGTGCCGCCGTTCACCGTGATGGCACCACCTGCGGAGATCTTGTCGCTGGTCTGGGCGTTGGTGCGATTGACGTCAATGTTGACAATCGATCCCACCGCAATGGTCACGACATTAGTGACGTTAAGCGTGCCGATCGCGTCGCCGGGATTGATAGTGCCCACTGCGGTTCCCGGCAGAACAAGGCTGCCGCGAATGGTGCCGCTGCCGCCGACACTTTGAGCCACGGTGTTGCCGATGTTCAAGGAAGCATCCGAGCGGTCCGAGACATCCAAGAAGGCACCGGAACGGACAATGATGCCCGAGCTGGTGTCCAGAGAGGTGCCGGGGCTGGAGAGGCTGGCAATCTTCAGAACACCATTGCTGACGGTGGTTGAACCGTCATAGGTGAGGGTACCGTCCAACGTGAGGGTGCCAGCGCCGGTTTTGCGAACAATGACCTGCTCCGTGCCCGAACCTTGGATGGTTCCGGAGAACACGGAATCCGTTCCCTTGCCGCCGATATTGTAGCGGACAGTTCCGGTGTTGCCGCCACCCGCACCGCT
>JAXMHO010000043.1:0-12559 GCA_046346715.1 Verrucomicrobiota bacterium
ATCAGGCCATCGCAAAGCTCGACGGCCCGGTGAAGGTTTACAACGCCGTACAGCCTTTCACGGACCATACACCCGCCCTCAAGTGGGACGGCGAATGGCACATCACCATCGAAGTCTTCCGCGACCTTGGCACGGCGTTCGCCGCGTGCCTGGTGCTGATCTACGTGCTGATGGTCGGCTGGTTCCGGTCGTTCCTGACGCCAATGATCGTGATGATGGCGATTCCCTTCTCGCTCGTCGGTATCATGCCGGCGCACGGTGCGATGGGGGCGTTCTTCACGGCCACCTCCATGATCGGGTTCATGGCCGGCGCGGGCATCGTGGTTCGCAATTCCATCATTCTCGTGGACTTCATCGAGCAACGCCTGCGCGAAGGCATGCCGTTGGCCGGGGCTGTCGTGGACGCGGGCGCGGTGCGGTTCCGTCCGATGCTGCTGACCGCGCTGGCAGTCGTGGTGGGGGCGAGCGTGATTCTGGCGGATCCGATCTTCCAAGGACTGGCCATCTCGCTGATGGCGGGCGAAATCGCCTCGTTGCTCATCAGCCGCATGGCCGTGCCGGTGCTTTACTTCATGGCGAACAGCCGGTCCTCGTCGAAGTGACGGCTGCTAAAAGTCAAATCTCAGGATGGAAAACAGCCACAGCCTTCTTCAGGTCGCGCTGCATTTTGGCGCAAACCAGACCGCAGAGGGAGAAAACCATCGGATCGGCAATCTCATAGCGGATGGTGATGCCGTCGCGTTCCCGCTTCACCAAATGATGAGTGTGAAGCACCGCCAGATGCTTGGAGACGTTGGCCTGCTTGATTTCCGTGGCTTCCACCAGCTCCGTCACGCTCAAAGGCCCGTCATGCAGCGCCTGTAAAAGCAGCAACCGGCTTGGTTCCGCAAGCACAGCGAACAGGCGCGACACTGCCGCCAACTGCCCGACCGAAAGGTTTGGCTTCTTTAAATTTGACATATTACCAAATGCGCATACGCTCCACGAAGAATCCAACACGCGAAACCAACGTCTCCGAGAGCTTACCAGCCTTGCCTGATGAATCCACCCCAAACCAGCCCGTCAACATGAAGAAAATGCTCGTCCGCTCTATCTGCGGGCTGCTGTGCGCCGCGGCCGCAAGCGCCCTGGCCGCCAGCAACCAGCTCGTTGGCTGGAACAATCTCGGCATGCACTGCATGGATTCGGACTATTCCGTTTTCAGCATCCTGCCGCCCTACAACACCATCGAGGCGCAGTTGATCGTCGGCGGAAAGCTGGTCACGAACGGGTCGGGCTACACGGTAACCTACCAGGCGGTTGCCGATCCGGAGGGGTCGCTCAACTCCACGTCGCGCGGCAAGGGAAACTTCCACGACTTCGTGCAGCCGATCTACGGTCCGGCAGCCCAACCTGAATTCGGACTGACCCCCTGGCCCATGCCCGGCACAAACAATACGCCGCAGGGAATGCTGTTCGAAGCAACCAACCAGCCGGCGCCCGGCGTTGCCACCAGGGTGAACTGGTTTCGCGCCGAGGGCATCCCGATCACGCCCTATGACGACGCCGGCAGAAAGAATCCTTACCCGATGATGCGGTTGATCGCGAAGAATGGTGCCACGCCGATCGCCACGAATGACATTGTGTTGCCAGTCTCGGACGAGATGGACTGCCGCGCCTGCCATGCTTCCGGCACACAGGACGCCGCCCGGCCCGCAGCCGGCTGGGTGTGGGCGGCGAATCAGGAGCGCGACTTCCGCCTGAACATCCTCAAGCTGCATGACGAACGGAATTTCAGCCAGCATCACGGCCTTTACGTCGAGGCCCTGGCGGCGCGGGGTTACAACCCGCTGGGGCTTTACCGGGGCAATGTAGCCGACGGCAAGCCGGTCCTGTGCGCGATGTGTCATTCCTCCGAGGCGCTGGGGTTGCCCAGCTACGGCACCATCCCACCGCTCACGGCTTCAATCCATTCCAAGCACGCGACGGTCATGGACCCGGTGCTCAAGCTGGCGCTGAATGATTCGGCGCATCGCGAAGCGTGCTACCGCTGCCACCCGGGATCGGCGACGAAGTGTTTGCGCGGCGCGATGGGCGGCGCCATCGCGAATGACGGCTCAATGTCGATGCAATGCCAGAGCTGTCATGGATCGATGAGCCAGGTCGGTTCGAGCAGCCGGGTGGGATGGTTCATGGAGCCGAATTGTCAGGGATGCCACAGCGGTAGCGCGACGGCGAACAGCGGGCAAATCCGTTACACTTCGGTCTTCACCGACACCAACGGCACGGTGCGGGTTCCGGCGAACACCATTTTCGCAACGCAGCCGAACACCCCCGCACCGGGAATCTCGCTTTATCGTTTTTCAGCAGGCCATGGCGGATTGCAATGCTCCGCCTGCCATGGTTCCACGCACGCTGAATTCCCCGCGACCCACAAGAACGACAACGTCCGCAACGAAAAGATTCAAGGCCACGCCGGGGTGATGGTGGAATGCACCTCCTGCCACACGAGCATGTCAGTAAACTCGAGCACGGCCCGGGGCGGACCTCACGGCATGCATCCGATTGGCTCGGCGTGGATCAGCGGCCATCATGACTACATCGGTTCACTGGCGAACTGCCAGGCATGTCACGGCAGCGACAGCCGCGGCACGGTGCTTTCGCGCATGCAGGCGGACCGCGTCCTCGTCGCCAGATTCGATTCTGGCTCGGTGACCAACATGATGTTTCGCGGCGCACTGGTCGGCTGTTACACCTGTCACAACGGTCCCGACAACGAAAGCCCCAACCTCGCCGCCGCACCGGGCGCGACCAGCTTCACGACCAACACCGTGAGCGGTCAGCCGGTTGCCGCCACGCTGCCCATCTCGGGCACCGGTGCCACCGTCCGCATCATCTCGCAACCGGGGCACGGTTCAGTCGGCCTGAACGGAACCGTGGCCACCTATTTCCCCGACGCCGGATACACCGGCACCGACAGCTTCACGTTTGCGTCGTGGAACGGAGCCAAGAACTCACTGCTCGCCACGGGCATCGTGACTGTGGCCCAAGGCCCCTTCGGCCTGATCACGGCCACGCACGTGCCGCCGACTTGGCCGGCGCACTGGCCCGCACCGTTCAATGCCGTGCCGGCAGCGAGCAATGTCGTGGGAACGCTCACCTTTGAATGGAATTTTGGTGACGGGTCGGCCCACGGCATCAACCAGTCTGCCACGCACGCGTATGCGGCACCGGGTAGCTACAACTGGACGCTCATTTCCACTATGATGGCGGCGGCGGGCAGCGCGAGCACCACCAACACCGGCGTCATCGGCATCACCGCTCCCACCGCTGTGGCGATGGTTCCGGCCACAACCGGCAACAAGCTTTCGCTCAGGTGGCCGCTGACCGCGGGCGATTCGTTGCTGGAGGAATCCACCAGTTTGAGTCCAGCAATGTGGAGGGCGGTGACAAACGGACTTCCTCTGAGTGTTGGTGGCGAAGCGGTTCTTGAACTGCCAACCGGCGGCGCTCAAAAGTATTACCGGCTACGCCAGCTTTGACCGGCCTTCGGCCGAGCATTGTCAAAGAAAGCCTGACAAAGGCCCGCCCAAGTTCTACAAGAGGCGGATGCAACGCCTATTCATTTCTCTGCTGACCCTGCTCGCAGGGGTGTCCTTCGCCAACGAGGGCGGCTATCTCTTCGTCACCTTCAAGGGCGAGCAGACGCCGATGTCCGAGCAGATTTACTTCGCGCTGAGCGCGGATGGTCGCCAATGGACAGCCTTGAACCAGGGCGAGCCGGTGCTGGTCAGCACGCACGGCGAAAAGGGCGTGCGCGATCCCTACCTGGTCCGGGCACACGACGGCAAAATGTTCTTTCTGCTCGCCACCGACCTGTCCATCAACCTGAATCGCGACTGGACCCGCGCCCAGACCGCCGCCAGCCGGTCGATTGTCATCTGGGAATCCACCAACCTTGTCCAGTGGTCGGCGCCGCGCCTCGTGAAGGTGGCTCCGGACGACGCCGGCTGCACCTGGGCGCCCGAGGCTGTTTACGACGAGGCCAAAGGGGAATACCTCGTCTTCTGGGCGTCAAAAACCAAGAGCGACCACTTCAACAAGCAGCGCATCTGGGCGGCGTGGACAAAAGATTTTGCGAGCTTTGGCAAGCCCTTCATTTACATCGACAAGCCCTGGCATGTGATCGACACGGACATCGTCCGCGAAAACGGCAGCTACTACCGTTTCTCCAAGGACGAGCAGTTCAAGGCCATCACCATGGAAGCCAGCACCAACCTCATGGGGCCTTGGAAGGATATGACGAATTTCTCGCTCGCCAAAATGCAGGGTTACGAAGGCCCGGAGTGTTATCAGCTAAAACCCGCGGCAGACGGCAAGCCCGCCACGTGGTGCCTGATTCTGGATCACTACCGCAAGGGCAACGGCTACGAGCCGTTCATCACCGAGGACTTGAGCGGCGGCCAGTTCAAGGCGGGCGAAGGCTTCAAGTTCCCCTTCCGCTTCCGGCACGGCTCACTGCTGCCGCTGACAGCGGAGGAATACCAGAGACTTCAGTCGGCGTTTTGACAACGCCGTTCAGCGTGGATCAATTGCGGGCGCGGAAGAACTGCGCCGGCAGGAAGTTCGTCTTGGCGATGGTGTAGGGACTGGCAGGGCCGCCCGAAACATCAGTGTAGTTACCGGTGACGTTGGTGGAGGTTTGCAGCGTTCCCGTGAAGGTGACGGTGACATTGCCGTTGGTTTCGCGGGCGATGCTCAAGGACGGCGGCGGCGGCGCGCCACCGGCGGAAACGGACGCCACGACTTCACCGACCAGCACATAGCCAAACGTGAAGCCTTGGATTGGATAAATGGAATCCACCAGCACGCGCACGTAGCGGCCTGAAAAAGTCGAACCAAAGCTGACCAGGTCCACGGGATAGCTGGAGAAGTAATTCTGCCGGTTGATCAGCGTGAAACTCCCCACGGTCTGCTCGGGTCCGCCGAGGTCCGTCAGAACCTTCACCGTGATATCTTTCAGCGACTGGTTCCAGATGGCCAGGCTGTTGATGGAATAGACCGCTCCCAGGTCAAAATCGATGTATCCCTGATAGCTCGACGCGCTGAAGGTGAGCTGGCTCATCCAGTTGTTGGTGCCGCCGTCGCCGCTGTTGGCCCACATCAGGCTGGGGTTCGAGAAATACGTGGCAAACGAGGTCACCCCGCTGGTGAAAGGCGTCTCCACCCCGGACTGGTTGATCATGTTCGTCACCGACAAGTTGTCGTTGTAAGTCGCAATGTCCGTGGTGGCCGCCACCGGGCTGAGCATCACCTGGGCTTGGGCGGCAGAGGCTCCGGCGGCGAGAAGCAGACAGGCCAACTGCAAGGAATCGGAGGGGGATTTCTGATTGCGCATAAATTGTCTAGCGTTGGGCGCCCAGCTTATCACCTACATAACCGGGACGCACCGAAAATGTGATGAACAAATCCCGATTCGGTTTCAGGGAATTTACGGAGAAACCCCGGCAGGAAAGCGGCTACTTGGTGGCGGGCGCCGAAGTTTGCAGGCTCCGCTGGAGGTCCAGCATGGGCTCCTGTCCGACGCGGATAAGCCCCTTGCGCGGATGGTCCATGTCAATGATGGCCCACAGGGTTCCGGCAATCAGAAAAGTCAGGGCCGTGGTCAGGACGATGTTGCGCTTTCCAGCCACGCCGCAGCCGTAGCCCACCGATGCCACCGAGACCAGGGAACAGGCCAGCAGCAATCCCAGCAACATGCCGGGCATGTGGCGTCGCACGGCAGCCACCCGTGAACCGTGAAGGTCAATCAGCTCATTGAGACACGGCAGCAGCACTTCGGAAAATTCCGGCGCATCCTGGGCGGCCTGGGTGAAGATCATCCACATCCGGCCCTGAAGTTTTTCCGAATCCGCCAGCGCCGCCTTTCGGGAGGCGTCCTCCGTGGCATCATAAAAGGCCACCCGCTGGTCGGTATATTGCCGCAGGCAATCGCGAACTTGCTGACGCGCCGGTTCCGGAAGGAGCTCGCACCTCAGCCAGACCGTGCCGATGGCATTGGCCTCTTGGATGATCAATTTTTCACGGTCCGAAAAACGTCCCATGGCCATGGCAAAACTAAACCCGAGCAGCAGCGCGAGGAGTCCCAGCGTCGCGCCCTGAATCGTGGCCAGCTGATCGGGATGCTCGGCCTGCCGTTCGCGGGCGCGCATTCCAAAGAAAAACCACAGTTCCAGGCACACGAGGAGACCGGCGAACACGCCGGCGGCCGTCAGCAGATCCAGCAGCATGGATTGGGGAAACATGAACATTTGCCGGCCGCGAAATTAAACAGTTCGCTGATGATTGTCGTCACATTTTTCTCGGATTCCCCCCGGCCAGGCGCGGGAAAGTTGACGGCAGGAAGGCGAGCCGCCACAATCCCGGCCGTGCGAGCCACCCAAAGCTCTTTCAACGTTTCCAGCCACCTTTCAGGGACCACGCTCTTCGCCGCCCTCGCGCTGCTGGCGCTCACCGGCTGCAGTGTGCTGCATCCGCGCAACCCCCTGCCCGCCGAATTTGCCGGCCAGGCCATCCCCGAAGGCATGGAGAACGTCCGGGACTGGGGCGACCATTTCAGCCCGGTTCTGCAGCACAGCGTGCAGACCGCCCTCCAGTTGGAAGCCGAGCCGGACAATCCCTATGGGCCGTCCCGCATCCAATACCTTTCCCTGTCGGGCGGGGGCATGAACGGGGCGTTCGGCGCGGGCTTTCTCTGCGGCTGGACGCAGCAGGGTTCGCGGCCCACGTTCGATTTCGTCACCGGTGTCAGCGCCGGCGCTCTGCTTGCCCCGTTCGCCTTCGTGGGCACCAACCAGGACGCCAGCCTCCGCCAGATTTATTCCCGGCTTTGTCCCGAGGATCTTTATTACCGCAAAGGCTTGCTGCGAATTCTGCGGGACGATTCCGTTTACGACACCGCCCCGCTGCGCAAACTGCTTGAGAAATACATCACCCGGGAGTTCCTCAACAAAGTCGCGCGCGAACACGGCCGCGGCCGCCGGCTGTGGATGGGCACGGCCAATCTCGATGCGAAACGCCCCGTGATCTGGGACATGGGCGCCATCGCCGCCAGCGGAAAACCGGATGCCACCAACCTCTTCATCAACGTCATGATGGCCTCGGCGGCGGTGCCGGGAGTTTTTCCGCCGGTCTATTTCAAGGTGAAGGCTGGCGGCAAGACCTATGACGAGCTGCACGTCGATGGCGGCATCGGCCGGCAGGTGTTCGCCTATGGGCCGGTGTTGAAGCTGGACGAAATCCGGAAGTCGCTCCCCGAGAAACACCGCGGCCGGCCGGCGGAGCTCTTCGTCATCCGCAACGGCGACCTGGCCACGCATTACGATCCCATCACGCCGCGCGCCCTGCCCATCGTGCTGACGTCCATCACCGCGCTGACGCATTACCAGGCCGAGGGCGACTTCTACCGGATGTACGTCTATGCCCAGCGGGACAAGTGCGATTACAACCTGACCGGCATCCCGCCGGAATATCAGAGACGCTCCACCAAGGAATTTGATCCGGAAGAAATGAAGCGGCTCTTCGACCTTGGGGAACGCATGGGCCGCGACGGCCGTTGCTGGGTCCACACACCGTGGGACGAACTCAAGCTGCCCGAGGGCAAGACACCTTGAAGCCCCGCCGCCTTTAACGAAACCGCAGCTCCTCCACCCATTCGTTGTGCCGGAACTGGTTCAGGTTCGTGATGGTCTTCCCGCCAATGCTGACGCCGTCAAAGCTCAACTGACGAATCCTGCCGTCCGGCATGCCCCAGAGAATTTCCGGCTCATCCAGCACGCTCGACGCGGCGACGGTGATGCTTTCGAACCGGATTCCGCCCAGGTCGCCGGGCTTGCGCGTCTGGGTCCGGGTCCCGGTGTACGGCGGCAAGGGTTGCATGAGCAGGAAAAACGTTTGCAGCGTCGGCCGCGAATCCTCGACGCGGATATTGCGGAACACCACGCCGTTGCCCGCCGGCCCGCCACCTTCACAGCGCATGTTGAAGATCCGGCCGCCGCTCCACTTGTTCCACACCGCCCGCGCATAGATCACGTCGCAGTCCTCCACCACGAGCGGGCGGTTTGGCAGCGCGCTCAGCACGAAGACTGAGCCGTTGGCGTCGTTCCAATACACGTTCCGCCGCAGGCCGCGGCCGTTGACGTAGGTGGCGTCGTCCTGGGTGCGGAGGAAACAATCCTCCACCAGGCCGTTGCTGAACGGATTGATGCCGTCGCCGTTCGCGCGCCAGGTGAAGATTTTCACCCAGCGGATGTCCGTCGGGCCATCGGCGTGATTGCCCGCCAGCAGCATGAGCGAATGATGCGCTGAATCGGCAATGGTGATTCCCTCCACAGTGGTGTTCTGCGCGCCGCAGATCCAGACCGGATCATAACTGCTGGGATCCGCGGGCTTCGGATCGGCGAACTTCGGATGTTTCAACCGCGCACCCGAAAGCGTGCCGTAACCAAAGATGCGGATGTCATGCCCGTCCTTCCAGTTGCCGCCGTTGTTCAACGTGCCATACACCAGCGCATCGCCGGGCAGGTAGTATTGCTTGTTGGCATGCACCGGGAAACCCGGCCCGAGATCGTGGACGCCCGGCAGAAAATATAAAATGCGCCACGTGCCGTCGCTCGGCGGACGCTCGCCGGGCTTGACCAGATGCACCTCCGGAGCGTCGAGCCGCGGACGATCCTTCAGCAGCGGATTGGCAAAGACCGTCACCGTGTGAATTGGCGGACCGCGATACCGCCCCCGCTTGGACAAACCCGTGTCCTGATCATCCATCTGGCCGTCAATGTCCACCGCGATCAGGCACGGCTGAGGAATGCGCACATAGGCCTTGCCGTCCCGCACCACACAGGATTCCACCTTGCCCGCCGGATGCGCCGACGCCTTGCGAATGGGCCGACCGTCCGCCCTCGCAATCTCCACCTCGACGGCGCGGGCCATTTCAAAGTTGATGTAGGTGTTGCTCCAGTTTGCCAGATCGGTGAAATAGGCGTCCTCGGTTTTTGGCGTGGACTTGCAGGTGGTGATGAAGGCAAACGCCGGCCGCCAGGAGTTCGTCGGCGCGTCCGCGAGCCGCACCCGCAACCGGTACTGGTCCGAAGGCGCCAGGCCGGGGACGTCGCCATAGGTGATCAGCGCAGAGTCCTCTGCCAGCAAGCGGCCGGCGGTCAGCAGAACCACCAGCAACGTGCCGAGGAGTCCAAACCTTTTCACACAGGGGCATGGGCAGACACTCACGGCGTGGCGGCAAAGCCTTGCCGTTTCGGACCGCCAAGGATGGAGTGGTGGCGCATAAGGATTTGAGGATTCGGGACTGCCCGCCATGTGGCAAGCGCTCCAATCCGGTGCGGCGAGCATACTTTGAACAAGCAAACCTGCAATCAGCAATTGCCGGCGCCGGTCCAAGGCGGGGACCAAAAGTCCGCCGGAATTTGAAACGGAAGCAAGCGGCACCTCCCCTGCCGAAGCGGCCTTCTGCGCGAATTTGCCCGCGCATTCTCCCAATGCCCTTCGTCCTTTGATTTGCGCCCGGGAGCCGGACGACGATGCCTCAAGGTGCGACGGCAATCCGGTAGAAGTTCGCGCTGTCGCCCGAAACATCTTCGAAGGTGAGGAGCGAAGCCGCGCCGTCCTGCGCGGGACCGATGTTCTGCCAGGTGCCGTGCAAGGAGGACGCGCGCTGCAGCTGATAGGTGTGACCGGCATAACCGTAAACCGTCAGCGACATGGTGTCGCCGGTGCGATCGAACGCGGTGACGACGATGTTCGCCGCAAGCAGCACGGTGCCGTTGTTAACAAAATTCGGCGGGAGCGTCTGCGTGCCGGTGAGCAGGTCGAGCAGGCCGTTGTTGACGAACGTCCCGGCCACCGCGAGGCCGGAGCCGTTGACGAATTGCATGCTGCCGTTGTTGGTGACGTTGCCGGAGATTTCCAGCGCGCCGCCGCAGTCGGCCAAAACCGCGCCGTTGTTGAGGAGGTTCCCGTTGATCGCGCCACAGCCCGTCAAGGAGCCGCCGGAGTTGATCTGAACCAGGCCCGCGGTGATGGTGCCGGGCAGGCTGAGCGTGGCGGTGTTCGAGACCACGACAAAGTTGGTGGTGGTGATGCTGCCGGACACCAGCAGCGTGCCGCCACCGATGCGCGTGGCGCCGCGATAATTGCTGTCGCCGGACAGGGTCAGCGTGCCGCCGCCGACCTTTGTGAGCGCGAGCAACTGCGCCTTGCCCACGTCCGTGTTGGTGCCGGCGAAGGTGGAATCCTGATTCAATGCGCCGACGACATAGGTCACGATGGCTCCGGGGTTGTTCGTTTGGTCGGAGGACGTGAGCGTGGTGCGCGGCCCGCCGGACAGCGCGCCAAAATAGGCGGTGCCCCCGCCGGTGGCGCGGGTGTAGACGAACCCGGCGTTGGTGCCGGCGTCCATGGTGCCGTTCGGCACGCCCCAGGTGCCCGACTGGTTGAACCGGAAATTGCCGGAGCCATTGCCGAGGGTGATCACACCGCGGAAATTCGCCGCGCTGCCGCCGAGGGTCAGCACGTTCCCGGTGGGCGGCGCCGCGGTCAGCTGGCTCGTGCCGCTGAGGGCGCCGCTGATGGTGCTGTTGCCGGAATTGCCAACCGTGCTGGGCGCGAGGACGGCCACGGAATTGTTCAACGTGCCGCCGTTCACGAGCGTGAAGGTGCCGCCGTTGAGTTCGAGCATGCCGGTGCCGACCGACGCGCCGGCGGTCCCGAGCGTGATTTTGCCGGCCGACAAAGACACCGTTCCGGTGAGCAGGCTGTTGGTTGTGTTCACTGTCAACGTGCCGGAGCCGGCCTTGATGAGCTGCACCGCGCCGGTGATGGAACCGCTGCCGGTGATGGTGTAGTTGCTCGACGTGATCACGCTCACCGATCCGGGCCAGAGCGGCTGCGCCAGCGTGACCGTCGGATTCGTCGCGCCGCTGTCGGCAAACGTCACGTTGTCGCCGTTCGTGAAGACAACGCTGTTGTTGTTCGTGTCCCGGAAATTTGCCGTGGTGGCGACATCCCACGCATTGCCCGCGCTCCCGCCGCGCCACACCAGCGGCCGGCCCGGCGGGAGGACAACGCTCGCGGGCAGCTCCAGGCTCAGATAGTCATACATCACGTGGTCGGACGAGGCGCTGGAACGGCGCTGCAACAGCGTGACGGTGTTGGTGCCGATGCGGAGCGACGAGAGCGGCACGGACAGGTAACCGAGACTGTATTTGGCGTGATTGCCTTCGCGGATGAGGGCGTTGCCGCCGGTGCCCCCGCCGGCCGTGGTAGGCGCCACTTCACCCAGCAAGGTGCTTTCGTCATTCACAAAAACCTGCACCGCGCCGTAGTTGATGCTGGCGAATGCGAACGTGAGCGTGGCGCTGCCGCTCGTGGGAAGATTTGTGAGCGTGAAGTTGATGCGCCATTTCCACGGCAGCCAGTTGGTGCCAACCAGGTAGCCGGAATGGGCGTAGTTCCAGTCGTTGCTCCAGTTGCCGGAGCCGACGTTGTACACGAGCGGATTGGGAAAATCATTCGAGTAGGTCTCCCAGAGAAAGGGATACCAGTAATTCGTGCTGTGGCGGAATTCGCCCGCGCGCCGGTCGGGCACGCCAATCTCCCACGCGATCTGGCCGCCGGGATGCGGCACGGTCCACGTCAGGTTGCCCAGCGCATTGGTGGCGTTGGCCGCGACCGTCACGCTGTTGGAGTAGGTGAATTCGCCCACCGCTCCGTCCGTGAACGCCGAGAGCGTGTAGCTGCCCGGACGAACGGCGGGAATGAAAAAGTTCCCGTTCGCATCGGGATGCACCCAGTATTGATAGCGCTTGGATTCAAACTGCCAGTTGCCGCCCGCGTCCGGCTGCGCGAGGCCGACCCACGTGTTTGTGCCCGCCGCGAGCGCGGGCTTGAGCGGGTCGGCGAGGATGAGCTTGCCGCTGACCGCGCCGCGCAGATTGACGGCGGGATAATCGGAGTTCGTCAACCACGCGTAAGGCCATGCCGCGATTTCCGCCTGCACCTGCGCCTTGGCGTCCGCCCACAGGACATTGCCCGCGCCGGTGTTGTTCGTCACCGCATTGCAATACAGCAGGAACGGACCGTAGATCTTCGACCAGGTCTCGCCCGCGGCACACGCGGTGGAGGAGGCGTTGTAATGATTCCGGCCGAAGTGCAGCAACGAATAAGACTCGGCGAGCGCGAGGTCATTCTTGATCGGTCCGTCGTTCAGGTAATCGTAACCGCCGAGGACCATCCACACGCCCTTCTTGTTCACATCGCTGGCGTGGCCCCAGCAGCCGGCGTTTTGATATTCGAGCGAGTATTCGTATTTGCAGTCGTATTGCCCCGCGCGCACGCCAGTCATGAGCCGGATAACCTCGGCGATGCTCGTCGATTGCGCGCTGGTGAAATCGGTGTAGGTGCCCCAGTACCAGTTGCGGATGCTGTCGCAATAGATCCGTTCGAACGTCCAGTCCGTCGAAGTGTGCGGCAGTTTCCAGACGATCCGCCATTCGCCAACGCCGGT
>JAXMHO010000044.1:0-11378 GCA_046346715.1 Verrucomicrobiota bacterium
TGCTCCTCGTCCTGCGGACTCGACGCGTCGCGGATTTGGGCTAAGTTCCCGTCGCCTTGACGATGAACGACGCAGAAAAATCCGACGGCGGGGAATCGCCGTCCGCCAACGACTCCTACGCGGTGCTGCGCAACCGCGACTTCCGGCTCTACATCACCGGCCGGCTCATTTCCGTGCTGGGATCGCAGATGCTGTCGGTCGCCGTCGGCTGGGAGATTTACGAGCGCACCCATTCGGCCCTGAAGCTGGGCTTCGTCGGACTTTCCGAAATGCTGGCGATGTTGATCTTCACGTTGCCGGCGGGGCACGTGGCGGACAATTTCAGCCGCAAACGCATCATTGAAACCGTCCTCCTGCTGACGTCCTTGGCGAGCTTGGGCCTGGCCGTGATCTCGTGGCTCGAAGCGCCGGTGATCTGGGTTTACGCCTGTCTGTTCATCTTCGCCGCGGCGCGGACGTTTCTCTGGCCGGCCAGCGCGGCCTTCGTCACCAGCCTGGTGCCGCGCAAGATTTTTTCCCGCGCTGTCATGTGGAACAGCGGCATGTTCCAGCTCGCCTCGGTGGTGGGGCCGGCGCTGGGCGGCGCGTTGATCGCCCTGCTTCACGACCGGGTGAGCCATCCGGCCGCCGTCATCTACGCCATCAACATGCTCACAGCCTTGAGCTGTTTCACGCTGGTCACAATGGTTCGCTCCCAGCATGTGGTCACGAAGCGCGAGCCGATGACGCCGAAAAATCTCATCGCTGGATTCCGCTTCGTGTTCTCCAACAGGATCATCCTCGGCACCATCACGCTCGACATGTTCGCGGTGTTTCTTGGCGGGGCAACCGCGCTGCTGCCCGTGTTTGCCAAGGACATTTTGAAATACGGACCGTCCGGGCTGGGCATTCTCCAGGCGGCCCTGCCGATCGGCGCGGTCACATGTTCGCTCTTTCTGGCGCACCGGCCGCCGATGCAAAAGGCCGGTCGTTCGCTGCTCTGGGCCGTGGCAGCGTTTGGGGTGGCGACCATTTTGTTCGGCGTGCTGAACGAGCCGACCCTGGGATGGCTGACTGGAAATGCCATCCACGGCGCGGTCTGGTTCTGGCTCGCGTTTGCGATGCTCTTCACCTGCGGCGCGGTGGACAACATCAGCGTGATTGTGCGCCAGACCCTCGTCCAGATTTTGACGCCGGATGAAAAACGCGGACGCGTCTCCGCCGTGAACAGCCTCTTTATCGGCACCTCGAATGAGTTCGGCGGCTTTGAATCCGGCGTGGTCGCGCACTGGTTTGGTCCGATGATCGGGAACACCATTGCCACCGGCGCGATCATCTCCGTGGTCTCGGGCGGCGTCGGTACGATCCTGGTGGTCATCGCCGTGGCGCTGATCTGGCCGGAAATCCGGAAATACGGCCGGCTGGACGCCCATTGACAGCCAGTCAACTCGACAACCTTGTCACGCAATCGTAACTTGGAGGCGGCGGAAACATCCGGCAGCATCCCGGGGATTTCACGCAACTTGTGACAAACGACGTTTTCAAACCCGGGCATTTTCTCAACCGCGAACTCAGCTGGCTGGAATTCAACCAGCGGGTGCTCGACGAATCGTTGGATCCAACGAACCCCTTGCTGGAGCGGCTGAAGTTTTTCTGCATCGCCGGCTCAAACCTCGACGAGTTCTTCGAGGTGCGCGTGGCCGGGCTGAAGCAGCAGATGGAAAGCGGCATCACCGACCGGACGGTGGACGGGCTGACGCCGCAGGAGATTTTTCATTCCGTGGCGCGCCGCATCCGCCGCATGGTGGTGTTCCAATACGGCTGCTGGAAGAACGACCTGAAGCCCGCGCTGGCCAAGAGCGGCATCCGCCTGCTGAACCTGGAGGAACTCGACCAGACCGATCTCGACTGGCTGGAGAACTTTTACCGCACGCAGCTGCGCCCCGTCCTGACACCGCTGGCGATTGATCCGGCGCATCCCTTTCCGCAGCTGCTCAACAAGTCGCTCAACCTCATCGTGCGGCTCGAAATGCCCAAGGGCGGCGAGATGCTGACCTACATGGCGGTGGTGCAGATTCCGCGCAACCACCAGCGGCTGGTCAAACTCCCGCGCACCGACGGCCGCCGCGACTATGTTTTTCTCGGCCGCCTCATCGGCAAGCATCTCGCCGATCTGTTTCCCGGCACGACCATCCTCGGCTACTGGCATTTTCGCATCACCCGCAACAGCGAGTTGTACATCGACGAGGAGGAGTCCAGCAATCTGCTCAAGGCCGTCGAACGCGAGCTGCAAAACCGGCGCAAAGGTGACGCCGTGCGGCTGGAGATTGACCATGACTGTCCGGAGCCGATCCGCGAGGCGCTGCTGCAAACTTTCAAACTGACCGAGGACGACTTGTATCTCATTGACGGACCGCTCAGCCCGGGACGGTTGATGGCGCTGGCCGAGGGCGAACATCCGCCCGGGTTGAAGGATCCCCCGCTGCTGGCGCCGGTCGGCCGGTCGTTGCGCGACCAGAAGGACGTGTTCGCCGCCATCCGGCAGCAGGACATCCTGCTGCATCATCCCTATGAAAGCTTTTCCAGCGTGGTGGATTTTCTTCACCAGGCCGCGAACGATCCCGACGTGCTCGCCATCAAGCAGACGCTTTACCGCACCGGCGGCGACACGCGCATCGTTGGCGCACTGATGGACGCGGTGAACAAAGGCAAGCAGGTGACGGCGGTGGTGGAGCTGCGCGCGCGCTTTGACGAGGCCAACAACATCGAGTGGGCGCGCAAGCTGGAAGAGGAGGGCGTGCATGTCGTTTACGGTCTCGTCGGCTACAAGATTCACGCCAAGGTCGCCCTGGTGGTGCGGGCAGAGCAGGGGCAGATCCGGCGTTACGTGCATCTCGGCACCGGCAATTATAATCCCACCACGGCGAAGCTTTACACCGACCTGAGCCTGCTGACGTGCCGGCCGGAAATCGGCGAGGACGCCACGAACCTGTTCAATCTGCTCACAGGCATCTGCCAGTTTCAGGGCATGCAGAAGCTGGTCGTCGCCCCGTTCGATCTTCATGCCCGCCTGCGCCAGTGCATCCGCCGCGAGATTCAAAACGCGGAGCGCGGACTGCCGGCGCGCATCATCGCCAAGATGAATTCGCTCGTGGAGCCGGAGCTTATCCAGGAGCTTTACCGCGCCTCGCAGGCCGGGGTGAAGGTGGACCTGATCGTGCGCGGCATCTGCTGCCTGCGGCCCGGCGTTCCGGGCATCAGCGAGAACATCACCGTGCGCAGCATTGTGGACCGGTTTCTGGAGCACAGCCGGATCTGCTATTTTGAAAATGCCCGGCAGCCGGAGGTTTTTCTCGGGAGCGCCGACTGGATGCCGCGGAATTTGTTTCGTCGCATCGAGGTCGTCTTTCCGGTCGAGGACGGCAATCTCCGTGAACGGCTTATCCGCGAAATCCTGGAGACGAATCTGGCGGACAATGTCAAAGCGCGCTTTCTGCATCCGGACGGCACGTATCACAAAACCCCGCTGGGCAACGGCACCAAAAACCGCCGCAGCCAGCTGGAGTTCATCGCGCTCGCCCAGCCGGACGAACCGTCCCGGGCCAAGAACGGCGCGGGCAGACATCCCCGCGTGCGCGTTGCTGAATCGCCCTTCGGCATCCGGCGTCGGCGCTGAACGGTTTTCATTTCCAGGATTGCTCCCGGCGATTTCCCCCGGTTAACTGCTTGCCGACGCGATGAGCAAACCGGCCAAATCCCAGTGGAATTTCGGGGAGCTGTTTCCCACGGAAGAAACCCGCAAGGTCCTTTCCGTCTCCGAACTCACCGCGCAGGTCCGTCGGCTGCTGGAGAAATCCATCGGCCAGACCTGGGTCGGCGGCGAGGTCAGCAACTTCCGCGCGCAGAGCTCCGGCCACCGCTACTTCACGCTCAAGGACGCCGGCGCACAGCTGAGCTGCGTGCTGTTCAGCCGCGAGAACGTCCCGCACCGCGAGCTGCTGGCGGACGGTCAAAAGGTTCTGCTGCAAGGCGACCTGACGGTCTATGAGGCGCGCGGGCAATACCAGCTCATCGTCCGCGCCGTGGAACTGCAGGGCGTGGGCGCGCTGCAGCTGAAGTTCGAGCAGCTCAAGCAGCGCCTGGCCGCTGAGGGATTGTTCGCCCCGGAACGGAAACGCCTACTGCCAACCTATCCCCAACGCGTCGGCCTGGTCACCTCCCCAACCGGCGCGGCCATCCGCGACGTCCTGCATGTCCTGCAACGCCGCGATCCCGGCCTCCAGATCATCCTCGTGCCCGCGCGGGTGCAGGGCGACGGCGCGGCGGCGGAAATTGCCTCGGCCATTCGTCTGCTCAATCAACATCACGCCAGCGGGGGCGACACGGCATTGGATTTGATTCTCATCACCCGCGGCGGCGGTTCGCTGGAGGATCTCTGGGCCTTCAACGAGGAGGCGGTGGCCCGGGCGATTTTTGAATCGGACGTGCCGGTGGTTTCGGCGGTGGGCCATGAGATCGATTTCACCATCGCGGATTTTGTGGCGGACCTCCGCGCGGCGACGCCCAGCGCCGCGGCGGAAATCATCACGCAGGGCGTGGTGGCGAGCCGTGAATTCATCCACGCCTCCGACGAACGCCTGCGCTACCTCGTCGGCTCGCATTTGTCCGCCAAGGCTGACGAACTGGTTGCCTTGCGCCGCCGGCTGGCCCTGCTGCATCCGCGCCGGCGGTTGAACGAATCCGCGCAACGCCTTGACGATCTCGCCGGCTCGCTGGGCCGCTCCACCCGGCAGGGATTGCGCGAACGCCAGGCCGCGGCGCGAACTCTGGCGGAGCGGATTCGCCGGGTGCGTCCGATGCAGTTGCTGCAACAGCGCCGTGAATTCCTGAACGCGCATCAGCGCCGGCTGCTTGAACTCGGCCGGGCCGGGCTGCAGCAGTCGTCGGCAAAACTGAAATCCCTCGATGCCCGGCTGCGGCTGCTGGGACCCGAGCAGGTGCTGGCGCGGGGATACTCCATCACGCTCGACGCCCATACCGGAGCGGTGGTGCGCGACGCGGCGCAGGTGAAAGCCGGCCAGCGGTTGACTACGCGCTTGAAGAGCGGGCAGGTTGCCAGCCGCGTCGAACCGTCCTGAAGGGATTTGCTCTTGAGTCCCGCCCGCACCGTCTAGTAAAAACCTCCCAATGCATTTGCCCGCCATTGTCTGTCCGCCGCTCTTCCTTGCATGAGCGAAATCCCGCATTCCATTCCGCGCGTCAACGTCCTCGGAGTCGGCATCAGTGTGCTCAACCTCGACACCGCGCTGGCCGCGATTGCTGCGGCGGTGAAAGACCGGCGCAAGGGCTACATCTGCGTCTCCGGCGTTCACGGCGTGATGGAGGCGCAGGGCGATCCTTCATTCCGTCAGATTTTGAACCGGTCCTGCCTGAACACGCCCGACGGCATGCCGATGGTCTGGGCGGGAAAACTGCGCGGCCACAAAGATATGAACCGCGTCTATGGCCCGGACCTGATGCACTTGGTCTGCGACTGGTCGCAACGCAGCGGCGCGACGCACTTCCTGTATGGCGGCGGCGATGGCGTGGCGGAATTGCTGAAGCGCAAGCTGGAGGAAAAATTTCCCGGCGCAAAAATTGTCGGCACCTACACGCCGCCGTTTCGACCGCTGACGCCGGCGGAGGAAGCCGCGCTGATTGGCAACGTCGCCACGTTGAAACCCGACATCATCTGGGTGGGGTTGAGCACGCCGAAGCAGGAGCGGTTCATGTCGCAGTATGGTCCCAGGCTGGATGCCACGCTGATGTTCGGCGTCGGCGCGGCGTTTGACTTCCACGCCGGCAAGGTCCGGCAGGCGCCGCGCTGGATGCAGCGGAGCGGCTTGGAATGGTTCTTCCGGCTGTGCTGCGAACCGAAGCGGCTGTGGAAACGTTACCTCAAGAACAACCCGATCTTCCTGGCGAAGTTTCTCTGCCAGCTCACGGGCTTGAAGAAATACCCGGTGGAATAACGACTTGGCGGCCGGCCTCTCATTCAGATCGTAAAACGAACAGACCCGTCACCGAGGTCAGCAAGGCGACGACGGCTGCGATTGACACAATCCAGCAGGGGAAATAGCTCCGGGCGTAAATCACGCCGGTCGGTCCGTCCACGACACTGAACCACTCCACCTGCACGGCGCTCATCTGTCCCGTTTTTTGATCCATCTCGGTGAACGTCTTGATGCTGGGGTAGGTGAGGAAGGTGAAGTCCCCGTCATGCAACCCGTCCTCCAAAAAGGGCCGCACTGCGCCAAAATACCCGGCGAGCCAGCCGGTTGAGGCCAGAGACACCAAGAGGCAAAGAACAATTAAAAATGTTCTTCCTCTGCCGTTGTGCCACGAGTGGAGAATAGTCATGGGACCGGCAGACTTTTCCTTGCCGCCATGTCCGGGTCAAGCCTGTGGTGGCCGCACATTTTCCACATTCCGGTGCAGAATTTAACAGGATAATGCTCTTTTGTTTTGCCGGTTCCCGTCTATTATCCCGGCGAATTTATTTTTAAGAACCAAAACTATGGCTGCTGATACCTCCGTCGTCCAAGCTGTGCAAGCGCCCCCGCTCGCGCCGCTCAACGTCAAAAACAAACTGGCGTCCACCCCCAAAGGCGCGCCGAAATACGCCGTCACCGTCAAAAACGCCGCTGGCGCCGATGTGACGCTTGCCGATCCGCGCGCCAGTCGCGCGCTCGTGGCGTTGATGGATTTGCACGCCGTCATCGGCGGTGCGGCCAGCCACTGGGGCGGCCCGGCGGCGTTCGCGGAAATCATGTCCGCCATCCACGGTGTGATGTTCTCCGTCAGCGGTCGCGAATGGCATCAGGCTTACAATTTCGTCAACGACGCCGGCCACTGCGAGAACGGCGTCTATGCCGTGCGCTCGCTCTACGGCTTTGACGGCATGACCACCGAAACCGTGAAAGGTTTTCGCGGCATCCACAGCAAGCTTACCGGCCACGGCGAATCGCACCTGAATCCCGAAGGCGTTCTCTTGAGCAACGGTCCGCTCGGCAGTTCGCTGCCGCAGGCGCAGGGCCTCGCCATCGGCGACAAGCTCGCGAAGAATGATCGCGTGACTATCTGCACCGTCAGCGACGGCGCGAGCATGGAAGGCGAAGCGAAGGAAGCATTCGCCGCCATCCCCGGTCTCGCCGCGAAGGGCAAGTTGAACCCGTTCGTGATGTTCATTTCCGACAACGACACCAAGCTCTCCGGGCGCATCACGAAGGATTCCTTCAGCATGAACCCGACGTTCAGCAGCATCGGCGGTCTCGGCTGGAATGTCATTCAAGTCCCGAACGGCAATGATCTGCAGGCCGTTTATCTCGCGCTCGAAAAGGCGCTCGCGGCGGCGAAGGCCGATCCGACCAAGCCCGTGTGCATCCTCGCCAAGACCGTCAAAGGTTTCGGCGTGAAGTCCACGATGGAAAATTCCTCCGGCGGTCACGGCTTTCCGTTGTCCAGCGGCGAAAAAATCGTGGAGTTCGTCAGCGAAATCTGGAGCGGCCAGCCGTCGAAGGAATTCGCCGATTGGTCACAGAATTTCCGCAGCGATTGGGAAAAGAAAGAAGCCGCGAAAAAAGCCAAGGCCGATGCCGCCGCTGCTTCCGGCGCTCCCGCTCCGGCGAAAGCCAAGACCGACAAAGTTCAAGCCGGTCTCGCCCGCGCCGCTGTCAAGGCCGCGACGGAAGGTTTGCCGGTATTCTCCGTTTCGTCCGACGTGCAAGGTTCCACCGGCATCAGCTTGTTCCACAAGAGCTTTCCAGATCGTTGGATCGAAGTTGGTATTGCTGAATCCAACATGATCAGCACCGCCGCTGGTATGTCGAAGGTCGGATTCATCCCGATCGTGGACACGTTCGGTCAGTTCGGTGTCACGAAAGGTAATTTGCCGCTCACGATGGCCGCGCTCTCGCAAGCGCCTGTCATCGCGATGTTCTCGCACGTGGGTTTCCAGGACGCCGCCGATGGCGCGAGCCATCAGGCCACGACGTATTTCGCCGCGCTCTCCGCGATTCCGCACACCATCTGCATCGCGCCGAGCTGCCCCGATGAAGCCGAATCCTTGATGTATCAAGCCATCAAGCAATTCGCCGCCGACCGCGCGGCGGGCAAGGACGGCAATAGCTACATCTTCTTCGTCGGTCGCGAAAATTATCCGATGTCCTGGATTCCCGGCGCGCAATATCCGTGGGGCAAGGCGCAAGTCCTCTCCACTGGCAGCGACGTCGTCCTCATCGGCTGCGGCGTGCTCGTGAACAAAGCCATCGAAGCCGGCAAACTGCTCGCGGCGAAAGGCGTGAAAGCCACCGTCATCAGCAATCCGTTCGTGAACCAGGTGGACCTCGAAACCATCGGCGCGGCGGTGAAAGCGTGCGGCGGCAAAGTCGTCACCATCGAAGATCACCAGCTCATCGGCGGCATGGGCGCGCAAGTCTCGCACGCGTTGAGCAACGCGGGCATCGCGCACACGCTAAAGACGCTCGGCATCAACAACGAATTCGGCCAGAGCGCCTACATGGCCGAAGAACTCTACGTGAAGCACGGCCTCACCGGACCGAAGATGGCCGAAGCAGCGCTGGCGTTGCTGGGTAAGTAAGCTGTAGCGGCGGTCTATGACCGTCGCCGTCGGCGCTCACAGAGCGCCGCTACAAAAATTCAAAAGCGCGGAGGGTGAAACCCTTCCGCGCTTTTTTCTTGGTCAGCCGAGCCCGACCAGCAAGGCTGGTTCTCAATGCAAATCCCAGTCGGTGGCCCGCACCACGGAACATTCCAGGTTCTTGATCTGCCCGCGTTCGCCAAACGTGATCTTCGGCTCGGCCAGTTCAAACTTGATGACCCGTCCGCGTTCGGCGGCAATCTTTAGCAGATTGGCCAGCGCCTTCCGATCGTTGCGCACGGCCGCCGCGTTGACGGTCGGATGCGTGGCGACGAAGAACTGGTTCTGGGTCACCGTGGCGGTGAAGCCGTTGGTGGAAAGAATTTCCACGGTGGACGATGAGGCACCTTTCCACTCGGTGATGTGAAACGTTCCGGTAAATGTGAACTGGCACGCGCCTCCGCTCAGGTCGAAGTTGGTCAGCGTGCCGGACATGGTGAAGCCCACGCCATTGCCTTTGGCGTGCGCCGACAGCAAGGGCAGCAGATGCACGCTGACGGCAAGGAGAAAAGCCTGGAGATGTTTGAATGATTTCATAGCAGCCTGATTAGACGGGGATGCCCTGAAAATGCTCCCGTCGTTGGGTGTTGTTTTATGGCGGACATTCTGAATGCACTTCCGCGCCTGGGCAAGCTTGGCCGGCCCGATTTTCCTTGAGTCGGGCAGGGCGGCTTGCGATTAACGGGCAGCCGATGGTTTCAGACGCATGATTAAATTCCTCATCAAGCACGCCCGGTGGATTGTGGTGGGCATCGGTCTGTTCTTCTTCGGCCTGGTGCAGACGCCGTGGCTGACCGAGTCCAACCTGTGGCAGAAAGCCAACGGCGCCCTGGCGGACCGGCGGTATTTGCTGCGCGGTCCGCGTCCGCCGCGCCCGGAGATTCAGCTCATCGGCATCCAGGGCAGCAGCCTCAGCCTCGACACCCTGGCTCCGGAAGAAATTGCCGCCTCCCCTGCATTGCAATTGATGCAACAACCGTGGCCGTGGGACCGCCGGGTGTATGCGGCGGTGCTGGAAAAACTGATGGACGCGGGAGCCAAGGTCGTGGTGTTCGACTTTGTGTTTGCCGGGGCGACCGAGGGCGATGAGGTCTTTGCCGCGGCATTGGAGAAATACAAGGACCGGGTGGTGATCGGCTCCATGTTCCGCCAGGAGTCCGGCGAGCAGCAGGAGAAATATATTCCACCGAACAGCCGCCTGCTGCTGCCGGGAACGGAATCCGTCGTTGGCTTGGTCAATCTGTGGCCGGACCCCGATGGAATTGTCCGCAGCGTGCGGTATCGGACTTCGGTGGCGCGGGAGTATGAGCGGGTTTTCAAAAAAGGAATGCTCCTCAATGAGCCGGATGACCTTACCCATCTGACCTTGTCCGCCGTGCAAAAGTATGGGGCAAAGGTCACCGTTCCAAACGAGGTTGCTTACATTGATTTCCAAGGCCCGCGCGAGACCTATCCCATGCTGCCGATCGAGAACATGTTCGTGGACAAACTCTGGCAGGCGCCGCCGTTCGCCGCCGGCCAGTTGTTCCGGAACAAGATTGTGGTCGTCGGGCCGATCGCGGAAATTTTCCATGACACCCATGACACGCCCTTCGGCAACACGCCCGGTCCCGAAGTGCAGGCGCAGTTGATGGGCGCGCTGCTGTTGCAGTCGTTCATCCATCCAACGCCGTGGGCGACGGATCTGGCGCTGGAGTTTTCCATGGTCGCGCTGGCTTTGGCCATCTGTCTGCGGGTGGGCAACGCCTTGCTCAAGGTTTTCCTCATGGTCGTGGTCACCGTGCTGTTCCTGGTCATCTGCCAGCTGCTTTTCAATCAGGTGAATCTGCTCGTGAACATCCTCTCGCCGTTGTTCTGCCTGGTCGCGACGGGCTCCTACGGTGTGACGTTCCTGTTTGCCATCGAGCAGTTCGAGCGGTTGCGCACGCGGAATCTGCTGGAGCGGTATGTTTCCAAGAACGTGGCCAAGACCATTCTCGAAGATCAGCGGTCGTTTCTGGAATCGCTCAACGGCCGGAAGCAAAACGTTGCGGTGCTCTTTAGCGACATCCGCGGGTTCACCAGCATGACCGAGGGCAGCGAACCGGAAAAGCTCGTTGCCCAGCTCAACGAATACTTTCTGCAAATGGTCGGCGCGGTGCTGGACGAGGGCGGCACGCTCCAGAAATTCATCGGCGACGCCATCATGGCCGCCTGGGGCGACACCCACAGCGAAGGCGCGGCGGAAGATGCGCGACGTTCCGTGCGGGCGGCGTTGAAGATGCGGCAGGAGCTGGCCAAGCTGAACGAGCGTTGGCTGACCCAGCCCGACCGCACCAAGCTGTCCATCGGCATCGGCGTGAACCACGGCGAAATCATCGTCGGCAACATCGGCCATCCCCAGCGCATGGAATTCACGGTCCTCGGCGACGGCGTGAACCTCGCCGCCCGTCTCGAAAGCGCGACCAAGCAGTTTCACACGGACATTCTGGTGGGTGCCACCTTGGAGGCGTTGACGCGGGAGCATTTTGTCTATCGTCGCGTGGATTTGCTGACGGTGAAGGGCAAGGCCAGGCCCGTCGAGGTGTTCACCCTCTTGAGCGATGCCTCCCAACCGCCGCCGGCCTGGCTGGCGGAGTATCACGAGGCGATCCGGTTATACCGCGGGCGTGAGTTTGAGCCGGCGGCGGAGAAGTTCCGGCAGGTGGAAAAGGACGCGGGC
>JAXMHO010000045.1:0-11324 GCA_046346715.1 Verrucomicrobiota bacterium
TGATTGCGGCGCAACAAGCGCCGCCCGCAGACGGGGCACGGGAGTGCCGTGAAGCAGCCGGGACGCCGCCGCCCGCCCGAGCCGGCGATAATCCACGCGCAGCCGGCGGGCCGGGGCCGTAAGCAATCCCGTTCCCTGGGTGCCCAACAGGAAAATATTCGCACCGGCCCGGCCCAGCGCGTTGAGCTGCTGCAACAGGAATTGCGCAGTGTTGTCCTCGGCGCAAATCAGACAGCGCCTGCCCCCGCCCGGATTGACTGTCCGCACTCGCATGTTGCCATTCAATTCGCCGAAAGTGATTTCACGGAAGGGAAGCCCTTCCAGCGCCCCGCGAAGCGCCGTCAAAGCGGCATCGATGGCGGCGTCACCTCGAAACGGCACCACGAGATCGATTTGCTTGATTTGCTCCTGCTCCAGAAATTTGCGGGCGCAACAGGCCGACCAGGCGATGTCGGGCGCGGCCACGGACACCTCCCGACCGGTTCCATGCACCAATTGCACCTTGGAAGTGCCCGGCATGCCCAGGCGCGCAAGAGCCGCCTCACTCCACAAATGATCGAGCAGAATGCCTCCGCACTTCCCCGGTATGGACGGCAATAAAGCCCCTAATTCCCTTTCTTGCACCGCGACGGAGGCGAACACGGGCGGCGCTGCCGGATCCGCCTGCCGGACGAGCGACCGAGCCGAAAGCAGGATCAGCGGACTGCCGTTGGCGGCGCAGACCTCCGAAACTCCGGCCAGAATTTCCTGATACAGCCGGTTCCAATAAGACATCTCGCGCCCGATGAAATAAACCGGCAGGCCGCGGACATGGTGCTTCCGAACGGCAGCCGGAAAAAACCGGCCTGAAGAATTCTGCCAGACCACGCCTTCCGCCGCCAAATCACGCAGGATGCGAAAGAGGGTTGAAGGATGCAGGCGCATCGTCTCCGACAAGTTGCGAACCGAGGGAAGACAGCCGGCGTGTCTGCGGGCCATTTGAATAATGCGCTCCCGGGCGATACGGGAGAGAGCGGTCGGTTTGCGCGGCATGGACCAAGCCTGGCCCCAATGCTTCTATTTGCAACAAAGAAGTTATGTTTCTTTTACAATTGTTGCCTTAGGATGTCATCGAGATGAATTGCAAACCGAAGATAACTGCCCCGCTGGACCCCCGTTTCCAACCGGCGGTGCTGGTTAATCGCTGCTCTCTGGCTGCCGCGGAAGCATCCGGCAACGCCGTTCCCCTCGTCATTGCCATCGAACGCGAACACGGCCTCGTCACGCGCCATGAAACCGTGGTTCGCACCTCGGCCGATCCGGAGACGCTTCGTTACGTCGAGCGCCTGGTGAAATTTCTCCTCTGGGCGCGCGGCGGCTGGAAGCTGCACATCGGCGGGCCGACAACCATCGGTGAACACATTCAAAAAACATATTCCCAGCGCGGCACCCGGCGGTTTGACTGCGACCTGATGGCGAGGGCCTACGGCAAATCCTTCCAAGTGATCGTCACCACACCCGGCAGGGTTCCCGCCGGCCGTGAAATGGAGCTTGCCGCGGGCGGTCATCTGAAAGGCGGCCGGATCGGCTTCGACCTCGGCGCCAGCGATTACAAGGTGTCGGCCGTGTTGGATGGCAAGCCTGTGTTCACCGAGGAGTCCCCGTGGACGCCGGTCAAGGCCGCCAATCCCGAGTATCATTACCACCACATCTCCGCTGCGTTGCATCGGGCCGCCGCACATCTGCCGCGCGTGGACGCAATCGGCGGCAGTTCGGCGGGCATCATCGTGGACAACGAGATCCGGGTGGCGTCGCTGCTCCGTTCCATTCCCCGAAAGGATTTCGCGAAGGCGGCGGCAGTCTTCAAACGCATCCAGCGCGAATGGAACGTGCCGCTGGTGGTGATGAACGACGGCGACGTGACCGCGCTCGCCGGCGCGCTGTCACTCAGGCGAAAGGGAATGCTGGGGATTGCGATGGGTTCGAGCGAGGCGGCCGGGTTCATGAACCAACAAGGCCGCATCCTCGGCTGGCTCAATGAACTGGCGTTCGCACCGGTGGATTACAACCCCCGGGCCGCTGTCGATGAATGGTCGGGGGACCGGGGCGTCGGCGCGCTGTATTTCTCGCAGCAGGCCGTGAACAAATTGCTGCCGGCGGCAAAGATCAAACTCCCCGACAAACTCGGTTTGCCGGAGCGGCTCAAGGAAGTCCAGGCACTCATGGCCAATGGCGATGAGCGGGCGGCAAAGATTTACGAAACCATCGGGGTCTATCTCGGCTATACCATTCCGCATTACGCGGATTTCTACGACTTCAATCACCTGCTGGTCCTCGGGCGCGTCACGACGGGCAAGGGCGGTGACATCGTCATCGCCAAAGCCCGCGAAGTCTTGAAGGCGGAATTCCCCGAAGTCGCGCGGAAAGTGGCCATCCATGTCCCGGACGAAAAATCCCGGCGCGTGGGCCAGGCGGTCGCGGCGGCAAGTCTGCCCGAACCCAGGTAACAGGCTTATGAAACTGCAAAACTCAACGGCGGAGATCTTCATACCCGACGGCAAACCCGCGGCGGAGGCGCTCAAACGCGTCACGCACCTCGGCATCGGCGCACACCAGGACGACCTGGAATTCATGGCTTTCCACGGCATCCTGCAATGTTTCGCGCGCGATGACAAATGGTTCGGCGGCGTGACCTGCACCGACGGCGCGGGCAGTTCCCGCACCGGCGCCTACGCCGACTTCACCGATGCGCAAATGATGAAGATCCGGCGGCGCGAACAGAACGCCGCCGCTGTCATCGGCCAATACGCCGTGATGATCCAACTGGATTATCCGAGCCAGGTGATCAAGAGCCCGGATAACCCGTGTTTGAAGAACGACCTCAAGACCATTCTCGATGCGACCCGGCCCGAGGTGGTCTATACACATAATCCGGCGGACAAACATGACACCCACATCGCCGTGATGGTCGCGGCCGTGCAGGCGATGCGCGAACTGCCGCCCAATCAACTTCCGAAACGCGTCATCGGGTGCGAAGTCTGGCGCGACCTCGACTGGCTGCCCGACGACGACAAGATCGTCATGGACGTCAGCGGCCACGACAACCTGGCGGCCGCTTTGAACGGAGTGTTTGATTCCCAAATCGCCGGGGGCAAGCGCTACGACCTGGCGGTTGCCGGACGGCGCGCCGCCAACGCGACCTTCTTCAAATCACACGCGACGGACAACGCCAACCGCGTCATCTTCGGCCTGGATCTCACCCCGCTGATTAACGGCGACGCGAAACCGGATGTGCGGGATTACGTGTGCGGTTTCATCGACCGGTTCCGGGCGGATGTGCAAAAGAAACTCGGCGAACGTTTTGGACACGTTTGATATGGAAATCATCATTCAACCCACGGCGGAAGCTGCGACCAGTGTGGCGGCCCGCGTCATCGCCCGCCTGCTGCGCGAGAAACCCGGCGCCGTGCTCGGCCTCGCCACGGGCAGCACACCGGTTTTGCTCTACCGCGAACTCATCGCCCTGAAACTGGACTGGCGCAAGGTGACCACCTTCAACCTTGACGAATATGTCGGCCTCCCAGCCGCGCATCCGCAGTCCTACCACAGTTTCATGTGGGAACACCTGTTCCGCCACGTCAACATCGCAAAAAAGAATGTCCACATTCCCGACGGTAACGCGAAGGACATCCCGAAGTTCTGCGCGCAGTATGAGCGGCGGATTCGCGCGGCGGGCGGAATGGATCTCCAGGTGCTGGGCATCGGCACGGACGGGCATATCGGGTTCAACGAACCCACCTCCTCGCTGGCTTCGCGCACGCGGATCAAGACGCTGACGCCACGGACCCGCCGGGATAACGCGCGATTTTTCGGCAGCGAAAAGGCCGTGCCGCATCACGTCATTACCATGGGCATCGGCACCATCATGGAAGCCCGGCAGATCCTGTTACTGGCATTTGGCCGGGGCAAGGCCCGGGCCATTGCGGAAGCCGTGGAAGGATCCATCACCTCCCTCAACCCGGCCTCGGTGCTGCAAATGCATCCGGTCGCAAAAGTCTGCCTGGACGAACCAGCGGCGGGCCGCCTCAAGCGGGCGGACTACTATCGCTGGGTTTACGACCACAAGCCCGCGTGGCAGCGATTTTGAGGAGAATGCCTGCAGGCACCAATTCTTCCACTCCCCAACCGATATCCGGTGCGGCCAGTTGAGGACCGGGCCAGAAGTGCGGGCGAAGCCTTTCTCTTCCGTCGCCTGCAGACATTGCCTGCGACCAGGGATGGCTTTCGACTGAATGTGGAGTTGCCAATTTCTTTCGACGGCGCCGGGAAGATGGAAGTGGATCTGCTCAACGCCGATACGAAGGTTGTCATTGAGTTGGATCGAGCACAGCATCTCGGGGATGAGGAGGCTTGCCGGCGCGATCGGAGGAAGGCCATTTCATGTTCACCGCTGGAGGATCGCAGCCGGACTCGCTGGA
Source organism: Verrucomicrobiota bacterium (assembly GCA_046346715.1). Classification (GTDB taxonomy): domain Bacteria; phylum Verrucomicrobiota; class Verrucomicrobiia; order Limisphaerales; family CAIQOK01; genus CAIQOK01. The sequence continues at coordinate 4,458 of JAXMHO010000045.1, forward strand.
TCGAAAAGTGCAAGCGAGCGCAAGCGTTTGGCAATTGGGCGACGAGCAAGCTGGGCGACCGCAACACGCCGCAAATCTTCGGCAACTGACCGGGGGCGAACCGCATCCTTCGTTTGATAGCGTGAATCCATCGTGATGACCGGCTGCGATGCCAGGCCGGCACTGCGGTGAGAATCACATTATGAGAATCAATCGAAGCACAATCTTCCTGACCGGCATGGTCGCCTTTGCCGTATCCACCGCCTCAAGCCTCTGGGCCGGAACAAATGGATTTGTCGTCCCAACGTTTCGCGGCACGGCCAATTCCGAATCTGGCTACTGGGAGAACTTCACCACGGCCGTTGGCGCACCCGGCAATCCGCCGGATCAGCCTGGCGCAACGACTGATGCTGTGCTCACGCAGACCAACGCAGCCGGCTTGATCACCGGCAGCGGCAACCTGTATTGCACAGACATCGCTTCATTTCAACTGACGGACGCTACGCCGTTCACCAAGGGCACGGTGGTGTTGCAGGCACGGACGCAAGGCAGCGAGCTGGATTACGCATCGGTCGTGCTCGTATATTCCAATGACCTCGGCGAACACACGGTTGCGCCACTGTTCCGTTATGAATTGAGCCGGGTGGCCGTGCCGGGGTTGGGCTTCGGAGTTTCCTCGCTCTGGCAATGGGATTTATCCGGTCTGGGCGTGACCAACTGCGTGATCTATTTCAAGGCTTCCGGCCCGCACACCAGCTTTGATTCGCTGACGCTTGACACGGGGGAGCAGTTCACGAAAGCGTTTCCGCAACAGCCGTTCGCGCTGACATCCTCAGCGGCGACCATTGCGCGGTGGATGTATCCGTTCAATGGCAACCCGGCGAGCCGCCCGACGGCCAGCGTGTTCGGTTCACTCGGCTCGACGCCTGATTTCGATTCGCGTGATGCGCAGTTTTTGCTGGGCTGGAGCACGACCAATCGCGTTCCGGCCGGGCAAGGCGCGCCCAATTACCTCATCCGCCGCGCCCGGATCACGCTCACCGTCGCTTCGGGCAATCAGTATCTATACAGCGGCGTGTTGCGAGACTATCGCACGTATTTCCCGACGAATGATCCCCGGCACATCGCCTCCATGAACGTTGGCGTTCCGATTGAACTCTACGGCACAGGCTATCGTGGCGGTTACACTGCGGCCACATTTCCGCAGGACGGACCGTGGGGAGTCAACCCGACGGGTTATTACACCAACCGCACGGTTTACCCGGCCGGTTTTGACACAAACGGCTTGCTTGTGGACGTATCAAACAATGTTGGCGACGACGAGACGAACGAAATCGCTGCCCCGTTCGAGGTTGCGCCGTTTGCCGTGGGCCAGAGCACAAACGCCGCCGAAGGACAGTTGATGCCATTGGGCGGGCGGTTGACGTTTGATTTGAATTTGGATGACCCGCTGATCTACGGCTATGTGCAGCAGGCCTTGAATGGAGGAAGTCTCAACGTCATGGCCACTTCACTTCAGGCCGCCAGTTTGTCCGGGCCACCCAATTATCCCAACTTTTATACCAGCTTCAGCCCGATAGCCACGGCGGACCAATATCCGTTGCTCGACATCGACGGAGCGATCATCCGCACCAACATCGACACCGATGCCGATGGCTTGCCCGATGATTGGGAGAATTTCTACTTTGGTTCACTCAGCAGCGGGGCAACGAACGACATGGATGGCGATGGCGTCGACAATCTGGCCGAGTATCGGGCCGGAACAATCCCGGTTTCCGCCGGAAGTCGGCTCAACATGCTCTCGCTCCGCCACTCGGCCAATTCGGCTGAAGTGCATTTCACCTTCGCATCAAGCCGTCAATACACTGTTGGTTGGTCTGACGACCTGCAACGCTGGCAGACCGTCACGAATCCCGCGCTAAGCTATTCTTCAACCTGGCTGGCGAAGACGACCACGAACGCGACCTATCCCGCGCCGGTTTACGGAGTCTGGCGCGATACCAATGCCGTCAGTCCGCAGCGGTTTTATCGCGTGGGAGCAGAGTGAGGGAGTCATGACTGCACGCCCAACCAAACAGGCCTTCACCCTGATAGAACTGCTGGTGGTCATTGCCATCATCGCAATTCTCGCCGCGATGCTCCTGCCCTGCCTAAGCAAGGCAAAGGCGAAGGCGCGAATGATCGAAGAAATGTCCGCTGCGAGACAGTTGGTCATGGGCGTCCAGATGTATGCGGATGACCACGACGGCGCCGTGTTTCCCGGTTATGTCAGCGATTTCTCCGCAGTGGATGATCAGGGCCGGCCGTTGACCTTCCCGGAGAACGCCCGCTACCCTTGGCGCATCGTGCCTTATATGGCGCGGTCAATGGAGTTGATCTACTCCGGTGAAAACCGCTCGAAGCTCGCCGAGCTTCGGTCCAAAAGCCATGCCGATTATGTCTATGCCGCGAGCGTTTATCCTTCGCTCGGCATCAACTCGTATTTCATCGGCGGCAACCAGAGTGAATTCCCCGCCGACACTGCCAATGCTGCTTTCGGCGGCGGCACGGTAATCAAGAAGATCTCCGAGGCCCGACGGCCAAGCGATCTCATGGCCTTCGTCTCGGCGCGATCCGCTGTATCAGGCAGCAGCGCCCAGGGTTACTACCATGTGACTCCTCCGTATCTCAAGACCAGGCAATGGGCGACCAACTACACAAGTGCCTCGCCGCCGATTCAATGGGGCTTCGTCGCGCCACGCTTCAACAACCGCGCTGTCGCCGGCTTATTGGATGGGCACGCGGAGATCTATTCGCTGCAAGAAATGCAGGACATGCGACATTGGTGCAACCGGGCAGACCAGCCCAATTGGACCCTGAAGTAATGATGCAAGCGTGGTGACGCCGTTACGATTCCTGTGTCTTTGGCCCGACAGATCGCTGTGCAAACGTCTTCAACGGATACAAGCCTGGACAGCAGCCGAACGTCCCGTGAAACGCGCTGCTGAAATGGCTCAGGCTGTTGTAGCCGACTTCAAACGCAGCTTCGGTCACATTGCACTTGCCCGTGCGCAACAGTTCGGCGGCCCGCTCCATGCGGATTTGCCGCAGAAACTGCTGCATTGTCATTCCGCCCGATTGCGCGAACTGGCGGCTCAGATAGAACGGACTGCAACTCACCATCCGCGCCAACTCTTCCAACGTCGGCGGATTTTGCATCCGTTCCTTCAAAATCACTTTGGCTCGTTCAACGCGCTCCCGGGCCAGCCGCTGGGTGCGGGTGCAAAGCAGCTCTCCCTCCGCAGGGCGGAAAAACAGGTGGGCGGCGATTTCCAATGCTTTGGAACGAAACCACATCTCCCGCGCTGGCGTGAAGACGGGACAATGCTGCATCCCCTCCACCAACTGGAACAAGGTCACCATCAGCCTTTCCGGCGGCACAACCACGGATTCACCAGCCTCACCGCGCATCACCGCCCGCACCAACGGATGCACATTGTCGGTCTGCCGGCGAAAGTGCTCTTCCAGAAATGTCGGGGAAAATTCTATTGTAATGAACCGATGCTCCTCCCCCGCATTGCGCGTGGCGGTCAACGGCGGTTTCCCTTGAAAGTAGAAGGCGAACGTCTGCGGGAGAATCTCAACTGTTTGCCGTCGATCTGCCACCGTGCCACCGCCGCCAAGATTCAGGCACAATTCCACGCTGCCAGGATGGAAGCTCCGGGACCAGTCAAACGCCTCCTCTGCCTTGAACTCGTGCCACTCGAAGCTGAACCCCAAATCCCGATAGTTGCCAAACAGCGGGCGCCAGCCCAGGCCGATGGCTTTCCATGCGGGTGCTTCCGCAAACAACGGACACGTCGTCTGCGCGGCCAGCGGAATATCGGGCGACCGACCCTCCGGCTTCACCCGGCTTTTCTTAATACGCGGCACGGCTATAGGCGACCGGGGCATGGCTGAAATCGCGCCCAGCCCGCGCGCGTTCCAGCAGGAGTGGTTTAATCAACCGGGGTTCCAGCATTGGAAAAGTATGCCGGAAAGGGCAAATGCCCGCTCCCGGCAGATTGCCGTTCTTTAGCGGCAGCTTGCGCAAGCTCCCGCCAATTTGCCGCAATCTGCCGGAAGCGAAACTTCACTTCGCTCGCTAGTCTGGGCGCATGATAAACATCGATCCAAACCGCTCAGCCGCCGCCTCGCGGCTGCTTTACACGATCACGCTCTTGTTTGGCGTTGTGACGCTGTTCGCTGCCGTGGCTGAATCCGCCCCGCCCCCAGCAAGGAAAATCGGATTGCTGTTGGTGAATCACGGCTCGCGATCGGAGACCTGGCGCAAGTCCTTGCTCTCACTCGAAGACCGCGTGCGCCCGGCGCTGATGACCAACCAGACCATCCGAGGAATCAAAACCGCGTTCATGGAATACACCGAACCGTCCATCGCCACCCGGCTGAAAGAGTTCGACGCGGAAGGTTACACCGACGTGGTGATCGTGCCTGTCTTTCTGACCGTCAGCCCGCACACATTCGACGACATCCCCACCATCATCGGGATGAAGGTTGACCCGCAATCCCTCGAAATGCTGAAAATCGAGAACATCGAACGCTACACGCCCAAAGCAAAAGTCGCGCTTGCGCCGAACCTGGATTTTCCCGGCGTTCTGAAAGAAAACATTCTGCGCCGGGCCAAGAGGCTCTCCACCGACCCGGCCAATGAAGGTTTGGTCCTGATCGCCTATGGCGATGAAACCTATGAGAAGGAATGGGCCGCTCTGCTCGCGGGTGTGGGCGATTACGTCAAGACCAACACCGGCATCGCAGCGTATTCTCATGGTTGGTGCGGGCACGTCGCTCATTACGATCCAAAGAAAACCACGTCGGCCATCGAGGAAGTATTGAAGACCAAGCAGAAGGCCGTGGTAATCCCCGTGCTGGTTGCACACGACGAGAATTTCCAAATCAAAATTATCGGGGGCGGGATCGCCAAGGTGGCGGACAGCCAATCGCGCGTAGTCTATCGCCCCGATTCCATCTTGCCTGACCCGAATATCGAACAATGGGTGATTCGGATTGCCGGCCAATACGCCGGGGAAATCGCCGAAGGCCGCCGGCTTGCTTCCACACAGCGCCCGTGAATTTCCGCCGGCTCAATAACAGCCTGCATCGCGATGTCGGCTACTTTCTTTCCGGGTTGATCTTCGTCTATTGCATCTCCGGGATTGCGCTCAACCACGTCAACGACTGGAATCCCGATTTCATCATTCAGAAGCGAACCATCACCCTGGAACACGCGTTCACCCGGGAAGAAATCACGTCGGAGCGCATTGCAGAATTCACCGCGCTCGTCGGCGAAGCGGCGCCCAGAGTCCACGACTTCCCGACTTCCAGTCAGGTGAAAATCTATTACGACAATGCTTCGCTCCTCGTGGACTTTGCTGCCAGGACCGGAACTTACGAAAGCGTGCAGCGTCGTCCATTATTCTACCAAACCAACGTCCTGCACCGGAACAGTCTCGACGGATGGAAATGGGCCTCGGACATTTTTGGCCTGCTGCTCATCTTCTTGACGCTCACCGGCTGGCTCATTCTCAAGGGTAAGAACGGGGTTTTGGGCCGCGGAAAATGGTTCATTGCCGCCGGTATACTGCCTCCGATCGCGGCCATCATCATCTTCCAACTCGTTCAGAAATAGTGGCAACTTTTGTCACGGTCACCAAACAGGCTTGGCAACCTTCCGCAAGTGGGTGGTGCGCGCGAACACATTGGCTTGAACAGCACCGCAGGCAGCCACACCTCGAAAGCGGAGTGGCGCAGTCTGATCAAAGCCCGCCTGCCGTGAAAACGCCAAGCCGACTACTTCAGGAAGCTCTTCAGCATCCAAACGGTTTTCTGATGGAGTGTAATACGGCCGATCATCAAATCCTGGCTCTCCGCGTCGGAGACCTCTCCCGCCAGATCACGGGCTTTCGCCGCGTCCGCCAGCAGCTTTTCATTCGCGGCGATGAGCCGTTTCACATAGTCCTCCTGCGACAATGGCGCGGCAAATTCCTTCATGCCCGCAGTCTCGGCAAACTTGGCCAACCCGCCAATCGCATAGGCGTCGAGGGCGCGAATGCGTTCGGCGATTTCGTCAATCGCCGTGAACAACTCTTCGTATTGGGTTTGGAAAGCGGTGTGCAGAGCGAAAAAGCCCGGCCCTTCGACATTCCAGTGCGCAAGATGGGTCAAGGACATGAGTGCGTAAGAGTCTGCCAGGACTTGGTTCAGGCGGGTCGCGAGTGCCTTCGATGTTGTCGGCGAAGCCGATTTGTTTGTTGTCATGCAATTGATTCTACCAAACAGCAGAGGGGAGGAAAAGCGAGAGCAAGGGATTTGCTGCGTTCGCCAACAATGCTCCTGTCGCTTCTGTCTTCCCGTCCATTGGCAAATGCACATCGTCCGTTGTTTCGCCGCCAAAATGCGATTCGCAACTGGCCGACAATTCACGGCAACGCACCGTGAGCGAGGAGACTTCAGAGTGCGCGGGATTCGCCGTTGGCGTACCCATGCCTCGGGCTGTGGCATCGGCTGCGGCTGCAACATCGCAAAACCTAATACCCAGCTCAGTCCGAGCCGGAAGGTCCCCACGGAAGGACGCACAACCAACCCGCATTCACGGCGAAGGTTGGGCTTGAACTTCACCGCCGGCCAGAGGGGCTTGGGAACCTATGAAGACCTCCACTTCCGGGTTGTAGTATGGCGCATTCACCACGTGGGCGTGCCAGTAATGATCGGCCACGGCAGCCAGTTCATCGCCAGACATAAATTGACCGACGCATGGGCATGGACTTGTCGTCTTGATTCTTTAGTGGCGACGCTTTAAGCTGGCGGGACGTGGATGGCGGGGTAGCCAAGTGGTAAGGCAGGGCTCTGCAA
>JAXMHO010000046.1:0-6018 GCA_046346715.1 Verrucomicrobiota bacterium
GACCGTTTCTTTGATAATCAACAGGTTGCATGTCTAGTTTCTCAGGAGGAGCGAACCAACCGCTTCCGAAGCGGAGCAATGACGGAAGAAACTCGAACCGACCGTTTCTTTGATAATCAACAGGTTGCATGTCTAGTTTCTCAGGAGGCATCGTCGTCATAGTGACAAACCAAAAACCGAAAAGAGCAAAGCCAGAATCGAGATAATCGTCCCAACCGTAACAAGTCGGCTCTGCCCGCGAAGCCAAAGAGTCAAGAAGCTGGACGCAACGCCGAGCAAAGTCGCGAGAGAACCGAATCCGGCAATCGCGTCGAGATGATGCTGAATGAACCTGTGAAACGAATAGAATGAGTGGAGAAAGACGCCATACCGCTGCGCCTGATAAATGCCGAGGACAATCAGTCCGATGCTGCCGAAAACGAGCGGAAGAAAAGTCACCGGCCCGTTTGCCTTGGCGTTCTTTTGCGCGAACATACGATGCCTAACGAAAAAAGCTGAGCCACGCCGTAATAGCGATGTGAACCGCGATAGCGGAACGGCGATGGCCAATAGGCGTTGGCTCCGGCGACTTGTTAGGCCACTTGGTCATAAACTCTATAACGCAAAATCTGCTCAGCTTCCAATCTCTCAACGAATGGACGCTCTGACATCGCAGCGAACAACTCGCGCGGATGGTCGTGAAAACTGAATAACTCCGCGCCCGCTCGTAACAATCTAAAATGCCGTGTCTGACAAATCTCCGTGTTGCTGCACCAATCTGCCAATAACTGCGGAATGTCGCCAGACGAATAACGACTACCGCCAATCTCAATCGTGACACCATCCGCATACTCGGCGAAGAGACGGCGAAAGAACTCTGAATAGCGCGTCGTCTCGATTCCAATGAGCTGTTTCATGATTGGCGTGTGAATGTGGCCTAACATGTAGTAGGCCAAACGCCCGTTTGGCCTAGTAAGGGGTGGTTTGGCCTATCTCCGTTAAGCATGCGCGAATTTACGCTCGAATTTTAAAAAGTGGCAAGCCTTTGTTTGGCCTAGCCAGGTCAACGCGGAGTAGTCACTTCATCGCGAACGGACGGCAGGCGACTTGGAGCTGCTGTTGTTCGGCGAAGGACGGGCGGGGATTTTGATACATCAGGCTCACCAGGCTGTCGCTGCGAAAGCTCAGGCGCCCGCCGCAGGTTTCGGCGGTTTTGATGGCGAGCCAGACGAGCCGCCACGGCACGGGGAGGAACCGCAGTTGCCGCCCTCTGGCTTGGGCGATGGCTTCGAGAATCTGCCGGAACGTCCACGGGGTTTCGTTCGCCACGGTGACGGGCGTCTTGGTCGCCGGCACATTTCCCGCCGCGCAGCGTTCGATGAAGCCGCACAGGTCGGCTTCGTGAACGAGATACTGCACCTGGCGTCCGCCGCCGAACAACGGCAGCAGCTTCGCGCCTTCCACCTGGCGGACCAGTTTGCCGAACATGCCCTCGGGGGCGTCGCCGTAAATCAGCCCGGGGCGGATCACCGTGGCACCGAGCGAGAGCGCGACGGCTTCCGTTTCCAGCTTGGCGCGGCCATAGAGCGAGCGGCAGCCTTCGAAGGCGCTGATGCTGGAGATGTAAACGACGGATTTCAGTTTTGCCTGACGGGCCGCGCGCAGCAGCGTTTCCGAACCGCGAACGTTGCGTTCGTGGATTTGCTCCCAGGTCAGAGGCGCGAAGTCGTAGGCGCAATGCACGAGCGCGGTGGCGTCCTGAAACAAATCCGGCGCGAGTGATTCGCCGAGCACAAACGGCCGGGCCTGGCCGCCGGGCTGGGGGTTGCGAACCAGTTCGATCACGCGCCAGCCGCGGCGTTCAAGCGCGGCTTTGACATGGCGTCCGAGAAAACCGTTGGCGCCGGTGACGAGGCAGGTGGGGGTCGGGTTGGGCATGGTGAGGAAGTCAGGTCAACGCGGCGGCCTGCGCGCCGATGCGGCGGGCGTTGGCCATCACGGAGTAGGTGATCTGGGTCGCGGGAATGTCCGGCATCACCGAGGCATCCACGGCATGAACCCGCGACCAGCCGTGCGGCCGTCCCAGCACGTCGCTTTGCCCGACGCCGCAGTTGGCGGACATGGGGAAGGAGCCGCCGCTGTGAAAGCCGCGCCCGGCCTCGGCGATTTGCAGCATCGGCGACAACGGCACCGCGCCGAGCCTGGCGGCGTGACGGCGAAGTTTGCCGACCACGCGGCGGATGGTGGGACGCGTGGCGGGATTGGGTTCGGCGGCGAGCAACATCCGGTCGGGTTCGCCGCGTTGCAAGGTCAGGGCAATGCGGGACGAAAAATCCGAGTGGAGATAGCCCTGCACGATCAGAAGGCGTCGCTCCAATCCGCGGGCGAGCAATTCCAGCGGCGCGGCGAGCGGGCCGAAGGATTTCCGCACCGCCTGGCCGACGAGGTCGTTGTAGGAATACACCTGGAGATGAACGGAGCGCGGGCTGACTTCGGGGTCGAGGATCTCGACGAACAACTGGCTCAGCGTGTGCAGCGATTCTTGACGCACGTCTCCCGAACCGCGGGCGAGCAGCAGGGGAAACAAAAAATACTGGCTGTCCTTGATGGTCACGGGCTGGCCGTAGCGTTCTTCCGACCGCAGCAGCAAGCGTGTGGTGGGAATGACGCCGGCGGCGAGATGAACACGGCTGGCGTCGGTCTGAAAGGGCGCACCAGTCTTTCGGTCGCAGCCTTTAATGTTTACGCCACCGGCGTGTTCGCGCAGCCGCGTCACCACGACGTCGGTCTGATAGCTGAAGTTCGGATGACGCTGCAACTGCCGGAGCGTGTCTTCGGAATTGTAGATGTAGCCGTAAGGGCAGCCATACATGCACTGGCCGCAATAGACGCAGCCGGGCTTTTCCTTCGTCGCGACTTGAACCGCGAGGCGGGCCTGGCCGAAGACGATTCCATCCTGACGCAGGACATCGCGATGCGCGGCGAGGTTGGCGAGAAAACGATTTGCCTGGTGGCTTAACTTCAACGCGGCGAAATCTCCGGCAGGCAGCGGAAACAATTTCTCCAGATCATCCCGCGTGGCGGACAGGCCGGTGAGTTGGGCGACGGCCTGGTAATGTTCCGCGAGATCGTTGAGGCCGACGGGCCAGCCGGCGACATCGGCGGCGGAGTAGGGCATCATCGCCGCGCCCCAGACGGAGCTGAACCCGCCGCGCGCCAAGGACGGCCGCAAGGCGACGTGCCGGTAATCCGCCGGCAGATGGCGGTCGGTTTCGCGGTAGGGATAATCGGAGCCGAACGCGAGCTTGAGCGGGATGCCCTTGGCGGAGGACTGCATGCCTGCCTTCAGGCGGCGGAGCTGTTCGGCAGTCCACGCCGTCGGGGACAGCTTCCGCATTTCGGCGACGAGGCCGGCGCGCTCGGGTTCCAGCGCGAGGCCGGCGTCGAGCATCTTGACGGTCGCGCCGCGTTCGAGGAGTCCGTGGGCGCAGGCGACGCCCGCCGGCCCGGAGCCGATCACGCAATGCACGGCGGGGCTGGCGTCACGACCGGAGTTCATGGAGCGGAAGGGCGGGCATGGCGCGCTAAGGCTTGGGCACGGCGGCGAGTTCGGCGAGCTTGCGGTCGCAGATTTTCAGATAGGTGTCCGCGATCTGGTTGTTGTCCCAGTTCAGATGCATGGAGCGGTCGAACCAGACCTTCGCCGCCGCGTAGTCCTTCAACTGCACGTAATGCCAGCCGACCCAGGCCGAGGTGAAATAGCCGTTGGGGTCCAGTTCATCCGCGCGGTTGAAAAACGGCCCGGCCTTTTCATGCTCGCCGATCCAGTCCAGGCACATGCCGGTGCGAAGGAAGTTGTAGCCGTCGTAGGGATTGAGCTTCGCCGCGCGGTCAAACCATTGGATCGCCGCGCGGGCGAGGTCGGGGTAGTCCTCGTTGCCCTCCCAGCTTTGCAGGCGGAGTGATTCGCCGATGGCAAAGGCCGTGGCGGCATTCATTGGTTCGACGGCGAAGGACTTTTCGAGCAGTTGTGTGCGCAAGGGTGAGGCTTCTGTTTTGCGGTCGGCGAGCCTGCGCCAGGAAACTTCCTGCGTGCGGCGAACTCCCTGCCAGCCGAGATAGCCGATCAGCGCGGCGAGGAAAACCGTGCCGAGCAATTTCAGCGGCAGCCGGGCGGTGAACCAATAGCCCTCCGAGGCAAAGCGCATACTGCCCGTCAGAAACGCCATGAGCGTGACGGCGAGGATGGCGTTGGCGGGAATGTGCAGGTTGAAGTCGAGCGCGGAGTGGACAAGGATCGCCACCAGACCCATCGAGGCGCCAAGCACGAGCGCGAATTTGTTGCTGCTGCGTCCGCCGAGATCCGCGCTGCTGCCGCCGACATAGCGCCAAGTCTTCACTGTGCCCAGGCCGAGCAATGCCCAGGCGGAACCCACCAGCACAACGCCGACAATTCCCCAGTCGGCCAGGGTGTTCAGGTAATCGTTGTGGGCGCGGTCCGGCTGTTTTTGCTCCGTGACCGGGCGCCAGGCGCGAAAGCGGTAGTCGTAGTGGGCGGGACCGACACCCCACCAGGGATTTTCGCGCCACATGTGGACGGCGGCGAGCCACAGGTCGAAGCGGGAGTTGCTGTCCAGCTTGTTGTTCTTGCTGATCTCGTTGACGCGCGCCTTGAAGTAATGCGAGCGCGGCAGGAACATCACGCCGCCAAGAATCAGCGCCGCCAGCACGACGAGGGCGGGGAGGCGGTGGTTGCGGTTGAGCAGCAGCAGGGAGAAGAACGTCATCAGGGAAATCGTCGTGGACAGCCAGCCGCCGCGGGAAACGGTCACGGCAATGCCGCTCACGATGACCAGCGCGGCGTAACCGATGAAGACCTTGAGCGTCGGCTTCGCCCGGCTGACCAGCACCCACGCGAGCGCCAGCGGCAAAATCATTTCGAGGAAGCCCGCGCAGTTGTTCGGCGAGATGAACGTGCCGGTGCCGCGGTGACCGTACAAAGCCTGGAAGGTCCAGACGGAATCGGCGCCGGTGAAGAACTGGAAGATGGCGTAGCCGGCGACCGCGAGGGCGAGAAAGATCAGCGTGAGCACCAGGGTCTGGACGGTTTCCTGGCGGTGGAGGTTGTTGACGATGGCGAGGAACAGCCCGGCATAAACCAGCACGCGGATCAGTTCCTGGCGCGCGACATATTCGATGTCCGCCGTGCAATAGCGGCCGATGGCGTAGCCGGTGAAGGCCAGCACCGCCCAGCAGACCGGCGGCCAGAGCAGGCGGGGTTTCGGCAGCAGCCACAGCCGCGCCATCCAGAGCAGCAGCACGCCGCCGGTCAGTCCCTGGATGATGAGGAAGTCCGGCGGCCGCACCGCGCCCGTGGCCAGCGGCCCAAAGACGAGGATGGCGAGCACCAGCCCGAGAATTCCCTGCTCGCACCAGTTGTCCAAAACGTTGCGGTTCATTCGCGTCCGGGAAGCTAAAACAATCGCCGCCGGGGGTCACGCGATTTAGCGAGCGGCCCTGGCGGGGAAATCCAGATTGGACTTTTTTGCGCCGCCAACACACACTGCCCCATGGCTTTCTCCAAATTAGGGTTGTCGGCGCCGATGATCGAAGGCGTCAAGGCGATGGGATACGTGGACCCGACCCCCATCCAGTTGCGCGCGATTCCGCTGATCCTTTCCGGCCGCGACGTCATCGGCAGCGCCCAGACCGGCACCGGCAAGACGGCGGCGTTCGCCCTGCCGATTCTCTCCAAGCTCGGCCAGCATGAATCCCGGCCGCGCGTTTTGATTCTCGAACCGACCCGCGAGCTGGCCGCCCAGGTGGAGACGGCCATCCGCGATTTCGCCCGCTTCACCAACTTGCAGGTGGCGGTTTTCTTTGGCGGCGTCGGCTACGGCAAACAGAACGAGGCCTTGCAGCAGGGCGTGGACATTCTCGTCGCGACGCCGGGACGTTTGCTCGACCACATCGAGGAAGGCCGCTGCAAGCTCGACCACATCCAATACCTGGTGCTCGACGAGGCGGACCGCATGCTCG
>JAXMHO010000047.1:0-5562 GCA_046346715.1 Verrucomicrobiota bacterium
GCCACCTGGGCGTTCAACGGGGAGTCTTCGGCCACGAGAATGCGCAACGGTTGGGAGGCGGACGGGGGATCGCTGGGAAGAGTGTTCATGATCGTGTCTCCATCAAAATGTTTCTGGATTCGGACGCGGCCGGCTGCTGTTGCATGGCAAAACTACATCCCGGCCTCCGCGCTGTAAAGTCACGGTCGCTGGAGGTGTGACCGGTTCTGGCGGTCGATCTTACCGCGGACTCATGTCCCGGAGGGACATTCGAGAATAGCCCGGCGATTTATCGCCGGGTTTGGTGCGCAAACGGTCACGTCCCGAAGGGACGGTTGAGGGGTTCGATATGAGTTCATTCTGTGGGCACTCAACCGTCCCTTCGGGACGTGGTTCGCCTGCCGCTGAACCCGGCGATAAATCGCCGGGCTATTTTCAGCCGTCCCTGCCGGGACGTTTCGCCCTGACCGTCACTTCCAGTCGCACCCTCACGCGGATTTGATTTCCAATTTCTGCTTTTCCGCTTCCAAAATCGGCCGAGCTTCGGCGAACGCACTTTCGAGTTCACCCAACAACCGGTTCAGTTCTTCGCCGGATTGTTGCCGGGCCAGTTGTTCGAGCTGCGCCGCGAGGGCCTGCACCTGGCCGGCCCCGATGTTGCCGGCGCTGGACTTGATCGGATGCACGGCTTTGGCAACGCCCGCAAAGTCGCCCGCCGCACCGGCCCGCCGGGCTTCGGCGATCTTGGCCCCCGAATATTCCAGGAACAGATCAATCATCTGCCCCACAAAATCATCACCACCGAGCTTGCGCAAACGCTCGATGGCCGCGAGCTCCATCGGCCCGGCTGACTTGACCGCAGCAGTGGGAGTCGCCGCTCCACCGGACAACAATCTTTGAATGGCTGCCAGCAGGATCGTTTCATCCACAATCGGCTTGGTCACGTAATCATTGAAACCGGCGGCAAGATACTTCTCGCGGTCACCGGCCATGGCGTGCGCCGTGAGCGCGATGACCGGCAGGTCACGCAAGCTTCCGTCGGCCCGGAGGCGGCGCAGCACCTCGCCGCCGTCCATTTCCGGGAGCGAGATGTCCAGCAACACGAGGTCGGGCTTTTGTTTGGGCAAACCCTCGAGGGCGGCGAAGCCGGTTTCGTATTCGGTCACCTCGTAAAGCGACTCCAGAATCACCCGCACTAGCAGGCGGTTGTCCGGGTTATCCTCAATTACCGCGATCCTCTTCATGTGGCCCTTTCCATCGCCAGCAGACAAATGTCATCGCTGAACTCCGTTCCCCCCGCAAACGCGCGCACCTCGGCAATCAACTCCTCCAGCAATTTCTCCGGCGGCAGTGGCAGCCGCGCGCGGGCCGCCGCCAGCAATCGCTCCGGCCCGAAATCTTCTCCACCGGCGCCTTCGACTTCAACCAAACCATCGGTGAAAAGCAAGATGATATCCCCCCGGCTCCATGGGCATTGGCCGGTGAGGTAGGTCGCCTCCCCGAACAATCCGAGCGCCGGCCCGGCCCGCGGCGGCAGCGCCAGCCGGTCCACCCGCGTTGCCCTAGGTTGCAAATGGAGCGGACGCGGATGTCCCGCATTGGCGTAACACAACTGGCCGTGTTCAACATCGGCGATCAAATAGAAGGCGGTGGCGAACAGCGAGCCGTCGCCCGGTTTGAAAAGCGCCGCCAGCCGCCGGTTCACCTCGGCCAGAAACCGGCCCGGGTCGGCAAAGCCCGGCGCCAAATCATCCACCAACGCGCGCATCATGGCCGTCACCAGCGCGGACCGCACGCCGTGCCCCATCACGTCGCAAATGAACACGCCCGCCCGCTGGTCGGAAAGTTTGAGGACCTCGAAGAAATCGCCGGCCAGGCGCGCGGCGGGTTGATACCGATGACAGAAGCGCAGTGCGGACTGGCCCGGGCTGGCCGCGATGGGAAAAATTGGATAGTGCTCCGGCAACAGCGACCGCTGAAGATTGCGCGCCATCTCCAGGTCGGCTTCAACTTGCGCGTGATACTCGGCCACCTGATCGGCCAGGCGTTTCTGCCGGAGGGCCGTCTGGAGGGCCCGCATCAGCGGCGGCACATCCAGTCCGGCTTTGCCGAGGTAATCCTTCGCGCCGCGCTTCATGGCTTCAACCGCCACGGTCTCGTTGCCGCTCGCGGTGAGCATGACCACGGCGGGCTGTTGCGCCTCCGGCAAACGGCGAATGTGAGCCAGCACCTGCAAGCCGTCCGCATCCGGCAGGTTGTAGTCGAGCAAGACCAATTCGTAGATGTTGCGACCGAGTTCAGCGAACGCTTTCTCGGCGCTATCCACGCACTGCGGAACACAGGGCAGCTCGCGCCCAAGTGACAACACGAGTTGCCGCACGAACAGCGCGAACACCGGATCGTCATCCACGATCAGCACCGGAATGGGTGAGGGATCCGTCATGCGGATTTCCCTGCGGGCGCGCGCGCGCCGGACTGGAGCAGTTCCGCCAACAACCGTTTGAGTTCGCCGGCAAAAGCCTCCGATTTGTTCAGCACCCGCAGCGCATCAAACCGCAACTGTTCTAGTTCCTGGGGCGTCAGCTCCCGGGCCGTAATGACGACAACGGGCAGGCGCTGGTAACGGAGGTCGTGGCGGATGGCATCGAGAAACGCCATCCCATCCATCACCGGCATCATCAAGTCCAGCAAGGTGAGGTCGGGCGTGAATTGCTCCATCACCCCCAAAGCCTCGCGCCCATTGGCCGCGCTGCGAATCTCCGCCACCTCGCCCTCCAGTTGGGAAGCCATCACGCGACGGGCGTCCTCGTCGTCGTCCACGATCAGAATTCGGGGCTTCGGCACGCACAAGTTGCGCTGGAGCACGGCCAGCAGATCTTCGCGCGTAACGGGTTTTTGCAGCACGTCCACCGCCCCCAGAATGTGTCCGCGATTTTCGTTCGCCACCACGCTGACGACCACCACCGGCACCCGGCACAGATCCAGGTCGGCCTTGATGGCATGCACCACCTGCCAGCCGTCCATGCTGGGCATCATCAGATCCAGGGTGATCAGGTCGGGCCGGAACTCGCGGGCGAGGCGCAAGCCCTGCGCCCCTGAACTGGCCGCAAGCACGCGACAGCCACACTCGGTGATGACGTGCGTGAGCAAGGTGCGCGAGTCCAGTTCATCGTCAATCACCAGCACGCGCTTGCCGCGCAGACTCAACGGTTCGTTGCCCGCCACGGTCGATGGTTTCGGCGTGGCGGCAACCGCCGTCACCCCGGTAGCCGGTTCCGGCAACGGCTTGAGCAACAGGCTGAAAGTCGAGCCGCGCCCGACTTCGCTGGTGACTTGAATCTGATAGCCCATCAACTGACAGAGCGCCTGGGAGATGGTCAGCCCCAAACCCGTGCCGCCGTATTTGCGGGCCGTGCCGGCCTCGGCTTGTTGAAATGCCTGGAAGATAATGCCCAGTTTTTCCGGCGGGATGCCGATGCCTGTATCCACCACGTCAACTTTCAAGGGCAGGCGGTTGGCGGGGTCGGTCACCAGGCGCACCGTCACGCTGCCGCGTTCGGTGAACTTGAGCGCGTTGCCGATCAAATTGATGATGATCTGGCGAAATTTTTCCGCATCGGTCGGGAAGGCGGCCACGTTGTCCGGCAAATCAGCCAGCAGTTGCACCGGCTTGTCGCGCACCAAACCTTCCTGTTGCGCCAGCGTCTCGCGGATCAACTGGTCCAAGGCCACCGGGGCGATTTGCAGTTCCACCTTGCGGGCTTCGATCTTGGACAAATCCAAAATCTCGTTGATGAGCGACAACAGATGTTTGCCGTTGGCGGCGATGCGCTCGAGAAAAGTCAGTTCCGCCTCGGCCAGATTGCCGGTCTTGTTCTTGAGCAGGATGTTGGCAAACCCAATGACGGAATTCAGCGGCGTGCGCAACTCGTGGCTCATGCTGGCGAGGAACTGGCTCTTGGCGCGACTGGCTTCCTCCGCGGCTTCCTTCGCCACCTTCAAGGCCTCCTCGGCCCGCCGACGCGCCGTGATGTCACGCGAAATCCCAAACGTGCCGATCGTGCGGCCGGCCTCGTCACGCAGCGGCATCTTCGTGGTCAGCACCCACGTGACGCTTCCGTCCGGCCAGGTTTCCTTTTCCTCCTTGGTGAAGGGCTGCCCGGTGCGAATCACTTGCTGTTCATCTTCGTACGCCTGCCGGGCGTGTTCCTCCGTAAAGAAATCGAAATCGGTTTTGCCCCTCATTAACGCCTCACTCGCCTGACCATGCATGACGACCAGGGCGTTGTTCACCCGGAGGAACCGACTCTCGGCATCCTTGAAATAGATGCGATCCGGCAAATTGTCCATCAACGTGCGCAACAGGAAACGCTCGTGCTCCAGTTCCTCCTCGGCGTGACGTTTGTCCGTCACGTCCCAGCAAATACAGAGCAGACCCGCCACTTTCCCCGCCGCATCGCGCACTGGCGCTTTGATGATTTGAATGAAGCGCTTGCTCCCGTCGGCCGCGGCATGTTCCTCGACCGATTCCACCGTGACGCCCTGCTCCAGCACTTGTTTCTCGGATTGCTGATGTTGGACCGCCAGGACGGGCGGGTACCACTCCGGTTCGGGCTGGCCGCGCAGCTCCGCCAGGGTTTTGCCGACTTCGGCGCAGAAACGTTGATTGGCAAACGTGACCCGGCCCGGCAAATCCTTGCGGAGAATTTGCAGCGGCAGACTTTCGACCAGCGAATGGTAGAGAATCTCCGATTCCTTCAGCGCCGCTTCCGAACGTTTGCGTTCGTTGAACTCCCGTTGCAACTGTTCGTTGGCCGCGCGCAACGCCGTGGTCATATCGGTCGCCATGGCCACCGCCCGTTCGCGCGTCGAACTGAGGGACCAGGCGATTCCAAACAACAGCAGACTGATGAAAGCCCCGCCCACGCCAACCATGATCCCGGGCCAGCGCGCGATCGTGGCATCAAACTCCGGCTTGGTTGAAAACCGCAGCATCCAGTTTCGTCCCCCCATCGGGATGGGGATCTCGGAAGCGAAGCGTGGCGAGTAACCCGCCGTTTCACCGGGAGCTGAAGCGTCGGCCTCGAAGATCAAATGATTAGTTCCCCCGTGGTCGCTGTCCCGCACTTGGCAGTTGAGCATCTGCACCTTTTCGCCCAAAACACCCTGCATCAACTGCCGGGTGATGAACCGCGCGAAAACCCAACCTTCGATGCCCAAGCGCCTTTCGGCCACGGTAGAGGTTGAGGCCCCGTGCCGGTAAATGGGCAGCAACATTAAAAAGCCGGTCTGCGCCTCGGCCCCGGGTTCGAACATGTCAATCTTGCTGCTGATGGCTGCCGCGCCGGAGTCACGCGCCCGCTCGGCTACCGCCCGCCGCTCCAGATCGGCTCCAAAATCAGTCCCCAGCAAAAACCGGTAGCGTTGCTCCGGTTCAACATATTTGACAATGAACAAGTCGGTGTTGGTGCCGGGATGCTCGACGTTGAAGTTCGGTGATTTATCCGCCCGGGTGATTTTGAGGAACTCGTCCAATTGTCCCGGTGGCACCTGGGCAATGAACCCAATCCCGTTGATGCCGGT
>JAXMHO010000048.1:0-4538 GCA_046346715.1 Verrucomicrobiota bacterium
CGGCTCAACCGCAGGAATGGAAAATCGTATCACTTCGGGAATGTCCCACACCTGACACTATGCAACAGTGCGAAACGCCGGATCAGGCAGCCGCCTATTGGAAAGCGCACATCGCGACACATCCATACTTCAATTCTGAATGTGAATGTCTGGTGGTGTTCATCCTCAACACCCGTCGGCGCATCAAAGGTCACTATCTGGTGTCCATTGGAACGATGGATACGATCCTCTGTCATCCCAGGGAAGTCTTCCGGTTGGCTGTCATGGCCAGTGCCGCCGCAATCATCATCGCGCACAATCATCCGAGTGGCGAATCAACTCCATCCGAAGCGGACATCAAAATCACCCGCGACCTCATCCGCGCTGGCCAACTTCTCAAGATCGAAGTCCTCGACCACATCGTCATCGGCAATCCCAACCACTCATCGCTCCGCTCCTTGGGCTATTTTTACTCCTAGCCGATCACGGCTTCCTGTAAAATGGAGACCAAGTTCTGATCGAATCAAGTTGAGCCTCATGGAATGTCCCCGCTCACTACACTTGTTTTCAGGATTTGTGAAAATATATTTCACCAAAATTGCGCTTTACGTCATTCCCCGCGATGCAGGGTGTGTAAAGGATAGTATGGATAATTATATCAATCACATATCGGGCTGGCTGAAAGTCAGCGGAAACAGTTTGTTGGATTCACTTCCGTCTGGGAGTGGCATTTGCCGCGTTGTGCCGGTTGAACCGGCACAATATTGGACCGGCTATGTTTCTACGGCAGGCGGCAGCTTCAAGCCGCAGGGCGAAAGCGGTAATTGGTATGGAACGTCTTTTGGCATTTCCGTAGCCGAAAGACCTCCTTCTGGACCGACAATTTACGAATGTTCGCGCCTTAACCAGGACACGCCTGTTTGGAACATGAATAGGCTGCCAGAAGAATTCCTCGCGGCCATCCACGAAGACCGCAACCTCACGACGGGACAATACATGAAGTCCCAATTTGTCGTCGAATGCCTCCAATCGCTTGGCATGGCAGGTAATGCCAGTGGCATTTATTTCCCTAGCCGCAGGGCAGAAGGCGGCGTGGTCATTCTCAATCCGCAACTCGTAAGTTTGCAAATTATCTCCACCGGCGATTCATTGGCGTGAACATCACGCGCGCCGTTTGTCATCGGTTGAATTATTTCTGTCGTCAACTTCGGTGACGGAAATCTCGACAATCACTGGCTGGCCGTCTGGAATGAGAGAACGCTGGCTGCTCGGCAGTGCGGCGAGGAATGACAATTCCATCCGCTGCATCGTCGTCTCGATTCGGCGCAAAGCGTTGCCGCGAATCGAAACTTCGTGGGTTGCGAAGACCAAACGCAGGTGTTGCTGCTTTCCCTCGGTTTTAAGTTCAGCGAAAGCGAACTGGTCAAACGGGAGCAACAGACTCCGTTCAGCCGACAGTTCGATTTTGACGCCGTGAGCGTTCGGGTCGCTCGACCAACATTCGGGTGTTTTTGTGTTCATGCTTTTGTGTGGGTTGTAGGTGACGACGACGCGCCAGTTTCAGCCGACAAAACGTGTCGGCGGCGCGTTGTCCAAATCGGAGAAGATGCCCGTGCAGGCGATCCCAGAGGCGGACACCACGGCGAGGGAGAAAACCGGCCGCTAACTCCATCGCCAACGGCCTGTGCCCGGAGCGCGACACATTCTCGCGCAATTGCTCCTTGTCCGGCGTGAAGATGCGGATGCCGCGCCGCCCGCGCGAAATGGTCACATACCATTGCTGCGCGTTCGTCGCGGCTTTGACGGTTGAGTCGGAGAACAGGACGTAGTCCACCGTCTTGCCCTGCGAACCGTAAGACGTGACAGCGTAGCCGGGCAGAAACTCGCGGAAACTTCTGTCCAAGACGCGGCCATCAGTCAGTTCAACCGTTCCATCGGGACGAACCGACTTCGCGGTGACAAGCTCGCCATTCGTGACGCGACCGCCTGACGCCAGCTTGCGATTTGCTTTGAGATGAAGACGGTCGCCTTGTGCGACCGAGATTTCGCGCGGAAGATAAACCGTAAAGTGACCGAGCATTTTGTTTGAAACGGTGATGAACCTGCCGCCGACTTCGACCAGCACGCTCGATTTCAAAATGCCCGCCAGCTTTCCCTTCGCGCCAGGTTCAGCTTCGCGCACTTTCTGATTGAAGACGACCACGGCATCAGGCGGGTAAAACCGTTCATCTCGTTTCTGTGCGTTCGTCAGGTCGAGTTTGTCCAGCACTTGAACCGTCGTGTCGGTTGCGCCGAGCAGCCTCTCGGACTTGAGTGCATCACGGACGTGCGAATTGACCCGATGCACTTCACCCCAAGTCTGCGAGACGACGACCGCCGAAGCGTCTTGCGCCGCGAGCCGGAGATATTCTTCGGCCAACTTGTCGGCCTGATCGCCCAAGCCACACGCCACCACCGCGCCCATCTTGTCGAGGCGTTCAAACGATTCACTCAACTTACCCGCCGCCGCTGATTCAACGGCTTTCCGATACTGCGTGATGCGGGTGCGCTCATCGGTGTCTTTGCCAAGCGCCGGGTCTTGCCGCCGAATCTTGTGCAACTCCACCGGCCTGACACCGGAGTGCCGCTCAATTGCGAGCAACGCATCCGAAGCCTCGACTGCTCCATGCTGCCGCGTGTCGCCCGAAAGAATCAGCCGGGCATTCCGCTCGCGGACCAGCCGCATCAATTCGAGCATTTGCCGCCCGCCGATCTGCCCCGCCTCGTCCACGACGACCACCGCGCGTTCAGCCAGTTCGCGCTTGAGGATGAAATTGGCGACCGTGGTGGGCGACGGGAATCCCGCCTTTTCCATTTCCACGACTTGCTGGCGCTGCGGAGCGAGAACAACCACGCGCCGGCCAGATTCCCGAAGTTGTTCGACCAGCTCGTGCAGAACAAAACTCTTGCCCGTGCCCGCGCCGCCGCGAAACACAGACACGGTGTTGATGGATGAAAGCAAAGCATCAAGCGCCCGGCGTTGTTCATCGTCCAGTTTGGGATCTGCCGGACGCGGGTTTGCAACCAACGGCCAGGCATCGCCCACACCTTCTTTTGCGGTTTGAACGATTTCCCATTCGCGCAACAAAACCTCGCGCAAAGTGACCGCACCGGGACGTTCCTCGTCTCGTATGTAACCGCGACGCTGGGTGAAATCCTTGAGTTCGGAAACGGAAAAGCTTTCGCCACGCGCACGGCCCAATGCCTCCTGCCACAACTGACATTCGAGCGCGACCGAATTCCGGTCGAACAAATGTTCCTCTGCCCATTGAACGGCCTCGCTGACGGTGACAGACTTTTTCTGATTCATGTCGTTGCTCGGACTTTTGGAAAGCTGGCGCAGTGCAGCGCGTTCAACGTCGCTCAACTGCGCTTCCCACAGCGTCAGCAATTCCGCCCGGCTCAAATCCTTTTGCTTCCGACTTCGCTCTGCCGTGGCGAGTTGAGCGCGCAAGGCTTGGAAGTTTGCGCCAGCGAGTTCCGGCTTCTCCGCGAGCAGTTTGGCGAGGGCTTCGTCAATCTGCGTGTGCCGTTTGGAAAACCGCTCGCACAGTTCGTCGGCAACACCTTCAATTTCAAAGTCACCCCGCACGCGATTGCGAATCCGGTAGCCGAAGCCACGCAATTCGCGGGTGAGTTCGTGGTAATAGGCGTTTTCGGCAAATTTTCTGGCGCGCAATAATTCGTGGTTCTGAAGCGCCTTCCAACGATTCTCCGCCGCGTCAAACGTCGCGTTGAAAACAATGCAGTGCGTGTGCAGGTGCGGATCAAGCGTGCGCGACGTGTCATGCGTGAACAGGGCGGCAGCAAAGTTGCCAGTCAAGCGGTCGCTCTGCGCTCCACCGACTCGCACGCGCGTTGCCGTGAACGCTTCAAATTCTCGCAACGCCAATCGCACGGCCCGGTTGTGCGCTTCAAGAATCCGTTCGTCTTTGCCCAGGAATCCCGCAATCGAAACCGACTTCGGCGGTGAGAAAGTGAAGTCAAAGAATATCCGACGATTGGCCGCGTTCTCTCCGCTTTCCGTCCGCGTCGTGTTCAATCGTTGAGTCAACGTCTCGCCGGAAGACGGATGCTGATTCTCGCAAAGCCGCAGGAAATCTTGGGCGCGGACTTTCCCGGCCAATCCAAGCCGTTCTGCGCCCGACCCGATCCATTCACCGGCGATGCGCTGGCCTTCATCGTAGTAATCGCCAACCGCCAGGTGTTCCTCGAAGTATTCCTCTGCGTTCTTGAGGTTATATTGCGTCTTTGCCGTGACCATGCTCCGGAGAATACACGGACTGTTCGCGTATTTTGTGTATCAGCTACATCCTTTTCTCGGGCGGAAAGAGACGGCTCGTATGGGCCATCCTTGACCGCACTTGTCAAATCCATCCCCATTGGAAAGACTTGGGCTAGATATGTTCGGCGTGCTTAAAGGTTGGTTCGGAGAAAAGCTGACCACATTCGGCATGTGGTTGCGCTTGGACGAAAACATCTACCGGCGCATAGATGACATCATTCTTCCTTCCAAGAGC
>JAXMHO010000049.1:0-4131 GCA_046346715.1 Verrucomicrobiota bacterium
TCAAAGGCGTAGATGAAAGGCGAATAGTTCATGCACTCGATGCCTTCCCAGCGCGTGAACACGACCGGATATTTTTCCAGATCAAACGTCCAACGCAGCGTCGCGCCTTCGGCGACGTGCAGATTCACGTTGCTTTGAAGACGGACAGCGCCAGTCAACCATTCGCCGGCGGGAACAACCACGCGCCCGCCCCCCGCCTGATGACACGCAGCAATCGCTTGGTGAATGGCGTCCGTGCAATCCGCCCCCGGCCGCGCGCCGTATGCGGTGATGGGAAAATCTCGGGCAGGAAAAGTCGGCGCTTTGATCCGCGCCAATATCGTTTCGGACGTGACCTTGTACTTGGGCGCAACGCCGGCACATGAAAGTCCGGCGCAGGCCAACGCGATGACAGCCAGCAGATGTAGTTGATGTTTCATATTAAATTGGAATCAGCACGGCACATTGTCAGGGGTTGACCTCAACAATGACTCGTTGGTAACGCGTCAGCGCGGGCGTGCCGTTGTCGGTGACGACAAGGATGATATGCATCGCGCCGGCCCTGCCGAACTTCGTCGGGATGGTGAACGAGGCATTTATCTGATCAGGGGTTTCGATCTTGAGCGGCACGCCGGTGCGCGCGGTGGACAGCGTGAACGTCCCCGGCTCGGGATAATAAATCCATTGATACGCGAGCGCATCACCATCGGGATCGGTCGAACCTTCAGCGCTGAGCTGGATCACGTCGCCTGGTTTGGCGGTAAGTTTGCTGGGATGCTTGAGTTTTGCGACGGGAGGATGATTTGCGCTCGCGTAGTTGGTGGCGATGCTCCAGTTCATGCGCGCCTCGAAATCATTTTGATACGCCGTGCGCCACCGCCAGATCGTCTCTTGATTGCCAGTGTGCCATTTGCCATCCACGCCCAGCACCTCGTCCTCGGCATCGGCCCAGAATGGGCGCGCCTCGGCCGCGAGATGCCATTTGCGGAATGGCGGCGTGTAAAATTCATACCGCCCGCCCCAGCTTCCCCAGTCGGGGTGCTCGGGACTGCCCAAACCGTTGTTGATCAGATAAAGGAACGTCGGCGTGTCGCCCTCCATGAGAAATTTCATGTAGGGATATTGCTTCCCAAGCGGACCCTTGCTGCGGATGTGCTCGTCCAGCCAGGGATTGCTGACGATGTTGGTGTCCGCGCCGACGAACCGGCCGTGAAAATTGTCACCGCTGATACCGGTCCAGGTGGCGTGGTGATAACCGCCCAGCGAGTGAAAACCGGGGCTGGCGATGTAGAACAGGTTCGTGAAGTTCTGGCGAAGCCACGGGCCGCTGTCGTCCTGGTCGGAAATGGCATAGACGCGAAGCTTGGCGACAAATTCCCCCAACTGCTCCGCCGTGCGCGTGGCGCGGACTTTCCAAAGCGCCTGGGCCAGCACATTCGGCCCGCCCCAGACCGTCACCCAAAGCGGACGCGCATCCTGCTTGTCCACCGCGCTGATGAGCAGTTCCGAGCCGGAAGAATCTTGCCCATCGCCGACGGCGTTCAGGCCATAGAGCGGCAGGCCTTCCCTCAAGACGGAGAGAAGCTGGTTTGTGGTCGGATAACCTGTTTCATGGATGAGCAGGTGGTCGCGCACCATTCCGTAGGCGGTGACAATTTCCCGAATGCGCCACGCGGCCGTCCTGTTCTTTTGATGAATGGACGTGGTCGCCACCAAGCCCTCGACATCCCACTGGTTGGCGTAGGTGAGAAAACGCACCATCGACATCGCGTCGTCCGGCTCGTTCTCGATGTCGGTCAGGACGAACACGCGGGGTTTGCCCTCCCCGGCCTGGCAGGTCGCAAATCCTCCGCAGGCGAGAGCCAAGGCAACGCAGGCGCTGATTGGGAATTTCATGGTGGAAAGTCAGAGGGCGTTCAGGGAACCGAGGACGCTTTTGGTTTGGTCGCCGGCGTGCGGCAGCGTTCCAGGCGTGCGGCAAAATCACGCAGGAACTCCTCGCGCCAGCAGCTGACGGTTTTGGCGCCCGCAAATTTTCCCTCCGCCAGCGCGGGGTTGGGATCATCCGTCCACCAGCTGGGAAACTGCGCCGAAGACTTGGACGCGACTTCGGGCGGCAGCCAATACGCGGTGAACTCCCCGGCCCTGCCATTGAGTTCCGCCACGCCGCTTTGAATCGTGTAACGAAAGGTCTTCCCCTCCTTGGGCGACAGAATGAAATGCCACGCCCCCGCGTCATCCATGAATCCCGGAAAGTTTTGCCGGTCCATGACCAGCGTGGCCGAGGCCTCGGCCGAGGCTTTCGCCGGCGGGTGGTAAATCAACTCCACGATGGAGAACACCTCGAGGCGGTGGGTCGCAGTGGGCGCATTGGTTTCCGCGTGATCGAAGACATAGCGGCGACGCTCCCACGCCCGGACAAAACGGCCGCCCCACGAATCCTTCATCGGATCCTCCGGCGTCTGGCCCAGCAGATAAACCAGCGAAGGAGTGTCGCCCATCTTCACGGTTTGACGGGCCTTGCCCTCGAAGCTCAGGCCGGCGAAGAAGTCGCCCAGCGCACCGCGGCCGACGACATGCGAACTCACGAAGGTCTGGTTGCCCAGGTCGCCGGTTTGATTGCCGCCCACGAACCAGCCGCGATAGGTGTCGTTCGCCTCGATGATCCACAGGTCGGGATGTTCCCGGGCGATGTAAGCGTAAGCCGGCGCGGACCATTTTTTGTTGGGACCGCCGATGAAATAGACGCGGATCTTCGACTTGATCGCCGGCTCGTCGTGCAAGGCCTGCGCGAGGTCGTCGATTCCGCCCCAGATGAGAATCCACAGCGGCCGGGAATCCGCGCGCCGGGCGCATTGAATGATCCAGTCCGAACCTTCCGTCGCGCGGGAAAAACCCGCCAGCCCCGCCGAGTCAAGGGCGCCCTGCTTCGACACGGCACGCAAGGCTTCGGGACTGGGATAATTCGTCGAGTAGGTCTTCAGGTTGGGATAATCCCGCTCGTAGGCATTGATGACCTTGAGGATATGTTCGCGTCGTCCGGGACCGTAGGGCGAGGATATGATGCCTTCGATGTCGAATATGTCCGCGTAAACGAACAGGTGAACCATCGACTGGAAATCATCGAAGTCCGTGCCGCCGATGTCGGAGGAAACAATGATGCGCGGTCGAGCACCGGCGTGACCGGCCGGGGCCGCGCCGGCCGGGGCAGACAGAAGCAAAACAGCGAGCCAAACAGCCGCAACTGGAAGACGGGTTTTCATGAAATCGCACGCGGCCATTGTTTGAGCGTGCGCACATCCTAGTAAAACAGACCGGGGCACACCCACCAAGTTTCAAAGCAATATCTCCTGAATTCTAAGCGGCCGGCGCTTTGCTTGATAACTGTGAAACCCGGCTTTGCCCCCACGCCGGCAAAAGACAAGGGAGCAAGATTGCTCCTGCTCCCTTGCCAGACGGTTTGGTGTTTCCTAGCTGCAACCGAGGCTTTCGCCGCAGTTGAGGCACTTGTAGCAGGCGCCGTTGCGGACGGTGATCTGTCCGCAGTTCGGGCAGCTGGGCGCGTCCTGCTGATTGACAATCATCGAGGTCAGCGTCTGCATCCGCGCCAGATGGGCTTGGCCGCTGCCGTTGCCCGTCTTCACTTCCACCACGTCATTGTCTTCGGCGATGGGCAGTTCAGGAACCGGACGGTTTATTTTTTTTTTAACTTCCTCGACGAGGCCCGGCATGGCGAGTTCCGGCTGGTTGCGGGTCGGAGAATTCGCCTCGCGATAGCCGGGCACAAACTGGAGCGCCAGCCAGCGGAAGACGTAGTCGGTGATGGACGCCGCATTGCGGATCTCGGGGTTCCGGGTGAAGCCGGACGGTTCAAAGCGCTGGTGGGCGAATTTCTTGACGAGCGCCTCCAGCGGCACGCCATATTGCAGCGCCATGCTGGTGAGCGTGCCGATGCTGTCCATGAGTCCGCCGATGGTGGAGCCTTCCTTCGCCATGGTGATGAAGAGCTCACCGGGCTGGTTGTTTTCAAACAAACCGACGGTCAGATAGCCTTCATGTCCGGCGATGTCAAACTTGTGCGTCACGGCGGAACGGGTGTCGGAGAGCCGGCGGCGCAGGGGCTTGCCGGAATCTTCCCGCAGGCGGGCGACC
>JAXMHO010000005.1:0-171817 GCA_046346715.1 Verrucomicrobiota bacterium
CAATGCGGCGGTGGGAATTCCAGCCTCCATTGCCACCAGCTTCCCTTGGGTGAATCCGGCGTATGAAGGCTGGACGGCCCTGGCGCCCAACATTGATTACGATATTCTAAAAAAAGGTCTGCTTTCGGCATACCTGAACAACGGCGTCAGCGTATACAAATGTCCGGCCGACAAAGTTCCCTCCGACAACGGTGACCGGGTTCGCAGCATCTCCATGAATGGACAAATGGGGCATACATCCAGTGGTTCGCCGACATTTTATACACCGCCGAATTATAACGACGTCGCGCACGCCGGCGCCCCTGGCTACAAAGTGTTCAAGAAGGCCACGGAGATTTCCGGAAGCTTTTCTCCGACGATGGCTTTTATCTTCCTGGATGAGCATCCGGGAAGCATCAATGACGGCTACTTTCAAACTTCCATGTATTCGGGCAACTATCCTGATCTTCCGGCTTCCTACCACAACAACGCCGGAGGGTTTTCGTTCGCCGACGGTCATGTGGAACTGCACAAGTGGCTGGATTCTTCCACCATCAAGCTGCCCATCAAAGGCGTGAGCACTCAGAACACTCCTGTTTCCGGGACCTCAGTGGATCTCCTGTGGCTGAGGGATCATACCACCGTCAAAAATTGATGACCCGAACCATCATTCGATGGGGCGGCATCCTTGTTTTTTCAGTTTGCGCCGGATGCCATACGCCCAACCGCGCCGGTGCGCCGCTCACCCGCCAGGGCGATGAAATCGTCGCCGCCGGAAAATTCTTTCACACCGGCACGCCCGTCGTTCTCTGGCTGGACCCCGGCGGATACGATGCCTACCGCGTCGAGCGCCGCTTCAGCCCCATTGAAAAATCCGACTGGGACAGTTCCAAGGCCGAGGGCAAATACCTCACCACCCCTAATCGCTACGGGCTCCGCTCCAAGAGCCTCACGCCGGAGCAGCTCGAACAAATCCGCGGCGGCGGCTGGGATCTTCCGCTTCTGCAAGGCGTGGTGGACCAGTTTGTCATCCACTTCGATGTGTGTGGCACCAGCCGCCAATGTTTCAACATCCTCCACGATCACCGCGACCTGAGCGTGCATTTCATGCTGGATGTGGACGGCACGATTTACCAGACGCTTGATCTCAAGGAACGGGCCTGGCATGCCACCACGTCAAACGACCGCTCCATCGGCATCGAAATCGCCAACATGGGCGCGTATCGCCCTGGTGCGAAATCGCCCCTCAACGACTGGTATCAGAAGAATTCCAAGGGCGAAACCATTCTGACCATTCCAGAAAAGTTCGGCACCAACGCCATCCGCACCAAGGCGTTCGTCGGCCGGCCGGCGCGGCCCGACCCGGTGGTCGGCGAAGTTCAGGGGGAGACCGTGATGCAGTATGATTTCACCCCCCAGCAATACGCGGCCTTGATCCGGCTTACGGCGACACTTTGCCAGGTCTTTCCCCGGATCAAATGTGATTACCCAAAAGACTCCGGCGGGAAATTGATCACCCGCAAGCTGCCGGATGCTGAGCTGAAGGCCTACCAAGGCGTGCTCGGGCATTACCATATCCAGGCCAACAAGAACGACCCCGGCCCGGCGTTTCAGTTCGATCAGGTGATCGCTGGAGCGCGGCGCCTGCTGCCCGTGAAGGCGCCGCCCGCGAAACTTGCCGAAGCCCTCCGCTCTAACTGACCGGGTAAAGCAGGAACTCGCGCCGGCGTTTCTCAAACTCCCGTTCTTCCGCCGGCCACGTCTCGGCCAGTTCGCGCCACGGCCGGCCCGCCTCCAACCCCGCACGTTCGCGGTCGCTGCCGAACAAGATGTCGATGGCGATGGGGTTCGACACGAACTCATACGTCTCGGTGCGCCAGCGAAAAGGCGCGAGTTCGGATGCGCGGAGGATGGCGAGGATGGCCAGCCCCGCGCGCACGGGTTGAAAGGTCTGCCGGTCCGTCACATGCAACTGCACGCCGCCGCAGGGTTGGCCGGCATGCTTTTGAAACGTCGGCTGGATGAACGCCGGCCGGAAGAAGATGCCTGCGAGTTTTTCGTCGTTCAACTTCTTCGCCAGCGCTTCCGCCGAGAGCCACGGCGCGCCGCAGAGTTCGAACGGCCGCGTGGTGCCGCGTCCTTCGGAGAGATTGGTTCCCTCCAGCAGGCATTGGCCGGGATAGACCACCGCCGTGTCCACCGTCGGCATGTTCGGCGACGGCAGCACCCAGGGAAGTTTGGTTTCCTCGAAATACATGTCGCGTCGCCAGCCGCGGCACTGGACGATTTCCAGCGGAACCTGGTCGAGCTTTTTCTCGGCGCGATACAACAGCGCCAGTTCGCCCATGGTCATCCCGTGGCGGGTGGCGATGTTGTGCGGGCCGACGAAGCTTTCGTAGCCGGGACGCAGGGACGGGCCTTCGACCGCCACCCCGCCGATGGGATTGGGCCGGTCCAAAACCAGCACGCGAAGTCTGCTGGCGTTCGCGGCTTCAAGGCAGTAAAGCATCGTGGCCTGAAAGGTGTAGTAGCGCGCGCCGATGTCCTGCAAGTCAATGACCAGCGCGTCGAGTCCGGCGAGCTGTTCGCGCGTGGGTTTCAGGCTTGCCGCCGTGTCGCCGTAAAGGCTGATCACGCGCGGGCCGGCGGCGTGGGCCGTTTCGCCGACGGCCTCCAAATCCTGCGCCTGCCCCAGCCAGCCGTGTTCGGGACCGAAGACAGCTTTCAGTTGCACGCCGGGCGCGTGGTTCAGCAGGTCGGCGGCATGCCGCAGGTTCGCATCCACCGAGGCGGGGTGGGCGACCAGGCCAACCCTTTGCCCGCGCAGCCGTTGAAAGTTCTCCGCCACCAGCACGTCGAGTCCGGTCATCACGCTTTGCATGGGGTGATTCTGGCCGAATCCTTCTCGCGGTGGAAACCGAAAGTTGGGGATGGGTGAAATCCCGCTCGCCCTCGCCAAATCAAACCGCTATCACTGACCCATGAGTCGAACCCGTCCCGTCAAACCGCCGCATCTGCAACCGGGCGATGCCGTGGGTATCGTTGCCCCCG
Source organism: Verrucomicrobiota bacterium (assembly GCA_046346715.1). Taxonomy (GTDB): domain Bacteria; phylum Verrucomicrobiota; class Verrucomicrobiia; order Limisphaerales; family CAIQOK01; genus CAIQOK01. The sequence continues at coordinate 3,031 of JAXMHO010000005.1, forward strand.
CCAGCCCGCCGCCGGATCCGAAGGTGATTGATCGTTCGGTGGCCGCCTTGGAAGCGCTCGGGTTCAAGCCCGTGCTGTTGCGCCATGTCCGGGAACGTCACGGATTCCTCGCCGGCCAAGCCCGCGACCGCGCCGCCGATTTGATGGCGATGTTTTCCAACCGCCGCATCAACGCGATCATCTGCCTGCGCGGCGGCTATGGCAGCGCCCAGCTTCTGCCATTGCTGGACTTCGACGTCATCCGGCGTCATCCCAAAATTCTGGTCGGTTACAGTGACATCACCTCGTTGCATTGCGCGCTGTTGAAGCAGGCAAACCTCGTCTCGTTTCACGGCCCGATGCTCAACGCGGAGATTTCCAGCCCCGATTTTCCTCCGTTCGCGCGGCAGTCACTGCTGCGCACCCTCATGGAACCGCAGCCGGCCGGCAGCATCTGCGCCGGCTTGGGCCGGAAAACTGTCTCGGTCATCCGGCGCGGCCGGGCTGCCGGCGAACTGGTCGGCGGCAACTTGTCCGTCCTCTGCACCACCTTGGGCACGCCGTGGCAGCCGGATTTCAAAAACAAAATCCTCTTCATCGAAGACGTCGGGGAAAAGCCCTACCGGCTCGACCGGATGCTGACGCATCTCAGCAATGCTGGATTGCTGCAGCAGGTTGCCGGCGTGGCGGTGGGCATCAACGAAGACTGCGCCGATCCGCATCCGAACCCGCTGAAGGAATATCGTCAGACGATGGAAGATGTGATCGCCGACTGTTTGAAACCGCTGAAGGTGCCGGTAGTGCTCGGTCTGCCGTTCGGACATCAGCCGTGGAACGCCACCTTGCCCGTCGGTGTGCGCGTCGAACTGGACGCGGTGAAGGGCGATTTGATCGTGACCGAGGCGGCGGTGCGGTGAACGCTCTTATCGGGCGCTGACCAGCAGCCCGGTCTTTTCCTTGGCGTGGGCGAAGGAGAGCATTCCCTTTTCCGCGGTCACGCCCAGGTAAGGATCGTTCGTGATGAGCAGATTGCCGTCGATGTCGAGGTAGTCGGTCAGTTCGGCTAGATGCGCGGCAGCGCTGATGAGGACGCTGGTTTCAATCATGCAGCCGAGCATGGTTTTCAAGCCCGCCTTCCGGGCCGCGCTCAGGGCGTCGAACGCCACGCTCACGCCGCCGGTCTTCACGAGCTTCACGTTCACACCGTGGAAGCATTCCGCGCAGTAGGCGAGGTCGGCCGCGGTGTGATACGACTCGTCGGCGAGCAAGGGCAGGGGGGAACGTTCCTTGAGCCACTTCATGTCCGCGGCGCTGGTGTGACGCGGCATGGGCTGTTCGATGAATTCGATGTGCCCGTCGCCGGCGCACCATTCGATCATTTCGAGCGCCTGCTCCTTCGTCTTCCAGGCTTCGTTGGCATCCACGCGCACGGTTTTCTTCGGCGCCACGGAACGCAGCGCGGCGAGGTTTTCCTTGTCGCGGGCATCGCCGACCTTGAGCTTGAGAATCGGATACGGCGCGGCGGACTCCACCTTCTTGCGGATGATGTCCGGGGTGTCGATGCCGATGCTGAACGAAGTGACGTGATGCTTTTCACGGAAACCGAGGCCGAGAAAATCATAGAGCGGTTTGCGGGCGCGTTTGGCCGCCCCGTCGAGCAGCGCACTGTTGAAGCCGCATTTGGTCGCCATCTCCTTTTCCGCAAGACCGGCGAGATACTTCATGCTGCCGGGGATGTCAGCGAAGGAAAGCTTGGAGGCATCCACGCGCTGGCAAAATTCCATGACCTTGGCAGGCGTCTCCTCGTAAACGCGGGACGGCGCGGCCTCGCCCCGGCCCGTGATGCCGTCGCGGTCGGTCAGTTCGATGATGATGACCTGGTGCGGATGGCTGGTGTTGCGCCGGCTGGCGATGACCCAGGGATGCGCGAGCTGCAATTCGACGGTGCGAAAGTTCAACTTCATAACGTGTCTTGGGTTGGGCGGCGGACGAAATTATTTCTTGGGCAGCGCGCCGGCGACGGCCTGCTCGAGCTGTTCGCCATGCGGATTGACGGCAATGATGACGCCGTTGGTGTCGAGCACGTAGGTGGCCGGAATGCCGTTCACGCCGTATTTGACGGCGAGCTTGTTCTTCCAGCGCAGGCCGTCAAAGTATTGCGGCCAGGGCATGTTGTTTTCCTTGAGGAAGCTTTCCAGACGCGCCTTTTCCTCGTCGAGGCTGATGCCGAGAATTTCAAAGCCGGCCTGGTGATGCTTGCGGTAAACCTCGATGACGCCCGGCAGTTCGATGCGGCAGGGACCGCACCACGTCGCCCAGAAATCCACGAGGACCACCTTGCCCTTAAGTGCGGAGACGGACATCGGCTTGCCGTTCAAGTCGTTTTCGGTGAAGTCGGGGAAGGGCTTGCCGACGGCGAGCGTGGCCTGGATCTTCTTTGCCTCCTCCTGCTGGGCCATCATTTCCAGGATGCGTCCGGCATTTGCGCCGGGCTGCGTGGTGGCGAAGTCCTTCTTCAATCGCTCGAATATTTCCTTCGCCTTCTCAGGCTGTTCGAGCACTTGGAGGTAAAGCCCGGCTTTCATGGCAAGAATCTGCGCGACATCTTCGGGGCTGGCACCCTTGTGCTTTGCGACCAGGGCATCGAACTCCTTGAGGTCGTCGGCGAGGTCGGCTTCAGAGCGTTTGTCCGCCTGCAGCTTGAGGGAAATGCGGGAAACAAGACTGCGCAGGTCGGAAGTCGCCGTGTTGGTCTCCTGGGAAAAACCGGTCCCGCTGCCGGCCGCCAACAACACGCTGGTGATCAACGCCATCAATCTCATCTTCATGGGGTTAATTAGTAGCGGAAACCCCCGCAAAAGCCAGCAGCTTTCCATTCAATGATTCAGGGCGGCGAGGCGGCCCGCCGGGATTCTTTCCAGATGCTGGACGAGGAAGCCCTGCAGGAACCCGCGCAGTTCGGCGACCTGGGCCTCGGCCAGTTTCACCCGGATCACTGTGGCCCAATCCAGTTCGGCCAGCTTGGCGGCAATCAGCCGCGCGCCGGGCGTCAGGCGCGTCTGGTCGAAGTCGGGTTGCAGGCCGAGTTCCGCCAGCAGTTTCAACTCGAAGGCGAACAGGGTTTGCGGCTGGGGCGGATGCTGCGGCAGCTCGTTCAAAAACCCGCGCGTCAATTCGTAAACCACCGGCAGCGGTGTCTCGCGTTCCGTGGCCTGCTCGATCAACGCGGCGACATAGGACGCCTGCTGCACGTAGCCGAGATCGGTCCGCAGCGACGGATGGGTTTCGCGGAGACCCACCTCACGCAGTGCGTGCAGTTCGGAGCGCTGGCTCGGTTGAAAGCTGAAGTCCGCCTCGTAGAACAGATCCAGCTTGCCGCGAAACGGCGACTTGGGACGTCGCGCACCCTTGGCCACCGTGCTGATGCGGCCGCGATCCGCCGTGAGCCAGTTGACGATGAGGCTCGTCTCGGTCAGCGGCCGCGTGCGCAGGATGATGCCGGTGGCGCGTTCGGTCATGGCAGGAAAGTGGCGGAGATTCGGCGGCGAACATTCGGCTCCGGACCTTGGACGTTCACGGCTTTTTCTCGAACGGCGGGGCGATGGCGCCGAGGCTGATGATGTATTTCAACCCGTCCGAGACGGACATTTCGAGGCGGGTGACTTTCTCCTCCGGCACCAGCATGAGAAATCCCGAGGTGGGATTTGGCGTGGTCGGAATGAAAACACAGACGAGGTTCTGGTCGGATTTGATCTGCGGCTCGGCGCGTTGTTCGCTGGTGAGAAAACCGATGGCGCGGCTGCCCGGATGCGGAAACTCGATCATGACCACGGTCTTGAAGGAGTTCTTGTCGCCCGAGGTGAGCGCGTCGTTCACCTGCTTGGTCGCGCCGTAGATCTTGTTCAACAGCGGAATCTGCAGGAGCGCCCGGTCCATCCACTCGATCAACTTCCGGCCGATGTAATTGCGGGCCAGCAAGCCCACTGCGCAGATCAGTCCGACCGCGAACAGCAGGGCCGCCACGCTCCAATACCAATGCATCCCTCCCTTGCCGTGGTCCTTGTGGGTGAGGTCGGGCGGCAGAAAGAACAGCAGCTTGTCGGTGATGTCCGAGACGTTGCGGAACAGCCAGACGACGACCGCGATGGAAATCACCGCCGGCAGCAGGACGACGAGGCCGGTGAGGAAGTTGGAGCGCCAGCGCGCCAGAAAGCTTTTTGTCACGCGTGCAGTTTAGCGGAAGGCGGACGTTGCGCCAGTTTGGAAATGGGAAAGCGCTGTTCGAGTTCGCGCACCAGGCGGTTCTCCTCGCGCTTCATCTGGCGCCGGTCCGCGGGGGAATGATCGTCATAACCCAGCAGGTGCAAGACGCCGTGAACGACGTAGCGGACGACTTCATTCGGCCACCGGGTGCGAAACTCCTTCGCCTGGGAGACGGCGACGGTCTGGCAGACGTAGAGTTCGCCGTGCAAGGTTTTCAGTTTGGAGTTCGGGGTTCCGGGTTCGGAATGGTCGAAAGTGATGACATCCGTCGGACCTTCGTGGTTGAGGAACGTCTCGTTGACCCGCGCCATTTCCTGGGCGCCCACAAGGTGAACGCCGAGTTCAAAGGATTCCAAGGACAGCCGATCCTTTAGCAGCGACCGGGTGATTTCGCGCAGGAGTTTCGCGTCCACCGGCACGCCGCGCGCCTTCTGGATGACGACAATCTCGCTCAATGTTTTTCGCCGGAAGGTTTTTGATGGCCGCGATGTTCCTCGTAGGCGGCGATGATGCGCTGCACGAGCGGATGCCGGACAACGTCGCGCTTGGAAAATTCCACCAGCGCGATGCCTTCCACGCCCTTCAACGCGCGATGCGCCTCAACCAGCCCGGAACGCTTCGATGCCGGCAGATCGGTCTGGGTTTCGTCGCCGGTGATCACCGCCTTGGAGTTGATGCCCAGGCGTGTCAAAAACATGAACATCTGCTCGGTGGTGGCGTTCTGCGCCTCGTCGAGAATGATGAAGGCGTTGTTCAACGTCCGCCCGCGCATGTAGGCGAGCGGCGCGATTTCCACGATGCCCCGTTCGGTGTGCTTCTGCAGTTCCTCGGACGGCAGCATGTCCTGCAACGCGTCGTGAAGCGGGCGCAGGTAGGGCTGAATCTTTTCGTAAAGATCGCCGGGCAAAAAGCCGAGCGCCTCGCCGGCCTCGACCGCGGGGCGGGTGAGAATGATCCGCGACACCGTGCCTTCGCGCAGCGCGGACAAAGCGGCGGCGACGGCCAGATAGGTCTTGCCCGTGCCGGCGGGACCGATGCCAAAGGTGACATCGTGGGTGCGGATGGCGTCGAGGTATTTCTTCTGCCCAACCGTCTTGGCGGTGACGCCGGATTTCTTGGGCGACGTCGTGATGCGGTCCGACATGATTTCCTTGAGCGTGGAAACGCCCTCGTGCTTGACGATGCTTAAGGCATGGGAGAACTCGCGGGTGCGGACGGGGCTGCCGGCCTTGATGGAGTTTTCCAGCATCAGGAACAGGTGTTTGACGCGTTCGATGGCGTCCGCCTCGCCGTCGAGCTTGATCCAGCCCTCGCGGGCGGTGGCCTTGACGCCGAGCTGGGTTTCAAGCGACTGAAGGTTGCGCGGGTCGTTGTTGAACAACTGCTGAGCGACGCGGGCGTTTTCAAAGTGGAGGGTTTCGGTGGGCATGGTTGATGGGAAAGATTATTGAGCGAGGGCCTTGCGGAGCTTCGCCGCAAGCTCCTTCAACGCCTCCGGCACCACGCTGGTGTTCGCCAGGATCGGCATGAAGTTCGTGTCGCCGTTCCAGCGGGGGACGATGTGGACGTGGAGATGTTCGACGATGCCCGCGCCGGCGCATTTGCCGAGATTGACGCCAAGGTTGAATCCGTCCGGCTTCATCACCTGGGTCAGCGCGTTCTGGCAGCGCCGCGTGAGCTGCATCAGGTCGGACATCTCCTCCACGGTCAGGCCGTTGAAGTCCGGCACCTGCTTGTAGGGCACGGTCATGATGTGGCCGCCGGTGTAGGGGTATTTGTTGAGCAGGGCAAAGCAGGTCTTCTCCCGGGCGATGATGTAATGCGCCTCGTCGTCGTTCGACTGGATCGCGGCCGTGAACACGCTGTCGGCGTGCCCGGTTTTGGGCGCGAGGATGTATTCGATTCGCCACGGGGCGTGGAGTGGTTCCATGCGGACAAATTAGAGAGCGCCCCCGGGAAAGTCAAAGCACCGCCGAATCGCAAACGCCTGGAGCAAACGGGAAATCCGGCTCGACTTCAATCCGCCAACTGCTTCAATGCACATCAATGTCCGCGGGCGAAACTCCTTGGCGCGTCTGCCCGCCCGGCAAAAACTTCATGAACAGCACCGGCCATCGCCCCATCCGAATTGCGGACTCCCTCACGGGCGCGAGGCCGATCTGGGGTGGTCCCGCTCCGGGAGTTTGTTGGTTTTGCCGGCCGGCCTTTTTTCTGGCCTGGATTTTTTTCGCAGGCGTTGCGGTGGTGAACGCCGAGACATTCCGTGCGGAAAAACTCATCGCGATGGACGCCGCGGTCGAGCAGGCCGTGGCCCGCACGAATTGTCCGGGCGGCGTGCTGTGGGTGGAATGCCGCGGCGTGGCCTATCATCGTGCCTTCGGCAAACGGGCCGTGGTGCCCGAGGCGGAGCGCATGACGGAGGACACCATCTTCGACGCCGCCTCCCTCACCAAGGTCGTCGCCACCACGCCGGCTGTCATGCTGCTGGTGGAGCGCGGCCAGGTGCGCCTGGAGGCCTCGGTGACCAACTACCTTCCGGAGTTTGCCGGCGAAGGCCGGGAGGCGATCACCGTGCGGCAGCTGCTCAACCACACCTCGGGACTGCGGCCGGACATTGAAACCCGCAGCGCGTGGAGCGGTCAGCGGGAGGCCATCCGCAAGGCGGGGCAGGAAAAATTGCAGTCGGCGCCCGGCACGGTTTTCAAATACAGCGACATCAACTTTTTCCTGCTGGGCGAAATTGTCCAGCGTGTGAGCGAAACCCCGCTGGAGGATTTTGTGCAGCGCGAACTCTACCGGCCGTTGAAGATGACCGACACCGGCTTTCTCCCGCCGGCCGAGAAGATCCCGCGCATCGCCCCGACGGAAGTGGTCGCTGGCACGCCGTGGCGCGGGATGGTCCATGATCCGACGGCGCGGCGCATGGGCGGCGTGGCGGGCCATGCCGGACTCTTCACCACCGCGCCGGACCTGGCGCGCTACGCGCGGATGCTGCTCAACCTGGGCCGGCTGGACGGCGTGCGGATTTTCAAGCCCGCGACCGTGAAGCTGATGACCGGCGTGCAGACGCCGCCGGAGATGAAAACCCGCCGGGGTCTGGGCTGGGACATCGACACCTCCTTCAGCGGACCGCGCGGCGAGGTGTTTCCGGTCGGCTCCTACGGCCACACCGGCTGGACGGGCGGTTCGCTGTGGATTGATCCCGGCTCGCAGACCTTTGTCATTTTCCTTTCCAACCGCAACCATCCCACCGAGGCCGGCAGCGTCATTGCGCTGCGCCGGCAGCTTGGCACGCTCGCGGCCGAGGCGGTGGGCATCCCGCGCAACTGACATGAAACTAAAATATCTGGCCGCATTGCTGGTGTTGACCGGGATGCCTCTTTTGTCCGGCCGCGCCATGCAGACCAACGTGCCGGCGACGACGCTGGCGGAACTGCAGCAGCGCCTGACCGAACTGGTGTCGCAGCCCAAGTTCGACGCCGGCATCCTTGGCGTGAAGGTGATTTCATCGCGCAGCGGCAAAACCCTCTTCGAGCACGATGCCGGCAAACTGTTCAGCCCGGCTTCCAACTGCAAGCTCTACACCGTGGCGCTGGCCCTAGACCGACTGGGCGCCGATTATCGTCTCAAGACTTCGCTCTATGCCGCCGCGAAGCCTGCGCCGAACGGCACGCTGAAGGGCGACGTGATCGTCTATGGCCGCGGCGACCCGGGGTTCAACGGACGTTCCAAGAGCAACGATCTCTTTCTCGCGCTGGAACCGCTCGTGACCGCCCTCGCAAATGCCGGCGTCAAACGCATCACCGGCGATCTGGTCGGTGACGAAAGTTTTTTTCAGGGTCCGCCGTACGGTTCGGGCTGGGATGCGGATGACCTCCAATATTATTACGGCGCGGAGATTTCGGCGCTCACCCTCAATGACAACATCCTGAAACTCACCGCCAAGCCCGGGGCGCGCGTTGGTGCGTCGTGCCGGCTGACGCTGGAGCCGAACACGGATTATGTCGTGGTGAGCAACCGCACCACGACGGCGGCGGTGGGCGGCAAGCGCGACCTGCAATGCTATCGTCCGCTGGGGCAGAACGTGATTTATGTCACCGGCCAGTGGCCCTTGAACGACATTGAGCACACTGAGTTTGTCACGGTTCACCGGCCGGCCGGGCTGTTCCTGGCCATCTTCCGCGAGGCCTTGGCCCGGCGCGGGATCAAGGTGGAGGGCCGGCTTCGGACGGTGAACTGGCTGGAGCGCGAGGCGGAGCCTTTGGATTGGGGGAGACTTGTGGAACTCGGGTCGGTGCAGTCCGAGCCGCTGCGGGTCATCGCCCGGGACATCATGAAGCCGTCGCAAAATCTTTACACCGATCTGCTGCTCGCGCACATCGGCGCGCTCGCGCTGGCAACCAATGCAGCGCCGGGTAAAACCTCCGAAGCGGCCGGCATCGAGCAGTTGAACAATTTCCTGGAACGGGTTGGCATTGATAAGGGCGAGGCGTATTTCGAGGAAGGCTCGGGTTTGTCCCGGAACAACCTGGCGACGCCCCGGGCAACCATCGCGCTGCTGAACTTCATGAGCCGGCATCCGGCGGCGGCGGTGTTCCGGGAATCGCTGCCGGTGGCGGGCGTGGACGGGACGTTGCGGACTCGGATGCGCAACACGGCGGCGGCGGGAAATGTCCGGGCCAAGACCGGAACGTTGCGCTGGGCGAACTCGCTCTCAGGTTACGTGACCACCGCGGCCGGCGAGCCGCTGATCTTCTGCATCATGGTGAATCGCGAGGACGGCCCGGTGCGCGAAACGATTGACGACATCACGGTGCAGCTGGCGGAGTTTGCGGCGCGGAGTGAATGAACCTTTGGCGACGTTGCCAATAGCCGAACATGCCCAAGGCGGCCACGGCGGCGGCGGCCAAATGGTATCCCGAAAACGGTCCCACCAGACGCGGGGTGTCGCGCAGAAACTCGTGGCCGAAGCGGAAAAGCCCGTAGGCGATGAGGTAAAGATGGAAACGCTGCCCCACGGCGAGCCGTTTCCATTGCAGGATCAGAACCATTCCCAGGGCGGCAAGGTTGAAGGCCAGCTCCAGTTGTGACGCCGGCCAGCGGGCGACGCCGGAGTCGTCGGTCACCGTGAACCAACTCGCGTCGCACTTCATCCCGAGGCAGCAGCCATGCAGCATGCAGCCGATTCGTCCACAGGAAATTCCCAGCGGCGCAATGACAGCAAAGCGATCCCCGGTGATGCCGGGATACTTCAGGAAACGCTTGGCCACCTCCACGCCAAGATAGCCGCCGAGCAGCGCGCCGGTGATGGATTTGCCGGTGGCAAAAATCACCCAGCGATCCGGGGCCTGCCAGTATTGCCAGCCTTCCGCCGCCAGATAGACGAGTTTTGCGCCGAGGAAGGCGCTCGCCAGCGCCGCGATGTAAAGCGGGGCCAGCCGGGCATCACTTCGCGCCAAGCGGCTCCAGACCAGAATGCTGGTGATGATGCCGGCGAGCATCAGCCAGCCGTAGGCGTTGGAGGAGGTGATGGGCACGGAGGATCAGTTCGACAATGAAAGGGTGGCGCAGCAGCCGAGAAAGAAGGCGATGAGGCCGTTCAAGATCAACAGCAGCAGGGCGAAAAGGATCGCGACCACGGAGCGTCGGTTGAACAACATGGCCGAGGAGACCAGGCAGCAGACAACGCTCAGCAGACTCGCTGCCCAGAGCATTGGAACCGCGCTCCGGGAAGGACCGTGCTGCTGGCTGATCCAGGCCACCACCGCCATCAGGATTCCCGCCGGCGCAAACGCGAGCAACAACGCGAGCGGCAGGGAGGATTTGGGCTTGGGGTTTTCAGGCGGAAAATTTTCCATGGTGTGAATTCAGGCCGGCTGGCAGTCCGGGAAGCCCGAGTAGTAGCGGCAGAAGGAATCGAGCTTTCCATCCGGCCGGATGACGTGCGTGCAGCAGCGGTCAATCCGATCCTGATCCCAGCTGCCCGCGTCCATGAACGGCTTGATGAAGAGCCGGAAGGTGTGCGACTCGTCGAGTTCGAACTGCTTGAGCAACTGGCCGAGCGGCTCGGATTCACAGCCGCACTTCATGAGATCCTCGAGCCGGTAACGAATCTTGGTGCCGAGAAAGCCCTGCACGTTTTTGAAGTCAATGAAGTCGCTGACCGATCGGATCCGGCCATCCACCTTGAGCAGGTAGCCGATGGTGGCGCAGTTGGGATCGCCGCAGGGCAATGGGGTGAAATCCTCGAAGCGCAATCCGCCCGCCGACTGGCCGACGGCGGCGAGAATGATGTCCGCGGTGTTCAGCGGCTCGGAGTCCAGGGCGGGTTTTCTGCCGCTGGCAAAGAAGGGCTGGAAGGAAATGCCCCGGACATTCGGCCACTTCAAACCAAAGGCAACGGCCTCCCAGACGTGTCCGAGATTTTCCCGCGTGACGGTCATGGCGAGGGTCACGGGAATGTTCATCCCACGGCAGCGTTCGAGGCAGCGTTCCCGCAATGCCCGGAGGTCCGCGCCGCGAAGTGTTTTCTGTCCTGCCTCCTGCGGGCCGTCGTATTGGAGGTAGAGCTGGAACTTTCCGTAACGATAGGTCCGGGCCAGCTGCGCGGCGAAGGCGTCATCCTGGGCAATGCGGACGCCGTTGGTGTTGAGCAGGACGTAGTCAATGCCCGGGTTGTGGTGCAGCCAGGAAAGCAGCTCAAAGAATTGCGGATGCAGCGTAGGTTCGCCGCCGGACAACTGGAGAATTTCTCAATTTTGCTCTTGCGGTCAATGACGCCCGGATGCGCCGCTGCAAATCCGCCCGCGGGATGGCGTCCACCTTGCCGCCGGTGCCCAGCGGTGAATCCGCGAAGCAGGTGGGACAGCTCAGATTGCAGGAGTTGACGATCTCGATCAGGGCGAGGCAGGTGGAGAGCTTTTCCATGATGCCCAGCGCCTCGCCGGGGTTGGAGTTGCGGCCGGTTGTGCCGGCGTTGGTTCCGTCGGCGGATCGGCAAGCACCGTCGGCGCAGCCGCAGCCGTTCTCGTCGCGCCCGCGTGACAGCCAGTAGAAGCGGGCGTCGGAGGAAATGCAAACGCCGGCCTCGCCATGAACTGGGCATGTCCGTTTCAGCAGCACCCGCGATGCGATGCCGCCGGTCCGCCAGACTTCCGCCGGGCTGGGGAGGTGGCAGACCGGGCAGCGCGAGGTCGTGCGTTTGAGCAGTTCGTCGGTGAGCTTCAGCGTCAGGCCGGGAAGATTCATCGGTCAAAACCTCATGTGATATCCGCCGATGCCGCAGCCGAAACATCCCAGCCCCAGTCCGACGATGAAAAACACAAACGACAGTCCGATCACCAAAAAGAACTGCGCCATCGGCGAACGCGCCCGCATGCCGACCATAGTTCCGCAGATGATGCCGCTCACGACGCTGGCCAGCAAACAAACGAGTGGCGAAACGCCTTCATTGGTGTTGTTCGAGCTGAAGACCCGCATCATCACAGTGGACAGCAATGTCAAGACGAGCGGGGCGAGCAGAATGCCAGCGAACAGCCACCAGCGGAATTTGGCGGCAGTTTGAGTGACGGACGGAGTTGCTGCTGTGTTCAAATCCTTTCCGCAGAAGGAACACCACGATCCCGCATTCTCCGGGAGGGGCTTTTGGCAATGCGGGCAGATGATTTGCATGACATGGATTGGGCTGGCCTGATGCCACGGACGATAACAACCGTCATTCCTTTTGCAAGCTGACGGTGTTGGTCATTGGGCTGAGGCAGCTCGTTTCCAAAAACTGCTGGAAGGTTTTCCGTTTGGCGAACACGTCATTGTGCGTCATGTCGCTGTGGAGGAAAACGAGGTGGTTGGTTTTCAGTTCCTGCATGCTGACGTTTGCATCCTCGGTGGCAAGGAAGGCGGTGCCGCGACTTTTCAGCAGTGTCATCAGGCGGCTGGTCTCGCCCGTGGTGCCGCCGTGGTCGGTGTAGATGTTCAACAGACGTCCCGGGTGGGCGTCGGACCAGGCGAGGAAGTTTTCCGTCCCGCCGTAAAGTCCGTCGAACAGCCAGACCTCGCGGACGTGGTCGGGAAGTCCGCCACGATCCACGATGGCCGACATGACGTGATAGCCGCCGCTGTGTCCGGCGAGGACGATGTTGCCCAGGGCGTAGTTGGTCTCTTTCAACGCTCCTTCCCGTCGCAGCGTGTCGCCCACCTCGGCCATGAATTGCTTCAGGCCGTTGGTGTCCTCAAGTTTTCCACCGAACGAGTCCGGGGCGTTGTGCGGTCCTTCGGGGACGATCAGGATCGCGTTGCGTCCACTGGCGACGAACTGTTCGATGGAGCTGAATCTCGCGAGCGTTCCGGCGACGGTGTTGTTCCAGCCGTGGAAGTGGAAGACAAAATCGTTCGTGCCGGTTTCGCGGAAGCCCCGCGGAATGAATAGCGCCACGGTGCTGTCCGAGTAATGCCCGGCGGTGGAATAGAAATTCGTCCGGTAGGTGTGGCCGTTGGCGCGGGCGGGGTGGGGGAAGGGCGCGGTGGCGAATGGCGTGAGGATCAACCGGCCCAAGTGGGCGTAGTTGGTTTCAATGCCGGCCAGCGCGGTGGTCGCGGTCAGCAGCAAGAGGGCGGCGAGTAATTTCATGGGTGTTTCAGAAGGGTTCGCACGAAGAAATCGGCAAGCCGGCGGCTGCCGTAGGGGGTCTGCGCGATGCCGTGGCCGCCGCCGGGCACGATGAGCAGTTCGAAATCCTTGTCGGCCTTGATGAGCGCGTTGACCACCTGCATGGTGCTGGCGGGGTCCACGTTGTGGTCGAGTTCGCCCGCCATCAGCAGGAGTTTGCCGCGCAGCTTGTGTGCGTCCACGACGTTCGAGCTTTTCACGTAGCTTTCGTCCACGGGCCAGCCGAGCCATTGTTCATTCCACCAGATCTTGTCCATGCGGTTGTCGTGGCAGCCGGAGTCGGCCACGCCCGCCTGGTAAAAGTCACCGTGATCCAGCAGACCTCGCAGCGCGTTCTGTCCGCCGGCGGAGGTGCCGTAGATGCCGACCCGCGTCAGATCGAACTGGGGATGTTTCGCGGCGGCGGCCTTGATCCACAAGATGCGGTCGGGAAAGCCGGAGTCGGCCAGGTTTTTCCAGCAGACATCGTGAAAGGCCCGCGAGCGGTTGGCGGTGCCCATGCCGTCCAGCTGCACAACGATGAAGCCGCGGTCGGCCAGACGTTGCTGCGCGGGCGCGGCGCGAAAGGATTTCGGCGCGAAGGAATCTTGCGGACCGGCGTAGATGTTCTCGATGACCGGATAACGGGCGTTGCTGTCGAAGTTTCTTGGCCGCCAGATGACACCGCAGATATCCGTGGTGCCGTCGCGGCCTTTGGCGACGAACGGTTCGGGGAACTGCCAGCCGCCGGCGGTGATTTCGCCGGCCTCCGCTGTTTCCAACGGGCAGACGAGCTTGCCGTCCAGGCTGCGCCGCAGCTCTGTCACGGGCGGAAGATTGACGCGCGACCAGGTGTCGATGAAACAGCGGCGGTCGGGCGAGAACTGCACGGTGTGGCTGCCGTCGCCGGAGGTCAGCACGGTGAGGCCGGTGCCGTCGAAATTAACCCGGCAGGTGTGGAGATAATAAGGGTCCTGGCCGGGAATGATGCCGCCGGCCTGAAACCAAACCTGGCGTTTTTCCGCATCCACCCGGTCCACTTTGCGCACCACCCAATCGCCGCGCGTGATCTGGTTTTTCACGGTGCCGGCCTGCGTGTCATAGAGGTAGAGATGATTCCAGCCGTCGCGTTCGGACATCCAGATGAGTTCCCCGGTGTCGTCAAGATGCTCGACGAAAAGCTTTCCGCTGTAATCGATGAAGGTTTTGCTGTGCTCCTCCACGATGGGTTTCACGTCGCCGGTCTGCGCGTTCACGGCCAGAATCCGGAGGGTCTGATGGCCGCGCTGGTTGAACAGAAAGGTGAAGCGCCCGGAGTCCGGGTCCCAGCGCAGATCGGTGATCGACCAGGGATTGGTGAACAGCGAATCGTTGAGGGCGATTTCCTGATGGGCGTCCACGTCGAACAAATGCGGCTGACTGATCGGAACGCGGTCGCCGGGCTTCAGATAATCAAAAGACTGGAGCTTGGGCTGCAACTGGTCGGCGGGCGAGGATTCGACCACGTAAACCCGCCGGTCAGAGCCGGGTTGATTCCGCAGCGCCACCAGATGCCGCGAGTCCGGCGACCAGAACACTTCCGGAACCGGGGAGCCGTTGCTGCGCGCGTAGCTGTTGGTGGAATTGCCGTTCGTGGTCAGGGCGAATTCATTTGAACTCGTCGTGCTGCGCAGGAACAGGTTGTCGCGCCGAACCACGGCCTCCCATTTTCCGTCCGGGGAAAGGGTTCCCCGGTCGCGTCGGCGCGGGCGGGCCTGACGGGGACGCGGCTCGGCCGTCGTGGAACCGCCGATGGCAAAGGTCCGGGTGGAGTCATCCGCCTCGAACACTCCGAGAACCGCGCCGTCCCTGGCGCAGGCGATCCACACATGGCCGGCGTAGGTGTGCTGGGTCCGGGACTCGCCGGCGGACAAGGTGCCGTAGGGAACACGGTTGCCGTCCGGATCGCTCCAGAACAAAGTCACGTCCCGGCCGGTGCCGTTGCGAAAGATGATTTCGGTGTCCGCGCCGGTGGTGCGGGATGACCGCGGCGTGCGGTTGGCCGGCTGGCCGGTTTCGCCGCCGCCCGGCTGGTTGGTGCCGAGGGCATAGGTCGCGAGATTGAGCGTCCATGACTTGCCTTCGCCATGCAGGACGACGCTGCCGAGGTCGGGTGCAAAGTCGAGCGAATCGACCGGGAGCCGGTCCGGGGAAAGGTCGCGGCCGAGCTTTTCGCCCAGCGCTTTTGCCACCCGCGCGGCATCAAAGGCGGCAGCGCGCGTTCCCTTCTCGGCATTGACCAGCGTGAACTCCCGGCGATTTGATGGCAGGTCGGTGCGATACCAGAAGCATTGGGCGGGACCGTTGGTGACGGTGAACCAATGCGGTTCGACATGATCGCGAAAAACGCGGGGAGACTCGGCGGCGCGGGCGCGGGTCACAAGCAGGGCGCACCACAGCACCAGGCTGACGAGGCGGAGCGGACGTTTCATTTGAACGGTGACACCGGCGGCCTAGCTGGGCCGGGCGGAGGTAATTTCCATGCCGACGAGACAGACGTCGTCCTCGAACTTTCCGCCAGCCGAAAAGCGGCGCATTTTTTCGAGGACCTCGTCGAACAACTGCTGGGCGGGCAGGGCAAGCCGTTCCTGAACGTCGCCCAGCAGCATGGTCTGGCTGTAAAGCTCCTGCCCGGAACCTTCCACTTCGAAGAGGCCGTCCGTGAAAAGCAGCACGGCGTCGCCGGCGCTGATCTTCACCTCCGAGGTCTGATATCGCGCCTCGGCGAAAAGTCCCAGCGCAGCCTGGCTTTTGCGATGGAGGTTGATGAGCGGTTCAACCGTCTTGGCGGAGCGGCGCAGATGCAGCGGCTTGGGATGGCCGGCGTTTGAATACTGCATGGTCCCTTTTTCAAAATCCGCGACGAGGTAAAACGCCGTGGTGAGCATCGGCGTGCCGGCGTGCCGGAGCATTGAATGCAAATCCTGGTTCAGCTTGGTGAGGAACTGGCCGGGCTCGCCGGCGATGGGTTTGAGTTCCTCCACCAGCGCGCGGATCATGGCGGTGACCAGCGAGGACCGGACGCCGTGGCCGGCGACGTCGCAGATGAACACCGCCGCCGCCGTGTCCGACAGCGCGGACAGGGTGAAGAAATCCCCGCCGACGCTGCTGGCCGGCAGATAACGATGCGTGAACTGGAACGCGCTTTCCTCGGGCGCGGCGTGCTGGGGAAAGGTCGGGTAGGTGTTGGGCAGCATCGAGAGCTGGATCTCGCGCGCCATTTTCAGGTCCTCCTCGAGCTGGAGATTTTTCGCGTGCAGCTCCTTCCGGCTCTGGGCGACCTGGAGGTTGGCCTTGCGCAGGCGTTCCTCGGCGACGCGCTCGGCGGTGACGTCCCAGAACATTCCCTGCAGGCCGATGATGCGTCCGTTCGCGCCATAGAGCGGGGACTTCACCACCTGCACGTAGGTCTTGGGCCGGCCCATGGGCTGGTGCTCCTCGGTGACGTTCATGGTCTGGCCCGTTTCAAACACGCGCCAGTCGTCGCGGCGGTATTTTTCGGCCAGCTCCGTGGGGAAGAAGTCAAAATCGGTTTTGCCGAGGATGTCCTCCAGCTTGCATTGGTAATGATCGCAGTAGTGCTGGTTGGCAAAGGTGAAGCGGCCCTGGATGTCCTTGCGGAAAATGTTCTGGGGGCTGTTCTCGACCAGCGAATGATACAGGGTTTCTGACGCGCGGTGCTTCTCCTCGGCCTGGCGGCGCTGGGTGATGTCTTCGACGGAGCCTTCGTAGTACAGCAGCTTGCCGTCCTTGTCGCGGATGGCGCGGCAGTTCTCCGAGATCCAGATCGTCGAGCCGTCCTTGCGGAAGGTTTCCGACTCGAAATCAATAATGGTGTCGTGTTCCTGCATCAGCCGGATGAACTCCTCGCGGCGGCCCTCCTGAACGTAAAGCCGGCGGGCGATGTCGGTGATGCCGGTCATCAAATCTTCCGGCGACGCGTAGCCGTAAATGCGGGCGAGCGCCGGGTTGGCCAGCAGATAGTGGCCGTCCGGCGTCGTGCGGAAGATGCCCTCCACCAGATGATCGAAGATGCTGTGGTAGCTGGCGTCGGCGGCGGCGATGATGGCGGCTCGCTGGTGGATGGCGGAGCGGACGGCGCATTCAAGCCAGCCGGCGGTGAGCGGCTGCTTCACCAGGTATTCAACCGCCCCGGCCTCGAGGGCTTCGGCGGTGACGGCTTTGCCGCTGGTTTCCCCCAGGGCGACGACGGCAACCGGGGGGGAGCCGGCGGTTAAAACGGAAATGCTGCCCAGGCCCGCGCCGTCGGGAATGGAGACATCCAGCAGCACCAGCTCCGGCCGGCTGCCTTTGATCACCGCGAGCGCGTCTTCGAGCCGGTTCACGGCCGTGACGGGCTGGGCCAGCTCCGGCACCCCGGCCAGCATGTCTGTCAGGGACCGGACCAGCGCCGGGTCATGCGCGACCAGTAAAAGCTTCAATCGTTCTTCGGCCATAACTGCGGGGAGCCGTCCAATGACGGCGAGCGCAAGTTGGCAGGAACCTCCATCCGCCGCAAGCGCATTGAAAATGCCGCGCGGTCCGCTTTTGGCCGCGGCGCGGACGACGAGCCGGGTTGCCCGTCAAAAGCCGCGGGCCCGCGACACCGAAACATGGCGGCCGCCGGGCATTTCGCTTCGGCGGCAAAACCTGTTGGCGCGGGGAAACGTCCATGTTAAATAGAGTCAGGCAGCAACCATGGCTCACAAAATTGAAAGTTTGGAAGGCGGTTCCGCGTCGGCGCCACAGGCGTTCGGCCGGTTTTATCTGCGCGAATTGATCAACCGCGGCGGCATGGCCGAAATCTGGCTGGCGACCGACAGCAAGAACAAGCCTTACGCCCTGCGGCGGATGCACGCGCACTACCGCTTCAATTTCTTCGCCAAGTGGCGCTTCCTCAAGGGGTGCGAAATCCTGGCGAACATTCCCGACCACGAAACCATCATCGGCTACGTCGAGCACGGCAAGGTGAAGGGTCAGCCTTACCTCGTCATGGATTACGTCGAGGCTTCAAACTTGAAGGAGCTCTACGCCGCGCAGGATCCGGTCCTCATGGAAAACATCGTGCAGATCATTCTCGACATGGTGACGGCGCTGGAACACCTCCATGAAAACGGTTTCATGCACCTGGATTTCAAGCCGGAGAACGTCCTCGTCACCCGCAACGGCGCGGTGCGGCTGGTGGATTTTGACCTCACCAAGCCCATCCCCGAGAAGCCGATCAAGCTCAAGAAAAACCCCGGCACACCCGGCTACATGGCGCCGGAACAATTGCGCGGCGAACCCATCACGCACCGGGTGGACATCTTCGCGTTTGGCGTCGCCGCCTACGAGCTGCTCACCTACCACAAGCCGTTTCCGGGGGAGACGCCCGGCGAAATCCTGCAACGGCAGATGGACCGTTCGGAGTTCATTCCACCGCGGCAGCACAATCCCGACATTCCCGTGGCGATGGAAAAGGTCATCCTGAAATGCCTCGAACGGGAACCTGAGAAGCGCTACCACTTCATGAGCATGATGACGCGGGACCTGCGGGCGGCGTTGTATGTGTGAGACAGTTGGGTCAGTGCCAGGCCGCTGATCCATGAAGGCGAAAACCAACGTCACCGTTTTGCAAATCAAGACTGGCGTCCGCCTGCTCGTCGTCATTCTTTATCTGGCCGGCGTGGTTTTGCTGTCGATTCACCTGCCGTTTGGCATTCCGGACCATCACCGTATTTGGCTGGTGCCAACCTTTGCCGTCGTGGGTTTGCTTTGGCTGGTGGACATATTCACGCAGCGAATCGTTCTTGATACTGACGGCATTCGCATTGTTTCGCTGTCAGATCGCCAGAGGCTTTCAATTCCGCGCTCCGAGATTGAAAGTGTGACTTGGGAGAAAGGCTGTGGCGCGTCCTTGAAATTGCGCGACGGCAAATGGGTTCGTCTGCCCAGTGTCGGGCGCAACACACAAGGACTGACGAATACGATCCGCGCCTGGCTCAACAAGACTTAGGTCGAGAAGGCAGCAGCCTCGGTCAACGCCGCATCAGCCGCTCAATCTCCTCCGCCTCGATCGGGATGTCCGCCATCAAATCCACCTGGCCGTTCTCGGTGACGAGCAAGTCGTTTTCCAGACGAACGGCAAAGCCCTCCTCGGGAATGTAGATCGCCGGCTCCACCGTCATCACCCAGCCGGCCTGGATTGGCTGATGCGCTGGGGTCACGTCGTGAACCGCCAGCCCCAGAGAATGCCCGACGCCGTGCATGAAATACTTTTTCAACGCCGGGCTGTCCGGGTTTTGTTTCTTGATGTCGCGGGTGGTGATCAGCTTCAAGTCCACCAGTTCCTTTTCGATCAAAGCCTCGGCTTCCTTCTGCCAGACCTTGGGCAGCTTGCCCGGCACGAGATTCTTGGAGGACTGCCGCAGCACGCGCAGCACGGCGTTGTAAACCGCCTTCTGCCGGCGGGTGAAACGCCCGTTCACAGGAATCGTCCGCGTCATGTCGGCGTTGTAATTGCCGAAGGACGCCCCGACATCCAGCAGCAGCAGCTCGCCATTCTTGCAGGTGTCGCGGTTGGTGTTGTAGTGCAGGCAGCAGGCGTTGTGACCGCCGGCGATGATGGGTTCGTAAGCAAAGCCCGCGTGGCGGCGGACAAATTCATGCGCGAACTCCGCCTCGATGTCCTTCTCGCTCACGCCGGGTTTGGTGAACTTCAGGACGCGGAGAAATCCCTGCCGGGTGATGTCGCACGCGTGCCGGAGGATTTTCACCTCGGCGTCGGACTTCACCACGCGCAACTGGTGCATGAGCGGAGCGACCCGGCGAAAATCATGGAGCGGATAACGTCGCAGCGTGTCGGCGATGAACCGGGCGTCGCGGGTCTCGACCTCGACGATGGCGCGGTTGTGTTCGTTGGTGTTGAGGTAAACGTGCTGGCAGGCGCACATCAGCCGGTGAAACAGCCGGGGGAAATCGGAAAGCCAGAAGATGCTCTGGATGCCGGTCAGTTCGCGCGCTTCCGTCTTGGTGAGCTTGTGACCTTCCCAGAGTTCATTCTCGGTCGAAGGCTCGCGCAGGAACAAAATCTCCCGGTGCTTTTCATCCTCGGCGTCCGGGTTGATGACCAGGATGCTCTGCTCCTGCTCGACGCCCGTCAGATAAAACAGATCGGAGTTGGTCCGCATCGCCAGCGAGCCGTCGGCGTTGGTGGGCAGGATGTCGTTGGCGTTGAAAACGGCCAGCGATCCCGGCGGCAGCAAATGGCGGAGACGCTGGCGGTTTTCGGAATACAGGGCGGCCGAAAGATGTTTGGAGCTCATAATGTCGTTTGGCCGGCGAGCCGCCGGACGGCCATCTATTAAACCATCCGCCGGCGAAAGCCAATACCGGTGCTGCGGTGACGGCGGGGCGTGGCCCGACTTCTGTGCTTGGTTTTTCCGGGCTCTAGGACTAATTAAAACGCATGTCCGCCAAAAACGTCCTTCACCGGTTTTTTCTCCCGGCCTTCCTGGCCCTCGCCGCGTTCAACCTTCCCGCGCAATCTGCCGCCAGCGCTCCGCCGCCGTTGAACCTGGCCGTCGTTGCCAAGCCGTCGAGTTCCTACGTGTCCGGCGACACCTCGGTCGCGGCCCTCGCCAACGATTTCACGCCGCGCAACGCCCGCGACAATCATCTGGGTTCCTACGGCAACTGGCCGCACACCGGCACCGAATGGGTCGAATACGAATGGAGCCGCCCCATCAGCACGCGGCAGATCGACGTGTATTGGTGGATCGACGGCCGTGGCGTGGGCGCGCCGAAATCCTGCCGGCTGTTGTATTGGGACGGCGGCGCGTTTGTGCCCGTGACCAACGTCGCCGGACTGGGTGTGGACGGAAATCGTTTCAATACGACGACCTTTGACGAGGTCAGCACCACGAAGCTGCGGCTGGAAATAGTCTCCGACGGACGTCTCTCGACCGGCATTTTGTCGTGGAAGATTTATGACTCGGGCAGGTCGCCGGAGTTTCCACCGAAAGTTTTCGCGGGCGGAGATCGCAGCGTGGTGCTCGGCGGGAAAACCTATTTGTCCGGCCGTGTCAAATCCCTGAAGCCGGGCGCCGCCGGGGCCAGCGTCTCCTGGTCGAAAGTTTCCGGCCCCGGCGACGTGAACTTCGCCAACCGCAAGGCCGCCGTCACCACCGCCACGTTTTCCAAGCCCGGCGAATACATTCTCAAGCTGACCGCGGGCAAAGGCGATCTGGCGGCTTCCTCCACGCTGACCGTCAAGACCGTGACGCCGCCGCCGGCCGATCGCCTCGAAGTCGTTTACACCAAGCGTTACCAGATCGACAGCCCGCTGTGGCACGCGCGCGCCAAGGCGCTCATCGTGAACTGGATTCCCCACTGCATTGATTTCATCAACCGCACCAACCTGGCGCAGGGGCAGGGCGGCATGGACAATTTCATCGAGGCGGCGAAGGCCTTGCGCGGCGAGCCGCACCGGCCGCACCTCGGCTACGTGTTCGCCAATGCCTGGGTGCATCAGACTGTTGAGTCCATGTGCATCGCCCTGATGGTGGATCCGCGCGGCGACGCCGAGATCATCGCGGCCCAGGAACACATGAAGGCGACGCTCGAAGATTGGATTCCCAAAATTCTTGCCGCGCAGGAGCCTGACGGCTACCTCCAGACGGCCTACACGCTGGCGGATCGGAAACGCTGGCCCGGGCGCTGGAGCCCGGCGCAGCGCGGCAATCACGAAGGCTACGTGGCCGGTTACTTCATCGAGTCCGCCATCAACCATTACACGTTGACCGAAGGCAAGGACCGGCGGCTTTACGACGCGGCGAAGAAGCTCGCGGATTGTTGGGTGGCGAATCTTGGCCCGGGCAGGAAACCTTGGTTTGACGGCCATCAGGAAATGGAGCAGGCCCTCGTGCGCTTTGGACGTTTCGTCAACGACATGGAAGGCCACGGCCACGGCGACAGTTATATCCAGCTGGCGAAGTTCCTCCTCGATTCCCGCGCCGGCGGCGGTGAATACGACCAGAGCCATGTTCCCGTCCAGCAGCAATACGAGGCCGTGGGCCATGCGGTCCGCGCCGTTTACAACTACTCGGGCATGGCGGACATCGCCACGGAAACGCACGACCCGGATTATCAAAGCGCGGTGATGTCGCTCTGGGACAATCTCATCAACAAAAAGTATTACCTCACCGGCGGCGTCGGCAGCGGCGAAACCTCGGAAGGCTTCGGCGGCAACTATTCGCTGCCCAACCACGCCTACTGCGAGGCCTGCTCGAGCTGCGGCCTGATCTTTTTCCAATACAAGATGAACCTCGCCTACCACGACGCCCGTTACGCCGACCTCTACGAGGAAACGATCTACAACGCGCTGCTCGGTTCGACGGATTTGTCGGCGCGGAATTTTTACTACGACAACCCGCTCGTCGAAGACAAGGCGCGCTACGAGTGGCATGTCTGCCCGTGCTGCGTCGGCAACATTCCCCGGACCCTGCTGATGATTCCGACCTGGACCTACGTGAAAAGCACGAACGGCCTTTACGTGAACCTCTTCATCGGCAGCACCATCAAGGTGGAGCAAGTCGCCGGCACGGATGTCGAGATGGTGCAGCGCACGGATTATCCGTGGAACGGCAAGGTGAGCCTCACCGTCAATCCGCGCGAATCGAAACGCTTCACCGTTTACGTTCGCGTGCCGGACCGCGCGACCAGCACGCTCTATCAATCAACGCCGCCGGTCAGCGGCCTGAAGTCGCTGGCAGTGAACGGAAAATTTATCACGGCCAAAATTGAAAACGGGTATGCAGCCATCAGCCGTGAATGGCGCGCGGGCGATCAGCTCGACCTTGAACTGCCGCTGGCCGTGCAACTGGTCAAACCCGACGAGCGCATTGTCGCCACGCGCGGCACGGTGGCGTTGCGCTACGGTCCGCTGGTTTACAATGTCGAGGAGGTGGACCAGCCGAAGATCGACCAGCCCATCGGGCAGGCGCCGTTTGTCACCGAATGGCGGAGTGATTTGCTGGAAGGTGTCCTGACCATCAAAGGAAAATGGGCCGACGGCAGTCCGCTGCTGGCTATTCCCAATTACGCGCGCATGAATCGCATCCTGTCGGCGGACTCCAGTCGCACACGGCGGCGGAAGCATTGATTACTCGGGCGGCGCTTCAACCGGAGCCACCACCGGCAAGGCGGCGGCGAGCAAGCCTTCCGGGCGTTCGGCGGTCTGGATCAAACAATAAGCATCCAAGCCCATGGCCACCGAGCGCGCGACCGCGGATTTCATCCTGCAAAAGCTGCGTGACCCGCGGTTCAGCGTGCGCGCCATGTTCGGCGAGTTCGCCCTGTATGCCGACGGCGTGGTGGTGGGCTTGATCTGCGATGACCGGTTGTTCGTCAAAATCCTGCCGGAAAGTTCGGAGCTGGCGGAACAATGCGAACAGGGCCGTCCTTATCCGGGCGCGAAGCCGCATTATCTCGTCGAGGAAGGCCAGCTTGCCACCTTGCATGAACTGCCGAACATCCTGGCCGCCATCGCCAAGGCCCGCGGCAAAGCGTCAAAGCGAAAACGCTGAGACGGCTTGACGGTTGCAGTCGCGGCGGCTGTGGATTAGAAATGATGCCATGAAACATCCATCTGCTCTGGGCCTCGCCTGCGTTCTGGTTTTGGCTTCCACCACCGCGCTTCCCGCCGCCGATGATTTCAAACCCGAGGATGGCTATGTCGGTCTTTTCAACGGTCACGACCTCAGCGGCTGGGGCTATCGCACCAATCATTTCGACGGCAAGACCGCGAGCGACGACGGCCGCTTCTCGGCCGGGGACGGCATCCTGGTGGTGCATCCCCGGCAGCCGCGGCTGATTCAGAAGCTCTGGACGAGCCGCGAGTTTTCCAACGATTTCAACCTGCGCCTGGAGTTCCGCGCGGAGACCAATGCCGACAGCGGCATCTACCTCCGCGGCCCGCAGCTGCAATGCCGGGATTATGTCGTGGCCGGTCCTTATAAGGATCTGAAGCACTACAAGCCGCAGGATTGGAACCAAGTGGACATCACCGTGACGAACGGGGTCGCCTTCTGCACCTGCAACGGCGAGGTGCTGACCAACGCGATGAAAATCCCCGCCACTGGACCCATCGGCTTCGAGGGCGACCGCGGGCAGATGGAATACCGCCGCGTGCGCTTGAAAGAGCTGCGGTAAGCCGTCATCAGGAAAGCGATGGTTGATTTTGCCTCGGGCTGTGAAGATGATTTGCCGCGCATGAAAGTTCCCAAACCGCTCCTGCTCGCCTTGCTGTTGTTGTCGTTCACCGCCGGCGCTTCAACCAATTCGCCGAACCCTTACGCCGAAGAGACTCCCGCCCAGCGCGACGCACGGATGCCATGGTGGCGCGAGGCCCGCTTCGGCATGTTCATCCACTG
This sequence comes from Verrucomicrobiota bacterium, assembly GCA_046346715.1. Classification (GTDB taxonomy): domain Bacteria; phylum Verrucomicrobiota; class Verrucomicrobiia; order Limisphaerales; family CAIQOK01; genus CAIQOK01. The sequence continues at coordinate 27,367 of JAXMHO010000005.1, forward strand.
GGGCGTTTACTCGGTGCCCGCCGGAACGTATGACGGACGGCAGATTCCCGGCATCGGCGAGTGGATCATGAACAAGGGCAAGATTCCCATGACCAACTACCAGGCGTTCGCCCGGGAGTTCAACCCGGTCAAATACAACGCCGACGAGTGGGTGCGCCTGGCCAAGCAGGCCGGCATGAAATACATCGTCATCACGGCCAAGCACCACGACGGCTTTGCCAACTTTGAAACCAAGGCCAGTCCGTGGAACATCGTGGAGGCCTCGCCCTACGGCAGAGACATTCTCAAGCCCCTCGCGGCGGCCTGCCGGCGGCAGGGCGTGAAGCTCGGGTTTTACTATTCGCAGGCGCAGGACTGGAACAACGGCGGTTCGGCCAACGGCGGCAAATGGGATCCCGCGCAGGAACACAGCATGGATGATTACATCGACCGCATCGCCGTGCCGCAGATGCGCGAGCTGCTGTCCAACTACGGAAAATTTCCCGCCGTGCTCTGGTGGGACACGCCGACGGACATGACCACGGAGCGGGCCGACAAGCTGATCGCGCTGCTCAAGCTCAAGCCCGGCATCATTCACAACAACCGGCTGGGCGGCGGCTACAAGGGCGACACCGAAACGCCCGAGCAATACATTCCGGCGACGGGCTTTCCCGGTCGCGACTGGGAGACGTGCATGACGATGAACGACACGTGGGGCTTCAAGAGCTACGACCACAACTGGAAATCCACCACCAGCCTCATCCGCAACCTCGTGGACATCGCCAGCAAGGGCGGCAACTACCTGCTCAATGTCGGACCCACCAGCGAAGGGCTGATTCCCGAACCCAGCGTGGAACGGCTCAAGGCTGTCGGCGCGTGGATGAAGGTGAACGGCGACGCGATTTACGGGACGTCCGCGACGCCGTTCCGGCGATTGCCCTGGGGCCGTTGCACGACGAAGGCTTCGGGCAAGGACACCTTGCTGTATCTGCACGTTTTCAACTGGCCCGCCAACGGCCGGCTGGTCGTGCCCGGTTTGAAGAACGCCGTGACCTCCGCCAAGCTGCTGGCCAACGGCCGGCTCCTGCGTTTCAGCGGCACGCCGCGCGGGGTGGAGCTGGAAGTGCCGGCCGAGGCTCCCGACGCGATTTCCTCGACGGTGATATTGAAAATCAAAGGCAGACCGGAGGTTGCAACCACCGCGATCTTTCAGGAGTCCGACGGCGGCGTCCGTTTGCTGGCGAGCGAAGCGGAGTTGAACGGCGTTCTGCGCTACGAACAAGGCGAGAACCGGGACAACGTCGGTTATTGGAACAATCCCGAGGATGTTGCGAAGTGGTCGTTCACCGTGGACCGCCCCGGGAAGTTCAAGGTCGTGGCGGAGATCGCCGCGCTGGAGTCGGCAAAGTTTCAAGCCGTGGTCGGTGATCAAACCCTCACCGGCACCAGTCCAAAGACGGCGGACTACGCCAAGTATCGCCGGACCACCTGCGCGGGCGAACTGGAACTGACCACGTCCGGCAGCTACGTCCTGACGATCAAGCCCGTCGCCGAAAACTGGCATCCGCTCAATCTGCGGACCGTCATGCTTCAGCCCGTGAAGTAAATCATTCCCGGGCAAAAACAGCGCGCATTCGCGTTCGCTTTTTTCGCCGCGCGCTTTCACTGACGGTGAGCTGACCAGCGGTCGGACCAATTCGATCGCCGGTCCATGGCCCGTCTTCGTTGTTGATTCGGCGTTTTTGCCAGCTGCCGCATCCTCGTTTGTCGGTGTCTCTCCTACACGCGCCCCTGTCGGTGTCCGACTTTCGAATCATCCCCGTTCCCATTGAGAAAGCCGCCCGGCTTTCCGAAGACCTTGGTGTAAGCGAAAAGTTTTTGGCGGCGCAGGCGGGAACGAGTCGCAGACACGCCGTGAAAACTCCGGGAGTCTGCCTGATCCCGCAACGCGATGGTTGTTATGGATGACATCACAAAAGAATTTTTGGTGGAAAGCTACGAGAACCTCGACCGGCTGGACCAGGATCTGGTCACGCTGGAGAAGGATCCCGGGTCCCGCGAGACCCTCGACAGTATTTTTCGCACGATCCACACGCTGAAAGGCACGAGCGGCTTTTTGGGCTTCGGCAAGCTCGAGGCCGTGGCGCACGTCGGCGAAAACCTGCTGAGCAAAATGCGCGACGGGCTGCTGCGGATCAACCCCGAGATCACCAGCGCGCTGCTCGCGATGGTCGATGCCGTCCGTTTCATGCTGGGCCAGATCGAGGCCACCGGCCAGCCGGGCGACCGCGATTATTCCGCCCTGGTGGAAAGGCTGACGCGCCTCAACGAAGGCAAAGATTCGCCACCCGTAACCGTTTCTCCCGCGGTGCCGCCGCCAACGGCCCCCGCGGCTCCCATCTTACCGGCGCCGGTTCAACCTGCAGTCGCTTACGCTGCGCCAATTCAAGCTGCAGTCATCCAACCGGCGCCGGTCCCCCTTCCAGCTCCGCCCGCGCCCGTTGCTGCGGCACCGTCGCCCGCGCCTGCGCCCGCACCCATGCCGGCCGGCGAACCCGTCGAATCCGGTGAACTCAAGAACTCCGCCGTGTCCGACAGCAACATCCGCGTGGACGTCGGCCTGCTCGACAAGCTGATGAACCTCGTGGGCGAGCTGGTGCTCGCGCGCAACCAGGTGCTTCAGTTCACCATGCACCGCACGGACAGCTCGTTTCTGGCGACTTCGCAGCGGCTCAATCTCATCACCACCGAGCTGCAGGGCAGTGTCATGAAGACGCGCATGCAGCCCATCGGCAACGTCTGGGCCAAGCTCCCGCGGGTCGTCCGCGATCTCGCCACGCTCTGCGGCAAGCACGCGCGCCTGGAGATGGTCGGCAAGGAGACCGAGCTGGACAAAACCATCATCGAGGCCATCAAGGATCCGCTTACTCACATCGTCCGCAATTCCGTGGACCACGGCATTGAAAAGCCCGAGGTGCGCATCGCCCGCGGCAAGCCCGAGGAGGGCTGCCTGAAAATGCGCGCCTATCACGAGGGCGGCCAGGTGAACATCGAAATCACCGACGACGGCAACGGCATCGACTACGATCGGGTGAAGGCGAAAGCCTTGCAACGCGGCCTGATCACCTCCGACCAGGCGTCCCGCATGACGGATCATGAAGTCCGCCACCTCATTTTCCTGCCCGGTTTCTCCACGGCGGAAAAGGTCTCCAATGTTTCCGGCCGCGGCGTCGGCATGGACGTGGTGAAGACGAACATCGAGAAGATCGGCGGCACGGTGGATTTGCAAAGCCGTCCCGGCGAAGGCACCACGCTGAAAATTAAAATCCCGCTGACGCTGGCCATCATTCCGGCGTTGATCGTCACCAGCGGCGGGGACCGGTTCGCCGTTCCGCAAGTAAGTCTTTTGGAGCTGGTCCGGCTGGAAGGCGAGCAGGCGCGTCAGCGCATTGAATCCATCCATGGCGTGCCGGTGTATCGGCTGCGCGGCCAGTTGCTCCCGCTGGCTTATCTGAACCGGGAGTTGAAGCTCGCCAGCCGGCCTGAATCGGATGCGACGGCGGTCAACATTGTCGTGGTGCAGGCGGACGGACATCCCTTCGGGCTCGTCGTCGATGACATCAACGACACCGAGGAAATCGTCGTCAAGCCGCTGGGCAAACAGATCAAGGGCGTCACCGCCTTCGCCGGCGCGACGATCATGGGCGACGGCCGGGTGGCCTTGATTCTCGACGTGCTGGGTCTGGCGCAGGGCGCGGGCGTGGTCAGCCACGTCAAGGACCGCACCAAGACCGAGCAGGTCAGCCAGGCGCGACAAACCTCGGCGGCGCGGCAGGCCTTGCTGTTGTTTGAGGCCGGGCAGGGGAGCCGCATGGCGATTCCGCTGTCGATGGTGGCGCGGCTCGAAGAATTTCCGAAATCGTGCATCGAGTATTCCGGCGCGCAGGAAGTGGTGCGCTACCGCGGCCAGATCCTGCCGCTGATCCGGGTTTCAAAGTTCATTCCCTCGGTCCGTTCTTCGTCGGTCGAGAACGACCCCCTGCAGGTGGTGGTCTACACCGAGGACGGCCGGAGCGTGGGCCTGGTCGTCGGGCGAATCAGCGACATCGTGGACGAAACCATCACGGTGAAGCGCCACGCCTGCGGCAACGGCATCTTCGGCTCCGTGGTCATCCAGGACAAGGTGACGGACCTGCTCGACGTGCAGGCCGTGATTCGCGCCGCCGATCCCACGTTCTACCGGGACGGCAATGTGTCCGGAATTTCCGCCGCGTCCATCGCGGCCTGAAGAACTATGACTGACAGCAAACAATTCGCGACGTTCGTCCTCGACGGCCTGTTCTTCGGCATCGAAGTGCTGAAGGTGCAGGAAGTCATCCGCTACCAGGAGATGACCCGCGTGCCGCTGGCGCCGGACATGATCGAGGGTTTGATCAACTTGCGCGGCCAGATTGTCACGGCCATTGACCTTCGCCGCCGGCTGGAGCTTCCCGCCCGGGCCGCGGGGACGCTGCCCATGAACGTGGTCGTCCGGACCGAGGATGGCGCGGTGAGCCTGCTGGTGGACGAGATCGGTGACGTGGTGGAGATCAACGACGACACCTTTGAACGTCCGCCCGAGACATTGACCGGCATTTCCCGCGAGCTGATCCGGGGCGTTTACAAGCTCAACGACCGGCTGCTGCTCATTCTCGACACCGAACAAACCGTGGGCGTGCCGGCTGCCGTCGGCCATGCCAGCGAAACCACCAATTAAACTGAAACCAACAAAACTGACCTTCTAATATTATGCAAACCACCTCCCTCCTCGTGAAGAAATCCCGCTCCCAGGGCCGCAACGGCAGTGCCGCCGCGAAATCCGGCGGTCCCCGTGCCGACGCGGATCTGAATCTCCTGCGCAGCCAGCTTGAAGCCTTCAACCAGGCGCAGGCGGTCGTCGAGTTTGCGGCCGACGGCTCGATCCTCCATGCGAACGGCAATTTCCTGATGACCGTCGGCTACAGCCTTGACGAGGTCAGAGGCGGCCAGCACGACCTGTTTGGCGGCACCGCCTTCCGCGCCGGCGAACCGCACCAGCAGCTCTGGCGCGAGCTGGCCGAGGGCAAGGCGCGGGTCGTGGAGCACAAGTGCTCAGCCAAGAGCGGCAAGGAGCTTTGGCTGCAGGCGGCCTACCAGCCGTTGTCCGACGCCGAAGGACGGCTGGTCAAGGTTGCGTGCATTGTCACCGACACCACGGCCCAGCACGCGCTGGCCGACGAGGTGGCCGATCTGCGGGTGCGCGCCGACATCATCAACCTCACCAGCATCGTTTCGGAATCGGACCTCAAGGGCACCATTCTCTCCGTGAACGAAAAGTTCATCGAGCTTTCCCAGTATCGCCGTGACGAGCTGGTCGGCTTCCCCCACAACACCACGCGGCATCCGGACATGCCGAAGGAAACCTTCAAGGAACTTTGGTCCACCATCGGCCGCGGCAAGACGTTCCGTGGCATCGTGAAGAACCGGAAGAAGGACGGCACCCCGTATTACGTGGACGCGGTCATCGCCCCCGTGATGGGCAAAGATGGCAAGCCGCGCAAATACATCGGCGTGCGCTATGACATCACCGACATCCAGGTCGAGCGGCACAACATGCGCGGCCTGCTGGCGGCGATTGACAGCGCCTATGCGTTCATTGAGTTCGACACCCAGGGCAATGTACTCAACGCCAACACGAATTTTCTCAAGGTGATGGGCTATTCCCTGGACGAGGTCAAAGGCAAGCATCACCGTCTCTTTGTGGACCCGGCCTTTGCGGCGTCCCCGGCCTACGTGCAGTTTTGGACCGACCTGAATTCCGGCGTGGCCAAGGCGGACCTCTTCAAGCGCGTCACCAAGGCCGGCAAGGAAGTCTGGCTGCAGGCGGTTTACTCGGCGGTGAAGGACGAGATGGGACGGGTCGTCAAGGTCGTGAAGATCGGGACGGATGTCACCGCCGCCAAGCTGCAAAGCGTGGATTTCTCCGGCCAGATCAACGCGATCCACAAGTCGCAGGCGGTGATCGAATTCAACCTGGACGGCTCCGTGATCACGGCCAATGAAAATTTTCTCAACACCCTGGGCTATCACCTGGAGGAGATTCAAGGCCGGCATCACAGCCTCTTTGTGGACCCCGCCTACCGGGCGGGCACCGAATACAAGGACTTCTGGAAGGCGTTGAACGAAGGCAAATTTCAGGCCGGCGAATTCAAGCGCATCGGCAAGGGCGGCCGCGAGGTCTGGATCCAGGCGTCCTACAATCCGATTCTCGACCTCAACGGCAAGCCGTTCAAGGTGGTGAAGTTTGCGGCGGACATCTCCGCGCGCAAGGAATTGGAGGAGCGCCTGAAGATCACCATGAACACCGTCGCGCAAAATGCCACCGCGCTCGGCTCCGCGGCGGAGGAACTCACCGCCAACAGCCAGCAGATGGTCAGCACCGCCGAGGAAACCTCGACGCAGGCCGGAGTGGTTTCCGCCGCCGCCGAACAGGTGAGCCGGAATGTCCAGACCGTCGCCACCGGCACCGAGGAAATGAGCGCGAGCATCAAGGAAATCGCCAAGAACGCCCAGGACGCCGCGAAGGTGGCGGCCACGGCGGTCCGCACCGCGGAGACGACCAACTCCACCATCGCCAAGCTCGGCGACAGCAGCGCCGAGATCGGCAAGGTCATCAAGGTCATCACCTCCATCGCGCAGCAGACCAATCTGCTCGCCTTGAACGCCACCATCGAGGCGGCCCGCGCGGGCGAGGCCGGCAAGGGCTTCGCGGTCGTGGCGAACGAGGTCAAGGAGCTGGCCAAGGAAACCGCCAAGGCCACCGAGGACATCAGCCAGAAGATCGAGGCCATCTAGGCCGACACCAAGAGCGCGGTCACGGCCATTGCCGAGATCAGCACGGTGATCAACAAGATCAGCGACTATCAGACCACGATCGCCAGCGCGGTCGAGGAGCAGACCGCCACGACCAACGAGATGAGCCGCAACGTGGCCGAGGCGGCGAAGGGCAGCACCGAGATTGCCCAGAACATCACCGGCGTGGCGTCCGCGGCCAAGAGCACCTCGGCCGGGGCCGGCGACACGCTCAAGGCGGCCGCGGAACTGTCCCGCATGGCGGCCGAACTGCAGGACGTGGTCTCGTCCTCGACCGTCAAAAAATAAACCGGCGAACGATGAAGGCCGGCGGGTTTCAGAAATTCGCGGCGCGGCCTGCGCCGCGAGGCACTCCGGCCAAAGTTTGCGGCAACCGGAAACAACCAGGGGAAAAACAAAATGCGCGCGCTTGTGGTGGATGATTCTAGATCAATGCGGATGATACTGGCCCGGACGCTTCGGGAGCTGGGCTTCGAGGTGTTCGAGGCCGCCCAGGGCCAGGACGCCCTGCGGTGGCTGAACCAGGGCGGCGAGGTGGACCTCATGCTCGTGGACTGGAACATGCCCGTGATGAACGGCTACGAGCTCGTGGTCGCCGTGCGCGCCAACGTCTTGCTCGGCAACATCCGCATCCTCATGGTCACCACGGAGACCTCCATCGGCCATGTTGAAAAGGCGCTGGCCGCCGGCGCCAATGAATATCTGATGAAACCCTTCACCCGGGAGCTGCTCCTGGAAAAGCTTGCGCTGCTCGGCCTGCAAAACCAGCTATGAAAAAAATCCGCATCGTGGCCGTGGATGACAATGAAATCATCCTCCACCTCATCCGGCACTGCCTGGGGACCGACAAGGAATACGAGCTCACCCTCTGCAACTCCGGCGAGGAGGTGCTGACCCGCCTGCACAAGCCGCCGCGGGTGGATGTGCTCCTGCTGGACTGGAACATGCCCGAGATGAGCGGCATGGATCTGCTGTGCACGGTGCGGGCGGATTCCCGCTACGACCATGTGCGCGTGATGATGCTGACCGTGAAATCAGAGCTTGAGGATGTCCGCAAGGCGCTGGAGGCCGGCGCGGGCGAATATCTCATGAAACCCTTCAACAAGGAAATGCTGGTGAACAAGCTGCAGCTGCTGCTGCAAAACTAAGGACCCATGCCGAAAATTCGCGTGCTCATTGTGGACGACTCGGTGGTGATCCGGAAACTGCTCACTGACTGTCTCCAGGCCGATCCGGACATCGAGGTGGCCGGGACGGCGGCCAACGGCCAGATTGCCCTGTCGAAGATCACCCAGATCAATCCCGACCTCGTGACTCTCGACGTCGAAATGCCTTTCATGGACGGCCATCAGACCGTGGCCGCCATCCGCAAGACCCATCCGCGCTTGCCGATCATCATGTTCAGCACGCTGACGGAACATGGTGCCGACGCCACGTTCCGGGCGCTTTCCCTGGGCGCGAATGATTTTGTCACCAAGCCCTCGAACGTTGGCAGTGTCGGGGCGGCGATGGAGCAGATACGTCTCGAGCTGCTGCCGCGCATAAAGAATCTTTGCCGCCGCGAACCCATTGCCAAGCCGGCGACCACGGGCGGCGCTTCGGCCTGCGCCGCGCCGGTGGACCGGCCCCGCGGCGTGGACGTGCTGGCCATCGGTGTGTCCACCGGCGGGCCCAATGCCTTGGCGGCCTTGCTCCCCGAGCTGGCCGTGAATTTTCCCGTGCCGATTGTCATCGTGCAGCACATGCCGCCGCTGTTCACGCGCCTGCTGGCGGACCGGCTCGGGGCCGCGTGCAAATGCCCGGCCCACGAGGGCCGCGCAGGAGCGCTGCTGAAAGCCGGCGAGATCTGGGTCGCGCCGGGCGGGCTGCACATGGAGGTGGAAAAATCTCCCGAGGGCGTCCGGCTGCGGATTCACGAAGGCCCGCCGGAAAACTCCTGCCGGCCCGCCGTGGACGTGCTGTTCCGGTCCGTGGCGAGCGTGTATGGCGGCCGGGTGCTGGCGGTGGTGCTGACCGGCATGGGCCAGGACGGCCTGCGCGGCTGCGAATTCATCAGGGAGGCCGGGGGGATGATTCTCGCCCAGGATGAGGCCTCCAGCGTGGTGTGGGGCATGCCCGGTGCGGTCAGCAACGCGGGGCTGGCGGAAAAAATTTTGCCGTTGTCCGAGCTCGCGGCGGAAATCAACACCCGGGTGTTTGGCGCGGCCGCGGCCTCCTCCTTTGCAACAAAGAACCGGCCGGCGCAACACGCACTGGCCAAGGCCCTATGACCACCGTCGATTTTGATTACGTAAGAAATTTTGTCCGGGCCGAGGCCGCCATCGTCCTCGAGCCGGGGAAGGAGTATCTCGTGGAGTCCCGGCTCCTCACCCTGGCGCGAAAGGAAAATTTTGCGTCGGTGGACGAGCTTATCAAACGCCTGCGCGCGGACCCGCGGAACGGCCTTTACCGCAAGGTGGTGGATTCGATGACCACCAACGAGACCTCGTTCTTCCGGGACATTCATCCGTTTGAGACGCTGCGGAAGGACGTCCTGCCCGAGCTGATGGCGCGCCGGGCGGCGGAGCGGAAGCTGCATTTCTGGTGCGGGGCGGCTTCCACCGGCCAGGAGGCTTACAGCGTGATGATGATGATCGCGGAGCATTTTCCGGAGCTGCTGAAATGGGATTTCAAGTTCATTGCCACGGATCTGGCCGGCGAGGTGCTGGCCAAGGCGCGCGCAGGGCGCTTCAGCCAGCTCGAGGTAAACCGCGGCCTGCCCGCGAGCCTGCTGGTGAAGTATTTCACGCGCCAGGGAACCGAGTGGGAGATTCGCGAGGACCTGCGCCGCCGCGTGGAGTTCAAGGAGATGAACCTGGTGAAGGACTGGCTGGCGCTGCCGCCGCTCGACCTCGTGTTCATGCGCAACGTGCTCATCTATTTCGATGTGGAAACCAAGCGCGGCATTCTGGCCAAGACGCGCCGCCTGCTGCGGCCCGGCGCCTACCTCCTGCTGGGCGGGGCGGAATCCACCTTCAACGTGGACGACGCCTTTGAGCGGGTGTCCTTCGAGAAGACCACGTTTCACCGCGTGAAACAGACATGAACCCGCCATGATCGACCTCAACCAACTGATTGCCCGGGCCAACGACCTTGCGCCCCTGCCGGCCAGCGCGGTGCGCCTGGCCGGGGTGGTGAGCCATCCGAGCTGCCACCTGGATGACGTCGCCGACCTGATCCGCTTCGACCAGTCCTTGACGCTGCGCCTGCTGCGCGCCGCCAATTCCGCCGCCAGCGCCAGCATCATGCCGGTGAGCGAAGTGAGCGAGGCCGTGGGACGCATGGGCATGGCGCAGGTGCTGACGCTGGCCGTGGCGTGGGGCGCGCAGCCGGTGCTTCAGGCCCGGATTGCCGCTTATGATTTGAACGAGGGTGATCTGTGGCGTCATGCCGTCGCCGCGGCGGTGGCGGCGGAGACCTTGCCGAATTTTTGCTCGGTGGAAGTGCCGCCGGAAACTTTCACCGCGGCGTTGCTGCACGACGTGGGCAAGCTGGTGATGGGACGTTTCCTCGACGCCGAGGACTTGCAGTTCATCCGCCGCGCCGAGGAGGTGGACCATTGCAGCCGGCTGGAGGCCGAGTCGATCCTGCTGTCCGTCAATCATGGCGAGCTGGGCGGACTGATCGCCCAGCACTGGAAGCTTCCCGCGCGGGTGGTGCAGGGGATCATCTATCACAGCAACCCGGAGCCGGGTGGCGATGTGGTCTGTGATCTGACCTACCTGGCCAACGTCATCGCCAAGCGCATCGAAGCCGGCCTGACGGGCCAGGCCTTCGGGCTGTCCGTCAATCTGGGCGCCATTGAACGGCTGGGGCTCACGCCCGCCTCCCTTGAAGTGCTTTATCCCGTGGCCTCGCAACGCTACGACCAGGTCAGCCGCCGTTACAACTCCCCATGAACGCCACCGACAATGAAGTGTTTGACGAAGTGAAATCCCTGCTCGATGGCAGCATCGGCGATGTTTTCAAGACCGTCTTTGCGCGGGACATCCTGTCCGCCAACCTCCCGGACCTCCCGGCCGCCGGCCAGCCGGTCGTCGCGGGTTCGGTCGGGTTCATCGGCGACCTGAACGGCATGGTCTACCTGTTCTTCGGCGCCGACTTTGCCCGCGAGCTGGCGGGGCAGTTCCTGGGCGACCCGCTCCTCGGCGAGAGCGAGGAGCTGGTGAACGACGTGGTCGGCGAATTAAGCAACATGGTCGTCGGCGCGGTGAAGTCCCAGTTGTGCGACCGCGGCCGGTCCTGCGTGCTCACGATCCCCTCCGTCCTGCGCGGCGTGAACCTCACCACCACCGGCGTGCAGGCGGCGCGGCGGCAGTCCTTTGGATTCCGCTGCGGCGACGGCTGGCTGCTGGTGGAGCTGCATTTGAAACCTGGTTTTTGAAACAACGTTATGAGCAAAAAAATTCTTTCGGTGGATGACAGCCGGACCATTCGCATGATCGTCCGGCGGTCATTTCAGGATTACGACTGCGTGGTCTGCGAGGCGGGCAACGGCGAGGAAGGCCTGGCGGCGGCGGCCCGCGAAAAGCCCGACCTGATCATCCTGGACGTCACCATGCCGGTGATGGACGGCGTGACGATGCTCGGCAAGTTAAAAGAGCTTCCCGACTTGAAAGCCATCCCGGTCATCATGCTCTCGGCGGAATCCGGCCGCGACAACGTGCAATACATCGCCGCGCTCGGCATCGTCGATTATCTGGTCAAACCGTTCAAAGACCAGCAGCTGCTGGAAAAGGTGGCGCGCGTGCTGACCTTGGAAAAGAAGACGCAACCCGCCGCCGCCTGATGCCGGTTCATGGTCTCAGGGACGCGTTCGTGGATTGACGGGGCGTTTCCCCCGGCCTCACTATGGGGGCTGATCCAGGAACGCTATGGCAATCAAACTCACCTTTCACGGCGCGGCCGGCACGGTCACGGGGTCGGCCTACTTTCTGCAAACCAGCCGGGCAAACGTGCTGGTGGACTTCGGGATGTTCCAAGGCTTCGCCCAACAGGACGACCTGAACCGCGTGCCCGCCGCGCTGCCGGTGGAAAAAATCGACGCCGTGCTGCTGACGCATGCGCATCTCGACCACACCGGGCGGCTGCCGTTGCTCGCCAAGCAGGGCTATCGTGGTCCGGTCTTCTGCACCGAGCCGACGATTTCCCTCAGCGGTTTGATCCTGCGCGACTCCGCGCACCTGCAGGCGATGGAGGTTGAGCGGTTGAACCGCAAACGCCAGCGCGCCGGCGAGGATGCGCTCGCGCCGCTGTACACCACCGAACAGGTCGAGGCCATCCTGGCGCTGTTCCGTCCCGTGGCATACGACTCGGCGGTGACCGTCGCGCCCGGCATCCGCGCGCGCTGGGTGGAGGCCGGCCACATGCTGGGTTCGGCGAGCATCCAGCTTTGCATCGAGGATGAAGGCAAACTGAAGACCGTGGTTTTCTCGGGCGACATCGGTCCGCGCGGCGCGCCGATCCTCAAGGACGCCGCCGGGTTCGAAAAGGCGGATGTGGTCGTGATGGAATCAACCTACGGCGACCGCGACAACAAGCGGCTGCAGGAAACCGGCGACGAGTTCGAGGGGATTGTGAAGCAGGCGGTCGAACGCAAAAGCAAAATGCTCGTGCCGGTCTTTGCCGTGGGGCGCGCGCAGCTTTTGATTTATCTCCTTGCTCAAATGTTCCGCACCCGCGCGGTCCCCAAGTTTCCCATCTTCCTCGACAGCCCGATGGCGGTGGAGGCCACGAAGATTTACTGGGAGCACCTTGACTGGTTCGACGAGGATTTTCAGCGGCTCCGCCGGGATCGTCCCTGGCTCGAGGATTTGAACGCTGTCCGGGCGACGCCCACGGCGCAGGATTCAATGGCCTTGAACGATCAGCCGGGGCCTTGCTTGATCATGGCCGGTTCAGGAATGTGCAACGGCGGCCGCATCCTTCATCACCTCAAGCAGAACCTCTGGCGGCCGGAGACGTGCGTCCTGATTGTCGGCTACCAAGGTGAAGGCAGCCTGGGGCGTCGGCTGGTGGACGGCGACAAGATGGTCTCCATCTTTGGCGAGAAGATTGCCGTGAAGGCGTCCATCCACACCCTCAATGGTTTCAGCGCGCACGCCGGCCAGACCGATCTCCTCCACTGGTGCGGTCAGCTGGCGGGAGCGCGTCCAAGGATTTTTCTGACCCATGGCGAAGCCCGGGGCCGGGAGCCGCTGGCGCGATTGATCCAGGAACGGTTTGCTTTGCGGGCGGAGCTGCCAAAGCTGGGGGATGCCGTCACGTTGTAAGCCGCCGGCCCCGTGCCGGACTGAAACGAACGCCGAACCTCGTGGCCGATGGCTGTGGTGATTGATCCAGACGCGAAAACCATTTCGCTGAGCGTGCGTGACCTGGCGGCGGACACCGGGTTTGCGCGCATCGGCTTTGGCCGGGAAGGGTGGGGCGGCTTTGCCACCGGGCTGACAGTTCACGAACGCGTCCTTGCTTCGCGTGTGGCCGCCAACGCCTCGTATCGAAAGGAGATTCATCTCGAAGCCTCCGTTGCCGTGGACGGCTGGACGGCGGTCATCACGGGTCGCATCGACGGGTGTCTCGAGGAAAACGGTGCGGCGCACCTTGAGGAATTCAAAACCGCTTCGCTCGTCGTTGGCCGGCCGGCGCGGCTCAATCCGGGATTCGCCCGGCACTCTCGCCAGTTGCTGACCTACTGCGACCTCTGGACGCGCCGCGGCCAGCGCGTGGCGTCCGCACGGCTGGTTTACGTCGATGCCGACAGCGCGCAGGAAGAGTCGGTCGAGCTTGAATTCGATCCGCAGCGACAGGCCGCAGAGACGGAAGCCCGCCTGCGGGTTTTGTTGGCGGAATGGAAAGCCCGCGCCGCTCTGCGGCTGCGAAAAGCCGCTTACGCCTTCACGCTGCGATTTCCTCACCAGGCACCGCGGCCCGGCCAGCGGCAGTTGATGTCGGCCATCAACGATGCCTTGGATGCGGGAGGAATTCTTCTGGCCGAGGCGCCGACCGGCTCAGGCAAGACCGCCGCGTCCCTGCACGCCGGATTGCAGCACGCGTTGCGGACCGGGCGGCAGCTTGTTTTCCTCACCTCGAAAACCCTCCAGCAAACCATGGCGGTCAACACCCTGGCCGCCATGAATCCCGACGGCCTCCTGCGCATTGTGCAACTGCGCGCCAAAGAAAAGATGTGCGCCAACGACCGCGTGTTCTGCCACGAGGACGTCTGCCGGTTTGCGCGGCATTATCCGCTGAAGATGGAACGGTCGCGTTTGCGGGAGACCCTCGGAGCGGAAAAGGAGCTGTCACCAGAAAAGATTTTCGCCGACGCCAAAGCCTGCGAGGTCTGTCCATTCGAGGTGCAGCTGGAGCTGGCGCGTTCGGCGGACGTCATCGTGGCCGATTACAACTACGTTTTCGATCCGGCCAGCGCGCTGACGCATCTGCGCGACGAAGGCTTGCGCGAGGTCGTGCTGGTGATTGACGAGGCGCACAATCTCCCCGACCGGGTCCGCGCCATCTTTTCGCCGGAACTGATCCTGCCGAACCTGCTGGCCGCGCGCGAGGCGGCCCGTCGGCTGGACGGTCCGGTCGTTCGGCGCGGAAACCAAAAGGCGGCGGCGAAAAACCGTCAGCTCGACTTTTCTGCCACGCTGACCGAACTGGCCGCGCCGTTTCCGGAGCTGGAAACGCTGATCCGGCGCGTGATGACGCTGGTCGAGGAAAGCGCCCGCGCCGCGCTGTCTGACAAGGATGGTGCGGCGGAGGCGGAGATTTCCCCGGAGGATTTCGTGGCCGCCTGGGACGCCTGGCAGCCGGCGCTTCAAAGCTACATTGCCTGGAAGCAAACCAGCCGGCGGCTCACCGAGGACGATCCGATTGTGGAGTTTCATTTTGAGCTGCAGAGGTTCATCGCCGTGTTGAGGCTGCGACGGCAAGGCGCTGCGGGCTTTGCCTGCGTGGTCGAGCGGCGTCAAGGCCGGGTGCGGCTCGCCTTGCCGTGCCTTGATCCTTCCGACCTGGCGGCGCCGATTTTTAAGCAGGTGTCCGCCGCGGTTTTTCTGTCGGCAACACTTCAGCCGTTTGAACTGTTCCGCCAGACATTGGGACTGGAAGCCTCCCGCATCAGCCAGGCCTCCGTGGCGTCGCCGTTTCCGCCGGAGAACCGCCGGATATTGATCCTGCCGCAGGTGCGGACCAGCTTCTCCGTCCGCGAGAAAAACCTGCCGCCCATCGCGCGGCTCATCGCCGAGATGGACGCCGCCGCCGCCGGCAACAAACTCGTGCTGCTGCCGTCATTTGATTTTCTTCAACGCGTCGTGGCGCAGCTGCGGTTGGAGCACTCCACCGGCGGGTTCCTTGAGGGCCGGCTGGAAGTCCAGCTGCCCGGGGCTTCGGACGCAGAACGAAAAGGTCTGCTGCAAAAGCTGGCGGCGCCGCCGCCGGGCGGAGTTCTGCTGTGCGCGGTGCTGGGCGGCATGTTCGCCGAGGGCGTGGATTATCCGGGGGCGCTTTTGGAAACGGTCATCGTCGTTTCCCCAGGCCTGCCGCAGCTGAGTTTTGAGCGCGAGCTGCTGCGCCGGCACTTCGACCAGCGCAGTGGGAACGGGTTTGAATTTGCCTATCTGCAACCGGGCATGACGCGCGTCATCCAGGCGGCCGGGCGTTTGATCCGGACGGAGACGGACCGCGGCGTGGTCGCGCTGCTGTGCGGACGGTTCCTCGAAGAGCCTTACTGCGGACGACTGCCGCGGGACTGGTATCGAAACTCGCCCCGGGAATTGATCTCGGAAAATCCCGGACGGGACATCCGCGAGTTCTTCTCGTTCAACGGCGGAAAGACCGAATGGGGACCAGACGTTTCATCGGTCCGGGCAGGCTAATCCCGGGCGGTCCTTTCAATCACCACATTCCTCCCCGCAAATTTTTGGGGCTGCCCGGACAGCCCGGGTTTTCGGTGACGGCCATTTAACCGCCGCCGGAACATGGGTTCGAGGCCAGCTTTCCGCCCGGCGTAAACCCATCCGGCACGGGACCGGGCATACCCTCGACTCACCATTTTTTGCGCTGCGGAGCCGGGGATTCGAGGGTTCTGCAAGAGACGTTCGTCCGTCAAAATTGTCCTGGTTTTGCCCGCCAAGCAGTTCCCGAAAATATCAGGTCGTCCGGAATAAAAGCCGCCGCAGCTTCGCCTCCGACCGCTGTTCGGCCTGCGGTTCTAGTTGCTTGATCTCAAACTGGATGAACGGCGGCGCCGGAAGCTTGACTGGTCAGACAAAAGTCTCCGCGGCGGGCTAGGGGTTTCCCCTATTGGTGATAAAAATTTGCACCACCGAGCGACTGGCGGATGTCCCAATTGTTGGAAAATCTGCTGACCCTTAATTTGCTGGCGTGCTAACAACATTTGCAAAACAAGACTCCGAGCAAATCACCGGACGATTTGACGCCACCACGGTCAGTTCGCCGGCGCGGAGTATCACCCCTCTCAACACCCCCACGCTGGCGGATGCCCGGGCGAAAACCCTGATGGCACTTCCGAACGGCAACGGGAATGGCAGCGCCAATGGCCGGGCCCTCGTCGAGGCGCTGTGCAAATCCAAGGTTTATCAGGAATACGAGCGCGCGTTCAGCCAGGCCACCGGCCTGCCGGTGGCCCTGCGCCCGGTGGAATCCTGGCAGCTTCCGTTCCACGGGAAGCGCAACGAGAACCGTTTCTGCGAGCTGATGTCGGAAAAGAGCCGCGCCTGCTCCGCCTGTCTCCAGCTCCAGGAAAAGCTGTCGCAACGGGCGATGGAGGAGGCCGAGACGATGACGTGCTTGAACGGCCTGTGCGACACGGCGGTGCCGGTCAAGCTGGGCGACCGGGTGATCGGTTTTCTGCAAACCGGCCAGGTCTTCAAGAAGAAGCCCACCATGGCGCAGTTTGAAAAGATTTCCAAACAGGCGACCGAATGGGGCGTGGAAGTCGGCCGCGACAAATTGAAGGACGCTTATTTCGTCACGCCGATTTTGCCCGCGGCGCGTCATGAATCGGTGGTCAAACTCCTGACCATCTTTGCCCAGCACCTTTCCATCCTGAGCAACCAAGTCGTGGTCCAGCAGGGCAACGCCGAGCCGCCGGTCATCACGAAGGCCAAGGAATACATCAACGAGCACCAGACCGAGGAGCTCTCGCTCGGCCAGGTCGCCAAGGCCGTCAACACCAGCACGTTTTATTTCTGCAAAATGTTCAAGAAGGTGACCGGCATCAACTTCACCGACTACCTGTCCCGCGTGCGGATTGAGAAATCGAAAAACCTCCTCCTCAATCCGAATCTCCGGGTGAGCGAAATCGCCTTCGAAGTGGGCTTCCAGTCGCTGACGCATTTCAACCGCGTGTTCAAGCGCATCCTCGGCCAGTCGCCGACGGAATACCGCGCCCAGCTCCTGTGCCAGTGAAAAATTTCGGGGCTTGCTGAAGCTCCGATTGTCCAAAACCTCCATGGCCGCAAATGAAAACATTTGCGGCCCTTCTTTTTCAACAGGCGGATTTGAGGTTGGCCTCCCTGCGAAACCATGTGAATACTGAAGGAGATTTTCCTATGACGGATTTTGCGAGCATGACAAAGGCGCAGTTGGTTGAACGGCTGAAGCGGCTGGAGGCCGGCGGTGCTCCGGCCGCGGACGCCGCGGAACGCCAGGCGCAGGAGCAGCTCCGGGCGTCGTTCAAGGAAATCAGCGACCTCAAGGCGGCCTTGGATGAGCACGCCATCGTTGCCATCACCGACCCCCGGGGGAAAATCACCTACGTCAACGACAAGTTCTGCTCCATTTCGAAATACTCCCGGACCGAGCTCCTCGGACACGACCATCGCATCATCAACTCGGGACACCACACCAAGGAGTTCATGCGCGAGCTCTGGACCGTCATTGCGCGCGGCCAGGTCTGGAAGGGCGAGATAAAAAACCGCGCCAAGGACGGCACCCACTACTGGGTGGAAACCACCATCGTTCCCTTCCTGGATGCCGGCGGAAAGCCCTGCCAGTACGTCGCCATCCGCGCCGACATCACCGAACGCAAACGCGCCGAGGAGCAGCTTGCGGCGCTGGCGCAAGCCCTGGCCGAGAAAAACAAGGAGCTGGAAACCATCGTTTACGTCGCCTCCCATGACCTGCGGTCGCCGCTGGTGAACATCCAGGGGTTCAGCCGCGAACTCGCGCAGGCCTGTGAAAAATTGTCGGCGAAGTTTGCCAGATTCGAGCTGGACGACCGGGAGCGCCAGGAGATGGCGGAGCTGCTGGGGACGGAAATTCCCGAGGCGCTCCAATACATTCAGGCCGGCGTCTCGAAGATCGACGCCTTGCTCTCCGGCTTTCTGCGCTACTCCCGGCTCGGCCGCGCGGCGCTGCGGATCGAACAGATCGACATGAACGCCATGCTGGCGGGCATTGCCCAGGCGATGGAATTTCAGATCAAGCAGGCCGGCGCGAAACTAAGCATCGCCTCCCTGCCGGATTGTCTCGGCGACGCCACGCAGACCAGCCAGGTCTTTTCCAACCTGCTCGACAACGCGGTCAAGTATCTGGATCCGTCCCGTCCGGGCGTCGTCAGCGTCACGGGTTTTGTCGAACGGGGGCGCGCGATTTATGCCGTGGCCGACAACGGCATCGGCATCGCCCGCGAGCATCAGAGCAAGGCCTTTGAAATTTTTCACCGGCTGAATCCCTCCCGCGGCGAAGGCGAGGGCCTGGGGTTGACAATTGCGCAGCGCATTCTCGAACGCCAGCAGGGAACCATCGGGATCGAATCGGAGCCGGGCAAGGGCAGCACGTTTTTTGTTTCCCTGCCTGCGGCATCGCGGTTAAAAGATTGACCATGAGCGCCATGAGCGAAGTCGTAATCCTGATTGCTGAAGACGATGACGGGCACGCGCGGCTGGTGGAGAAAAATCTCCGGCGCGCCGGCCTGCACAATCCCATCCAGCGTTTTGCGAACGGCCAGGCCATCCTGGACTTTTTGTTCAAGCGCGGTGCCCCGCAGCGCGGTTCAGACACTCCCTACCTGTTGCTGCTGGACATCCGCATGCCCCAGGTGGACGGCGTCGAGGTGCTGCGGCAGGTCAAGCAGGATGCCGAGCTGCGCAAGATTCCCGTCATCATGCTGACCACCACGGACGATCCCCGCGAAGTGGAGCGCTGCCATGCCATCGGCTGCAGCAGCTACATCGTCAAGCCGGTCAACTACGAAAAGTTTGCCGAAGCCATCACCAACCTTGGTCTTTACATCGCCTTGGTGCAGGTGCCGCAAATTGAGCACGGCCAGCCCTGACCTTCAATGGACACGCCCGCCAACCCGCGCACCGTCCTCATCATCGACGATGACCGCGGCCTGCTGCGGCTCATCGAAAAGGCGCTGCAGCGCGAGGGGTTCGCCACCGCCACCGCCGGCTCCGGCGAAGAGGCCAGGGATTGGCTGGCACACCACCGCGCCGAACTGCTGCTGCTGGACTTGAAGCTCCAGGACATGGGGGGCTGGGAACTTTTCCGCCAGCTCATCGGCATCCAGCCGAATCTGCCGTTCATCATCATCACGGGGCAGGGCGACGAGCGCGTCGCCGTGGAAATGATGAAGCGCGGCGCGCGGGATTACCTCGTCAAGGACGCGCAGTTCCTTCAGTTCGTGCCCGAGGTTGTCCGGCACGTGATGGAGCAGATCGCCACCGAGCGACGTCTCACCGCGGCCGAGGAGCAGGTCCATCTCGTGCAAAGCGTCATGGAGCGCGGCTTCAGCGCGGTGCTGATCACCAGCGCGGAAATGCCCGATCCCGAGATTCTTTACGTCACGCCGACCTTTGCCCGGCTGATTGGCTGCGACCGGGAGAAGACGGTGGGGCGGCGGTTGAGCGCTTTGCAGGGGCTGACCGCGGTGCAAAATCACCTGCAGGACGGCGAGCCCGGCGACGAGCATTTGCACGAGGTGGTTTCCTCCTATCAAACCGCCGACGGCGAACGCTGGGGCGAATGGCGCATCGGGCCTGTCACCGACAAGAGCGGCCGCGTGACGCACTGGCTGGTGATCCTGCGCGACATCACCGAACGCCGCCGGCTCGAAAAGGAAATCCTCGAAATCAGCGACCGCGAGCAGCGGCGCATCGGCCAGGATTTGCACGACGGCCTCTGCCAGCAGCTCGCCGGCATCGAGCTGATGAGCCAGGTGCTGGAGCAGAAGCTGGGCAGCCGTTCGGCGGATGCCCGGCGGGCCGGCGAGATTGCGGGCCACGTGCGGGATGCCATCGGTCAGACCCGTCTGCTGGCCCGCGGCATGTCGCCGGTCACGCTGGAATCGGAAGGCCTGATGTCCGCGTTGCAGGAGTTCGCCGGCAACACGGAAAAAATCTTCGGCGTCGCCTGCCCGTTCCGCTGCCGCACCACCGTGCTGGTCCGGGACCAGTCCGTCGCCACCCACCTGTTCCGCATCGCGCAGGAATCCGTCTCGAATGCCATCAAGCACGGCAAGGCCCGGCGGATTCTGATCGAGCTGGCCGAAAGGCCCGCCGGCACGATTGTGCTGACGGTGCAGGACGACGGCTCCGGCCTGCCGTCGCCCATGCCGAAGGAAAAAGGCATGGGCCTGCAGATCATGAAGTCGCGCGCCGGCATGATCGGCGGCTCGCTCGCGGTGGAGAATCTTCCCGAAAAAGGCGTGGAGGTGGTTTGCTCTGTTGCATTAACCGCCGCCCCCAAGCAAAATCCAAACAGCCGTGGCCGCAAAACCAAAACCCAGCCCCAAAAAGAAAATCCTCATCGTTGATGATCATCCGATGATGCGCCAGGGCCTGGCGCAGCTGATCAACAACGAACCGGATCTGTCCGTGACATGGGAGGCCGACAACGCCGGTCAGGCGATCGATGTGGTGTCGCGCAACCAGCCGGATCTCATCATCGCGGACATTTCCCTGCCGGACAAAAACGGGCTGGAGCTCATCAAGGACATTCTCGCGTTGTCCGCCAAGGCCTTGATTCTGGTGGTTTCCATGCACGACGAGACGCTCTATGCGGAGCGGGTGCTGCGGGCCGGCGGCCGCGGGTATCTGATGAAGCAGGAGGGCGGCAAGAAGCTGATGGAGGCCATCCGCCAGGTTCTCAGCGGACAGATTTACGTCAGCGAAAAGATGTCGGCGAAGATTCTTGAAATCTTTTCCGGGCGCCGTTCGGAATCCGGCGGTTCGCCGGTGGGCCGCCTGTCCGACCGCGAGTTTGAGGTTTTCCAACTCATCGGCGAGGGCAAGGGCACGCGCGAGATCGCCGACAAGCTGCACCTGAGCGTCAAGACCGTCGAAGTCCACCGGGCCAACATCAAGGAAAAGCTGGGCGTGAAGACCGCCACCGACCTTGTCCGTCACGCCGTTCGCTGGACCGAGGCGCAGGGAACGGTGTGAGTGTCCGAGACGGGCAAAGCCATGGACCGGGAGAGAACTGTCCTGGCGGTCGCAAGAAACGGTGAACCTTTGGCAAAGCGCGGGGAGTCGCGGACACCCATTGCCGGCAAGTTGCCAACGTGCGACATCGTCAATCTTTGCAGGCGAAGGAATCCGTTTCCGATTCCTTGACCGCGGGTTTTTGCCTCAAGGAAAGGGGACGATGCCGCCGATTGAAAATTTCCAGTTCCAGTTTTAACGCCCCATGAGCACCACTTCACAACCCAAGCCCGTTGCCTCCGCCCACGACGTCCTGCATCACATCCCCCGCCATCCGCTCAACTCGATCTTCGCGCCGAAAGTCATCGCCGTCGTCGGTGCCACGGAGAATCCCGGCAGCGTCGGACGGACGGTGTTCCAGAATCTGGGCCGCGGCGGATTCGACGGCGTCGTCTATCCGGTCAACCCGAAGCGCTCCTCCGTGCTTTGCGTCAAAACCTACCCGAGCATCTCCGCCATTCCCGAAAAGGTGGACCTGGCGGTCATCTGCACCCCGGCCAAAACCGTCCCTGGCATCATTGAGGAATGCGTGAAGATGGGCGTGCCCGGCGCGGTGATCATCTCCGCCGGCTTCAAGGAGACCGGCCCGGAAGGCGTCGCGCTCGAACAAAAAATTCTCGCCGAGGCCCGGCGCGGCGGCATGCGCATCGTCGGCCCGAACTGCTTGGGCGTGATGGTTCCCGGCATCGGCCTGAACGCGACGTTTGCCACCACCATCGCCAAGCCGGGCAACGTCGGCTTCCTCAGCCAGAGCGGCGCGCTCTGCACCGCCGTGCTCGACTGGAGCCTCAAGGAAAACGTCGGCTTCAGCATGTTCACCTCCATCGGCTCCATGCTCGATGTCGGCTGGGGCGACCTGATTTATTATCTCGGCGACGACCCGAACACGAAGAGCATCGTCATCTACATGGAGACCATCGGCGACGCCCGCGGATTCCTTTCCGCCGCGCGCGAAGTGGCGTTGACCAAGCCGATCATCGTCATCAAGCCCGGCCGCACCGAAGGCGCCGCGAAGGCCGCCGCCTCCCACACCGGTTCGCTCACGGGCAGCGACGACGTGCTGGATGCCGCGTTCAAGCGCTGCGGGGTGCTGCGCGTGAACAACATCTCCGACCTGTTCTACATGTCCGAAGTCCTCGGCCGTCAGCCGCGTCCGCGGGGCAATCGCCTGACCATGATCACCAATGCCGGCGGTCCCGGCGTGCTCGCGACCGATGCGCTCATCACCAGCGGCGGCGCGCTGGCGGAAGTTTCCAAGGGCACCATCGAGGAGCTGAACAAGATTCTTCCCTCCGCCTGGTCGCACAACAATCCCGTGGACGTTCTCGGCGACGCCAGCGCGGAGGTGTATGCGAAGACGCTGGAGATTGCCGGACGCGATCCCAACAGCGACGGTCTGCTGGTGATTCTCACGCCGCAGGCCATGACGGATTGCACGGGCACGGCGGAGAAGTTGAAAGCCTTCGGACATGTTGAAGGCAAACCGGTGCTCGCGAGCTGGATGGGCGGCAAGGATGTCGCGGACGGCGAACGCGTGCTGAACGCCGCGGGCATTCCAACGTTTCCCTATCCCGACACTGCTGCCCGCGTGTTCAGCCAGATGTGGCGCTACGCGGAAAACCTCCGGTCGCTCTACGAGACGCCGACACCTTCCGCCGACGAGGATGACATGGAATCCGGCCGCGCCAAGGCCCAGGCGCTGATTGAGAAGGTGAAGAAGACCGGCCGCACCATTTTGACCGAGGCGGAATCCAAGGAATTCCTCGGCTGCTACAACATTCCCACGGTGGTTACCAAAATCGCCAAGTCCGAGGCCGACGCGGCGAAGCTCGCCAAGGAAATTGGCTTCCCGGTGGTGCTGAAACTTTACTCAGAGACCATCACGCACAAGACCGACGTCGGCGGCGTGCAGTTGAATTTGAAGGACGAGGCCGACGCCCGGCGGGCGTTCAAGGCGATCAAGACCGCCTGCACCGAGAAGGCCGGCGCGCAGCATTTTCAGGGCGTCACCGTGCAAAAGATGATCAAGCTCGGCGATGGTTACGAAATCATCCTGGGCAGCAGCATTGATCCGCAGTTCGGTCCCGTGCTGCTGTTCGGCATGGGCGGACAGCTGGTCGAGGTGTTCAAGGACAAGGCGCTTGGCCTGCCGCCGCTGAACACCACGCTCGCCCGGCGGATGATGGAGACCACGAAGATTTACCATGCGCTCAAAGGCGTGCGCGGCCGCAAGCCCGTCAACCTCGCCGCGCTGGAAAAGCTTATGGTCGGATTCAGCCAGCTTGTCGCCGAGCAGCGCTGGATCAAGGAGATCGACATCAACCCGCTGTTTGCCTCGGCGGAAAATCTCGTCGCGCTGGACGCCCGCGTGATTCTTCACGACGCCTCCTCCAAGCCCGAACAGTTGCCGAAGCTCGCCATCCGTCCGTATCCGACCAGGTATGTTTCCCGCTGGAAGATGAAGAGCGCCGGCGCGGTGACGTTCCGTCCGATCCGTCCCGAGGACGAGCCGCTGCTGGTGAAGTTCCATGAAACCCTCTCCGAGGAAAGCGTCTATCACCGCTACTTCAGCCAGTTGAAGCTCGACCAGCGCATCGCTCACGAACGGCTGACCCGCATCTGCTTCAACGACTATGACCGCGAGATTGCGCTCGTCGTGGAGCGGCGCGACCCCGCCACGAAGCAGAAGGAGATCATCGGCGTCGGCCGGCTGAGCAAGGCGCGGGGATTGAACGAGGGCGAGTTTGCGCTGCTCGTCAGCGACCGCTGGCAGAAGCAGGGCCTCGGCACGGAGCTGCTGCGCCGCCTGGTGCAGATTGGCCGCGACGAGAAGCTCGTCCGCATCTGCGCCGACATCATGGCGGACAACTACGCCATGCAGCGCGTCAGCAAGATCGTTGGGTTCAAAGTCCAGCATTCCGAAGCCGGTTCCGATTTCCACGCGGAATACGTGTTGTAATTCATTTCAATCCAGAACGCCCGGCGGAAGAAATTCCGCCGGGTTTTTTGTTGGAGCGAGGATTACGCAACTCATGGTGTCTCTTTGGCAAAATACGGGAGGGTTTGCGCCGGGCCGGGGCTTAGGCTGGGCCAACGATTAGCGGGAAGCCTGCCGGTCCGCGTCGCAACTCGCCGCGCCGGCGCCCGTTCGCAACCGTATTTTTAATTTACCAACATGAGCACACCGACCGCCGGCCAGGACACCGCCTCCCACGTAAAACCTTCCGTCCCCGCCGCCGAACCGCGGGCGGTTTATAAAACGCTCGATGGCAACGAGGCCGCCGCCTACATCGCCTACCGCCTGAACGAAGCCATGGCGATTTATCCCATCACGCCGTCGTCGCCCATCGCCGAGTGGTGCGACCAATGGGCATCCGAGGGAAAGAAAAACCTCTGGGGCACGATCCCGGCCATCGTGGAAATGCAAAGCGAAGGCGGCGCGGTCGGCGCCGTGCATGGCATGCTCCAGACGGGTTCCATCAGCACGACGTTCACGGCGTCGCAGGGACTGCTGCTGATGATTCCAAACATGTTCAAGTTTGCCGGCGAACTGCTGCCCACGGTCTTTCACGTCACCGCGCGCACCGTGGCCACCCATGCGCTGTCCATCTTTGGCGATCACAGCGACATCATGGCGTGCCGCGCGACGGGGTGGGGGATGCTCGGCGCGGCATCGGTGCAGGAGACGATGGATTTCGCGCTGATTTCCCAGCTGGCCTCGTGGCGGTCGCAGCTGCCGTTCATCCATTTCTTCGACGGCTTCCGGACGTCGCACGAAGTCTCGAAGATTCAGTTGATCAACGACGCGGACATCCGCGCGCTGGTGGACGACAAGGTGATTGCGCGGCTGCGGTCCCGGGCGATGACGCCGGACCGGCCGGTGCTGCGCGGCACCGCGCAGAATCCCGACGCGTTCTTCCAAGGACGCGAGGCCGCCAATGCCTACTACGCCGCGTGCCCGGACATCGTGCAGTCGGCGATGGATGATTTTGCCCGGCAGGTCGGCCGCAAGTATTCGCTGTTCGAGTATGTCGGTTCGCCGCACGCCGATCGCGTCGTGGTGCTGATGGGCTCCGGCTGCGAGGCGGCGCACGAAACCGTCGAGGCCCTTACGCGCATGGGCGAAAAAGTCGGTGTGCTGAAGGTGCGGTTGTATCGGCCGTTCGATTCCAAGCGTTTCGTCGAAGCGCTGCCGTCCACGGTCAAGACGATTGCCATCCTTGACCGCACCAAGGAGCCTGGCGCGGCGGGCGAGCCGTTGTTCCAGGACTGCATCGCGGCGCTGTATGAAGGCCTCACCAACAACTGGGGCAGCATCAAGGCCCTGCCGCGGATTGTCGGGGGACGCTACGGTTTGTCGTCCAAGGAATTCACGCCGGCGATGGTCAAGGCCGTATTTGATAATCTCGCGACGGAAAAGCCGAAGAACCATTTCACCGTCGGCATCAACGACGACGTCAGCAAGACGAGTTTGAATTTCGATCCGGACTTTTCCACCGAATCCAGCAAGGTCATCCGGTCGCTATTCTACGGTCTGGGCGCCGACGGCACGGTCGGCGCGAACAAGAACTCGATCAAGATCATCGGCGAGGAGACGGACAATTATGCGCAGGGCTACTTCGTCTATGACTCGAAGAAGTCCGGGAGCATGACGGTGTCGCATCTGCGGTTTGGGCCGGAGCCGATCCGTTCCACCTATCTCGTCAGCAAGGCGAACTTCGTGGCGTGCCATCAGCCGATGTTCCTCCAGCGTTACGACATGGTGAAGCCGCTGGTGCCCGGCGGCACCTTCCTCCTGAACACGCCTTATCCGGCGGATAAAATCTGGTCCACGCTGCCGACGCCGACGCAGCAGGAATTGATCGCCAAGAAGGCGAAGCTGTTTGTCATCGACGCCACGAAAGTCGCACGTGAAAGCGGCATGGGTGGACGCATCAACACCATCATGCAGGTCTGCTTCTTCGCCTTGTCCGGCGTGCTGCCGCGTAGCGAGGCGATTGACGCCATCAAGCATTCGATTCAAAAAACCTACGGCAAGAAGGGCGAGGAGATCGTGGCGATGAACCTCAAGGCCGTGGACAACACCCTGGCGCATCTGCATGAGGTGCCGTTGCCGAATCACACGAACGGCAGCGGGCCGCTGCTGCCGCCGATGACGGTGAACGCGCCGCGGTTTTCCCGCGAGGTCCTGGGCCGGATCACCGCGGGCGAAGGCGACGATCTGCCAGTGAGCGCGTTTCCGGTGGACGGAACCTTTCCGACGGCGACGGCCCAATACGAGAAGCGCAATCTCGCGATGGACATTCCGGTGTGGGACGAGAAGACCTGCATCCAGTGTTTGAAGTGTGTCGCGATCTGTCCACACGCCACCATCCGTGCCAAGGTTTACGAGCCAGCTCAGTTGGCAAACGCGCCGGCGACGTTCAAGAGCACGGATTCGCGCGTGCCGGATTTCAAGGGGCAGAAGTTCACGTTGCAGGTCGCGGCCGAGGACTGCACCGGCTGCGCGTTGTGCGTGGATGTCTGCCCGGCCAAGAACAAGACCGAGGCCAAGCTCAAGGCCATCAACATGCGTCCGCAGGCGCCGCTGCAACTGCCGGAGCGCGAGAACTGGGACTTCTTCCTGAAGCTGCCGGAGTTTGACCGGCGCAGGCTGAAGCTGACGCAGCTTCGCCAGCAGCAGCTGCAACGGCCGTTGTTTGAGTTCAGCGGCGCTTGTGCCGGCTGCGGCGAGACGCCCTACATCAAGATGCTGACCCAGCTCTTCGGCGACCGCGTCGCCATCGCCAACGCCACAGGCTGCTCCTCGATCTACGGCGGCAATCTGCCGACCACGCCCTATGCCGTGGATGGTTGTGGTCGCGGACCGACGTGGTGCAACTCCCTGTTCGAGGACAACGCCGAGTTCGGTCTGGGCTATCGCGTCTCGATGGACAAGCAGAAGGAATTCGCCGAGGAGCTGGTGCGAAAACTTGCGCCGCAGCTCGGCGATCATTTCATCACCGAGATTCTGCTCGCGGATCAAGGCGACGAGGCGGGCATTTACGAGCAGCGCCAGCGCGTGGCCGCGTTGAAGGAAAAGCTCAAGCCCATCCAGTCCGCGGATGCGAAGCTGTTGCTCACGCTCGCCGACATGCTGGTGAAGAAAAGCGTGTGGATTGTCGGCGGCGACGGCTGGGCCTATGACATCGGCTACGGCGGCTTGGACCACGTGCTGGCCAGCGGGCGCAACGTGAAGGTGCTGCTGCTCGACACCGAGGTTTACTCCAACACCGGCGGGCAGATGTCGAAGTCCCCGCCGCGCGGCGCGATCGCCAAATGGGCCGCCGGCGGCAAACCCGCGGGCAAGAAGGACCTCGGCCTGATTGCCATGACCTACGGCAACATTTATGTGGCGAGCGTCGCAATGGGCGCGAAGGACGAGCACACCTTGAAGGCGTTCATCGAGGCGGAGTCGTATCCGGGCCCGGCGCTGATCATCGCCTACAGCCATTGCATCGCCCACGGCATTGCGCTGGATCAGGGCATCGGTGCGCGGCAGCAGAAGCTTGCGGTCGATTCCGGCCACTGGCTGCTGTATCGCTACGACCCGCGCCGGGCGGAGCAGGGCGAGAACCCGCTTCAACTGGACTCCGCGGCGGCCAAGGTGAAGCTGCAGGATTATTTGCTGTCGGAAAACCGCTTCAAGATGCTCACCAAGAGCAAGCCCGAGGATGCAAAGCGGTTCTTCACCCAGGCGCAGGCGGATTCCGACCGGCGGCTCAAGTTCTATCAGTTCCTGGCCACGCGCGACACCAAACCCGCCGTGTCCGCCGCCCCGAAACCCGCGACCAGCGTGGATCAACAACCCTGAAATTTTATGGACCTAACGACACATTACCTGGGCCTCAAGCTCCGCACCCCGTTCGTGGTTTCGGCGTCGCCTTTGTCCGAGGACATTGACCACATCAAGCACATGGAGGATGCCGGCGCCGCGGGCGTGGTGCTGTATTCGCTCTTTGAGGAGCAGCTGCGCCGTGACCGGCTGGAGCTGAACGAAAGCCTGCAGCGCGGCACCGAAGGCTTCGCCGAATCGCTGACCTATTTCCCCGAACCCGAGGAATACCATCTCGGTCCCGAGGAGTATCTCAAGCACATCTCCAAGGCGAAGGCCGCCACGAACATTCCGATCATTGCCAGCTTGAACGGTTCTTCGACGGGCGGCTGGACGCAGTATGCGCGGCTGATCCAGCAGGCCGGCGCGGACGCCATCGAGCTCAACATCTATTACATCCCGACCGACCCGAATCTGTCGGGCGCGGAAGTCGAACAGACCTATCTCGACATCTTGAAGGCGGTGAAGTCCGAGGTCACGATTCCGGTTTCGGTGAAATTGAGCCCCTTCTTCAGCAACTTCGCGAACATGGCGAAGAAGCTCGACCTCGCCGGCGCGGATGGGCTGGTTCTCTTCAACCGCTTTTATCAGCCGGACATTGACTTGGAATCACTGGAAGTGCGGCCGAACATCCTGCTCAGCACGCCCATGGCGATGCGCGTGCCGTTGCGCTGGATCGCGCTGCTGTACGGCCATGTCAGCGCGGATCTGGCCGCGACCAGCGGGGTGCATCGCGCCAGCGATGCCTTGAAGATGCTGCTGGCTGGCGCGGACGTCACGATGCTGTGCTCCGTGCTCATCCGGCATGGCATCAATCAAATCCGGCTTATCGAGCGCGACCTCGCCGGCTGGATGGAGGAGCACGAATACATTTCGGTCCAGCAGCTGCGCGGCAGCCTGAGCCAGAAAAACTCGGACGACCCCAGCGCCTTTGAGCGCGCGCAATACATGCGGGCCATCTCCAGCTTTCCGATGAAGTGATTCATCGGCTTGATGGGTTGGGTAGAACATAGGATGACGCCGGCCAGGTAAAACTGTCCGGCGTTTTCCTTTCCCGGCGGAGGGGACGGCGGGCGACCAAGCAAATTTTGGACGGTTTAAGGCAAAGGAGGATGAGCCGGAGATTCCGGTTTCCACGCATGCTCAGGCATGGTAATTGAATTCACCGCCGGGGTTTCTCCGGCGCAAACCTGAGCATCGCCGATGTTTGCCAATCATTTGATCCGCTTTTTCACATCGCTGCGGCTGACCGTCGCGCTGCTGGTCCTCGGCCTGGTGCTGGTGTTCTGGGGCACGATGGCTCAGGTGAATCTTGGGCTTTATCAGGCGCAGAACGAATTCTTCCGGAGCTACTTCATCTATTGGACGCCCAAAGGTTCGAGCCTGAAGCTGCCCATCTTTCCCGGCGGCTACCTGCTGGGCGGACTCCTCCTGATCAATTTGCTGGCGGCGCATTTCCGCTATTACCGGGCGACGAAGAAGAAGCTCGGCATCATCATGGTGCATCTTGGAATCGTGCTGCTGCTGGCGGGGCAGTTTCTCACCGACCTGCTGTCCACGGAAAGCACCATGCACATCCGGGCGGGGTCGTCCTCGAATTACTCCGAGTCCACCAGCCGCTATGAACTGGCGGTCACGGACACCACTGATGCCGCCGCCGACAAGGTGGTCACGTTTCCGGACGACCAATTGCGGGCCGGTCACGAACTGCGCCAGCCGGAACTGCCGTTCAGCCTTGGCGTGAACGTCTATCATCCCAACTCGACGCTGACCGACAAGCCGGACACGAATCTGGTCCCGGTGAAGACCACGGCGGGCTTTGGCGCGGACTTTTGGTGGCGCGGCCTGCCGCGGGAGACGGCGATGGACCGGCGGGATATTCCGTCGGGCATCGTTGAAGTGCAGACGCCCCAAGGCACCCGCGGCACATTTCTGGTGTCGGGCTATCTTGGCCAGCCACAGCGGTTCGCCTTCAATCAGCGCAACTATCAAATCGCCCTGCGGCTGCGGCGCTACTACAAGCCGTTCAGCCTGCATCTGGTGGAGTTCAAGTTTGACCGTTA
Source organism: Verrucomicrobiota bacterium (assembly GCA_046346715.1). Lineage (GTDB taxonomy): Bacteria > Verrucomicrobiota > Verrucomicrobiia > Limisphaerales > CAIQOK01 > CAIQOK01. The sequence continues at coordinate 57,663 of JAXMHO010000005.1, forward strand.
TCCCGGCACGGAAATTCCAAAGAACTTTTCCAGCCGCGTCCGGCTCCAACGAACGGACACCGGTGAAGACCGCGAGCTGCTGATCTACATGAACAATCCGCTGCGTTATGGCGGCGAGACCTTTTATCAGGCGGACTGGGACCACGAGGACGAGAAGGGAACCATCCTCCAGGTGGTGCGCAACCCTGGCTGGCTCACGCCGTATTTCGCCTGCGGCCTGGTCGGGCTGGGGCTGGTCGTGCAGTTCATGACGCACCTGGCCGGCTTCGTTTCAAAAAGGAAGACGGTATGAAAAAACTTCTGCAGCTGCTGCCCTGGTTCTTCTTCGTTCTGTTTGCGACGGAGATTGTCGTGGTCATGCTGCCCAAGCGCGACGGCGAATTTCACACCGCCGCCTTCGGCCGTCTGCCGGTGCTGGCGAACGGACGCATCCAGCCGATTGATTCCATCGCCCGCAACACGCTTCTGCAAATCCGCAGCACGGGCGATCTGCCCTTGGAACAGGTTCCCGCCTGGCAGTTCTGGCATCATCCGAAAAAGCTCAAGTCCACCGAATGGCTGCTTGAGGTGGCGTTCAAGCCGCAGCTGGCGGACACCCGGCCGGTCTTTTTGATTCATCATCCCGACCTGATCGCCGACCTGAAGCTCACCGGCTTGGGCATCGAAAAATCCGGCCTTCGCTATTACACCTACCGGGACCTTGAGCCCGTCACCGATGAAATCACCCGCCAGGCCATGAAGGCCAACGACGTGGCGGACGCCCAGCGCACCGCCTACCAGAAGCAGGCGCTCAAGCTCGCCAATGCCTTGAACCTGTATCATCGGTTGAAGAACTGCTTCCAGCCCGAGGATGCCGACAACTTTGTTTCGCTCATCGCCGCCTATCAGGCGGCCTTGCCCGGCGGCCTCGCCGCCTTTCGCGCCCAGCAGCAGCAGCAGCCGTTCGACCAGGCGGCGCTCGACAGCTTCACCGGCCCCGCCCGCAGCTTTCAGGAAATGGCCTCGACACCCAATCCGCTGATCATTCCGCCGCGGCCGTCACAGCGGAACCGCGCCGAATGGCTGGGCATGGGCGCCAGTCTGCTCGGTGCGATTCAAACCCATGAGATTCATCCGGCGGCCGGATTTTATGCGCGCATGGGCACGGCCTATGGCCGCGGCGATGCCGCCGAATTTAACCGCACGATTGCCGAGTACCAGCAATGGCTGGCGCCGAACCTGGCAAACGAAACCGCCAAGGCCGGCGCGGAATTTTACTTTAACCAGGTCAAGGCATTCCTCCACGCCACCATTATCTACATCTTCGCATTCATCCTCGCCGGCGGCGCGCTGTTGACCTGCGGCGTGTGGCCGGCATTGTCTGAATCCCTGCGACGCTCCGCGCATTATCTGATCGTCATCGCATTCGCCGTGCACACCTTTGGTCTCGTCTTCCGCATGGTGCTCGAAGGCCGTCCGCCGGTGACCAACCTGTATTCATCGGCCGTCTTCATCGGCTGGGGCGCGTGCGTGCTGGGCCTGGTGCTGGAACGGATTTACAAGATTGGCATCGGCAGCGCCGTGGCGGCCGTGGGCGGCTTTGTCACCCTGCTCATCGCGCACAATCTCGGCCTCGGCGGCGACACGATGGAAATGATGCGCGCCGTGCTGGACACGAACTTCTGGCTGGCGACGCATGTGGTCGTGGTGACGCTTGGCTACTCGGCGACGTTTGTCGCGGGACTGCTGGCCATCGCCTACGTGGTGCTGGGCTTGTTCACCCCGGTCCTTTCCGCGCGGGCGGGGCAGGGCGTGGCCACGCCCGACATCGGCAAGGCGCTGGCGAAGATGGTCTATGCCATTGTTTGCTTTGCCACGTTGTTCAGCTTTCTCGGCACCGTGCTGGGCGGCATCTGGGCGGACCAATCCTGGGGCCGGTTCTGGGGCTGGGACCCGAAGGAAAACGGCGCGCTGCTCATCGTCATCTGGAACGCAGTGATCCTGCACGCGCGCTGGGGCGGCCTGGTGCGCGAGCGCGGCCTCATGAACATGGCCATCTTTGGGAACATTGTGACAAGCTTCTCGTGGTTTGGCGTGAACATGCTGGGCGTGGGGTTGCACTCCTATGGCTTCATGGATGCCGGCTTCAAGTGGTTGATGCTGTTCATCGCCAGCCAGACGGTGGTCATCGCGCTGGGCAGCCTGCCGTTGTCCCGCTGGAAAAGCTTCGCCAGGAATTGATTTTTCCGTCCGCGGCGTGGTCGTTCACCGGGAAATGAAAACCGGCGTGCGGCTTGGTCTCCACACGCCGGGTGCAGGATGTTTGGCCTTTCGGCCGAGGGTGCTTAAAAAACTTCCGCCTTCAATCCGGCGACCTGCCGGACCGTCTGGGCAATCCGCGACAACGTTTTGAGCGGCAGATGGCCGCAGCCGGAATTGGGCGTCGGCCGTGTCGCGGAATAAATCTGGACGAGCGGGATCTGCGCGCCGTCGGCCTTGAGCTCCTTGAGGCGCAGGGCGTATTGCTCGATTTCGTCGTGGGGCGGTTCCTGGCCGTTGATGGCGGGGAACAGGCTCTGGATGATCACCGGGCGCTGGCGCGCGACGTGGAGGATGTTGCCGAGAATCTTCTCCAGCGGAAAGTTCACGCGATACACCTTGTCGAGATAAGCCTGGGTCCCGCCGTCGAGCTTGGCCCAGATCTCGTCGGACTTAGGCATTGAAGTGCTTCCAGCGCCTGCGCGACCTGCGGTAGTCAGGCCGATGGCGTTGGTGATGAGCACGAGCTTGAAAAAGGGAAGTCAGCGCCCGGACGTGGACGATGGACGGACGGCCTCTCCTGGCAAAAGTTGGGGCGAAGGTCGGTTCGCCGTCGCCGCTGAGCGTGACATGGCGCAGCGGCAAACTCGTCACGGCGCAGGCGGAACCAGAGCCGGTCATGGATGCGGCCAGATGCGATAAAACAGAGAACAGTGTCTTCTTCAGCTCCGACGCGCATCACGTCCACAGCCAGCCGCGCTTCGCGCAGAACACTCGAGTTCAGTGAACTGAAGTAAACGCAGTCGAAGTTGCGTTGTCCGGGGTTCATGTTGTTACGATCGACAGGCCCGGGCGCGCGGGCGAAAACCACCGAATGAACAAAACGGTTGTCGAGGAAATCACGCGGGCAGCCAAACGCGGTCTCCGGCGCGCCGCTCACTTGCTTCTTCTTTCCCAGCTGCTCGGCGGCCCCGATGATTGGATGGATGATGTCTTGCACAATGCTGGACCCACCCTAGTCCCCGGGGCGGGACCCCTCTACACCAGCCTTGCCCAAAAGCGGACATTTTTTGCATGCCGCCAAACCGCTGCGGGAACTGCGGAAACTCCTTTAAAATGGCGGTGTCCGTCCCAAACAACGCACGGACAAAGTTGTTTTGCCGCCGGCAAGGGATGTTGAGCCTTTGACAAGATAGGCGATGCCGGGCCGGCGCGGTTCACCGAAAGTGAGGGGGTCAGGCGCGTCGCCGGAACTGCGGCGGCGCGCCGGCAAAAAACAAACGCTATGAAAAAACTTATCATGCTGGGTGTGGCGGTCCTCGCCGTGTCCGCCACGGTGGCCTCGGCCGCGGACGGCAAGGAGCTGTGGAAGGACAAGTGCCTCAAGTGCCACGGTGAAGACGGCAAGGGCCAGACCAAGATGGGCCAGAAGCTCGGGGTCAAGGACTACTCCGACGCCAAGATCCAGGCCGAACTGAAGGACGAGGCCGCGACCAAGGCCATCAAGGAAGGTGTCAAGGACAAGGAGGGCAAGGTGGTCATGAAACCCGCCGAAGACCTCTCCGACGCCGACATCAAGGCGCTGGTCGAACACCTGCGGACGCTTAAAAAGTAAGCCGCCGATAAAATCACGCGAGGGCTGCCGTTTGGTAACACTCCCAGTTGTTAGCACACCAACGGCAGGGTTCCGAAGGCAGCCCTCGAACTTTCCAAAAATCCGGCGGCGGTCCCCGTCCGCTGACCGTCGCGGGCCAATTCAGGCCCAGCCTTTGCCAAGATTGGAAATGCCGGAGCAAGTTTGGGATGGGAGATTGAGGGCGCGAAACCAAAAACGTTACGCAGAACAAATCAATGCCATGAAAAAAATACTGGTTCTGAGCCTCGCCGCCCTCACGCTGGCCACCCTCGCCGCCCGCGCGGAGGACGCCAAGGCCATCTACGAACGGGACTGCCTGAAATGCCACGGCGCCGACGGCAAGGGCGACACCAAGATGGGCAAGAAGCTGGGCGCGAAGGATTACTCCGACGCCAAGGTCCAGGAAGCGCTGAAGGACGAGAACGCCGTGAAGGCGATCAAGGAAGGCCTCAAGGACAAAGAGGGCAAGAGCCTCATGAAACCGTCCGAAGGCCTCTCCGACGCCGACATCAAGGGCCTCGTGGCCTACATGCGCGCGTTCAAGAAGTAAGTCCGCGCCGGTCGTTCCGAAAATCCACAACGGTTCGCGGAAGGCAAATCCGCCGCGAACCGCCGGCCGGAAGTTTGGTTTTAAATCAACATGCAAACGAATCAAGAACCCGAAGCCAACGAAGAGCAGCCGTCCAATTCCCGCGCCGGCATGTTCCGCAACTGGCTGGCCTTCTCCGGCGCCGTGGTCGCACTGGGCAGCATCTTTTCCTTCCTGCTGCTGCTGCTCCTGGATTCCCTCGCGCATTTCAGCAACCCCTATATCGGCCTCCTCACCTACGTTGTCGCACCGGGCTTCCTGATGTGCGGTCTGGGATTGATCGCGCTGGGGGCGGTGCTCTGGCGGCTGCGGATCGCCAAGGCCCATCTGCCGGTGCCGTCGTTGAAAATCGATTTTTCGCGTCGTCGGGACCGGAAGCTGTTCGCCTGCTTTCTGGTCGGCGCGGTGCTGTTTCTTCTCATCTCGGCGGTTGGCAGCTATCAAACCTTTCATTACACGGAGTCGGTGCAGTTCTGCGGCCAGGCCTGCCACTCCGTCATGAAGCCGGAGCTGGTTGCCTACCAGCATTCGCCCCATGCCCGCGTGGCGTGCGTCGAATGTCACGTCGGCCACGGCGCCACGGGCTTCGTGGAGGCCAAGCTCGCCGGCACCCATCAGCTTTACGCGCTCATCACCCAAAGCTATTCCAAGCCCGTGCCGACGCCGGTCCGGAATCTACGGCCCGCCCGCGACACCTGCGAGGAATGTCACTGGCCGCAGAAGTTTGCCGGCGACCTCGACCGCACCTACAACTCCTTTCTAGGTGACGAGACCAACACGCCTTTCACCGTGCGCATGACGCTGAAGGTCGGCGGCGGCGACCCCATGTCCCGGCCGGTCGAGGGCATTCACTGGCACATCAACGGCGCCAACCGCATCGAATACCTCGCCTCGGACGATGCCCGGCAGAAGATTCCCTACGTCCGTGTGACGGATGCCCAGGGCGTTGTAACCGAGTTCGTCTCGCCGAGGTTTACCAACAACATCACGCCCGGCGCGCTCCGGACCATGGACTGCATCGACTGCCACAACCGCCCCGGCCACAACTACCAGTCGCCCAACGACGCCGTGAACCAGGCGATGGCGATCGGCAAAATCGACCGCGGCATCAAGTGGATCAAGACCAACGCCGTCTATGTGCTGACGCGCAACTACACCAATGAGACCGAGGCCCTCCAGCGGATCGCCACGCACCTCGTCGCGCAATATCCCAGCGAGCCGCGCATCCGCCCCGTCGTGGATGTCGTCCAGCAGATTTACCGCGACAACTTCTTTCCTGAGATGAACGCCCGCTGGGACAAGTATCCGAACAACATCGGCCACAAGGACTGGCCGGGATGTTTCCGGTGCCACGACGGCACGCACAAGACCGGCGACGGCAAGCGCACGATCAAGGCCAGCGACTGCAACACGTGCCATAACATTCTCACCCAGGGCAGCGGCGCGGATCTGAAACTCCTGTCCCCGAGCGGCCAGAAGTTCAAACACCCCGGCGACGAGGTGGACGGCGCCTGCAACGACTGTCACAACGGTGGGCTGTAAACCATGAGCCATAACGAGCGTCCGGCGTTCAACCCTTTCCATTCCACCAGTGCCCGGCGTTTTGCCGGCAGGGAGAAGCGGAAACGCCGAGCGGTTTGGTTGTGGCTCAGCTTTTTTCTCATGGCAGCTGGCCTGGCGCTTCCCGCCGCCGATGCCTTCAAGACCTCAGACTGCCTGGATTGTCATCTCGACCCTTCCACGACGCGCAAGGTGGACGGGAAGGTGGTCGCGCTGATTTTTCCGACGAACGATTTCAACCGCTCCGTTCACACCAAGCTCGACTGCGTCGATTGTCATGAGGGCATCAAGGACCTGGTCCACGCCAGCAAGCTCCCGCCGCCCAACTGCACGGGCTGCCATGAAAAGGAAGGCAAGCAGTACGCCGCCAGCATTCACGGCCTGAGCCATCAGCTCGGCGCTTCCGGCGCGGCCAACTGCTGGGACTGCCACGGCGGTCACGCCATCGTTCCGGTGAAGAACTCGGACTCGCCGGTCTTCAAACTCAACCTCCCGCAGACCTGCGCCAAGTGTCACAACAATCCCGGGCTCACCAAGGAATACCAGATGAAGAACCCGGAGGCGGCGTCGCAATACGCCGAGAGCATTCACGGCCGGGCCTTGCTGAAGATGGGGCTGGTCGTTGCGCCATCGTGCAACGACTGCCACGGCGTGCACGACATCAAGCGCGGCGTGGACCGCGCTGCGCCGATCAATCACGCCAACGTCGCCAAGACCTGCGGCAAATGCCACGTCGGCATCGAACAGACGTACGACAAGAGCGTCCACGGACAATTGCTCGCCAAGGGCGACAAGCGCGGACCGGTCTGCACGGACTGCCATACGGCCCACGGCATCGAAACACCGCAGAACGGACATTTCAAAATGGCCAGCGACCTGCGCTGCGGCAAATGCCATGCGGACCGGCTGGAGCATTACCGCGACACCTATCACGGCAAGGCCATGGCGCTGGGCAAGCCGACCGTCGCCGCCGAAGTCGCCGCGTGCTACGACTGCCACGGACATCACGACGTGCTGCCCCCGTCCGATCCCAACTCAAAATTGTCGGAGCAAAACATCCTCGCCACCTGCCAGCAATGTCATCCCAGCGCCACGGCGGCCTTCACGCAATACCGGCCGCATGCCAATCCGCTCGACCGGAAAAATTATCCGATGCTCAACGTGGTCTTCCTAGGCATGACCGGGCTGCTCATCGGCGTCTTTTCTTTCTTCGGACTGCACACCATCGTCTGGCTGGCCCGCGTGATTTACATCTCGCTGCACGACACCAAGACCTATCGCGAGACCCGCGCCAAGACCGAGGCCGACACCGAATGGTTCACGCGCTTTGTTCCGTTCGAGCGCTTCCTGCACTTCCTCGTCGTGACCAGCTTCCTGCTGCTCGTCATCACCGGCATGCCGTTGAAGTTCTACTACACCGACTGGGCGAAGATTCTCTTCCGCTTCATCGGCGGCGCAGAGACGGCGCGCACGCTCCATCACTTCGGCGCCATCGTGACGTTCCTCTACTTTGGGCTGCACGTCGCGTCCCTCGTCGGCAAATCCTGGAACGGCCGGGGCAATCTCCGCGATCCCGCCACGGGCCGGTTCCAGCTCAAGCGCCTGTTCGGCGTGCTGTTCGGCCCCGACTCCATGGTGCCGACGCTCCAGGACTGGAAGGATTTCGTCGCGCACAACAAATGGTTCTTCGGCAAAGGCGAAAAGCCTTCCTTCGACCGCTGGACGTATTGGGAGAAGTTCGATTACTTCGCCGTGTTCTGGGGCGTGGCCATCATCGGCTCCTCCGGCCTCATCCTGTGGTTTCCGGCGTTCTTCACCCGGTTCCTGCCGGGCTGGGTGATCAACATCGCGCACATCATCCACTCGGACGAGGCGCTGCTGGCGGCGGGCTTCATCTTCTCGATTCATTTCTTCAACACGCATTTCCGCATCGAGAAATTTCCGATGGACACCGTCATCTTCTCCGGGCGCGTCTCGAAGACCGAGCTGATGCATGAACGGAAACGCTGGTATGACCGCCTCGTCGCCACCGGCAGGCTCGACCAGCACCGCGTGAAGGACGAATGGTTCCAGTGGAAAACCATCGCCCGGTCCTTCGGCTACCTCTTCTTCGGCGTCGGCGTGATCCTCCTCCTGCTGATCGTCTACGCCATGGTTTCGCGGCTGATGCATTGAGCCGCGCCCGCAAAAGAAGCGAAGCAATCACCAATCGGCGGAAAGCATTCCGCCTTCGCCGGGGTCACGCTGCCGGGGTATGGCTGCCTTACCTCGCATGACCTTCTGGCTCTCCTTGGCCTTCGGTTTCGTGCTCGCGATGAACGCCGCCGCCGGCCTCAAGAACGCCGACTGCCTCGAATGTCATTCCGATAAAACGCTCTGGAAGACCAATGCCGCCGGGAAGGGGATCTCCCTGTTCGTGGACGCCGCCAAGCTCGCGGCTTCGGCGCATCGGACCAATTCCTGCGCCGGCTGCCACGCCGACATCACGGAGAAACATCCCGACGACGAGGTCGCGGCGAAGCCGGTGCAGTGCGCCACCTGTCACGAGGGGCAGACGGCGAGCTACAATGCGAGCGTCCACGGCCTGGCGTTGAAAGCCGGTCACGCCGATGCCGCGACGTGCCAGGACTGCCACGATTCCCACGAGATTATTGCGCCGACGTCGGTGTTGTCGCCGCTGCATGTGACGCGGCAGGCGGAGACCTGCGGTGCCTGCCATGATCAGGAGGCGAAAGACTGGGCCATGAGCGTGCATGGCAAAGCCCTGGCCGAAGGCAAGCGCGACGCGCCGACCTGCACCGACTGTCATTCCGAGCACAAGATCGAATCCCTGGCCGGTCATGATGCGCAAAAAATTTCCGTCGATGTCTGCAGCCGCTGCCATGCGTCGGAGCGGTTGAACACCAAGTATCGCCTGCCGCACGACCGGGTGAAGACGTTCTTCGACAGTTATCACGGCCTCGCTTCGCAGTATGGCTCGACGCTGGCGGCGAACTGCGGAAGTTGCCACGGTTCGCACAAGATTTTCCTTCCGCGGACACCAACTCGACCATTCACGCGACGCATCTGGTGGAGACCCGCGATGCCGCCTGAAGCGCGAGCGAGAAATTTGCGCTGGGCAAGATCCATGTCGATGCCGCCTCGGCCGGTTCGGAAACGGGCGGCGACGGCCTGGGCGGCCAGATCAACTGGTGGGTTCGGCGGGTTTATCTCGTGCTAATCTTTGTCACCATCGGCGGCATGCTCGTCCACAACGGCCTGCTGCTTTACAAGAAAGTCTCGGCGCATCTGCGCGCGGCGGGCCGTCCCATTCTTCGCATGAACCGGTCGCAGCGCTGGCAGCATGCATTGCTGGCGCTGAGCTTCATCGTGCTGGCGGTGACGGGCTTTGCGCTGCGTTATCCCGACTCCTGGCTGGCGCGGCTGATGGGCTCGAACGAACCTTTGCGGCGCTGGTCGCATCGCATTGCCGGCGTCGTGCTGCTGGTCGTGGGGGCGTATCACCTGGTTTACATCCTCGCGTCAAAGGAAGGACGGCAGCTGTTGAAGGATATTTTTCCGGTGAAAAAAGATCTGGCTGATGTCATCCAGGCCGGGCGGTATCTCTTTGGACTTTCCCCCGAGAAGCCGAAAATCGGCCGGTTTGGCTACGCGGAGAAGATGGAATACTGGGCGGTGATCTGGGGGACGATCATCATGGGCGTCACGGGAATCCTGGTGTGGTTCAAGATGGACGTGACGCAGTATTTGCCGCGCTGGCTGGTGGATGTCGCGCTGACGGTTCATTACTACGAGGCGATTCTTGCCTGTCTCGCGATCCTCGTCTGGCATTTCTACCATGTCATTTTTGATCCGGACGTTTACCCGCTGAACCTCGCGTGCTGGGACGGCAAGGTCTCGGAGCACTGGCAGCAGGAGGAGCATCCCCTGGATGTTGGAGCTGCCCGGGTGAGCCCGGACAAAGCCGCCGGAGCAACGGTTGAAAAACATGAACACACCCGAAGCAATGGATGAAGAGGAGCTGGCGCGCTTTTGTTATCAATGCCGTCGCGAGGTGGTGGACGGGCATTGGTTTGCGCGCATCAAGGTTGGCGACCGCCGGGTGGTTTTTTGCCGGCCACAGTGCGTGGAGCGGTTCTTGGAGGCGGAAGCACCGGCCGTTTCAATGGAGCGTTAGTCCGCTTTTGCTCTGGCCAGGCAAGAATTGCAAAGGATTTGGCAAGCGACGGCGAGCCGGTTTTGGCCGGGATTTTAGAGTCAGGCCGTGAACTTGAAGCATTCAACCAGCAGGAACCGGCAACCGGAGGGAAACGTATGAACGTTTTCGTGGCGGGATTAAGCTACAAGACCGCGCCGGTCGCCCTGCGCGAGAAGCTGAGCGTGCATCCCTCGCGGCTGCGCTGCACCGCGTGCCGGTTGAAGGTGGAGGGCAATCTTTCCGAGGTGGTTCTGCTTTCGACCTGCAACCGCGTCGAGGTTTACGGCGTCACGCCGAAGGTCAACGGCAACATCAACCGCATCTTCCAGCATCTCTCCGGCAAGGCCGACGTGGATTTCACGCCGTATCTCTACATCAAGGAAAGCGCCGAGGCCGTGCAGCATTTGTTTTCCGTCGCCGGCGGACTCGAATCGCTGGTCTTGGGCGAAACCGAAATCACGGGCCAGGTCAAACAGGCGTATCAGGCGGCGCAGGAGGCGAAACTCACCGGCCGCGTGTTGAACAAGGTCTTCCAGACCGCGCTCCAGACGGCGAAGGAAATCCGCACCCAGACCGGCATCGGCCGCGGCGCGACCTCGGTCGGCAGCGTGGCGGTGGAGCTGGCCGAGAAAATTTTCAAGAGCCTCTCGGACAAGACGGTCATGATCATCGGCGCCGGCAAGATGGGCGAGGCCTGCGTGCGGCATCTCAGCAAGAAGGGCGCGCAGTCGGTGCTGGTGTCCAACCGCTCCTATGACCGCGCCGAACTGCTCGCCTCCGAGTTCGGCGGCCGGGCCGTGCGATTTGACGATTGCCTCAACGCCATGATGGACGCCGACATCGTCGTGAGCTCCACCGGCTGCCCGCACACGATTTTGCACCGGGAGGAGATCGCCCGCGTGATGAGCGCGCGGTGTCATCGTCCGCTCGTGCTGGTGGACATTGCCGTGCCGCGCGACATCGCGGCCGACGTCCAGCAGGTGAGCAACGTCTATCTCTACAACGTGGACGATCTCGAAGTGATCGTCCGCGAGAACACGCGGCATCGCGAACAGGAGCTGGCGCGCTGCTCGGGCATCATCACCTCGCGGACCGAAGCCGTGCTGGCGAAAGTGCTGCCCGCGCCGGCCAAACCTCGTGCAACCGAAGTCCCCGCCAGCCCCGGCTGGATGTTTGGTGGCGCGGTGCCTTGCCCCGCCTGATCCTTCGCCGCTCATTCACGGGCGGCTTTTTTTCCTGACCTTGTTTTGCCGCCGCCGCGTCGTGGTGTAACAGGCGGATCGCGGGCAGGCTCCGGCGTTGCCGTGAAATTCATCGTTCATCTGCCCGAGGCGTTGTCGTCATGTCGCGCTTGCCTTCGGGTGGAAGCGGCCGCGCAAAGAAAGTCCACTCTTTGGCAATAGCGGGATAGAGGCACGAACCCTTTTCTTTATTGTCATCATCAACAGCGACGAAGACAAACGCTCCAACACCAAAACAAAAAATGAAAACTTTTCCACCCCCCACAAAAATATCGGCGCGGCTGATGGCCCTGGCGTTATCCGCGATTGGTGCCGTCACCGCTATCGCCGCCGGACCGGCCATCAACGGCTGGCTTGACGCGCGGCCGTTGACGCCGCAGGAAATCAAGGACTATGCGTTGACCGGCGCCACGACCGCCAGCGGGCTCAAGACCATTGCGGTGAGCCAGGCAGCCTACCTTGATGCGCTGGTCAACCCTTCGCTGCAGCTCTCCAATATCACCGGCATTGTCTGGACGGTCACGACCAAGCCGGTGGGGGCCAATCCGGTGCTGACAAACAGTCCGCTGGGAACCAATGTGCCGATTCACAAACCCTCCGACCGTTCCACCTACAAGGTGGCGGAGCGAAAGTTGTTTCGTCCGGACCTCGCCGGCCAGTACGTGGTCAGCGCCGCCATCTCGACAACGGACAGCGGCAGCACAAACGTCAGCATCAAGATCACCGCGGGCACGTATCTCGGCGCGGCGACCTGCGCGCTGTGCCACAGCGGCGGCCTGTTTGCGGACAATATCTACGAGCCATACTCGCAGACACTGCACGCGCGGGCGTTCTCGGAGGCGATTGACGGCCTGAGCACGGATCACTTCAGCAAGAACTGCATTTCGTGCCATGCGCTGGGCTTTGACTCCAACACCAACTCGGCCAACGGTGGGTTTGACGATGTCGCGGCACAGAACGGCTGGGTGTTTCCCACGGTATTGACCAACGGCAACTGGGCGGCGATGCCGTCCGCGCTCAAGGCGGTCGCCAATGTTCAGTGCGAAAACTGCCATGGCCCGGGCAGCGAACATGCCTACGCCTTCGGCAATACAAACGTCGTCAACTGGCCGCGCGTCTCGGTCACCTACGCCCCCGGCAACTGCGCGCAGTGCCATGACAGCCTGACGCATCATTACAAGACGGCGGAGTGGAGCAACTCCCGCCATGCCGTGGCCACCAGGACGCCCTCCGGTCCCACGCGCTTCAACTGCGTGCGTTGCCATACGGCGGCCGGTTTTGCGCAGTTCATCGATCATGCCAGCAGCACGAACAGCTACGTGACCAACACCGTCTATGAGGCGATCACCTGCGCCGCCTGCCATGATCCGCATGATGCCTCCAATCCGCATCAGCTCCGCGCCGCGAACACCTACACGCTGCCGGAAGGCACCACGGTCACGAATGTCGGCAACGGCGCGTTGTGCATGACCTGCCATCACAGCCGCAACGGTTCCGCGACCAACAACATCGCGAAGTTCCAGCTCAACCAGCCCACCTGGGCCGGCGGTGCAAGTTTCGGCGTGCATGACAGCACTGCCGGCGACATGGTCGAGGGCGTCAACGGCATCACCTATGGCAAGGTCATCCCGAGCGGCAGCCACAGCACCAGCATTCCGGATGTCTGCGTCGGCTGTCACATGCAGCCGGTGGCAGCGACAGATCCCGCGTTCCTGAAAGCGGGCGGCCATACCTTCAGCATGACCTATCCGATGGTTTCGGGCGGCGTCACCAACACGTTGGACAAGGTGGACGTCTGCGAGAAGTGCCACGGCCCGATGGAGGACTTCAACTTGGTCCGCAAGGATTATGACGGCGATGGCGTGATTGAAGGCATCCAGACCGAAGTCCAGCACCTGCTGGATCGCCTGTCCAAGATGCTGCCGAACTCGACCTATCGCGCGGACGGCAACTACGTCGCGGACGGCCTCGCCAAGAGCAGCGTCTCCGCCAAGACCAACTGGCCGGTCCGCTTCCTCAACGCGGCCTGGAACTGGCAGTTCGTGAACGTCGAAGGCAGCAAGGGCATTCACAACGCGCCTTACGCGGTCGGCCTCCTCAAGGCGTCGATTGCGGACCTCACCGGCGACAGCAACAACGACGGCATCCCGGACAGCTGGCAGAACCTCTACTTCGGCTCCACCACGTCGGCCAGCGCCAGCCCGTATGCCTCGCCCGCCGGCGATGGCATCCCGAACTGGGTCAAATTCAACCTCGGCTTGAATCCGCTCTTCGCCCTGAACGCGACGAACACCCCGAGCGGCGTGGTCTGGGTCAACGGCAAGAACATGATCAACTCCACCAACAACACGATCGCCATCTTCACGGCGGCGGAGGTGGCGTTCGACACGGGCGTCGGCACCAACTACCAGATCCAGGGCATCTCGACCCTGAACGGCGGCTGGCAGAACATCGGCGCGGCCATCCCGGGCACGGGCTCGACCGTCAGCTATCTGACGCCGACCCGCACCAACACGATGCAGTTCTTCCGCGTGATGCACACGCCGTGATTTGATCCGCTGGTTTGTTTCACCCCTCCCCGAAAGTTCGGGGAGGGGTTTTTCATTTTGGACATGGCCCTGCCTCGATTGGGTGGAGAGAGTCGGTTGACGCCTGAGGAATCCCTTTCAACAGGTCCCGCGAAGGAGCGAAGGAGGCGAAGGGCAGAAAGGCCACTGAATAACTTCGGTCACTTCTTTTCTTCGTGGGAAAAACCTTTCCTTCCGGTTTCAAAGCGTTGCCCACCCACTCCCTTGGAGCTGGGAAAGGCTTGCCGTCGTCCTCTCCACGATTTGGCCAGCTTAGCACTGACCCCTTTAGGCCTGACGCTCCTTTTTGCGCCGCGCGCGAATCCACTTGGAAACCCCGATGCCGTAACCTTCGAGAATCTTGCGGTCGGTGTTGGCGGGGTCTTTCTGCTCCGGGATCACGCCCGTCACGTAGAAATAGTAGCCGTTGGAAATGTAGCCAACGGCGAGTTGTTGCACGAACCCCGCCACGGATGTAGCCACACAGCGATACGCCATAACCGAACCTCCAAACTGCGTTATGGGGGAAACGGGGCGGAGTGTTGCATTGCGCGGAAGGCAGGGCGAAGACGAGCGACAGAATGCTCAATTCAGGCGGATGCGGTAGAAGCGGGCGAGGAAATTGGTGAGCGCACCGGCATCGACGTGGCCGGTGAAAACCACCCATGCTCGACAGCCTGTGATGGCAAAGCTACAATCCTCGTCATGGTCAACCACCGTTCACACGTGCTGAACTCCTTCGTTGGAGTTGCCGTGGCGGCGTTGTTGCTGACGTCTCAGAACGAGAGCCACGGCTCGGTGGTGAATGATGGAACGACTCGTGTGCAGCAAACGGCATTCGATCCGGCGTTTGAGGGGTTTTATGCTGCTCTGACGCAATCTCTTTTTGGCGAACCTGCTTACAGTGCTTCGGCGACACACCTTTGGGGGCCTTACTACGCAGTGGGAGCGCATGAAGTGACCGGCTCGACAAGCGTGGAAGGAATTTTTCTAGGCAGTGACTATGTTAACGGTCCTGGCACACCCATCTCAATCAGTAGCGTGGATATTTCGCCGTTTTCAGACCTTGCGATCATTACCGCCAGCGTCGCTGACAACTCTCCGCGAGATCCAACATCAAAGCTTGTTGGCATTGCCGTGGCTCGACAAGGCGGAGCGCAAAATCCGGATGCCGGGACGATTGTAAATTATTTTGCTACGGCTCAGAATCTTCAGTTCATCAATCAAATCACCGGCACCAACATTACGATAAGCGACGTGCTTTCCGGAAACTCCATTTTTGCTGCTCCCCAAGTTGGTATGGTGGTTCGTGGAAAAGGGTTTGGCGTTTGGGGTAATCTCAATGGTTCGCTAAACCTTCCAGATGGAAAAGCGGGAGAATGGTGGACGACAGTGGATGCAAGTGGGCCGGACTTTGCAGGCGCTTGGAACTATGTGAACACCAATTTTTACATCCTGACAAAAAGGACTCTTGATCCACTCGGCGGCACCATAGGATCATTTGATTCCGGCTCGCCGGTCATCACCATCGTTCCCGAACCCGCGTTCCGCATCCTGAGCCTCACCGTCACCAATGGCAGTGTCACCCTCCAATGGGAATCTCAGAACGGCAAAACCTATCACGTGCAATCTGTGGAAACCCTCACCAACACGTGGACCAATCTCGGCAGCCCCATCCCGGCCACCAACTCAACCACATCGTTTGTGGACACTCCGCCGGTGCAAGCCACCCAGCGCTTCTACCGCGTCGTGCGGGAATAGAGCTTCTTGGACTGTGAAAGCGGCGTGGCGCTGCGCTTCCCGCCGCAGTCCAAAAATCAATTCAGGCGGATGCGGTAGAAGCGGGTAAGGACGTTGGTATGAGTACCGCCGGCATCGAGGTAATTGGTGGTGACCGGGCCGCTGCCGGGGAGGGTGAGCGGCGCGGCGAGGTCCGTGAAGGTGTTTGTGCCGCCGAGCGCGCTGGCGGCTTGCACCAAGTAGTTCGAGCCGCCTTTGCCCTGCCACACCAACCGCACGTCCGCTCCCTCGCGCGTCAGGCTCAAAATCACCGGCTCAACGGGCGTGATGATGCTTTGAATCCATGAGAGGACGGCGGGTTGTGAAAGGCTGAGGAATGTGGTCTCCCCAAATTGATTCCCGGTTGGGCCGAACTGAGCAATGTTTATCCCGACAAGCTGACCTGAGAGATTAAATACACCGCCACCCGAATCACCGTTTGCGCCGCGCCCGTTTAATGAAAGGCCCAAATTATCGTAGCCGTAAGTTGTGGCCTGGTAGTAAGTGCTTGAACCGAGACTTGGAGGACTACCACTGACTCTCCCTTCCCATGCGCGCGCGTTGCCATCATTTCCCTGCATTCCAATCGCAGGTGAACCAAAATTGCCAAACCCGAAGTGATTCACTACTTCATTAGCACCGGCAGGTGCTATCGCCATTGTTGGTCCTGGGACAGGTTGAGCAAATCGAATGATTGCAATGTCAGGGCCGTTCATCGACCCATCAAAGCCGGGATAAACCCAAGCCGTGGAAACTTCAGTCAAGATTCCGTTTGAGGAAGTCCCGCGAATCACGCCATTCACGGTTGCTACGTGTATGCCGTCAGTAACCGCATGTGCTGCGATAATGCCAAAATTCTCGTTCAACCTGACACCTGAACCAAAGTAGATGTTACTTTGGTAGGTGAACGAGACGTGGAGTATCGAATTGGAATACTGATTGGCAAGCGCCCGTGCCGCGTTGTCATCGTAACCATCCTGATATTGAGCGGCGGTTACAGGCCGAGCCCCAAGCAAAGCCAATCCCAACACGACGAGAGAAGCGGCGCGGGCAGTCGTGTTGGAAACTTCTGGATTCAACGCCCAGCACGATGCCTCAAACCGCAGCGTTCTTCAATCCGGGTTTATGCCGACCCACAGCCTTTCACACCGTAAAGGGGTCTAAAGGGGTCAGTCCTGAGTGGTTTTGTGAGCAATGATCCGCTCTGGGCTCGCGGGATTCGAGAACTTTGGTAATGACGGCGGTGGATTTTTACTGCTTCTTGATCTGCTGCAAGGTGGCCAGCTGGGCCTGGAGGCGGGCGGAAATTTCCTTGAGCTTCTCGGTGTGCTGCTGCTGGACGCGCTGCAGCTCCTTCATCGCCGCCTGTTTTTCCTCGTCCGACTGGCCGTTCTGCGCCGCTGCCAGCCGCTCCTGCGCCTGCTTCACCTGCGCGCCCATCTCGTCGGCGGTTTTCTTGAACTCCGCCAGGGCCGTCTCGCGCAGCGCGCGGGTGCCTTCCTCGACCGACAGCGTCGCCATATTCGGCAGCGCCTGCTTCAGGTCATTGACGGAAACGGTTTCGTTGACGGCCGGGCGGGGCGTGGCTGCCACGGTGGCCGTGGTGGTTGTGAGTTTGGCCAGAGCGCGGCTGAGGTCGAACTCAAGAGCCTGCTCCCACTCGGGCTGGAGTCGGGGAAAAGTTTCCCGGCGGTCGCCCTGCGTCACGGCAAGTCCGAGATAGCAGGAGTCGCCCTTGTCGCTGTTGAAGGCGCTGATGCCGTCGGCGCGGGCGGCGTCCTGCGCCAGGTCCGAGCGCCGGTTGTGAATCACCACCGTGACCTGCTCGTGGCCTTGGTGTTCATAGGCCGCCAGAAGCTTTTCCACGCGGCCGGCAAAGTCGCGCACCGATTCCGGCACGCTGGCAGCGTCGAGCAGGGCGTAGAAACGGATCTGCACCGGGGCGTTCAACGCGTCCAGCACAGCCTGGGTGCTCGCGGAAAGATTTTCAAACTGGGGTTCGTCCGCAGCGGTTGTCGCCGGAGGTGTCTGCTGGTGCCGGTAATACCAGAATCCTCCACCGGCAAGCGCCGCGCAGGTCAGAAGGATGGCCGCCGTGCGCGCACCACCGCGCTGAGATTGGGGTTTTCGGTTTGTTGAAAGGGATCGTTTTTTCATGGTGAGGAATGGTTCACGTGTTGCCGGCGTTCCGACCAGGCCGCCGAAGCCGGACGGGAGAATGTTCGCCGCACAAGTCTCTTTTGGCCACTCCAAAACAATCCATGGTGAGCATCCGACAATTTCTGAATAGCTGCCCCGGGAGCCCGGACCTAGCTTCGTCCGCGAGCTTATGGCCAGCCCAAAACCAGTCTGTGTTCTGCTTCGGACTCTGAAAGTCACCCCCGGCCGCCGGCTGGCCATCGGCGTGATTGCCGCACTTGCGGGCGCTCTCCTGTCAGCAGGTGGATACGCCAGCGCCCAGTCGGTCCAGCATCTCAGCATCACCCAGCCCGGCGGTTTCCCCGGCGCGCCGGTCATGACGGGAATTCAAATCGTCACCAACGGCGTGAAGCTGACGTGGGATGGCCCGGCGGGCTACTACCAGGTTTACAAGAAGGGCCTCACCGACTCGAAGTGGGTGGCGGTCGGCGGTCGCACCAATCTCGTGCGCTACCTGACCATCAACGGGCCGTTGACCAACTCCGTCTTCAAGGTGTTGGGACCCACGCCGCAATACGCCGGGGCCACCGCCTGCGCCGAATGCCACGCCGGCATCCAAAGCACCGAGCTGAAGACCGGCCATGCCGTCGCCTACGATGCCATCAACAATCTAGGACAGGGCAAAAATGCGAGCTGCCTGCCTTGCCACACGGTCGGCTACAACCTCACGACGGGTTTCAAGGTCGTGAACAATGTCGTCACCACGACGCATCTCAAGGGCGTGCAATGCGAAAGCTGCCACGGCCCCGGCGGAAACCACGCCGCCAACCCGGATGATCCCATCACGCGTCCGCGCATTGAAATCGCCGCCGAGGTCTGCGGCGGTTGCCATTCCGGTCCGAAGAATCCGACGTTCGACGAATGGAAGACCACTGGTCACGCGATTGTTTCCGAGGACATGAACGATCCCGGCCGCATTGAAACCTGCGGCCGTTGCCACTCCGGTTCCTCGCGACTGGCGCAGCTTGACGGACTGCGCGGCAGTTCGCTGACCAACGCCGTGCATGGCGACGCGAACATTGGCATCACCTGCGCCGTCTGCCATGAGCCGCATCGCGTGCGCAGCTTCACCAACGTGCTGAACGGCGTGTTCCGCTTCACCAATGCCCTGACCGGCCAGTTCATCACCTTCACCAACCGCGAGCTGGGGGCCGTTTACACCAATCAGCTCCGGACGGCGATTGCCTCCACGAAAGATTTCTACCTCACCACCACCGACGTGCTGACGAACAAGTTCGACCGGAACATCAACGCCTGCGCGCAGTGCCACAACCATCGCGGCGCGTCGTGGACGAGCACCAGCCGGCCGCCGCATCATTCGCCGCAATACAACCTGCTGCTGGGAACCGTCGGCGAACTGAGCAGCGGCGCCGCGCCGAATCTGCCTTCCACCCATTCCCGCATCGAACAGCAATGCGTGAGCTGCCACATGGAGACCTCACCGCATCAGGATGGTCCGCCGGAAGTGGCGGCGGTGACGGGACACAAGTTTGCGGCCGATTCCTACGGCATGTGCGCCGCGTGTCACAAGGACGCCACCACCGCGCAAGGGCTTGTGACCTTCGCCAAATTCGCCACGAACTACCGCATCCAGCTGCTCAAGAGCTGGCTCGACGCCTGGGCGTTGATGAAAGGTCCGAACGCGCTGGTGACGAAGTATGGCGCACGGGCCTGGGAATACACCACGCCGGGCGAGCTGTCGCCGGGCGGCAGCGGTCCCGATGCGACGGAGCAGGCGCAGATTCCCAACAACATCAAGAAGGCGCGCTTCAATCTTTACCTCGTGCTGCACGACGGCAGCTCCGGCATTCACAACGCCCCTTACTCGGCCCAGTTGCTCGACACCGCGCTGACGTGGGTTCAGGACGAGGTCAACCAATGAAACGGACGCCGTGAAATTCAAGATGAACCGCAATCCTTTTCGCCCGCTGCCCAAGACCTGGGTGCGGCGCGGTTCCGTGCTGGCTGCTGCCATCGTCATCGTGCTCGGCGCCATTTCCCATGCCGCACGGTTCACCGCACGGTCGTCACACTGCCGACCATTCCCGGGGCCAAATACATCGGCTCCAAGGAATGCGAGCAATGCCACGAGGAGATCTACAAGAACTTCGTCACCGCCGACCACGCGCGGCTGATCACGGACGGCCCGAACGCCTTGAGCGCCGGCTGCGAATCCTGCCATGGCCCCGCGAGCATCCACTCGGATTCCGGCGGTGAAGTCAAACCGCCGTTCAGCTTCTCAGCCGGCCGGCCGCAGTCCGCGGGCTGGGGTGCGCGGGTCGATGCTCCATCGGCGCGGGCCACCGAGAACATGTGCTTCACCTGTCACGCCGATGTTCGCGGGCAGTTTAATCTCCCCAGCCATCATCCGCTGCCGGAAGGCAAGATGACCTGCACGGAATGTCATTCGCCGCACAAGGGTTCCATCCACGTCGGCGGCGGCACGGCGCTGCTCTCGGAGAACGACAGTTGCCTGCGCTGCCACACCGCGCAGCGCGGCCCGCACGTGTTCGAGCACGAGGCGGTGCGCGAAGGCTGCACCACCTGCCACACCGCGCATGGTTCGGTGAACGCCAAAATGCTCACCGTTCGCGACGCCAACCTGTGCCTGAAGTGCCACTTTCAACAGCCGAGCGGCGGGCGGATTCTGATCGGCGGCTCGGACCACACCGTGCGCCTGCAGCAGGGCACCTGCTGGACCGCCGGCTGCCACGAGGCCGTGCATGGTTCGCGAGTGAGTTCCTCGCTGAAATTTTAAACCCGACTTGAAGCCGATGAAACCCTACATGCGATTCCCCAACAAAGGCGGCTGGTCGTGGGCGGTTTTGCTCGCCGCGTGCGCCGCGGCTTCCAAGGCATCCGCCGCGGAAACCAACGCACCGGCCAAGACGGAGAAGCCGTTGACGCCGCAGGAATTTTTCGAGGGTGGCAAGGAGACCTACGCCAACTGGATCGAAATCAGCGGCGGCGGCTTCGTCGTGGACGGCAACCGGTCGCAGTTCCGGCAGCGGCATCGCAGCGAGGGCGCGTTCGGCGGCATCGAGGACTTTCATTACTCCACGGAGCTGGCCAAGAAAACGACGCTCACCATCGATGGCCGCGCCTTGTATGACAATCACGACTACAAGCTGCGTCTGGATCTGACTCGGGAAAAGCTCGGCTACCTCCGCTTCTATTACAGCGAGCTGCGCACCTGGTATAACGCCGACGGCGGCTTCGATCCGGCCTCGGGCGTCTGGTATCCCAGCGCGGAATCACTGGCGCTGGACCGCGGCGAGATCACCTTTGAGGGCGGACTTCAGCTCGAAAACAAACCGCAGGTCGCCTTCAAATACACCCATCGGACCCGCGACGGCGAAAAGGACTCCGCTAGCTGGGGCATCGCGCATCCGCCCGGACCGTTCAGCCGTCCGACCATCGGCGTCAGTCCTTCGTTCTACGACCTGGACGAACGCTCCGACAGCTTTCAACTCGACGTCACCCACAAGATCAAGTCCACCGACATCGGTCTCGGCGCGCGTTATGATTTCGGCAGCCTGAACAACGCGTTGAAGATCCATGAATCGCCGGGCGAAGGTGCGCCGGCGGAGCGGAAAGTGACGAACCGTCAGGAGACCGATTTCACGCTTCTCAACCTGCATGCGTTCACCGAGACGTGGCTGAAGAAAAACCTGTTCCTGTCCACCGGCTATTCCTTCTCCGACCTCGACAACGACTTTTCCGGCAGCCGCATCTACGGTTCGGACTTTGACGTCAGCTACGTTCCCGGCGCCAACAGCGGCGCGGGCTACTACGGCATGAACGGCTCCTCGCATCTGCAGGAGCATGTGGCAAATCTCAACCTGATGATTCTGCCGACGCCGAAGCTCGTCATTGTGCCATCGGTCCGCGTGCTAAAGGAAGACGTGGACGCAGACGCGGCGGGCGAGCAGACCCTGCGGACAAATCCTTCGGAATCTTTCACGGCGGATAGCCGGCGGAATCTGCTCGATGTCACCGAACGGCTCGACCTGCGCTACATCGGCTTCACGAACTGGATTTTCACGGCGCGCGGCGAATGGACCGAAGGGCAGGGCAATGTGAAGGAGTTGGGCGGGTTGGGCACGATTGCCGGCACCGGGGTTCCCGGCATCGCGCGCGAAACCGAGGACAGCCGCTGGTTCCAGAAATACAGCATTGGCGCAACCTGGTATGCCACCCGTCGCATCAGCCTCGACCTCGGCGCGTACTACAAGAACAACCAATACGACTACGACCATCTGCTCGACAGCACGCCAAACAACAGCGGCAACCGCTACCCGGCGTATCTCGTGATGCGGAACTTCGAGACCTGCGACGGCAGCGTCCGACTGACCTTGCGGCCGACCTCGAAAGTGACACTGGTCAGCCGTTACGAATACCAGTTCTCCACCATCGAGACGACGCCTGACGCGGTGTCCGGCCTGGGCGCGGCGGATTCCTCGCGCATGACCAGCCACATCATCGCGCAGAACGTGAGCTGGACGCCATGGTCGCGGCTGTATCTGCAACTGGGCGCCAACTACGTTTTCAGCGAAGCGCACACGCCGGCTTCGGCGGTGACGCAATCCATCCTCGACGCGCAGAACAACTACTGGACCCTCAATGCCTCATCGGGGTTTGTCGTGGACGACAAGACCGACCTGACGCTCGGCTATTTTTATTACAAGACGGACAACTACCGGGACATTTCCCTGGACGGGGTTCCGTATGGCGCGGGCTCGGAGGAGCACGGCGTCACCGCCACCTTGACGCGCCGGCTTTCCAAGAGCGTCCGGTTGAACGTGCGCTACGGCTTCTCGCATTTTGCCGATGCGCTGTCCGGCGACCGGAAAAACTTCGAGGCTCACTACATTTCATCGAGCCTGCAATACCGGTTCTAGCCGGGGAGAGGGCAAGGTTTCCGGTCGGCATCCCGGCCGGGAAGGGGGCGGGCGGCCGGCCGCGGTCATCTGCAACCAACCTTTTCTTGGCCAAGGAATGTTAACCCTTTGGCAAAAGACGCGAAGCCGATTTTGCCCTCCTGTTCAATTCTTGGCGCATGGTTTCAAGCACGGTCATCCGAAAAATTGAAAGGGTTGTTTGCTGACGTGAGCGGCACGTTGAACCAGCCCGCGGTCCCGGCCGCCAGCGTGAAGGCGTTGTCCTGCTTTCACTGCGGCGAACCCTGCCCGGACCGCCAGCAGACGTCCGGCGGGAAAAGCTTTTGCTGCCAGGGCTGCCTCATTGTCCACGATCTGATCAACCAGAACGGTCTCCAGGAATTTTACTCGCTGAGCCAGCACCCTGGCGTGCGGCAGTCCAAGGCCCGCGAGCAGGACCAGTGGGTTTATCTGGATGAACCTGCGCTGCAGCAGCGGCTGCTGGATTTCTCGGACGGCAATCAGAGCCGCATCACCCTGCGCATCCCGGCCATTCACTGCGTCGCCTGCGTGTGGCTGCTGGAAAACCTCTTCCGGCTTCACGCCGGCGTCCTCTCGGCCCGCGTCAACTTCCTGCGGCGCGAAGTGCAGGTGGTCTTCGCCCCGGCCAGAATCAAGCTCAGCGAACTGGCCGTGCTGCTGACGTCGATCGGCTACGAGCCGTCGCTCAATCTTGGCGAGTTGGAAAGGCGCGAGCAGAATCCCGCCCGCCGGCGGCAATGGCTACAGGTCGGCCTCGCCGGGTTCGCCTTTGGCAACATCATGCTGTTCAGCCTGCCGGTGTATCTCGGGCTGGATCATTTCAACGGCCCCACCTTCACCACGCTCTTCGGCTATCTCAGCCTCGTGCTCGCGTTGCCTGTCTTGATTTTCAGCGCGTCGGACTACTGGAAGTCCGCCTTTCTTTCGCTGCGCGGACGCACCCTGACACTGGACGTTCCCATCGCTCTCGGCCTGGCCGCGTTGTATCTGACCAGCGCCTACGAAGTGTTCGTCGGTCATGGCGAAAACTATCTCGACTCCATGGCCGGCCTGATTTTCTTCCTGCTCTGCGGCCGCGTGTTCCAGCAGAAGACCCACGACCGGCTGGCCTTTGACCGGGACTACAAATCCTTCTTTCCGCTGTCGGTCCGGCGCAAAACTCCAAACGGTGCCGCCGAGGAAAATGTCTCGCTGTCACGCCTTGCCGTCGGCGACCACGTCATCATCCGCAACGGCGAACTGGTTCCGGCAGACGCCAGGGTCATCGCGGGGGAAGCCCTGATTGATTACAGCTTTGTCACCGGCGAATCTGATCCCGTCGCCAAACAGCCCGGCGATCATCTTTACGCCGGCGGCAAACAGCTCGGCGCGGCCATTGAGATCGAAACGGTCAAGGCCGTCTCTCAAAGCTACCTGACGTCGCTCTGGAACCACGAGACGTTCCAGAAGAAACGCGACTACACCTTCGACACCCTGACCAACCGTTACAGCCGCCGCTTCACCTGGCTGGTCATCACCATCGCGCTCGGTTCGGCCCTGTGCTGGACCGTGGCCGGCGATGCTCCGCGCGGGCTTAAGGCCTTCACCTCGGTGCTGATTGTCGCCTGTCCCTGTGCGCTGGCGTTGTCCGCGCCGTTCACGCTCGGCACCGCCCAGCGGCTGCTCGCGCGGGCGAAAGTGTTTCTCAAGAACGCCCATGTGATTGAACGCATGGCGCGGGTTGATGCCGTCGTGTTCGACAAGACCGGCACGCTGACCGCCGCCGGGGCGCGCGGTGTTTCCTTCGACGGCCCGCCGTTGAGTCCGGAGGAGCGCGGCTGGATCGGCGCGCTGACCCGGCAGTCCACGCATCCGCTTTCCGTGCGTTTGAGCGAAGAACTGTCCGCCGTTTCTGGCGAAGTGGTGCAGACGTTTGTGGAAATTCCCGGCCGCGGTTTGTCCGGTCGGATCGGCGGGCGTGAAATTCTCCTCGGCTCACGCGCCTGGCTGCAATCCCGGAGCATCACCATGCCGGCGGCGGCCGGAAGCCGCGACAGCGTGGTTGCTGTGGCCATCGATGGAAAATTCCGCGGGACGTTTGCCGTCAGTGGAAATCTCCGCGCCCACGCCGGCGAGCTGATCCAAAACCTCGCGTCCGAATACGAGGTGGCGTTGTTGAGCGGCGACAATGAACGCGAGCGCGAGCGCTTCCGGGGGTTGTTCGGCGGCGACGCGCAGCTTCATTTCAACCAGAGCCCGCTCGACAAGCTGGGCTTCATCAGCCGCCTGCAGGATTCCGGCCGCACCGTGATGATGGTGGGCGACGGCCTGAACGACGCGGGCGCGCTCAAGCAGAGCGATGTCGGCGTGGCCGTGGTGGAAAACGTCGGCGCGTTTTCGCCCGGCAGCGACGTGATTTTGGAGGCGGGCAACGTGCCGCGGCTGTTTGAGATTCTGGCGCTGGCCCGCCGCAGCGCGCGCATCGTGCGCGCCGGTTTTGTGGTGTCGGCGGCCTACAACCTCGTCGGCGTCAGCATCGCCGCGGCGGGAATCCTTTCGCCGCTGATCTGCGCCGTGCTGATGCCGGTCAGTTCAATTTCGGTGGTGCTGTTTGCCTGCGGGACGACGTCGTGGACGGCCCGGCGCATCCTGCGCGCCGCGTCTGCGGGCGGGGTCCGTCCGAAAACCCCGACGGTCGTTCCCGCGCTGTCATTGCCGCTGGTGGAGGTGCGGCCATGAGCGTTCTCATCATTTTAATTTTGGTAAGTCTGATCGTTGCCGGCCTGTTCCTGTGCGGATTTATCTGGGCCGTCAATGGCGGACAATTTGAAGACACCTGCACGCCGTCCATGCGCATCTTGCTGGACGAACCGGCGGGCCAGCAAACCACTCGTTCAGCCGAGGATGAACAGCTTCCCGGGCCGGCTGAGCGTAAACCCTGAATCGGGAGCAAGAACCAAACACCAAATGAAAACAACAACACACAAACTGGCAGTCACCACCGTCGGTCTCGCGGCGCTGCTCGGCACCTCGGTGCGGGCGGACGAGAACAAGAACGCGGATTGGCAGGACAAGGCGATCGCGCCGGTGGCGAACCCGATCTACTTCGAGGATCCCCGCATCTACACCGAAGTGCGTCCGATCTTCATGAACCACTGGCTGCCGGACAATTTTCATTTCAGCGGCGGCACGGTTCCGCTGGGGGCGAGGCCCGCGTTTATGCGGCCCAGATCCGCGTGAAGCTGACGGACCGCCTGGCGTTCATCGCCACCAAGGACGGCTACGTCGAATTCAAGCCGGATGCCACCCTCGGCCACGGCTATGGCTTTGCGGATCTCGCGGCGGGTCTGAAATACGCGCTGATTGACGACCGCGAAAACCAGTTGATCGTCACGCCCGGCATCACCGTCACTTTGCCCACCGGCAATGAGCATGTCTTCCAGAGCCACGGTAGCGGCGAGGAAAACGTGTTCGTGTCCTTCGCCAAGGGCTGGGACAACTTTCACACCGTGGGCAACATCGGCCTGCGCATCCCGAACAACCCGGACAAGTCCACGCTCCAGGTGCATTACAGCCTGCAGTTCGACTACTACGTGCATCAATACTTCATCCCGTTTGTGGCGTTGAACGGCTACACCATCCTCAGCAACGGCCGCAGCACGGCGGACCAGGCGCTGACCGCGGTGCCGTTGAACACGGAAGGCTATGACCTGATCAACTTCGGCTCCTCCAAGGCCGGGGGCTTCACCCAGATGACCATCGGCGCCGGTGCGCGCTCGAAGATCACGAAGAACGTGGACATCGGCGCCGCCTACGAGGTCGGCATCATCAAGCCGGTAGGCATTTTCGACAGCCGCGTCACGGCGGATGTCAGCTTCCACTTCTGACCCGCAGGGCTGGCGGCGCGGCCGGATCGCGCCGCCGGCCGTTCTTTTAATCCAACAAACCAATCGAAAACATCATGAGTTCAGACCCTACAAAACGCGGGACGCACATAGAGACGTTCCATTACGACAACAAGATTGTCCGCGCCTTCGCCATCGCGAGCGTGGTGTTTGCCGTCGTGGGAATGCTGGCGGGATTGCTCGTCGCCGTGCAGTTGTTTTTTCCCGCCGCCAACCTGAATTTCCAATACATCACCTTCGGCCGGCTGCGGCCGCTGCACACGAACGCGGTGATCTTCGCCTTCGTCGGCAACGGCATGTTCTGCGGCATCTACTACTCGCTGCAGCGGCTGTGCAAGGCCCGCATGTTCAGCGACGCGCTGAGCTGGCTGCACTTCTGGGGCTGGCAGGCCATCATCGTCAGCGCGGCGGTCACGCTGCCGCTGGGCTTCACCACCAGCAAGGAATACGCCGAACTGGAATGGCCGATTGACCTCGCCATCACGCTGGTCTGGGTGGTTTTCGCGGTCAACATGTTCGGCACGATCATCAAGCGCCGCGAGAAGCACATGTATGTCGCCATCTGGTTCTACATCGCCACCGTCGTCACGGTCGCCGTGCTGCACATCTTCAACTCGATGGAAATGCCCGCCGGCTGGTTCAAGAGCTACTCGATGTATGCCGGCGTGCAGGACGCGCTGGTGCAATGGTGGTACGGCCACAACGCCGTCGCCTTCTTCCTCACCACGCCGTATCTCGGCATGATGTATTACTTCCTGCCCAAGGCGGCGAACCGTCCGGTGTTTTCATACCGTCTGTCCATCATCCATTTCTGGGGCCTGATCTTCATCTACATCTGGGCCGGACCGCACCATCTGCTCTACACCGCGCTGCCGGACTGGGCGCAATCCCTCGGCATGGTGTTTTCCCTGATGCTCATCGCACCGTCCTGGGGCGGCATGTTGAACGGCCTGCTCACGTTGCGCGGCGCCTGGGGCAAGCTGCGTGAAGAACCCATGCTCAAGTTCATGGTGGTGGCCGTGACCGCCTACGGCATGTCCACGCTGGAAGGCCCGCTGATGGCCATCAAGAGCGTCAACTCGCTGTCGCATTACACGGACTGGACGATCGCGCACGTGCACACCGGCGCGCTCGGCTGGAACGGCTTCCTGACCTTCTCGATGCTTTACTGGCTGTATCCGCGGCTGTATCGCACCAGCCTTTACTCGGTCAAGCTCGCGAACTACCACTTCTGGATCGGCCTGCTCGGCATGATGTTCTACGTGCTGCCGATGTATGTCAGCGGCGTGACGCAGGGCCTGATGTGGAAGCAGTTCACCAAGGACGGCTTCCTGCAATACCCGAACTTCCTCGAAACCGTCGTGCAGCTCCTCCCGATGTACCGCCTCCGCGCCATCGGCGGCACGCTCTACATCCTCGGCGTGTTCGTGATGATCTACAACCTCTACCGCACGGCGAAGGCCGGCCAGTTTGAGCCGGACACCGAGGCCAGGGCGGCCGTGGTGGATCATTCGCAGGCGGAACCTTCCGGCACCAAGTTCCACCGCCTCCTCGAAGGCAAGGTCGGCCTGTTCACCGTGCTCGCCGTGGTGGCGATCCTCATCGGCGGCCTGATCGAAATCATCCCGCTGTTCCTCGTGAAGGAAAACGTTCCGACGATTTCCTCGGTCAAGCCCTACACGCCGCTCGAACTCCTGGGCCGCGACATCTACATCCGGGAAGGCTGCCTCGGCTGCCATTCGCAGATGATCCGTCCGTTCCGTTCCGAAACCGAACGCTACGGCGAATACTCCAAGGCGGGTGAGTTCGTCTATGACCATCCCTTCACCTGGGGTTCCAAGCGCACCGGTCCCGACCTGCATCGCGTCGGCGGCAAGTATCCGGACGCGTGGCACTACAACCACATGGACGATCCGCGTTCGACGTCGCCCGGCTCCATCATGCCGCGCTATCCGTGGCTGCTGACCCAGAAGCTGGAGACCGACGTGCTCGCGCCGCGCATCAAGGCGCTGCGCAAGGTCGGCGTGCCCTATCCGGACGGCTATGAAAACGGGGAGGCCCAGAAGGAGCTTGAAACACAGGCCGCGCAGGTCGTGGCCAACCTCAAGACCGGCTCGGTCGAAGCGAAGTCCGACAAGGAAATCATCGCGGTGATTGCCTACCTGCAACGCCTCGGCAAGGACATCAAGGCCGCGCCGGTCGCGCCCGTGGCCGCCAGCACTGGAAAGTAAAACCTATGATTAAAAATGTTCTGACCAGCATCGGCGGCGTGGAGAACTACGGGATCATCTCGATCCTGATCTTCTTCGCCTTCTTCGTCGGCGTCATCCTCTGGGCCTTCAGCCGGCGCAAAGACTACCTGCAATCCATGAGCACGCTCCCGCTGGAAGGCGGCGAGCGCTCCCGGACGCAACAACCCCGCAACCCCCTTGAATAATCCGCTATGAAAGAACCCAAAGATCCCTTGTTGTTAGATCATGAATACGATGGCATCCACGAGCTGGACAACAACCTGCCGCGCTGGTGGGTCTGGCTGTTCAACTTCTCCATCGGCTTCGGCGTCGTTTACCTCATTTACTTCCACGTCCTGCGGGCCGGCGACCTCAGCGCCGCCGAGTACCAGAAGGAAATGAAGCTGGGCAACGAATTGAAGGTCGCCGCGATGGGCAAGTTCGAGGCGGGCATCCCGACGCTTCAGCCGTCCAAGGACGCGGCCGCGCTCGAGGCCGGCAAGAAGACGTTCATGATGATGTGCGCCCCGTGCCATCGTCCGGACGGCGGCGGCCTGGTCGGCCCCAACCTGTGCGACGACTACTGGATCCATGGCAGCAACTATGCCGACAACGTCACCATCATTTGGAACGGCGTGCCGGCCAAGGGCATGGTGACGTGGAAGAACTCCCTCAAGCCCCAGCAGATTGAGGAGGTCGCCAGCTTCATCTATACGCTGCGCGGCACCAAGCCGGCGAATCCGAAACCGCCGGAGAACACCGCGCCCGTCAGCACCGGCCCCAGCCAGTTTGAGTGATCATGCCGAAGATCGAGCAACCGACACGCGAGCAGCCGGCCAGTCCGTCCGGAGCACAGGACATTGACTGGAAGGATTACCGCGACCACCTGGCCACGGCGGACAAGACCGGGAAACGGCTCTGGTTGTTTCCGCGCCAGCCCTCGGGCCGGTTCTACCGTGCCCGGACCTGGTTCACGTGGATTCTGCTGGCGGTCATGTTCGGCGGCCCGTTTGTCCGCATTCAGGGCGAGCCCCTGCTGCTGATGAACATCGTGGACCGGAAATTCGTCATCCTCGGCCAGGTCTTCTGGCCGCAGGATGGCGTGATTCTCGCCGTCGGCCTGCTCGTCTTCTTCATGGGCATCGCCATCTTCACCGCCGCGTTCGGCCGCCTCTGGTGCGGCTGGACGTGTCCGCAGACGGTGATGATGGAAATGGTCTTCCGCAAAATTGAATACTTCATCGAGGGTGACGCGCAGGCGCAACGGGCGCTGGCCGCCGCACCCTGGACCGCGGGCAAGCTGCTGAAGAAGGTGGGCAAGCAGGCCATCTTTTTTGTGCTGTCCTTCATCATAGGCAACACGCTCCTCGCCTACATCATCGGCACGGAGGCGTTGTTCCAGATCATCACCGACGATCCTTCCAAGCACGTCACCGGACTTGGCTTCATGCTGGCGTTCACCGGAGTTTTTTACGCCATCTTCGCGCGCTTCCGCGAACAGGCCTGCACGTTCATCTGTCCCTACGGCCGGTTCCAGTCCGCGCTGCTCGATGAGAACAGCATCGTGGTCGCCTACGATCACAAGCGCGGCGAATCGCGCGGCCAGTTGAAACGCGCCCAGACCTTGGACCAGCGCGCCGCCGCCGGCCGTGGCGACTGCGTGGACTGCTTTCAATGCGTCACGGTTTGCCCGACGGGCATCGACATCCGCAACGGCACCCAGATGGAATGCGTCAACTGCACCGCCTGCATTGACGCCTGCGATTCGGTCATGACCAAGATTGGCCGGCCGCGCGGGCTGATCCGCTACGCCTCGCTCAACGGCATCGAAAACCGCCAGAAGCTCAAATTCACGCTCAGACTCAAGGTGTACTCGTTCATTCTGCTGGCCTTGATCGGCCTCGAATGCTTCCTGTTGTTCAGCCGTTCGGATGTCGAGACCACCCTGCTGCGCGCGCCCGGCGCGATGTTCCAAAAAATGCCCGACGGACGTTACAGCAATCTCTACACGGTCAAGGTCGTCAACAAGACCGGCCGGGAAATGCCCATCCAGTTCAAGCTCGAAAATCTCACCGGCACCGTCCAGGTAATGGGGCAGGACATCGTCGTCGCCCCGCGGCAGCTCGCCGAGACCAGCGTGCTGGTGGACCTCGACCAGGCCGTGATGAAAAGCGGCTCGACACCGCTCGTTATCGGGGTTTATTCCAACGGCCGAAAAATTGAAACCGTCAAGACGGCCTTCATCGGGCCGCGGCACGACGACTGATCCATTCCTCATCCACCCTATGAAAACCAACCGCAACCTCTGGCCCCTGGGCATCATCGCCTTCTTCTGCTGCTTCGCCGCCGGTCTGACCGTCATGGTCGTGCTGGCCTGCCGCAGCAACACCGACCTCGTCAGCCGCAATTACTACGAGGAGGAGCTGAAGTTCCAGGGACGCATTGACAGCCTGGAACGGATGAAGGATCTCCGCGCCACGGCGCGCTACGACGCCGTCGCGCACCGCATCACGCTCGCGCTGCCCGCTGAACATGCCGGCAAGGACATCACCGGCAGCATCCAGCTATACCGTCCGTCCGCCGCGGGCATGGACCGGAAGTTTGACCTGGCGCCCGATGCCGCCGGCAGCCAGGCGCTCGACGTCGCCGGCCTGCAAAACGGACTGTGGCGTCTGCGCGTAGCCTGGACCGTCGCCGGCCATGACTATTTCCTCGAACAGAAAATTGTCATCGGCACCGCCGCGGCCAATCCCCGGCCGAACGTTCTCTGACCCATGGAACTCTGGACCGCGTTCATTCTCGGACTCGTCGGCAGCCTGCACTGCGCCGGCATGTGCGGTCCTTTGGCCTTGGCGCTGCCGGCGACGGGCAGGTCGGCACTTTCCTTCACCGCCTCCCGCCTCGCCTACAACCTCGGCCGCGTCCTGACCTATTGCCTGATGGGAATCGTGTTCGGTCTGGTCGGCAAAACCCTGCTGCTGGCCGGCGTGCAACGCTGGATGTCCATCGCGCTCGGGCTCGCGCTGCTGGGCGGGTTGTTTCTGTCCCGGAAGATTTCCCTGCTCAAGCCCACCACGGCGCTGGTCGGTTTCCTGAAGGCCCGGATGGGCGCCTTGCTGCGGGAACGTTCCTTCACGGCGCTGGCCACGCTCGGAATGTTGAACGGCCTCTTGCCTTGCGGTCTGGTCTATGTGGCGGCCGCGGGCGCGACCGTGGCGGAAAGTCTGCCGCAGAGCGTCCTTTACATGGCGGCGTTCGGTGCGGGCACGGTGCCGATGATGTTGGCCATCAGTCTTTCGGGAAAGCTCGTGCCATTTTCGCTGCGGTTAAAACTGCAGAAGGCCATCCCGGTTTCCGTCTTCATCGTCGCGGCCTTGCTCATCCTGCGCGGGCTGGCGCTGGGAATTCCATATATCAGCCCGAATCTCGCCGGCGGCCATTCCTGCTGTCATCACTAGGCTTTCCGCCGGGCGGTTGCGTCACGGTTCGACCAACACCGGCATGCCGATCCACACCAGCTTGATGAGATGTTCCGCGTTCCAGTTCGCGAGCCGGAAACATCCATGTGATTCGGTGCGGCCGACTTGTTCCGGGTTGGGCGTGCCGTGCATGCCGTAGCCCGGGCGGTCGAGACTGATCCAGGCGGTGCCCACCGGATTGTTTGGGCCGGGCGGCAGGATCAATTTCGTCTTGAGCTGCCGCGCCTCCTCTGATTCCGGAAACACCTCGGGATTGAACGTGTAATCCGGATTGGGCGCAATCGCCTTCACCAGCAGTTGTCCCACCGGCCGTTTGTCGAAGCGCGCCGCGATGCTGCACGGAAAGTGCGCGAGCAGGTTCGAATCTTCGTCAAAGGCCTGAAGGGTTTTTTCCGCCAGGCTGATCTTCACGAAAGCCGCCTTGCTTGGCGGATTGGTGCGAATGACTTCCGGCAATTGCAAAGTCATTCCCACTGAAAGGCCGTTGGTCCAATCCACCGCGGGATTCAGCCGCCGGATCAGGGCGGGGTGGGCGTGGCTTCTCTCGGCGACGCATTCCAGCAGGGTTTCGTAGTCCAGCGCGGTCTGCTGGGATTTGGCCAGCCAGGTTTTGCCGATGGGCTGGAGCCGGGCGAGATCGTTGGACGTCACTGTGTATTGGATCAGCGGCGTGGCGTCGAGCAGCAGGTTGGTTTTGGTGGCGGCGTCCAGTTCGCCGGTCGGCGGCAGCTGTGCCTGCTGCTGAAACGCCCGCAATGCTGCGCGTGTCTGGGAGCCGGTTTTCCCGTCGAGTGATCCTGACGAAATGCCCAGCCGGTCCAAGGCAAGCTGGGCTTCGAAAATGTTTTGGACGGGCCGCGGATATGCCGTGGAAACCGCCCCGGCCACCGTGGGAGAGACCGCCGGAGGATTGCTCGGAACCATCGGCCGGGCGACGGGAACCGCCACGGGCGGCGTCACCGGCGGAGGATTGGTCCGCGGCGCGGCGGCCGGTGGGCGCGCGACGGCGGGACTTGCGGGGGCGGTTTTTCTGGCCGCCGGCTTCGGCGGCGCGGGGCGTTCGGTCCGCCACCACACCCAGCCGAGCGCGAGCAGGCCGAGGACGATCAGCAGCCAGATGAATCCGTTGCCGGGAGAATCCGGCGGGGAAAACAGGCGATGACGTTTGGGGCCCACGGCGGAATTAAGCCACGGCGCGCCGCTTTGCCCAAGCACGAAGTGCAAGGGGGCTTTCGTTCCGCTGGAAAACGAAATCCACCCTCGACGCCGCCCGCGCCGGTTCGCTACTCTGCGCGCGAGTGGAACGACTAATTGTTGATATTGCCCTGTGCATTATTGCGGCATGGGTCGTGGCGGTCGCGGGCCAGCTGGTCAAGCAACCGCTCCTGATGGCGTATTTGCTCGCCGGCTTTCTCATCGGTCCCCATGCCTTCAAGTGGGTTGCGGACGAACATTCCATCGAGACGATTTCCCACATCGGACTCCTGCTCCTGCTGTTCATGATCGGGCTGGAGATGGACCTGAACAAGATGTTCAGCGCCGGCAAGGCCATCACCGTCACGGCGGCGGCGCAAATTTTCGGCTGCGTGGCGCTGGGCTGGCTGTTCTTCCGCATCCCCGGCTTCGGCAGCAACTGGCTGGAGGCCTTTTACCTCGCGGTCGCCGCGGCGATGAGCAGCACGATCATCATCGTCAAGATTCTCTACGACAAACATGAGCTGGAAACCTTGGCAGGGCGCATCACGCTCGGCGTCCTCGTCCTCCAGGACCTGGTCACGATCATGTTCCTGGCCGTGCAGCCCAATCTCAAAAACCCCGCCGTGAGCATCCTCGCCATCGCCATGGCCAAGGTGCTCGTACTGGTCGGCGTGGCGTATGTCGTCAGCCGGTTTGTGCTGCCGCATGTGTTCCGCTTCGTGGCCCGGCAGCCGGAGTTGGTGCTGGTCGGGGCGCTGGCGTGGTGTTTTGCCGTGGCGGGATTCGCCGGCTGGCTCAAGCTCTCGCCGGAAATGGGCGCGCTGATCGCCGGCGTAATGGTTTCGACCTTCCCCTACACGCTGGACGTCGTCGCCAAAGTCACCAGCCTGCGGGACTTCTTCATCACACTGTTCTTCGTCAGCCTCGGCATGACCATTCCGTTGCCGACGTGGAACCTGGTGCTTTACACGCTCATTTTCAGCCTCTTCCTGGTCGGCAGCCGGTTGCTCACTGTCTTCGTGCCGCTGTACAAGATGAAGATGGGACATCGCGTCAGTCTTCTGCCCGCCATCAACCTCTGCCAGCTGAGCGAACTCTCGCTGGTGCTCCTGACCCTGGGCAAACGCAGCGGCGATGTCTCAGAAAACTCCATCAACATCGCCGCCATCTCGTTTGCCTTCCTCGCCGTGGATTCCACCTACGCCATTTTCGGCAGTGAAACCCTGCTGCGGAAAACCTCGGCATGGCTGACGGCGCTGCGTGTGCCCGATCTCAAGGACGCCAGCACGGCCACGAAAAAGGCGGCCGAAGGCAAGCGCATCTTCATTCTCGGTTTCTGCTGGACGGCCAGTTCGTTGCTGGAGGAGATCACACGGCAAAAGCCCACGCTGCTGCAGGAGCTTCAGGTCGTGGACTTCAATCCTCACGTCATCGAGCAGCTCCGTCGTCGCGGTGTGTCGGTCATTTACGGCGACATCAGCCAGCGCGACATGCTGCTGCACGCCGGTGTGGTGAATGCGGAAATCATCATCTGCACGCTGCCGGACATCATTTTGAAGGGCGCGAGCAACTTCAAGCTGCTGCGGCAGCTGCGGGAGCTAAATCCCACGGCGAAGATCGTCGTGCATGCCGAGCAGTTGACCACCGTGCCGGCGCTTTACAAGGCGGGTGCGGACTATGTCAGCGCGCCACGCCTCCTGGAAGCCGCGGACTTGGTGAAAGTGATCGAGGCAGCGGACAAGAATCTTCTCGACGAGAAGCGCAAGGAACAGGACGACCTGCTGGACGAGCGCAAGGAAGTGATTGCGTGATTCGCCAGTAGCTGAATTGGATTTCAACGATGCGACTTAAGCGTGCACTTGGGTGGATTGTTGGAGCGGTCGTTCTGCTATCGTCGCTAGGTATTTGCTGTTTCCATTTCATCTTGGACTGGCATGGCCGCCCCTTCTGCCATAAACAAATTCAAATGGCCTTCATGTTGTTGATGCATGACAACGAGTCAGATTTGACTTACTCCATGACCAACTCTTTTCCAAATGTCGGTGGAATGGAAAGAGACTCTCTGGCCACCCTTCGTGAGGGCATGGGTGGCCACATGGATTGGGCAAATCACTACCGTTATGTGCCTGGGTTGCGCGAGGATGATCCCGGTGATTTGATTTTAATGTATCTCGACGTTCCCACCCGATGGACTTGGCATGGTCCGCCGCCGACCATCTTTGGCAAAAAAGCATGGATAGTCGTTCCAATAGACTTTAAAACAGGAATGCGACCCGACGCCGGACCGGGAGAACTGAGCGAGCGAATTTCAGCGGAGGAATTCACGGCGCGGTTGAAGAGAACACTGGATTTCATCCGCACCAACCGACGTCCGAATTGGGAGACGGTGCTGGCGGAACATTCAAAATTTTTGGAATCAATGGAGTCGGCTGCTTCCGAACATTGAACAGGCAAAAGCCGCCCGGTTGGCTTACAGCTCAAAAAACTTCCGCAGCTTATGGGCGAAGGAGGCCTGATATTCCGTCCGCTTTTCGGTGATGGCCTGGCTGGGAGTTTGCGCGGCGAAGATGCCCTCGTTCTCCATCTGCCGGTGCGCCAGCAGGTCGCTGAGCTTGTGGAGCAGTTCCGGATTTTCCTTGAGGCTCTTGTTGATGACCGATTTGCCGATCTCCACCACCTCGCAGTCCTGGTTGGCGATGACCGTGGCGCTGCGTTTTTCGCCGGTGAGCAGCGACATCTCGCCGAAGCAGTCGCCGGACTTCAAGGACGCCACGAAGGTCTGCATGCCGTTATGGTTCATCACCACATTGGCCTCGCCGTCCACCAGCACGAACATGGAAGCGCCATCGGCTCCCTGTTCGATCAGCTTTTCGCCCCGGCCGAAATGCACGATGTGTCCGTGCGGCAGCAGGGCGTCGAGCTCGGCGTCGGTGAGGGATTTGAACAGCGCCTGCTGGCGGAGAATGTTCCGCGCAGTCGTCTGCATCTCGCGTTCGCGCGAGCGGGCGGGGCGTTCGAGTTGCACGGTGCGGGCGCCGACGGGCATCTTGATGCCGTGCCGCTGGAGGCCGTACCAGACATTGGTCCGGACGGCGTCGGTGACTTCGTTGTAAAGCTGGTTGTCGTTGATCCAGAACTGGAGCTCGTACTCGATGTGATCCTCGTGGAAGTTTTTCAGAAAGGCCCGGATACGGGGTTCGGGCAGGACGTTCCTGGCGTTTGCGGCGGCGTGGATGAGGACTTCCTTCACGCGCGTGGGCGGCGCGGAGTATTCGACGCGCACCGAGAGCCGCAGGGCGTGGAGCGAAACGGGGTAGTGGTAGTTGACGATGGTCTGGCGGACGAGCTCGCGGTTGGGGAGGTCGAGATAAACCTTGTCCGTGGTGCAGAGGCGGGTGGAGCGCCAGTTGATTTCCATGACCTGCGCGCGGCGCTCGTTGATTTGCAGCCAGTCGCCGACGCGGAACGGCTGGCCGAAGTGGATGGCAAAGCCGCCGATGATGTTCCCCAGCAAATCCTGAAGCGCGAGACCGAGGATGATCGCGACAATGCCCGAGCCGGTGAGCAGACCGGGGATGCGTACTTCGTACAGCCAGCAGATCACCACCACGACCGCGATGGCGAAGAGGAAGATGGCGGACGAATCACTGAGCAGCTTGGGGAAGGGGACGTCGCGTTTGCGGGCGAACTGCAGTTCCCAAAAATAACGTTTGAAGATGGCGTTCAGGAAAAAGCTGGAGCTGATGATCGCGACCGCGGTGATTTCGCGGAGGCCCGCCAGGTCCAGGCCCAGCAGATACGCCGGCACGCACAGGGAAACCGCCAGTCCGAAGACGTAATACATCACGCCGAGCCGCACGCGATGATTGCGCTTCAAGACCCGTCCCAGCGCCAGCAGCAGCAGGTAGAGCAGCGGAAAGCTGATCAGCCAGGTGGCGGCGCTGGACAAGGAGGCAAAGGACAACATGGGGCGGGATTGTAATGGGTTCCGCTGCGGATGCAACGTCGTGCGGGGCTGGCGGAGAATTCCCCTCCAACCGGCATGTCCAAAGCGGACCG
The DNA here is from genome assembly GCA_046346715.1 of Verrucomicrobiota bacterium. GTDB lineage: Bacteria > Verrucomicrobiota > Verrucomicrobiia > Limisphaerales > CAIQOK01 > CAIQOK01. Next base: position 95,442 of record JAXMHO010000005.1, read on the forward strand.
CACAAGCGCTTGACCTTTTATTTTCAACAGGCACTCTATGCGGCTCGGTTTAATCCGTGGTGATGTGAACGCAGGCGTACGCCGGCACATCCGGTTCGTCCCGATGGCGTCTCCGGTCACATGAGTTATGGATGCACAACCGGTCATTTACGATATGCAGCACATTCGAAACATCGCGATCATCGCGCACGTTGACCACGGCAAGACGACCCTCGTCGACTGCCTCCTCAAGCAATCCGGCACCTTCCGCGCCAACCAGGCCGAAACCCAGGTCGAGCGCCTGATGGATTCCATGGACCTGGAAAAGGAAAAGGGCATCACCATCCGCGCCAAAAACGCCGCCTTCAAATACAAGGATTACCACATCAACATCGTGGACACCCCCGGCCACGCGGATTTCGGCGGCGAAGTCGAACGCATCATGAACATGATCGACGGCGTGCTGCTCGTCGTGGATTCCGCCGAAGGCCCGCAGGCCCAGACGCGCTTCGTGCTCCGCAAGGCGCTGGAAGCCGGCGCCAAGCCGATCGTCGTCATCAACAAGATCGACCGCGACAATGCGAACCCCAAGAAGGTGCTCGACCAGGTGTTTGAACTCTTCATGTCGCTCAACGCGACGGATGAGCAGCTCGATTTCCCCTTCATTTACTGCTCCGCCAAGAACGGCTACGCCAAGGTCGAGCTCGACCACGTCTCCGGCACGATGGAGCCGTTGTTCGATGCGATCGTGAAGCACATCCCGCCGCCGCGCGCCAAGGCCGGCGACGGCTTCCAGCTGCTCGTCGCGAACCTCGACTACTCGGATTATCTCGGCCGTATCGCGTTCGGTAAAATCGTCGAAGGCAAGGTGAAGGTCGGCGATCCCGCCATCTGCCGCCATGGCGACGGCAAGATCACCAAGAACAAGATCACCATGCTCTACCACTTCGAGGGCATGAAGCGGATTGAGATCCAGGAGGCGCACGCCGGCGACATCGTGGGCGTCACCGGCTTTGAGGAAGTCTTCATCGGCGAAACCATCTGCGACAGCGAACTGCGTCCGGCCCTGCCGTACATTCCGATTGATCCGCCGACGATTCAGATGGAGTTCGCCGTGAACGACGGCCCGCTCGCCGGCCAGGACGGCAAGCTCGTCACCGCGCGTCACATCTGGGACCGGCTCGTGAAGGAAATCCGCACCAACGTCGCCCTCCGCATCAAGCAGACCAGCGACCCGAAGATCTTCGCGGTCAGCGGCCGCGGCGAAATGCAGATTGCGATTCTCGTCGAACAGATGCGCCGCGAAGGTCATGAAGTCCTCGTCTCCCGTCCCGAAGTACTCTGGAAAAAGGGGCCGAACGGCGAGCCGCTCGAACCCATCGAGAAGCTCTTCGTGGAAGTTCCGAGCGAAAACCTCGGCGCCATCATGGAAAACCTTTCCGGCCGCAAGGCGCAGATCACCAACATGGCGCACGTCGGCACCCAGGTGTCCGTCGAGGCGCTCGTCCCCATGCGCGGCCTCATCGGCTTTGAGACCGACCTCGTCAACATGACCAAGGGCATGGGCGTCATGAGCCATCTCTTCCACGAATACGGCGCCGACTGCGGCGAGATCGCCGCGCGCAAAAACGGCTCCCTTGTCTCCATGGACTCCGGCGAAGCCACCAGCTACGCCCTCAACATGGTCCAGGAACGCGGCCGCCTCATGATCGAGCCCGGCGACATGGTGTACTCCGGCATGATCGTCGGCGAAAACGCCCGCGAGAACGACATCCCGGTCAATCCCGTGAAGGAAAAGCGCCTGACCAACATGCGCTCCCAGGGCGACGGCAAGGGCATCCAGCTCGCGCCGCCGTTGAAGCTCAGCCTGGAACGCGCCTTGGAATACATCGACACCGACGAATACGTCGAGGCGACGCCGAAGAGCCTGCGTCTCCGCAAGAAGGAGCTTGATGAAAACAAGCGCAAGCGCTCCGAGAAGTCGCGCGTGATCAAGTTCGTCCAGGAGTAAGGGAAACTCTCCGCTTTGACAGCCCGCCTTGGGAGACCAGGGCGGGTTTTTTATTTTACAGCAGCGACGACTGCCCGCCGGTGTTCGGCTTGAGGCCGAGCTTTTGGTAGCTCAGCTCGGTGGCGACGCGGCCCTGCGGCGTTCGCTTCAGGTAGCCTTCCATGATCAGGTAAGGCTCATAGACTTCTTCGAGCGTGTCCGGTTCCTCGCCCACCGCGACCGCGAGCGAACTCACGCCCACCGGTCCGCCGCCGAACTTCACGATGACCGCTTCCAGGATGCGCTTGTCCATTTCATCCAGTCCGTTCTCGTCAATTTCCAGCATGGCCAGGGCGCGGTCGGCAATGTCCGCGGTGATCTTTCCCGCGCCTTTCACCTGGGCGTAATCCCGGACGCGGCGGAGCAGGTTGTTTACAATGCGCGGCGTGCCGCGGCTGCGCCTGGCGATTTCATTCGCGCCGCGTTCCTCGATTTCCACGCCGAGCAACTGCGCCGAACGGATGACAATCCGCGTGAGCTGATCCGCCTGGTAGTAATCGAGCCGTTCGCGGATGGGAAAGCGGGTCAGCAACGGCGCGGTCAGCAGCCCGCTGCGCGTCGTCGCGCCAATCAAGGTGAAGCGCGGCAGGTTCAGCCGCACGCTGCGTGCGTTCGGACCCTGGTCGATGATGATGTCGAGCTTGAAGTCCTCCATCGCGGGATAGAGATACTCCTCGATGGTTTTCTGGAGGCGATGGATTTCGTCGATGAACAGGACGTCGCCTTCCTCCAGGTTTGTCAGCAGGCCGGCGAGGTCGGCGGCCTTCTCAATCGTCGGGCCGCTGGTGGCCTTGAGATTGCCGCCCATGGCCTTGGCCAGGATGTTCGCGATGGTCGTCTTGCCGAGTCCGGGCGGGCCGGAAAGCAGGATGTGATCGAGCGCCTCGCCGCGCTGCTTGGCCGCCGCCACGCTGATTTCGAGACGTTCCTTCACGCGGGCCTGGCCGGTGAATTCGGAAAAGAGCGACGGCCGCAGCGTCATTTCGAGCGCCGCATCAGGTTTGGTCAGGACATCGGAAATCGTTCGGTCAGCCACGCGCCAAGGATGCGGAAAGCCCCTGCGCGTGCAAGGGGAAAGAACTCCCGAGGCAGCCGAACCGCGTAATTGACCCGAGGGCATCCGGCAAACTACGGCGCAGTTCGCGAATGACGTCCCGTTCGGCGGCTGCTACTCTCGACGAGTTCACTATGCAAACCCGCGACGTTACTCCTCCACCGGTTCAGCTTCTTTCCCTCCGCCAGTGTCTGAAGGCGCTCCTCCCTCGGGCCGCTGTCTGCGTTTTTCTGCTGTTGCCTTTGATTTCCCCGGCCCAGGAACTGGTCGTCACCAACAAAGCCGACTGGCGCTGGCGCAAGGCGACGAACGAGGTTTCCACACCCGTCACGGCCTGGCGGACCAACGGGTTCAATGACGTCTCCTGGCCCTTGAGCAACGCGCCGTTCCACTACGGCACGGCGTTCGGCGGCGGTGACGACAATCTGACGGGCGGCACGATTCTCGCCGACATGTCCGGCGGCTATCGCGGCATCTTTCTGCGCCGCACCTTCACCATCACCAACGTCGCGGAAATCGGCACCGTGCAGCTGGTCGCCAATTACGACGACGGCTTCATTGCCTGGATCAACGGGACGGAGATCGCCCGCACCAACGTGCTGGGCCAGCCGACCTATCTGACGAATGCCACCGCCTCCATCGAGCCGGCCCGCACCAACACCTTTGCGGTCATTCCGCTGCCGTCCAGTTATCTCGTGCCGGGCGTGAACACCCTCGCCGTGCAGGCGTTTAACAGCACCCTCACCGGGTCGGACTTCCGCTTTGATGCCGCGCTGCAGATCTCCAAACTGACGCCGCCCACAATTGCCACTGTCACTCCCACGGCCGGCTCCACAGTCGGCGGACTGACACAAATCACCGTCATTTTTTCCCGGACCGTCAACGGCGTGACCCCCGCCGATTTCCTTGTCAACAACCAGCCCGCGGTCAATGTCATCGGCAACGACGGCACGAACACCTTCACCTTCCTGTTCACGCAGCCTCTCCCCGGCACCGTGCAGATCAAGTGGGATGATCTCCATGACATCGTGGACGCCGCTTCCGGCGCGCCGTTTGATGAAAACGCCTCCGGCGCTTCGTGGACCTATCAGCTGACAGATGCTGTCGCGCCGGTTGTCGGCGAACGCATTCCCGTGCCCGCCGCCCAGGTTGGCAAACTGACGCAGACTGAAATCACCTTCAGCGAGCCTGTCACCGGCGTGAACGCGGCGGACCTGCTCATCAACGGCAGTCCGGCCACCAATGTGATTGGTTCAGGGGCGGGGCCGTATGTGTTTCAATTCACCCAGCCTGCCGCGGGCAGCGTGGTTTTCAACTGGGCGGCCGGCCATGGAATTCAGGATCTGGCAGACGTTCCGAACGACTTTGCCGGGGGTGCCTGGTTCGTGTCGCTCGATTCCGGCGCGGCGGCAGGGGATGTCGTCATCAATGAATTCCTGGCCGGCAACATCGCCGGTCTGCTGGACGAGGATGGCGAAGCGCAGGACTGGATTGAACTCTACAACCGCGGCAGCAACACGGTGAACCTCCTGGGCTGGTCCCTGACCGACGACGACCAGGTGCCGTCCAAATGGATATTTCCCTCGACCAACCTGGCCCCGGGACAGTTTCTCGTCGTGTTCGCCTCGGAGAAGAACCGCCGCACGCCGGCGAATCCGCTGCACGCCAATTTCAAGCTGAACCTCTTTGGCGACCACCTGGCGCTCTTCAACGCCGAATCGCCGCAGGTGCCCGTCAGTGAATTCACCCCGAAGTTTCCTGAGCAGCGCAACGATTACTCGTACGGCCGCGATGGCTTGAACGTCTGGCGCTATTACCGGACGCCCACGCCGGGCGCGGCGAACGGCAGCAGCACGATTCTCGGCATCGCTCCCGAACCGCATTTCAGCGTTTCGCGGGGAGTGTTCTCGGCGCCGTTCAACCTTCTTCTCACCACGACGCTTCCCGGCGCGGTGATGCGCTACACGACGGACGGGACGGACCCCACCGAGGTCAACGGGCTTTCCTACAACGGTCCCATCACCATTTCCAACACGCTGGTGCTGCGGGCGGCGACGTTTCTGAGCGGCTACCTGCCGTCGCGCGTTCAGACCCACAGCTACATTTTTGCCGACCAAGTTTTGAATCAGCCGGCGTATCCGGCCGGGTTTCCTGCCGACTGGGGCGTTCGTTTCGGATTTGGATTTTCCAACAACCTGGTGCCGGCGGACTATGAAATGGATCTCGACCCGTTGCGGGTCACGCCCACGAATCCCGCCTCGCCAGTGGATGCCGCCAAGCTGCAACGATTCAAGACCGGCCTTGCCGAACTGCCCGTGGTGTCCATTGTGATGAACGTCGAGGACATGTTTGGTGCGACCGGCATCTACAACGCCGCCAATGTGATGACGAAAGGCTATCCGGACCGGCCGTGTTCGATTGAGATGGTGCTGCCGGACGGTTCGACGGCCTTTGCCGAGACATGCGGCATCGGCATCCATGGCAACGCCAGCCGTCAGCCCGAGAAAAATCCCAAGCACGGCTTCAAGATCGTGTTCAAGGGCGAGTTCGGCGAAACCAAGCTCAAGTATCAGCTCTTTCCGGAATCGCCGGTGAAGGAGTTTGACGACCTGATCCTGCGCGCGGACTTCGGCGTGAGCTGGCGGCACTGGTCGGATGTCAACGGCAACGTGAACGGGTCCTTTCAACGCACGCGCGCCAGCCGTTTCCGCGACGCCTGGATGAAGGAAGCGGCGCGCGATCTCGAGGTCGCCGCCAGCCACACGCGCTTCTGCAATCTCTTCATCAACGGCCTCTACTGGGGCACCTACGACTTCTCCGAACAGCCGAAGTCGCAGTTTGCCGCGGGCCTGCTGGGGGGCACGACGGAAGATTACGACATCTACGAGCAGGGCGACGCCATCGGCGGCTATGTCGAGGGCACGCCGCCCGGCGGCAGTGTGGCGAGCTACAACACCTTTCAGAAGCTGCTCGCGTTGCCAAACGCCACGACCAGCGCCGGCTACGAGGCCTTCAAGCAGTACCTCGATGTCACGGAATACATCGACTACTGCTTCCTGCATTTCTTTGTCGGACACCGCGACTGGGGCACGGCGAAGAACTGGTATGCCATCCGTCAGCGCGCCGGCGGAACGTTTGTCGGCGAGGGCAAGTTCAAGTTCGTCCCGTGGGACGGCGAATGCGTGCTGCTCAACCCGGACAACAGCGACAACCGCATTCCGGACAGCGGCGGCGGCAACAGCAACGAAAGCCAGTCCACGGCCGGCGGCCTCCACGCCAAGCTGAAGATCAACCCGCAGTACCGCCTCGATTTCGCCGACCGCGTTTTCAAGCACATGCTCGCCCCCGACGGCGCGCTGACCTCCGCCGCCAACAGCACGCGCTGGCTGAAATGGCAGGGCGTTCTTGACAACGCCATCACGGCGGAAAGCGTCCGCTGGGGGGATTATCGCCGCGACGCGCATCCGTATCTGGAAGGCGACCTCACGCAGCTTTACACGCGGGAAAACCACTGGCTGGCCGAGAACAGCCGCATGCTGACGAACTACTTTCCCGGACGCGCCACCAACGTGCTGGGCTGGCTGCGGACGGCCGGGCTTTACCCCGCCATTGACGCGCCGGAATTTCACAAGGACACCACCAACGGCGTTTTGCTTGGCAGCATGCGGGTCGCCTCGGGCTTTGTCCTGGCGATGCGCAATCCCGGCGCGGGCACGATTTACTACACCACCAACGGCTCCGATCCACGCGTTGAATACACCGGCGCAGTCGCCGGTTCCGCGCTGACCAATCCCGCGACGTTGACGCTGAACGCCACCGTCACCCTGAAGGCGCGCGTGCTCAATGGCGGAACGTGGAGCGCGCTCAACGAGGCCACCTTCACCACCGGCGAACTCGGCGTGCCGCTGCGCATCACCGAGCTGATGTACAACCCCGTTGGCGGCAGCCAGTATGAGTTCCTCGAACTGCAGAACGTCGGCGGCCAGCCGCTGGACTTGGGCGGCTTCAGCTTCACCGGCATCACTTTCAACTTTCCCGGCGGCACCCTGCTGGCCCCGGGCGCAATCCTGCTGCTCGCCAACAACGCCAACCCGGCGCAGTTCGCGTCGCGCTATCCCGGCGTGGCGGTCTTCGGCAATTACAGCGGCAACCTCGACAACGGCGGCGAACGCATCGCCATCCTCGACCCGAACGGCTACGTCGTGACGGCGGTGAACTACGACGATGAAAACGGCTGGCCGACCTCGCCGGACGGCGGCGGCTATTCGCTAGAGGTGATTGATCCGCGCGGCGACCCGAATTCGCCCGCGAACTGGCGCGCCAGTTCCGCGGCCAACGGCACGCCGGGATTGCCGCCCGTCGCACCGCCGCTGGGCGACGTGATTCTGAACGAAGTGGCCGCCGACAATCTCGCCAGCGTCAACAACGGCGGAACCTTTCCCGACTGGGTGGAGCTTTACAACCGCGGCACCAACCCGGTTTCGCTCGCAAACTGGAGCCTTACCGACGGCGGCAACGCCCGGAAGTTTGTCTTTCCCGCCACGAATCTTCCGGCGGGCGGTTATCTGGTCGTCTGGTGCGACACGGCGACGAATCTGCCCGGATGGCATACGGGTTTCGCGCTGGGGCGCACGGGGGAAAATGTCCTGCTCTACGACGCCAGCACCAACCGCGTCGATGCCCTGTCGTTCGGTCTGCAAATTTCCGATCTCACCCTGGGCCGGATTGCCGACCAATGGCAGTTGACGCAGCCCACGCCGGGCGCGGCCAATCTTGCCGTCACCCTGGGAAGCTCGACCAACGTCGCCATCAACGAATGGCTGGCCAATCCGTCGGCCGGCACCACCAACTGGATTGAGCTGTTCAACCGCTCGGCCACGTTGCCGGTGGCGCTGCGCGGACTTTACCTCGGCACGAGCAACACGGTGTTTCAGATTCGCGCCCATTCGTTCCTGCCGCCGCGTGGATTCATGCAGTTGTTTGGCGACCAGCTTCCCGGTGCGGGTCATCTTGAATTTGCGCTGCCCACGGCCAACAACGCCATCATTCTCTCGGACGTTTCCGGCACCGAACTTGAACGTGTCACCTACGGCGTGCAAACCGCCGGTGTCACCCGTGGCCGGCTGCCGGATGGCTCGGCAAGCTTCACCGTTTTCCCCGGCAGCCCCAGCCCCGGCGCGAGCAACTACCTCGCGTCGTGGACCGGTCCCGTGTTGAACGAAATTCTCGCCCGCAATGCGACTTCCGAGCTTTCGCCCTGGAGCGCCTACTCGGACTGGGTGGAACTTTCCAATCCGAGCAATGTCGTCGTGAGCCTCGCCGGCCTGGCGCTGGGCAAATCCACCGCCACCTCCGGCCGCTGGACATTTCCCGCCGGGGCGACGATTCCCGCCAACGGTTTTCTGCGCGTCTGGTGCGACAGTTCGCAACCGGCCTCGACGATCAGTGGCCCGGTGCTAAACACCGGCTTTTCATTGTCGTCCGACAGCGGCGACGTCTTCCTTTTCAACCTGGCAGGGCAGGTGGTGGATTCGGTCGGCTACGGTTTTCAAGCGCGAGACCTGTCCATCGGCCGCGATGCCGGACCGTGGAAACTGCTCGCCGCGCCCACGCCGGCTGCCGTGAATTCCGCTCCCGCCGCGCTGGGTCCGGTCTCGTCCTTGCGCCTCAATGAATGGATGGCCGCGCCGTTGTCCGGCAATGATTGGTTTGAACTTTTCAACCCCGGCGCGCTGCCGGTGGAACTGTCCGGACTTTATCTGGCCGACAATCCCTCGACCGTCGGCATCACCAACTTCCAGATTGCGCCGCTGAGTTTCATCGGCGGCCGAAGCTGGGTGCTGTGGCAGGCCGATGGCGACGTCGCCCAGGGCAGGGATCATGTGGACTTCAGTCTTGGCAAGCTGGGTGAGACGCTGCGAATTTACGACGCCAGCTTGGCGCTGATCGACGCCGTGGACTTTGGCATTCAGCCCGACGGCATCTCGCAGGGACGTCTGCCCGACGGCGGCAACACCCTCGTCAGTTTCTCCACCACCCCCACGCCCGATGCCGCCAACTTCATTCCCCTGAGCGGCGCGGCGTCCTTGCTGCCGAACGGCCAAATCCAGCTCAGCTTCACCGTGGAATCCAACCTCACCTATCAAGTCGAATACAAAACGGACCTGGCCGACACCGCCTGGCTGCCGTTGGGCGCGCCGGTGTATGCGACGGGCGGGACGTTGATCCTGACCGACCCGGCCACCGCGGCGCAGCGCTTTTACCGGCTGGCCTTGCCGTGACCGCGAGTGGGAAATCCCCTTGCCATCGCCCGCTGGCCGCGTAGGCTCGCGCCATGAACAAGCTGCTGCTGGTCATCATCGCCATTCTGTTGCCGCCGTTGGCCGTGTATCTCAAATCCAACTCGGTCAAAAGCACCCTCATCAACCTCGTGCTGTGCCTCTTCTTCTGGCTGCCCGGATTGCTGCACGCGCTCTGGGTGGTTTTGAAGTAATTTTCCGACCTTGGTCGGGAGGGCAGGGAAGGCAACCGGCCTGAGGTTTCCGCGCGCCCGGGCGACGCCTCCCGGCGTTCTTTGCTCGCCGTTTCTCCCGAAGAAAACCAATGACAAAGGCGGCAAAATCCGGTTCACTTTCCGCCGTTTGCAAACGGTAGGGAACTTCGCGCGGCGAAGGTCCCAAGAAAGATTTTTCAGATGCCAAAAAGAACCGACATCCACAGCGTCCTCATCATCGGCGCCGGCCCCATCATCATCGGCCAGGCCTGCGAATTTGACTACTCCGGCACCCAGGCGTGCAAAGCCCTAAAGGAAGAAGGCTACCGCGTCATCCTCGTGAACTCCAACCCGGCCACCATCATGACCGACCCGGAGTTCGCCGACCGCACCTACATCGAACCCATCACGCCCGAGTGCGTCGAGAAGATCATCGCCCGCGAGAAGGAAGAGATGAAGCGCACTGGCGCAAAGGGCAAACTCGTCCTCCTCCCAACGCTCGGCGGCCAGACCGCGCTCAACACCGCCATGTCCCTCCACAAGAACGGCGCGCTCGAACGCCACGACGTGGAGATGATCGGCGCCAAGCCCGAGGCCATCCACAAGGGCGAAGACCGCCTCGCGTTCAAGGACCTCATGCTGAGCATCGGCCTCGACGTCCCCATTTCCGGCGTCGCCCACAACATGGACGAAGCCCGCGCCGTGGCCGACAAGATCGGCCGGTTCCCGCTCATCATCCGGCCGGCGTTCACGCTCGGCGGCACCGGCGGCGGCATCGGTTACAACCGCGAGGAGTTTGAAGAGATCGCCAAGCGCGGCATCGAACTCTCGCCCGTGAACGAAATCCTCATCGAAGAATCCCTCCTCGGCTGGAAGGAATACGAGATGGAAGTCATGCGCGACCGCGCCGACAACTGCGTCATCATCTGCTCCATCGAAAACTTCGACCCCATGGGCGTCCACACCGGCGACAGCATCACCGTCGCGCCCATCCAGACGCTCACCGACAAGGAATTCCAGATCATGCGCGACCAGAGTTTCGCCGTGATCCGCGCCGTTGGTGTCGAGACCGGCGGCTCGAACATCCAGTTCGGCGTTAGTCCGGAGAACGGCCGCATGGTCATCATCGAGATGAACCCGCGCGTCAGCCGGAGCTCCGCTCTGGCATCAAAAGCCACTGGCTTCCCGATTGCGAAGATTGCCGCCAAGCTCGCTGTCGGTTATCTGCTCGACGAATTGAAGAACGACATCACGCGCGAAACCCCCGCGAGCTTCGAGCCGAGCATTGATTACGTCGTCACCAAGATTCCGCGCTTTGCCTTCGAGAAATTCCCGCAAGCCGACCCCACGCTCACCACGCAGATGAAAAGCGTCGGCGAAGCGATGGCCATCGGCCGCACGTTCAAGGAAAGCCTGCAAAAATGCCTGCGCTCGCTGGAGATTGGCCGCAGCGGCCTGGGCGGCGACGGCAAACCCTGGCGCATCGGCACGGAAGTCTATGGCGACCGCGACATCCTCCCGCGCGACGTCATCAGCCGCAAACTGAGCGTGCCCAACGCCGAACGCATCTTCTTCATCCGCCACGCCCTGCGCGCCGGCTTCACCATTGAGGAGATTTTCAACCTCACGAAAATTGACCGCTGGTTTCTGGTGCAGATCAAAGAGATCGTGGATTTTGAGGAAGAACTGGCAGGGGCGAAAAACTAGCATATCGAATCAATTCGGTGCGTCATGGAAGACAAAGTCAATCCCGACGCGAGCCCAGAAAAGCAGGATTCTGAGCTTGAAGACAAAGTTTTGACGCCGTGGTTATCAAAATCCGGAAATCTTCGTTCACTTGCGCCAGATGAGGTAAGACAGATTTGGGCGAAGAGGGAATTCCGTAAATTCAACGCGGAAGTTCTCGAACACTGGCAACATCGAAATATTCCTGTTCTGCTACGATTCCCGTGTGGGCATGAAGCGCGCGCAACAAATGGACAACTCTATGCAAGGAAGACTGCGGGCAAGGTAATTTGCCCTGTGTGTTATGAAGCGGCTGCTAAAACCAAAGGTTTAGGTGCAAGCGGCAAGCCGACTCAAAATACATCGCAGGAAGTTCGTAGCGCGTGGGGTAAAGAGGAATTCGCAAAACTTGGAATCGAAATGCTCGGGCAATACGAAAGGGCCGAGAAGAAGGTTCTAGTTAAGTTTGCGTGCGGTCACTTAGATTCGATTACGCTGACTGCTGCTAATCAAGCTGCGCAAGCGGGTAAGACCGCCTGCAAACTCTGTAGTGGGAGTATTGCTCCAGTTGCGTTTCAGAAAGAGGTTGTCGTCGATCGTGAAACTCTTCGGAAAGTTCGGGTCAACAAAAACACTGTTGAAGTCGAGATACTCAATGAAGACGACCCTTTGTTTCGTTTGTTGCCATTCTACCTTGGTGACTGGGCTACATGCACATATTGCGGTTGTGAAGCACAATGTGTAGAGCACATCATCCCCGTATGTTTCTTCCTACGAACGCCGCGATCTCAATCATCGCAGTCATTTGTCAATTCACAGGGCATCAGAACTTCTGCGTGCAATAGCTGTAATAACTTTGCAGGTGGGAAAGTTTTCAACTCGTTTGAAGAAAAATGCATGTTCATAAACTGGAGAATCCAATCTCGACTCAAGCGGCTCAAGACCGCCGACTGGACCAGTGACGAGGTGGAGGAACTCACGGGCAAACTTAAGGGCTTTGTGAAACTCAAAAAGTCTGAAAAGGAAAATCTTGAAAATCGGGCCAATTGGTTAGGTTCAAACTCATTTTATGAGGTCATTGACGGTCTTGATTCGCAACCGGTTTTCTTTAAAGACAGCGCTGTTTACGCACAAAGCGTCTACGACTATTTCGAATCAATGATGCTGAAGTTGATTGCCTACCGGGATAGGCGAAAAAAGTAACTCGCTTGCGGTTTTCCGAAGCTCCGTCCGGAGCGAAATCTTTGTAGCCCGCCCACCCGCAAAATTCCCAGCCCCGTCGGGGTGGCATATTCCGCTGTAGCGGCGGTCTGTGACCGCCGGTCGTTGGTCACATTTCTTTCGTCGGTCACAGACCGACGCTACAAATGAATCCCAACGGGCTTCAAATCCATCAGCCCCGGGTTTCCGCCTTCGCATCTGCTACGGCGTGACGAGTGCGGTCCGCGCCAGACAGGCGATCCGTGCCGGATGGGCCACCCGCGCCTGCCCGGGAAGCCGTTCGCCAAATCGCCAGTCACAGACTGGCGCTACAGATTTGCACGTTGGCTGCGGCGCTCGGTGAGCGCCGTCGTTTGCCATTTTTCGTTCGTCTTGTCATAGACCGACGCTACAGACGAATCCCACCAGTCTTCAAATCCATCAGCCCCGGTTGGCGGTCCGCGCCGGCCAGGCGATCCGTGCCAGATGGGCCACTCGCGCCTACCTAGGGAAACCGTTCCCCACAAACCGCCAGTCACAGACTGGCGCCACAGGTATGCGCGCTGTAGCGGCGGTCTGTGACCGCCGTCGTCTTCAATTTCTTTCGGCGCTCACAGAGCGCCGCTACAATGCCGGGCATGAACTCTGGAAGTTCCCCGGCGGTGACCACACCGCCGCTACAGCCCAAACAGAGACTCAAGCGCCTTGACCGGCTTTTCACCAGCAATCCTCTCACTTCGTCACCACGAACACCGAAGACCGCAAACCCATTCTTGCCAACGCCAAAGTTCATGAAGATTTCCGCAAGTTTTGCGAGACAGGGCTGACGCGTGGTGTATTCGTCGGCAACTATGTTTTGATGCCGGATCATCTCCATTTGTTTGTGGCGTTTGGGGAGGAATACGAATCGGCGCTCGTCGAACGTCGGCGCTCACAGAGCGCCGCTACAGGCGCTGTAGCGGCGGTCTGTGACCGCCGTCTTTCCCTGCTTTCTGAATGGATGAAAAGCTTGAAAAACTCGCTCTCGAAAACATTGCGTGGAATGAATCTTCCAACACCGCATTGGCAGAAGGGATTCTTTGACCATGTGATGCGTTCGGAAGAGTCGTATTCGGAGAAGTGGCTTTACGTGGCCGAAAATCCGATACGTAAGAAACTGGTCGCTCGTCCCGAAGATTGGCCGTATCAGGGAGAGATTTATCCGCTGCAAGCCAGAGGACACCTTTGATTCGGCGGTCACAGACCGCCGCTACAGTTGCGCTCTCGCTCCATCCGCGAATCCCAACGGTCTTCAAATCCATCAGCCCCGGGTTGGCAGTCCGCGCCGGACAGGCAAGGAGCGCCTACCCTGGGAAACCGTTCCCCAAATTCATCAATGCTGAAGGTGCTTGCGCATGGCCACCTTTCTGCCGCCGCCCGATTCAACCGCGAACCACGCGAAAAGTTTCTCCCTCTCCGCCATGAAATGGGGGAGAGGGTCGGGGTGAGGTGGGGTTTAACTGTCGGTCACAACTCAAATCCCCTCTCTCCAACTCTCTCCCCGCTTGGGCGGGGCGAGAGGGTTCTTTGTTCGCGAATTTCCGGCGTCATCGTGAACGCGCCAGCGTCTTGGACTGCGGTGGCCCTCCACTGCTTTTCCCCGGAGCGCGGCTGTGGCAACGCCCAGCCGCAGGTGCTGGCGGACGGCCACCAGCAAACCCACATCGGAGAATATTTTCAACTGCCTCCACCCATCCACCCGCTGCGCCTGGTCCTGCGGACACAGTCGAGCTCCGTGCGAAAGCTCCGTAGGAGCGGAATCGTTGCAGAAGCCCTTCTTCGAGCAGCGGAATAAGCCGTTGGCGATGGGAGTGACGCTGTCTTGGTAAAAAAATCCCGCCATTGTTTTCAATGGCGGGATTGATGGGCTGATCTGAAATTATTTGCGGCGGCGAATGACCAAGGCCATGGCTCCGAGACCCAGCAAGGAGAGTGAGGTGGGTTCCGGCACCACGGCGTAAAGCGCCAAAGCGCCCGTGCGGGGCGCGCCACCGGCCTGACCATTGAGGTTCAGGGTCTGGCGGAGTCCTGCGGCGTCGCCGCCGGAGAACATCTGGCCGCCCGGGTCGGGGGTGGCGGCGGAGGCGCTGCGATACCAGGTGATGCCCGCAGATCCGGCAGCCGACGGTGTCCAGAGTTCAATTGCGTATTGCTCACCCGCGTTCAAGGTCACCTGATCCGCTCCGCTGAGGCTGAAAATCCCTTGAACGGCTCCGCTGCTGGTGGAGGGCGAGATGGTCAGTCCGCTGAAGAGGTCGGTGCCGGCGCTGTAGGAAGCGGAAGCACCCACGGGCACGGTGCCCGCCGGGCCCAAATCATAAAGGTGAATCTGATAAGTGCTGGCGTTGTTGACCGCCAGCAGAATGCTGAACGAATCGAGTTGGAAGGTGGAGGACGGCGTGAAGGTTTCGGCCAGCAGGCCGTAGCTGCCGGTGATTCCCGGGGTGCCCTGTGCGACACTTGCGCCTCCCAAGTTTGCGTTGGACAGCGAAACGTAGGCGGGAGTTCCCAACCAAGAGCTGATGGTCGGGCTGGTGGAGAAACTGACGCCGGCTTGGGCGCTGGCGGCGAGCAGCAGCGTGCTGCCTGCGGCGATGAGACGTGGAGTGATGTGTTTCATATACGAGTTGCCTTCGTGTTTTTGCCTTTCGGGCTGGTGATTGGATGGTTTCTACACAACCAACTCGTCCGTAGCAATCGAAAGTTTCAGAATCCGTATTTATTCGTAGGCGGCCGGGGGCGATTGGTCACAACCAACCTTTTAATGCCAGCGGCGGATGAGCATCCCGGCCACGCACAATAGGACCAAGCTCCCGGTGGTGGGTTCCGGCACGGCTACGCCGTCATACATGGTGCACTGTAACTGCAATGTCAGGGAAGCCTCGCCTTCCACAAAAACGGTGAAGCGGTCTCCTGTGATAGTGGCGAGCGGGGCTTGGTTTGCCGTGAACCGGGCTGAACTGTGGTAACTATACCGCCGACGGAGTTCCACCGCGCCGATGCCGGACACTGCCAAGGCCGTGGGCGATCATCGCGCAGAACACGTAGGGGATGATTCGGAACGCGGCGGCGAAGATGCAGGGGGCGCAGCCGGTCTTGAAATACCAGAGGACGTTGGTGAGCAGATAGGCGGCGAGAAAGATGTTCCCCGCGTCCTTCGCGTCCCATTCGGCATCGCAGCAGGCCACCACCGCAAACGGCCAGCTCGTCAGCAGAAAGAACTTCAGCATCAGCCCGCCCAGTTCGCCGAACGAGATGGTTTCGTCGGGCGGACACATCGCCAGCTTCGCATCGCGGACGAAATAGCAGTAATAGATGCCGGTCAGCAGGGCGAGGAGGCCCAGGTACTCGACTGCCTTCTTTGGGGACACATCGATGGACGCGCAGGCGTTGGTAAACCAGCCGGGCAGCAGCGCGGCGAGCGGGTCGCGGGCCTGAAATTCAGTGTTCATGACTTCGCCCCGTCAAAAAGCAGGGCCGATGCCACGAGGCGCCTGGCGGCATGTCCCAAGGCTTCTCCACCCCAGACCTGTCCAAGGAAATCCGCTGCCGGGGCTTGGTTTGAAATTGCCGGATCGGTAGAGTTCCGGCGTGAAACTGTTCTACACCGGTCCGCTGGTGAATGCCGAGATGCTGGTGATGATGTTGGAGAAACACGGCATCGCCGCGAGGCAGGCGTTCGTCGATCCGGCCGCGACCGATGACGGCGATTTGAATCGTCCGACACAGGTCTTCGTGCCGGAGCCGGACTATGACCGGGCGCACCAGTTGTTCTACGCGGAACGCGAAGACGAACTTTGACTCCTTCCCCCGCTGATGACCGTTACTGAAATCCAGCCCCCGCCGACTCGTTCGCTGCTCGATCTGCCGTTCGCCGAACTAGAAGGCGCACTGGTCGCGGACGGATTGTCCGCGGTTCATGCGCGGACGCTCTGGCGAAAGCTGCATCAGAACCTTGGATCAACTCTGCGGGAGGAACCGGAGCTGGTCCCGCCGCTGCGCCGGTGGCTGGAACAAAACGTCGGCGCGGGACGGCGGTTTTTTCTGGAAACCCCCGAGGAGACGGCGGACATCGCCAGCACCGATGGATTGACGCGGAAGTTTCTGCTGAAGCTGTCGGACGGCCAGACGATTGAGACGGTGCTCATGGGCTTCACCGGGCGTCACACGGCGTGTCTGAGCACGCAGGCGGGCTGCGCGATGGGCTGCGTGTTCTGCGCCACGGGCCAGATGGGGTTCGTGCGGCATCTGCGTCCGGGTGAAATCGTGGCGCAGGTCCGGCACGCCCAAAGGGCGCTGCTGGCGTCCGGCGAAAAGGGTCTGCGCAATCTCGTGCTCATGGGCATGGGCGAGCCGTTGCACAACTACGACGCCGTCATGACCGCGCTGGAGATCATCACGCATCGTTCGGGCCTGAACCTCGGGCCGGGGCGCATCACCATCAGCACCGTCGGCGTGGTGCCGGGAATTTTGCGCCTCGCGTCGGAGCGCCGGCCGTATCATCTCGCGGTGAGCCTGCACGGCGCAACTGAAGCCGACCGCGCTGCGCTGGTGCCGGTGAGCGAGCGCTGGCCGCTGGCTGAACTCATGGCCGCGTGCCGGACGTATTTTCAGGAGACCGGCCGCCGGATCTTTTTCGAATGGACCCTGATCGCGGGGCGCAACGACTCGGTGGCGCACGCGCGGGAACTGGCTGAATTGCTGACCGGCTTGGACGCGCATGTGAATCTCATCCCGCTCAATCCCACCGCGCGCTTTTCCGGGACGGCCGCCGAATTGTCCGCCGCGAAGGAGTTTCAAGGCGTGTTGAAGACCGCGGGCATTCCCAGCACCGTGCGCCAACGCCGTGGCATCGACGTCGCCGCCGGCTGCGGCCAGTTGCGGGCGGAGCGTTCCCGGGTCAGACACTCCGGCTGACCCGGCTCCGTCATTGATTTTTGTCCGTCAGGCGTTCAAGCTGGGAGGCGCTATGAAAGACATTGCTTCACGAATTGTTCTCCTCACCACCTCGCTGATGGTTGCCGGCCTTGCTTCCGTTCACGCCGCCTCTCTCTCCGGCAAGGTGACCGAAACCATGGATTCCGGCGGCTACACCTACGTGCAGGTGGACACCGGCTCCAACCAGGTCTGGGCGGCGGCCTCGCGGTTTCCCGTGAAGACCGGTGACGTGGTGACGTTTTCGGACGCGATGCCGATGAAGTCCTTTCACAGCGACAGCCTGAAGCGGGATTTTGCGCTGATCTATTTCGTCGAGGACATCTCCGTGGCGGGCAGCGTGGCGGCGGGAACGAAACTTCCGCTTGGACACCCTGACGTCGGAACGATGCCCGCGGGACATCCGAAAAAAGCCCCCGGGATGACCGTGAAGCCGAAGCTGGACTTCAGCGACCTCAAGCCCTTGAAAGACGGCACCGTCGTCGCCTCCATCTATGCGGACAAGAAAAAGCTCGCCGGCAAAACCGTGAAGCTGCGCGGAAAGGTGGTGAAGTACAACGCCGGCATTCTTGGCAAGAACTGGGTTCATGTGCAGGACGGCACCGGCGAGGCCGGCAGCAACGACCTGTTGATCACGACGCAGGACACGACCAAGGTTGGCGCGACGGTCGTTGTCGAAGGCAAGGTGGCGTTGGACCAGGATTTCGGGTCGAACTACAAATACGAAGTGCTGCTCGAAGAGTCGAAGCTGACGGCGGAGTGATTTCGCCGGGAGGCTTCAGCAAAGGTTTTCCAGCGCGTCCGCCACGGCCGCCTGGATTTTTCGCGGGCCGTCGCCGTCGAGTTTGCGGTCCACTTCCTCCAGCCGCCGGATGAGGTCGAGGACCTCCTTGCGCGGATAAGGTCCGCCCGCGGCGTCGCAGAAATGCGTCCGGCAGCCAAAAGGGCGGTCGGCGTAGATCTGACAGCGGCCGGTTTCCCGCTTCAGCATGGGGCAGGCACCGCCGTCGGCCTCCGGCAGTTCCTTCCGGCCGGTGGCGCGAAAACCTTTCGCCGCAACGAGCGCCTCGCCCTTGGTGAGCTGCGGCGTCAAACCGGTGAGCTGGAACTGGCAGCATTCTGTTCGCGCCACGCAGGCACGTTCGACGGGACGTTTTGCCAGGTCCGCGTAAACGGCGCGAACCTCGATGATCGCCTGTTGGATCTGGTCTTTGTGCAACGGACCGGGCATGGCGAAATTTCTGCCAAACCAGTTCGGGGAAGGCCAGCGGAAATTAGGTGTGGGCGGGCGCGGCGTTTTCTGCGACAGTCCCGGAGCTTGAAGCATCATGGAAATTTCATCCGCAGTTTTTGACCGCAGCGCGCCGGACCTGGCCTCGTGTCCGGACGAATCCCTGCCGGAGTTCGCCTTCATCGGCCGCTCGAACGTGGGCAAGTCCTCCTTGCTGAACATGCTCGCCGGGCGTGACCGGCTCGCGCGGGTGTCGCCACGGCCCGGCTTCACGCGGTTGATCAACTTTTTCACCATGAACCGCACCTGGCGGCTGGTGGATTTGCCCGGCTACGGTTTTGCCGAGGGCGCGCGGAAGGACCGGAAGATCTTCAACCGCGCGGTCGGCGACTACCTCGCGCATCGGCCCAGCCTCGCCTGCGTGTTTGCATTGATCGACTCCGGGCTGACGCCGCAGGCGATTGACCTGGAGTTCATCGCGTGGCTGACCGAGCGGCAGCTTCCGTTCGTGCTGGTGTTCACCAAGACCGACCGGGGCACGCCGGAGAGCGTGCGGGCAAACGTCCAGGCGTTCAAGGACGCCGTCGCCGGCTGGTATCAGCAGATGCCCGAGAGTTTTGAATGTTCCGCCGAGACCGGCCAAGGCCGCGCCGCCTTGTTGAAGATGATCGGTGAAACCTTGGCCGCCGTCCTCGTCGAGGAAAAGCCCGCGCCGTCCGAGCCGACGGTGAAGCGCGTCACCGAAACGGAACCACCCTTCGAACTGCGCATCCGGGCCAACCGCATTTCCGACGTGCCCGGGCACGGAAAGAAAAAGTCCAAGAGCCCGCGGCCTTGGTAGCGGATCAATGTCCCCGTCGATGCAAGCCCTCTGGCAGAATCCCTCCGTCATCGCGCATTCCGAAATGCTGTTGCGGAGTCATCGGCATTTCACCGGGCGCGAGCTGGTTCACGCTTCCGGCGACGCGGCCGAAAAGTCGCGGCAGCTCTTCGAGGCGAAGTTCGTGGTCGTGTCACACGGCACGGAGGCCGATCCCGTTCTCAACTACGGCAACGCCGCCGCACTGGCCTTGTGGGAAATGTCCTGGGAGCAGCTCCTACAGACGCCGTCGCGGCTGACCGCCGAGGCGCCGCTGCGCGAGGAGCGCGCGCGCCTGCTGGAGGCCGTGACGACGCGCGGCTTCATCGATGACTACTCGGGCATCCGCATTTCGCGCACGGGCCGCCGTTTCCGCATCGGCCGGGCGACGGTTTGGAATTTGATCACACCCGGCGGTGCCCCGGCCGGCCAGGCGGCGACGTTTGCCGACTGGACTTTTCTCTGAGCGTGCGGCTTGCGAATTCGTCACCAGCCATCTTAAATTTCGTCATGGAAAAATCATCCGGCCCGCATTTGTTTTCACCGCTGACCCTGCGCTCCGTCACCTTGCGCAACCGCATCGGCGTCTCGCCCATGTGCCAGTATTCCGCCGAGGACGGCGTGGCGAACGACTGGCATCTCGTGCATCTCGGCTCGCGGGCGGCCGGCGGCGCGGGACTGGTGATCGTGGAGGCGACCGCGGTGGCGCCCGAGGGACGCATCACGCCGGGGTGCATGGGGCTTTGGTCGGAGAAGCACGTCGGGCCGCTGGCGCGCATCGCCGCGTTCATCAAGGCACAAGGCGCGGCGGCGGGAATTCAAATCGCCCACGCCGGTCGCAAAGCCTCGGCGGCCCTGCCGTGGGCAGGCGGGGCGCATCTGAGCGCCGCGCAAGGCGGGTGGGAGACCATCGCCCCGAGCGCGATTCCCTTTGGCGGCGATCTGCCAAAGGTGCCGCAGGTGATGACGCTGGCGGACATTGCGCGGGTGCGCGGGGATTTTGTGGGCACGGCCCGGCGGGCGCTGGCGGCGGGCTTCAACTGGCTCGAACTGCATTCCGCCCACGGGTATTTGTTCAACGAATTTCTGTCGCCGCTTTCCAACCATCGCACGGATGCCTATGGCGGCAGTTTTGAAAATCGCACGCGCCTGCTGCTGGAAACCACACGGGAGGTCAGGAAAATCTGGCCCGAGGAATTGCCGCTGACGGTGCGATTGTCCGCCGTGGACTGGAAGGAAGGCGGCTGGGACATCGCGCAAAGCGTTGCGCTCGCTAAACTGCTGAAGGCCGAGGGTGTGGACTTGATTGATTGCAGTTCGGGCGGCCTGGTGCCGGATGCCAAGATCACGGTCGGGCCCGGCTATCAAGTGCCCTTCGCGGAGCAGATCCGCCGGGAAACGGGAATCGCCACGGCCGCAGTGGGAGCCATCACGGAAGCAAGGCAGGCGGATGACATCATCCGGTCCGGCAAGGCGGACGTCGTGCTGCTGGCCCGGGAATTTCTCCGCGATCCCTACTGGCCCGCCCACGCGGCAAAGGCGCTGGGAGCAAACATCACACCGCCGAACCCGTATCTGCGTGCCTGGTGATTGGGCGGCAATTGCGCCGGGGCGGCGGCTGGGCTAGGCTGACCCCATGAAGCCCATGCTTAAAATCACTTTGGCGGCATTTCTTCTGGCCGGTTTTCATGGTCATCTTTGGGCGGACCTGGTCGAGATGCGGAACGGCGACCGTTACTTTGGCAAGGTCTTGTCCATGTCGGCGGACACGCTCGTGCTGCAGAGCGAGATGCTGGGCAAGATCAACGTGCCGCGCAGGAACGTGACGAACCTTTCCCTGGGCGGCGTTGCGCCCGCGCCGCGCCCGGGCACCAACTTCACCCAGCTTTCCGCCGTCACACGTCCGGCCGCCACCAATTCCGAGGTGGTTGACGCTTTGAAATCTCTGGGCGGTCGTCCGGAACTGATCAGCCAGGTCCGCAACCAGATGCTGGCCACGGCCGGGCCGGAGGTGAATCGGAAGTTCGACGAGCTGGTGAACGGACTGGCGACCGGGCAGTTGAACCTGAACGACATTCGCAGCCAGGCCAAGTCGTCGGCGGATCAACTGCGCGCCTACAAACGCGAGCTGGGACCGGAGGCGGGCGATTCCCTCGACGTCTACTTGGAAATCCTCGATGGTTTTCTCCAGCGCAGCGCCAATGAAACCGTCACCGCGCCGGCGGCTGGACGCTGACTGTCACCGCGCCGGTTCAGCAGTAAACCATCAGCGACTGGGGGAGGGGCTGGATGCGGTTATGGTTCAGCAGCTTTTCAATGTAGGTGGCGTTGAGCTGCTGGCCTTCCGGCACAAGCATCACACCGCTGGAGGTGTAAATGCCCCGCGCCAGCACCATGCCCGGCCGCAAATCCGTGAGCGTCACTTCGCGTTCCTGGCGTGAAACCGGCGTCACGGTCAGGGCGCGGAGCAGGGCGCGGACGGCCTCGGGATCAAACTTGGAACCCGCCGCCTGCTTGATTTTCTCCACCGCCTCCGAGCTGGTCAACGGGCTGGCGGCAAACGCCACCACGACCGCCAGCAGCCGTGCCAGCCAGGGAATGTTCTCGCCGACCAGTTGGTCTGGATAGCCGCTGCCGTCGTAGTTTTCGTGATGCGCCCGGATGATCTGGCCGATGCGGTCGAGGCCGCTGCTGAACGCCGCGAGCTCCTGGCCCAGGATGGGATGCTGCTCGATGAGGGCTTTTTCCGCGGGGGTCAAAGGCTCCTCCTCCGACTGCCATTTGCGGATGATGTGGCGCTGGACGCCGACCAGTCCGATGTCGTGGAGCAGCGCGCTGCTTTCCAAAATCCGCCGGTCCTCGGGGGAGAGCTTGAGCACCTGGGCGATGGACTTGCAGAGGTCCGAAACGCGGCGTGACTGGTTGCCGAGCGACGGATAAAAGGTCTGCATGGTGTGGACGCACAGCTCCATCGAGCGCAGGAGATTTTGCTCGAGGGCGGCGTTCATGTCCGCCAGCTGCTGGTTTTGCTGGGCGACCAGCTTCACCTGCTGTTCCAGCGAGCGGTTGAGCTCAACCAGTTGCTCGTTCATCGACTGCGTGGCGGACTGCAGATGCGCGTTCTGGCAGATGAGTTCGTAACGTTGCACCGCGTTCTGGACGGTGGCGAGAAACTCTTCGCGCAGCCAGGGCTTCACGATGAACCGGAAAATCTCCCCCTTGTTGATCGCCTCGATGACGGTGTCGAGGCTGAGCACGGCGGTGATGAGGATGCGCGTGGCGAAGGGCTGGGTCTGGCGGGCCTCGGCCAGCAGTTCCAGACCCGAAAGACCCGGCATGGTCTGGTCGGTGATGACGACCGAGAACGGCCGGCGTTTCAGCTCGGCGACGGCCTGGAGCGGATCGGCGAACGTGATGGCCTCGTATCCCGCGCGGCGCAAAATTTCCTGCAGGGCGGACAAAATGATGTCCTCGTCGTCCACGATGAGGATCGGCAGGCGGTTGGCGGCGGGCGGGTTGGGGGACGGGTTGCTCATGAATGGGAATTGGCCGGGGCGCCGAGCACGGACTTGAGCCGGGCCAGCAGGTCGGGGATGGCGGTGCCAAAAGGAAGGACGGCATCGACCTTCTGCAGAAACACGCTGTCCATTTCGTCCTGGTTGCAGTTGACGAGGCAGAGCGTCTTGAGCGGCATGGATTCGGCGCGCACGCGGCTGAAGAGCGGCACGCGTTCGCCGGAGCCGCCGTCGCAGATCAGCAGCAGGCCGGTGAAATGAAAGTTTGGCGAGTGCAGGCTTTCGAGCGCGGCGGCCTCGGTAACGGCGCTGACGATATAATAGCCGTTTTCGCGGAGCTGGTCGGCGATGGGGGCGAGGGTTTTTTCCGTCGAACCGACCAGCAGCAGCGTGTGCCGGGAAAGCTGCGCGGCCTTCTGCGCCGTCTCCGCCTCGGTGAAATTCGCCTGCGCAAACCACAAATGAAAGGTGGTACCGGCCTTCTCCTTGGTCTCCAAGGAAATTCCCGCGCCGTGCTTTTCGACAAACAGCCGCGCGTTGTAAAGTCCCAGGCCCGAGCCTTTGCCCAGTGGCTTCGTCGTGAAGAACGGGTCGAAGATGGAGTTCACGAACGACTCCGGGATGCCGGTGCCGGTGTCCTGCACGGAAACGCAGGCCAGGGGGGCGGCGGGCCGGTTGCCGTGGAAGTTGAGCGCGACCGGCATTTGCTCGGGAGCGGTCGTGCGGAAGGTGAGGTGTCCGCCATTCGGCATGGCGTCGGCGGCGTTCAGCGCGAGGTTGACCAGCACCTGGCGCAGTTCGACTTCATCGAGATAGACCGGAATCTGGCCCCCGGCCAGTTCGGTGACCACCCGGACGCGCCGGGGCAGCACTTTTTGCAGCACGGCGGCGATGCTGGTGACGATTTCGTTGAGGTCGTGGTAGTTCTTTTCGCCGGGCGTGCCGTGGTGCAGTTGGCGGATGCGCTGGGACAACTGGCCCGCCTCGATGGCCGTGGTGCGGATCATGTTGAGGCCGTCGCGCAGCGAGGAGTTGGCGCCCAGCTCGGACTCGAACGTCTCGCTGAGGGCGACAATGCCGGTCATGATGTTGCAGAAATCATGGGCCAGCCCCATGGTGAGCGTGCCGAGGTTTTCCTTCCAAGACAGATTGAGCAGGCGTCGTTCGGCGATGGTCTGGCGGCTGATGTCGAGCCAGATGCCTTCGTAGCCCAGCAGCAGCCCGTTGCTGCTGAAGACCGGCTGGCGGTGTTCCCACAGATAGCTGACGCGGCCCGTCCGGGCGTGGCGGATGCGGAAGGTGCCGGTGAGGTCGCCCGGCGAACGCGCGGCCTCGCGGAGTCGGGTCATCAGCGGCTTCGCGTCTGACTCATGGATGACCTGCCAGAAATATTTTGAATGGCGCTGCCAGTCCGGCGCGGTGATGCCGGTCAGCTCCTCGATGCGCGGACTGATGAAGGCGAAGCTGAAGTCCGGCCGCTGGCTGAAGATGATGCCCGGCCACCGGTGGATGAGGTTTTCCAACTGCACCTCGGCGCGCAGCATGCGTTGGAAGGAATCGTGGATGGCGACGCTGCTCCAGGTGTTTTCCGGAAAGAGGTTTTCCAGCTCGCGCGCGGGCGGGACGCCGGATTCCAGCCGGAGAAACCGGATGTCGCCGTGGCGGCAGATTTCGACGCCGAGCCGTTCGGTGAATTCATCCTGCCGGGCGACGAGCTCGATGCGGTCGAAATTTTTCGCCGTCGCCAGAAGCTTTTGAACCTCCTCGCGCCAGCCGGCGTTCCGGTTGCCCACGAGTTCGGCGAAGGGCAGGCCGGTCAGTTCCCCGGCGTTGCGGCCGAGCCAGAGGGCGAGGGCTTCGTTGGCTTCCAGGACCCGGCTGCCGGCATCGACGACGGCCATGCCGCCGTTGAGCCACGTGGGGTGCGGGGTGATTTCCTGCGGGCGAAGGGATGGGCCGGCCTCACTCACCGGGGCTGAGTGCGGAGCGCGGATGTTAGCTGGCTGGCTCACACGGTATGCTGCTGTCGGACCGCAACCGGCCAAGATCTGCCGGTTGTTGATGGTTCTGTCGGAGGCATTAAACAAAACCCGCGGACGACGACAAGAACTAATTCTCGGAAAAGCCCTGCATCCACGGTGGATACCAACGTGCTGGGTCCAAACCGGCGTCGACGGTTCACAATCTCCTGAGCGCTTCCCAGCTGAACTGGCGATGTTCGGGTCTGGTCAAATCTGACAGAATCCGTAAATCTAAATCCATGTTCAAACCCCTTGCAGCAGTTTTGCTCACGGCCACGCTGTTTCGACCCGCCCCGGTGGCTGCCGCGCCCGGGGCAGTTTTGCCGCCCGCCGATTTTAATTTCAACCCCGCCTGGAAGCTGTTTGTCGGGGATCCCACAAACGCCGCCGCCGTCGGCTTTGACGATGCGAACTGGCTGGGTGTCACCTTGCCCCATGCTTGGAACGAGGATGATGCGTTCAAGGTCGCCATCGATCAGCATCGCACCGGGATCGCCTGGTATCGAAAGCACTTCAAACTTCCCGCCGCCGCCGGCAAAAAAGTTTACCTGGAATTCGAAGGTGTTCGTCAGGCGGGGGAATTTTATCTCAACGGCAAATGGATCGGCCGCCATGAAAATGGCGTGATGGCAGCCGGCTTTGACATCACCGATTCGGTCCTCCCCGCGCCGCAGGAAAACGTGCTCGCGGTCCGCACGGACAATGCCTGGGATTACCGCGAGAAGTCCGGCAACTCGCGCTACCAGTGGAACGACCGGAACTTCAACGCGAACTACGGCGGCATCACCAAGAATGTCAAACTGCACATCAAGGATCGGCTGCATCAGACGCTGCCGCTGTGGTCCAATCTCAAGACGACGGGCGTGTATGTTTATGCCGCCGAGTTTGATCTCACGAACAAAGCCGCCACCATCCATGCCGAGTCCGAGGTTCGCAACGATCATGCCGAACCGCGCACCTTTACTTACGAGGTCGTTGTGAAGGAGTTGTCGGGAAAAGAACTGAAGCACTTCACCAGTCCCGCCATGACGCTGGCGGCGGGACAGACCACCAACGCAACCACCGTGGCGCGCGTCGGCGGATTGAACTTTTGGAGCTGGGGCTATGGCTATCTTTACGACGTCGTGACGCTGCTGAAGGTGGATGGGCAGGTTGCGGACTCGGTAACGACGCGCACGGGCTTCCGCCAGACGGAATTCGGCAACGGCATGGTGAAGCTGAACGGCCGCGTCATTCAAATGCACGGCTATGCGCAGCGGACGTCGAACGAATGGCCGGCGCTGGGCAACGCCGTGCCGCCGTGGCTGAGCGATTTCAGCAACGACCTCATGGTTCAAAGCGGCGGCAACCTCGTCCGCTGGATGCACATCACGCCCTCGAAGCAGGACGTGGAATCGTGCGACCGCGTCGGGCTGATCCAGGCCATGCCCGCCGGAGATGCGGAGGCTGATGTCACCGGCCGCCGCTGGGAGCAGCGGGTCGAGGTGATGCGCGAAGCCATCATTTACAACCGCAACAATCCGAGCATCCTCTTTTACGAAGGCGGCAACGAGAACATCAGCGAGGCGCACATGGCGGAGCTGAAGGCCGTCCGCGACCGGTTTGATCCGCATGGCGGTCGCGCCGCCGGTTGCCGCGAGATGCTGGACAGCAAGATCGCCGAGTACGGCGGCGAGATGCTTTACATCAACAAGGGCGCCCGGCTGCCGTTCTGGGCGATGGAGTATTCGCGTGACGAGGGGCTGCGGAAGTATTGGGACGAATTCTCGCCGCCGTTTCACAAGGATGGCGACGGGCCACCGTATAAGAACGCCCCGGCCAGGGAATACAACCGCAACCAGGATTCGCATGCCATCGAAAATGTAACCCGCTGGTTTGACTACTGGCGGGAGCGTCCCGGCACAGGCACCCGCGTCAGCAGCGGCGGCGTGAACATTATTTTCTCCGACTCCAACACGCATTTTCGCGGCGCGGAGAATTACCGGCGCAGCGGCGAGGTGGACGCGATGCGGATTCCGAAGGACGGCTTTTACGCACATCAGGTCATGTGGGACGGCTGGGTGGATGTCGAGCATCCGCGCGCCCACATCATCGGACATTGGAACTACGCGCCCGGCGTGAAGAAAGATGTCTATGTCGTTTCCAGCGCGGAAACAGTCGAACTGCAACTCAATGGCAAATCGCTCGGCTTCGGCCAGCGGACAAACCAGTTCCTGTTCAAGTTCGGGAACATCGAGTGGCAGTCAGGCGTTTTGGTGGCGACCGGTTTTGATGCCCTCGGCAGAAAGATTTGCACCACCACGCGGGAAACGGCCGGCGAACCGGCGGCGTTGCGGTTGACGGCCATGACTTCGCCCAACGGATTGCAGGCCGATGGCGCGGATGTTGCGCTCGTGGAAGCGGAAGTCGTGGACGCCCAAGGCCGCCGCTGCCCGACGGCGCTGGATCTGGTCCAGTTCGGTCTGGAAGGTCCGGCAGAATGGCGCGGCGGCATCGCGCAGGGCCGGGCGGACAATTACATCCTCTCGAAAACCCTGCCGGTGGAAGGCGGCGTGAACCGCGTGCTCGTCCGTTCCATTCCGCAGGCGGGCAAGATTGTCGTGCGCGCTTCGGTCGATCGGTTGAAGTCTGCCCAGATCGAACTGCTGTCGCATGAAGTTAAGGCCGTCAACGGACTTTCCCTGGCGATGCCGGGCGTCGATTTGCCGGTTCGGCTTGGGCGCGGTCCGACGCCAGCGGGACCGTCATTCAAGGTTTCGCGCATTGCCATCCCGATTGCCGGCGCAACCGCCGGAGGCGCCGCGACCAATGCCGCCGCGAGTTTTGATGATGATGAAATGACCTTATGGGCCAACGACAGTAAGCTCTCCACTGCCTGGATTCAGTATCAGTTCGCTCGCGAAGCCAAACCGACGGAGGTGGTGATGAAACTGCGCGGCTGGCGCGAACGCAGCTATCCGTTGCGTATCACGCTCGACGGGCAGGAAGTGTTCAATGGCATCACGCCGCGCAGCCTCGGCTATGTCACCCTTCCGCTCAAACCGGTTGCTGGCCGGACTCTGAAGGTGGAGCTGCTGCGGACGACCCAAAGCTCGGACGCCTTCAACATCACCGAACTGGCCAGCCCGCAGAAGGCGTCCACCGGCGACGACGGCACGCGCAGCGGTTCGCTGGGCATCGTGGAGTTTGAATGCTACGAACCGGCGTTCTGACCGCGGAGTGATTTGCCGCCATGCAAAACAGAAAATTTCGCCCCCTCATCGGCCGCGGGGCCATGCTCGCCGTCTTGGCCGCGATCATGACGGCCGCGGCGACCAATGAGGCTTCCTTGGTTCAGGTTGTCCGGCTTGACGGCGACGCAGGTGGCCGTCGCTTTGACGGCATCGGCGTGGTCAACGGCGGCGGTGCGACCTCGGTGCTGCTCAAGGATTATCCTGAGCCGCAGCGCAGCCAGATTCTGGACCTGGTTTACAAGCCCAAGTTCGGCGCCTCCGTCAGCGCGCTGCTGGTGGAGATTCCCGGCGACGGCAATTCCACCCAGGGCTCGATGCCCAGCCACATGCGGACGCGGGACGACCTCGACTATTCGCGCGGCTACACCTGGTGGATTTTGCGCGAGGCGAAGCGGCGCAACCCAAAGCTCACGCTGGACGGCACGGCCTGGAGCGCGCCGGGATGGGTTGGTCGCGGGAAGTTTTGGTCTCAGGACATGGCGGATTACTACGTGAAGTGGCTGCAGGGGCTGCAGAGTGTTTACGGTCTGGAGTTCGACGCCATCGGCTGCCGGAACGAAAAAGGCGTCAGTTACGAATTTGTAAAACAGTTTCGTGCCACGCTCAACTCGAACGGATTTGAAAGGGTCAGGATCCACGCCTTCGACAACTGGCCGAGCAACAAGTTTGACTTCGTGCCAGACCTCCTGGTCGATGGGAACCTCCGGGATGCCGTGGACATCCTCAGTGCGCACACCTTGAATCCCAAGGCCGTGAAAGGGGTGCCGGCCTCGGCGGCGGTGCGGTCCGTCGCCGCGAAATTGGGCAAGCCGATCTGGAACACCGAGGAGCACGTTTATTTGAAGGGCTTTGACTGCGCGCTCGGCATCGTGCAAGCGTTCAATGCCAATTACATTCACAGTGGCGTGACGAAGATCGTGAACTGGTATGACATTGCCGGCGTGTATCCGACCGAGCCTTATTCCGAAGATCCGGCGATGCTGCTGGCGTGGTGGCCGTGGATCGGTCACTACCGCGTCCGTGAGGCCTTGTGGGGTTACGCGCACTATGGGCAGTTCACCGAGGCCGGCTGGGAATATCTCAATGGCGCGTGCGGTGACCTGGCCAACGGCGGCAGCTTTGTGACGTTCAAATCGCCGGGCAACGACTACAGTGTCATCGTCGAAACCAAGGCGGCGAAAGCGGTGCAACAAATCCAGTTTGAAGTCGGTGGGGGCCTGTCCGGCAAAACGCTTTGCGTCTGGCGCAGCAACGCGAAGGAACAGTTCGTTCGTCAGCTGGACATTCAGCCGGTGAACGGGGGGTTTGCCCTGACCGTGGAACCGGATTCGATCTATTCGCTTTCGACCACCACCGGGCAGCAGAAAGGTTCGTTCGCCGACATTCCCCGGCCGAAGCCGTTCCCGTTTCCGTACTACGAAACTTTCGATTCCTATTTCGAGCCGAAAGCATACGGCTATCTGCCGCGCTATACGGCGGACATTGCCGAGGTGTTTGAGATTGTTGACCGTCCGGACAAGACCGGCAAATGCCTTCGGCAGGCGATTCCGGTGCCGCCAATTTCCTGGGCGCCGGAATACATGCCTTACACGATTCTTGGCGACGCGGACTGGCGCGATTACGAAGTCAGCGCCGATGTGTGGCTGAATTCCGGCGACACGGCGGGCGTGGCCGGGCGGATTGTGGACGTGGGGCCAGGCTATCGCAGCGTGCCCAAGGGATATTTTCTGACGCTCGGCGACGATGGCCAATGCCGGCTGGAAGTCATCCGCGGTCTCAAGGGGCGCCGGCAAAAGCTCGAGGGCGACGCCGAACAGCAGGCGCTCATCCTGGCGCAGAAGGACGACAATGAGGGCGGCGCGAAGGAGCTTGGCAGCCTTCGGCTTACCCACATCGCGCCCGGGCAATGGCATAATCTCAAGCTGCGCTTCGCCGGCGCGAACCTCACCGCCCTCGTGGATGATCAGCCGGTCTTGCGCGCCGTTGACGCGCTTTATTCCCATGGCATGGCCGGCCTGCAAGCCGGTGGCGGCAAGACCACACTAAGCACGCCCTATTTTGACAACGTCCTGATCAACCGCCTAAATTCACCGGTGCCAAAACCCTCCATCCCTGCGCCGGCGCAGACACCGATCTATCGATGAAAAATTCAATGACCTGCCGAAGAAATCTTAACCTTTCCTTCGTCGTCCTGTTTGCCGCGGCACAATTCACGGCCCAGGGGGCAGTTGACTCGGTCGACGCAGGCCCGGCGTTCTCTTTGGTCAACCGCGGCATCGCCGCGCCCATCGTTTTGCCGGCCAACGCGCCTGAGGTGGTGGGGATCGCGGCGCGTGATCTGGCGGCGGACATTGCCGAGGTTTCCGGCGTGAAGCCGGAAGTGGTGACCAGCGACGCAGCGCAAACCAAAACTCCGCGGATCGAACTCCTGCTCGCTCCGCCGAAACTCGCCGGACGCTGGGAAGCCTTCCAGCTTTCCTGCAGTTCCAACGTGCTGACCATCGCCGGCTCCGACCGTCGCGGCCTGGCGTTTGGCATCTACGAAATTTCCCGCCGCATCGGCGTTTCACCGTGGCACTGGTGGGCGGATGTGCCGGTGACAAAGCGCCCCGACCTTCGTCTCTCACTGGGCCAGGAGCCCGTTGATCAGCCTGCTGTGAAATATCGCGGCATCTTCATCAACGACGAGGACTGGGGATTGCAGCCATGGGCGGCGAAAACGTATGAGCCGGAAGTTGGCAATCTTGGACCGAAAACTTATGCCCGTGTTTTTGAACTCCTCCTCCGCCTGCGCGCGAACTGCCTCTGGCCGGCGATGCATCCAACGACGCGGGCGTTTCACGCTGTGCCCGGCAACGCCGCCGTGGCCGACTCCTATGCCATCGTTCTTGGGTCCAGCCATGCCGAGCCGATGCTGCGCAACAACGTGGATGAATGGAAGGAGGACGCCAAACGTTACAACTATCTGACGAACCGCGCCGGCGTGCTCGCCTACTGGGAACAGCGCGTGAAGGAGCGCACGAACGGCGAGAGCCTGTTCACCATCGGGATGCGGGGCATTCACGACAGCCCGATTGTCGGGCCAAAGACGCAGCCGGAGCGCATCGCCACGTTGGAAACCATTTTTGACGACCAGCGAAACCTGCTCGCCAAACATCTCGGCCACGGCACCGCGACCAACATCGGCCAGATCTTTTGTCCCTACAAGGAAGTGCTGGACGACTACAACGCCGGGCTGCGCGTGCCGGAGGACGTCACGCTTGTCTGGCCGGACGACAACTTCGGATACATCCGCCGCTACGCCACGCCTGCTGAACGCGCCCGCGTCGGCGGGCAGGGGGTTTATTATCATGCCTCCTACCTTGGCATGCCGTTCGCGTGGACGTGGATCGACACCATGTCGCCTGCGTTGATCTGGTCGGAGATGACGCGCGCCTATGAGCAGGGCGCGCGGAAACTCTGGGTCGTCAACGTCGGCGACATCAAGAACACTGAACGCTCGATGGAATTTTTCCTCGACCTCGCCTGGCATGCGGACCGAACGGATGCAAATGCGCCAGCCACATTCCTGAGTCAAACTGCCGCGCGTGATTTCGGTCCGGCGAATGCCGCCGCGGTCGCGGACATTCTGAGCCGGTTGCACGCGCTCAACTTCGCCCGCAAGACCGAGTTTCTTCAATGGCATCTTTCCAAGACGCCCTACCGGCCGACGGAACTCAACGAGGCGGAAATTAAGGCGCGGCTGAAGGCTTGCGCTGAATTGTTGCGTGACAGCGATGCCTTGGCCGAGTGTCTGCCGGCGGCGGCGCGCGACGCCTGTTTTGAGCTGGTCGGCTATCCCGTCGGCATCACGGCGGCGGCCAACGAGCGTTATTTCCGTGCCGAGCTCGCGCATGCCGATGCGGGGCGTGGCCGTCCGCCGGAAGCGAATCTTGCGGCGGCGCAGGCGGGTGAAAAGCGGGTGGCGGAACTGACGGCGCGATACAACAACAACATCGCCGGCGGCAAATGGCGCAATATCGTCACGGCCGACGGCATCTCGCTGAAAGAATGGGGACGCTTCCAACGCGAACCCGCGCCGCGTCCGGAGCCGGCCACCAACAACATCTGTCCAGCTGCGCCGTCCGAACCGACCCCGCTGGCGCGGCCATCCGATGCGCATGCCGGAGAATTTGTGGAGCGCGATGGGAGGGTCTCCATTCATGCCGGACATTTCACCGGGAAGCAGGATGCCGCTGATGGAGCGGGATGGCGCAGCATTCCCGGCCTGGGCCGGACGGGTTCGGCAGTCACGGTGATGCCTTCGACGGCCGTCATCGCATCCAATGCCTCGCCCAGTTTGGAATATCGCTTTCACGTCGTTGCCGGCGGCCTGGCGACGGTGCGGGTGCGTCTGCTGCCGACGTTTCCCATTGTGGGCGGACGGGGTTTGCGCCTCGCGATTGCGGTGGATGACGGCGCCCCGTTGCCGTTGGCTGTGACGACGGGTTTTGACACCAAACATTCCAACACCGTCCTGACCGGCTGGCAGCGGCGTGTGCTCGAAAACGCAACAGAGGCTGTGCTCGCGCTGCGCCAGCCGCTTTCGCCCGGCGCGCATACGCTCCGTCTGATCGCCGTGGATGCCGGCGTAGTGGCGGATAAAATTGTGATCGAGTTCGGCGCACGAGCTGCCTCCTATGACGGACCGGTGGAAACGCGGCTGCCTGTCACCGCAGCGGCCGAAAAGGAAACAGCGAAGGGAGACGATCTGGTATCCCAGGCAGTCGTTGATGTATGGCCGGCTGGGAAAATGCCGGGGCAGGGCGCTGACGAGCCCGAGACTCTGAGAAGCCCCGAACGAACAGATGCCAAACGGATCACGAACGTCAGCCGTCCCACGCTCACGGTTTTTCCTGCCGACGGAAAAGGTGCGGCCAAGGCTCCGGCCATGATTGTCTGCCCCGGCGGCGGCTATGGTTATGTTGTCTTTGACAAGGAAGGAACGGACATCGCCCGGTGGTTGAACACCAACGGCATGACGGCGCTGGTGTTGAAATATCGTGTGCCGAACAATCGCGACGGCGCCCTGCAGGACCTTCAGCGGGCCTTGCGCGTGACCCGTGCGCATGCTGCCGAATGGAACATTGATCCCGGAAAACTTGGAGTCATCGGTTTTTCCGCTGGCGGCAATCTGGCCGCCCGGGCCAGCAACCTGTTCGGGCAGCATACCTATGCGGCAATTGACGACGTGGACCGGCAAAGCGCCCGGCCGGATTTCGCGGTGCTGGTGTATCCTGCGTATCTGGAGCACGGCGGCGAATTGGCAACAAACCTGGATTTGACGGCCGCCATCCCGCCGACGTTGATCATTCACAACGACGATGACGAGAAATACATTCTCGGCAGCCGGCTGTATCATGCGGTGCTAAACCAGGCCGGAGTGACCAATGAATTTCGATGCTTTGCCAGCGGCGGTCATGGTTACGGACTGCGTTCCACCAATGCCGTGGGCGTCTGGCCGGAAGCCGCTTGGGCCTGGATGGGGCGGATTCTCAGCCGGTGAGTCTGACAGGAAGCGACGAGTTCAAAATCAGGAAGACTGCACTGGATGAAGATCCTGCTGTGTTTGCTTGAAAAGGATGGTGGAGCCTAAGGGATTCGAACCCTTGACCCCCACAATGCCATTGTGGTGCTCTACCAACTGAGCTAAGACCCCATCCGGAGCGTGCGCAATTTAGATAGCGCGCCGGACTTGTCAAAACAGTTTTTAGTTTTCCCCGATTTTTTTTAGCCGGGCTTTCGGCTGCCAGCCCACCTGGGTCAACGCCGTTGTTGGCCAGATCCTCCCTCAGGGCACGCTTGAAATTCCGCTGATTTGCTTGCTCCATTAACAGACAGGGCCGCAAATCTCGTGTCTTGAAAGATAGCAATCGTGAACAATTAATGGATCGGTTAACGGCCGGTTATTGCCCGGGGACTTTTGCCGGATTTTCGGCAACACCTTCATTCATTGGGATATTTCGCCCTTAAGCCGCGTTACTGTTCTCCAATTCGAGATTTTGAAGGGAAAAGCAGGTTGATTCTCAGTTGGCAGCGCATTTGCGTTGGTCATCACCGTGATCGTTCATGTGATTGCGCGGTGTGGCTGGATTCGGTCCTTGCTCGCCCTCTTAATTTTAAGCTCCGTGCTTCCGGTGGCTCTTCCGGTTTCCGCAACTCAAAGCGTGACTTTAAATTGGAACCCGAGCCCGAGCGCTAACATCGTCGGCTACAACGTCTATTACGGCGTCAACAGTTTGAGCTACACAAACATGCTTTCGGCCGGGAGCAGCACCAGCATGGAAATCGCCGGTCTGGTCGAGGGAAAGACCTATTACTTTGCCGCGTCGGCCGTGGACATCGCCGGCCTGGAAAGCGACCTGTCCGAGGAGGTCGCCTACTGGGTGGCGACGACCAATTCCACGGAAAACTTGCCGCCAACCATCAGCATCATCCCCAACCAGATCATTCCGAAAAATTCCTCCCTGGCGCCTGTGGAGTTTGTCATTGGGGACCCGGACACTGCGGCGGAAGCACTGACCGTATCCGCGTTCTCCTCTTATCCGCTGCTGGTCCCGGTGGGCAACATCTCGTTCGGCGGCGCGGGTTCTAATCGGACGGTGCAAATCACCCCCTCGGTGAATCTCTCCGGCATCGCCTCCATCGGCATCATTGTCACGGACGACCATGGCAATTCCAGTGTGCGGCAGTTTAACCTGACCGTGCTTTCCAGCGCCGGCACCGATGGCAGCACGCCCACGATTGCCAGTCTGCGCGACGCCGTGATCACGCAGAACAGTTCGGGCACCAACCTACCGTTTGTGCTGACCGACTCCGACACGCCGCTGGCCCAGGTTTCCGTCATCGCCGTCTCTGACGACGCCGTGCTGTTTCCGTCTTCGAGCCTCAGCGTGACCGGCACCGGCACAAACCGCGTGCTGCGCGTCACTCCGGCCATCAACCGCAGCGGCACCGCACACATCGCCGTGTTTGCCACGGACGAGGCCGGCCATACGGGAAGCTTCACCAACACGGTGGTGGTCCTGCCGAGCGAGGTGACATCCACGATCCAGCTTTTCACCAGCGGCAACGGCACGGTCACGCCGAACCTCAGCGTCCGCACGCTGACGGTTGGTAAAAAATATTCCATCACCGCGAAGCCGACCGCGGACAGTCTGTTCGTGGGCTGGTCGGGCGATATCGTTTCCACGGCGGCGACCTTGAACTTCACCTACACCCCGGACATGACGTTGACGGCGAACTTCATTCCCAATCCCTTCATTCCCGCCAGCGGTTCCTATTCGGCGCTCTTTGCGGCGAACACCGGTGTGCAGCCGGACACGGCGGGAGGTTTGTCGACCTCGATCACCAGCAAAGGATCCTATTCCGGCAAAGTCCGGCTGGCCGGCAAGGACTACTCCTTCAGCGGCAAAATGAACCTCCAATGCCAGGCAACGAATCGTATCAAGCGCGGCACCAATTATCTCACCGTGGTCATGCAGGCTGACCAGCTGGGCCAGATTTTCGGAACCCTGAAGCAGGACGGCTGGCTCGCTCCGATGCAGGGCGTGCGCTCGGCGTACAACGCCAAGACCAATCCCGCGCCCCAGACCGGCAGCTACACCATGATGCTGCACGGCAAACCCGCCGACCCTGTGCTGCCTTCCGGACACAGCTTTGGCTATGTGAAAGTCACCGCCAACGGCCTCGCCAGTTTTGTCGGCTCCCTGGCGGACGGCACCAAGGTCACGCAAAGCGCCTTCCTGTCGCGGGACGGACTCTGGCCTTTCTACTCGCCGCTCTATTCCGGCAAGGGCGTGATGACGAGCTGGCAGCTTTTCCGCAACCTTTCCACCACTGACTTCGACGGCTGGCTGGTGTGGATCAAGCCCACGAACTCTGCGTCCCGCTATTATCCCAACGGCTTCGAATACCAGCGCAATTGTTTTGGTGAACGCTATGTGGCGCCCACCGGCACCAACGTCGTGTTTTCCGCGCCGAGCCTCCGGGTGCCGTTCGCGTTCGGTGATCTGCCGGCGGACTTCGCCAACCTCATCCGGATCGAGAAGGGCAACAAAGTGGTCAATCTCAGTTCGAACAAGCTCACCATGACCTTCTCCGCCTCCACCGGCGTGTATCAAGGCACCGTGGCGGACCCCGTCAGCCACAAGACCTGGCCGTTCAGCGGCGTGGTGTTGCAGCGGGACAACGTCGGCTACGGCTTCCTGAGCGGCACCAACGAGAGCAGCCAGATGGGCCTCTTCCCGAACTGACCGCGCCAGTCCTTCTCCGTCGGCCAAATTTACCCTTTACGCTTTCCGCAGCCGCCTCTTAGCTTTCACCGGTGAGCCAATCATTGCCGAGTGTTTCCGTCATCATCGCCGCCCGACCCGATCAGGCGGAGATCAAGTCCGTCGAGGCGGCGCGCCGGCTGGATTATCCCGCCGACCAATTGGAAATCCTCGTCGCCCGCGGCAAGCAGCCCTCCATTCAACGCAACGCCGCCATCAAGGCCGCCCGCGGTGAATGGATTTACTTCCTCGACGATGATTCCGTGCCGCCTTCCGACAACCTTCAGCGCGCGGCAAAACATTTCTCGGACCCCGTCGTGAAAATGATCGGCGGTCCCAACCTCTGTCCTCCGGACGCCCCGCCGTTGGAGCAGGTCTTTGCCGTCGTGCTCGCCAGTTGGATTGCTTTCGGGCCGAGCCGTGCTCGTTATGCCAGCGTGGGAACCGTCAGACCCAGCGGTGAGAAGGAACTCATCCTCTGCAATCTGCTGGCCCGCCGGGAGGACCTGCTGGCGCTCGGCGGCTTCAACGAGGCGCTTTATCCCAACGAGGAAAATGCCCTGATGGACGAACTCCAGAAGCGTGGCGGCAAACTCATCTACGACCCGGCCTTCATCGTCCAGCGTCGCCCGCGTCATTCGCTCGCCGCCTTCATCCGCATGCTTCGCACCTACGGCCGCGGTCGGGCCGAGCAGTTCCGGGTGACGCCCACGTTCGGATCGGTTTTGAATTTCGTGCCGCCAATGTTTTGCGTGTATCTGGCCTCGCTGCTGGTATTTCACCTGGCTGCCTTGGGCCAGCCTTTCGGCCTGCGGCAAGCGGCCAGCTTGGTTCCGTTGGTGCTTTACGGCATCGCGGTGTTGCTGCAAACCGCGGCGTCGATACCGGGGTATGGATTTTTCCGCAGTGTGAAAGCGCTGCCGTTGCTTGTGGCCAGTCATCTGTTTTACGGCATGGGATTCTGGCACGGGCTCTTCACGAAGCTGCGCCGCCAAGGACAGTCCGCAAAGTTCCAGGTCGTTCTTGAACGGGTTTCCCCGTAATCAAATTTTTCCGCGCTGACGGTTCGCCTCGTAGAGAAACACCGCCGTTGCCGCGCCGACGTTCAGCGAATCCACCTTTGGTGGCATGGGAATCGCCACGGCGTCATCACATTCGGCGAGCACCGCCGGGGAAATGCCCTTGCCCTCGTTGCCCAGCACCACGCAGCAGTCGCCGGTGAAATCCGCCTGGGCCAGGGTGCGTCCGCTGACGTGGGGATGCGCGGCAATGCAACGCACGTCGTGCCGCTTCAGCTCCCGCAACGATTCCACCAGACTCTTGGTCTCCACGATCGGCAGTTGAAAGATTGTGCCCATGGAGTTCCGTACCGCGCGGCGGAGAAACGGGCTGCTGGACGTTTCGCCCACGAGCAACGCCTGCACGTGGAACGCGGCGCAGTTGCGGACGAGCAGCCCGAGGTTTTCGGCGTTGCCGATTTCATCCACGGCGGTGAGCAGCAAAGGTCGCGGGGTGTTTTTCAAAACCTCGGCGAGCGAAACCGGCGCGGGAATCTTGCCGACCGCCAGGATGCCCTGGAACATTTCGAAGCCCACCATGGATTCGAGCATTTGCTTGCTGGCCAGATAAACAGTGATGGTTTCGGGTCGCGCCTCAAGCAGCGGCCGGAGATTGGCCAGCCATTTTTCGTCGGACAACACCGAGATCACCGGGAAATTGCTTTCCAACATTCGGCGCACGACCTTTTCACCTTCGGCGACAAAAATGCCCTGCTGCTGGTGTTCGTGCGGACGCCGGAGAGTGATGTAGGGCTGCAAGCCTGGATTGTCGGCGAGGGTCAGGACTTTTTGAACTTGGAGCATGGAAGGCAACGTCGCTTCAGGCGGAAACGCGTTGGTTGGAAAAAAGATCCAGTACGGGCTGGCCAGTTTGAAGGGACAAGGACGCCGGTACGGTTCGCGGGGGCAGGGCCATTTCAAGGGTCGGGCAGGGGACATCCTGCGAAGCCACCTGGACTTGAACATGCGTGGCGCCGAGTTTTTGCAGCCGGGCGTTCATCACCTGCCGGGCAAGCTCGGGCTTGTTGCACTCGCGGCTGAGATGGCCCAGATACAAGTGTCGCAATTCCGATGACATGATTTCCTGGGCGGCGTCCGCGGCAGCTTCGTTCGACAGGTGGCCATGACGGCCGAGGATGCGCTGCTTCAAGGCCCAGGGACGTCGTGGACAATCCTGAAGCAGCTTGATGTCGTGGTTGGATTCCAGCACCAGCGCATGGGACGGGCGCACCCGTTCCAACACCAGCTTCGTTGCATGGCCAAGGTCGGTCAGGAATCCGATGTTGCCGTGGCTGGTGCGAAGCAGGTATCCGACGGGATCCTGCGCGTCGTGCGGGATGGAAAAGGTCTCGATGCCGACATCGCCAATCTCAAAACTCGCGCCGGTGTTGAACAGCCGCCAGTCGATCTTTGACCTGAGATGTTCGGTGCCGCTCAAACCTTCCAGGGCGGGCTTGCTCTTGGAATCCAACTTGGCCTTAAACGCCCAGATCGTGCCATCCTGCGTGCCGCGATTGCAATAGACCGGGATGTGAAACTTGTCCGCCAGGCCCAAAAGTCCGGTGATGTGGTCGCTGTGTTCGTGCGTGACGAGAATGCCGGTCAGGTTTTCCGGTGCCTTGCCGAGGCCTGCCAGCCGCTGACGGATTTGCCGGACGCTGAAGCCGGCGTCGATCAGAATCCGCGCCTCGGCGGTTTCCACATAAGCGCAATTTCCGCCGGAACCACTGCCAAGAATGGTGAATTTTACAGCCACAGCGGACGTTATCCAGATGCGGCGGGAGCGGCAATGATTTTCAAAACTTAAGGGAATGCGGGGCCCGGGTCCGCCGCATCCTTTACCAAAAATCGCGGCATTGAGAATATGATTTCAAAATCCGCGGTTTTGCTTCAAGTGAGATGCCTTTTTACCGATGGAGTGGGGGAAACGGGTAATAAGCGAAAGCCGTGCCAACGTTTTACTTGAGCAATGTCCGACATGATCTAATATCTAACCCGCAACATGGCACAAGGTTTACATTTATCGCAGAGAATGACGCAGTCGATGGTGCTGGCGCCCCAGCTTCAGCAGTCACTGGCGTTGCTCCAGGCCCCCACCCTTGAACTCAAGGCATTGGTGGAGCAGGAGCTGCAGCAAAATCCTGTGCTGGAGGAAACCCTCGCCACCGAACCGGAAATGCAGGAGCAGGAATCCCGCAACGAGGAGAGCGCCGCCCCGGCGGCCGATCTCGCCGAACCGCCGGAAGACGTCAATTTTGATCCCGCCACCGAAAAACCCGATCCCGGCGTGGACGAGTTTCAACAGGAATTCGAGCGTCTGGCCCAGCTTGATCAGGAATGGCGCGACCATGCTTCCTCCGCCAATTTGCCCACCCGTGCCACCGCCGAGGATGAGGAAAAGCGCCAGTTCATGTTCGACTCGCTGGTGGCCAGCACCACGCTGCAGGACACGCTGCTTGAACAGGTCCGCGAATCACGCATTCCCTCCGCCGATCATCCTACCGCCGAGACCATCATTGGGAACATCGACGATTACGGATATCTCAAGACCCCGCTGGAAGAACTCTCCCAGACCATCGGCAGCCCGGTGGAAAAGATCGAGGAAGTCCTCAAGCAGATTCAGGCGTTTGACCCGCCCGGCGTCGGCGCGCGCGATTTGCGCGAATGCCTCATGCTCCAGTTGGAACGTTCCCGTCGCACCGACACCCTCGAATACCGCATCATCCGCGATTTCATGGACGCCCTCGGCAAACGCCGCATCCCCGAGATCGCCAAGGGCACCGGCGTCGAGGTGGACGAGATCCAGGACGCCATGGAAAACATCGCCAAGCTGGAACCCCGGCCGGGCCGCGCGTTCCTGCCGGACAACGACCAGTACGTGCTGCCCGAAGTGTTTGTCACCCGGTCCGGCGACGGTTTCAACGTCACGACCAACAACGAGCACATCCCGCATCTCCGCATCAGCAACACCTACAAGGACCTGATGGCGCAGGGCGAAAACTCTTCCGAAGTCCGCAACTACATCCGCGAGAAAATCCGCGCCGGAAAATTTCTCATCAAGAGCCTGCACCAGCGCCAGGCCACGATCCTGAACATCGCCAAGGAGATTGTGAAACGTCAGCACGACTTCATGGACAAGGGTGTGGCGTATCTCAAGCCGCTCACGATGGTGATGGTGGCCGAGGTGGTGGGCGTGCATGAAACCACCGTCAGCCGCGCGGTTTCCGGCAAGTACATGGAAACGCCGCAGGGGATTTTCGAGATGAAGTATTTCTTCACCGCCGGCATCCAGACCGCCGGGGGCGAAGGCATGTCGAACACCAGCGTGAAGGACATGATCGCGGAGATGTTCAAGGCCGAGAATCCGGCCAAGCCGCTGTCCGACCAGGAGATTGTGAAGATGCTCACGAACAAAGGCATCGTCATCGCCCGCCGCACCGTGGCGAAATACCGTTCGGAACTGAACATCCTGCCGTCAAATTTGCGGAAGGTTTATTGAGGCGTTAAAAATTTTCAGGGGATTTGTACTCTAATACAGCATCGGCTGTAACCTGCACCATGTCCTTACTTGAAATACTTCGTCATCTTTGCAAACGGCCAGGCTTCTACATTGGCGACTCACCACGGAATAGGGTTTCGATTTGGCATCTCCAATCATTTCTTGTCGGATACCAATGTGGCAGCCGAGCCCCCACTGAGGGGATGATATTTTGGACTCACTTACTTTTTGGGTTTGCACGCGTTACGGCCTTCCAGACGGCCCGATGACTTGGGTCGGACATCTCTGGCGACAGTCCGGTGAGGATGACGAGGCTGCATTCAGGCTGTTCGTCGAGTTGTTTGAGGAGTATGTAAAAGACAGACAGGAACAAGGTGCAGAAGTTATAAAGGCTCGCTTCATGCAGATGATGGAGCAGCCGAAGAAAAGCTGAACTAGTTTCTACGAGCCCAACATCTCCCGCATGGCCGCGAACATGCCTTCGCCTGATTCCGTCGTCACCGGCTGCTTTCCTTCTTC
Organism: Verrucomicrobiota bacterium; assembly: GCA_046346715.1. Classification (GTDB taxonomy): domain Bacteria; phylum Verrucomicrobiota; class Verrucomicrobiia; order Limisphaerales; family CAIQOK01; genus CAIQOK01. The sequence continues at coordinate 137,164 of JAXMHO010000005.1, forward strand.
ATCACCGTACTCGATGAGTTCCGCAGGCTGTTGTTTCAATTGGTCCGCAATCCCAAAGGGATTGAGTCATTCAGCCCAGGGTTGCGAGGCACGAGCTACCCTGGGTTTGCGTCCCTGAACATTCACAACCCTGAAAGGGTTGTGGCAGGGTGCGGAACGAATTACGCCGCCGGATGCAACCCCGTTGGGGTTGTAATTTTTTCAACAGGACCCAGGGTAGTCGCTTCGCTCCAACCCTGGGCTGATTGCCGGAATCCCTTTGGGATTCTACTGCGGCATTTGCACCGCTTCGCTCTGCCATCAGCCTAATCCAACATCTCCTTCATCGCCGCGAACATGCTCTTGCCGGATTCGGTCGTCACCGGCTGTTTTCCTTTTTCATCGGCGTGCTCGATGAGTTCTTCGGGAAGTTCTTTCAGAAACTGCGAGGGATGGCACGGCATGACCTGCCCGTATTTCTTCCGCCCGCTGCAATGGCTGATGGTCAGTGTCTGCATCGCACGGGTGATGCCCACGTAAAACAGCCGGCGCTCTTCATCCAAGGTGCCTTCCACCTTCGAGCGCGAATGCGGCAGCAGCCCGTCCTCCAATCCGACAATGTAAACGTGCGGATACTCGAGCCCCTTGCAACTGTGCATGGTGATGAGCGTGACGGCGTCGCCGGCGGATTCCTTCTCCTCCTCGCGGTCGCTGTCGAGCGTGACGTCTTCCAGAAATTTTTCCAGCCGTTCCGGCGCCGGTTGTGCGACCGAGCCGGTCTCGCCGAGGGTCACGATGAGCTCCTTCACGCTGCGCGCGCGGTTCTCGGCGGCTTCCGCGGTCTTTTCCAGCCGGCGCAACTCGGCGAAGTAGCCGGTCTCGTTCAGGAAATGCTCCGCCCAGCTTTGCAGGGACGGGTGCGTGACCCCGGGGGCGCCGTCGGCGGTCGGCGAATTGCCGTTCAATTCCGCCCGCGTCCGCTCGATGAACTCCACAAACGCCTCGATGCTTTCCCGGGTGCGCGCCTGAAAGGTCGTCGTCACCGTCGGATTCTTCATCGCGGAGAAGACCGAGCACTTGCGCTCGTGACTCGCGCCCAACAGACGTTCCATCGTGACATCGCTCAGGCCGCGCGCGGGTGTGTTGGCGATGCGCAGCAGATTGATGTCGTCGTGCGGATTGAGAAAGGTCTTGAGGTAGGCGAGAAAATCCCGGACCTCGCGCCGGTCAAAAAAGCTCTGCCCGCCAATCAAATGGTAGCGCACGCCGGCCTGGCGGAGCGCGGTTTCCAGCGGGCGCGACTGGATGTTGGTGCGGAACAGAATGGCCTGCTGTCCCCAGGGAATTCGCTTGGCCAGCCGGGCATATTCGATTTCCTCGACGACGGTTTTCGCCTCCGCCTCGTCGGACTCAAAGGCGTGCAGCGTGATTTTCGGGCCGTCGCCCTTTTGTGACCAGAGCTGTTTGCCGCGGCGCTGGACGTTGTTTTTGATGACCGTGTTGGCGGCTTTGAGGATGGTGTTCGTCGAGCGGTAGTTTTGTTCGAGCTTGATGACCTTCACCTCGGGGTAATGTTTTTCCATGTCGAGGAGGTTGGCCACCTCCGCGCCGCGCCAGCCGTAAATGCTCTGGTCGTCATCGCCGACGACGCAGAGGTTCCGGTGCTCGATGGTGAGCGCGTGGACGAGCTTGAACTGCGCGGCGTTGGTGTCCTGATACTCGTCCACCATCACGTATTTGTATTTGGCCCGGCAGGCTTCGAGGGCGTCGGGGTGCTCGGTGAACAAACGCAGCGTGAGCAAAATCAAATCGTCGAAGTCCACGGCGTTGCAGGCGTGGAGGGCGGATTCGTAGCGCTTTCGGACATGCTCGGCCAGGGCGCGGACGCTTTCATCGGCGAAGGCCGAGGCGCGTTCGCCGCCGTTCTTGAACTTGCTCAGCATCGCCAGCACCGCGCCGGGATCGGTCTTCTCGCCCTTGGCGGAAATACCCGACAGGATCTTCTTGATGGCGCCGAGTTGCTCCGATTCGTCGTAGATGACGAAGTTTTTCTTGTAGCCGAGCTTCTCGATGTGCTGGCGCAGGATGCGAACGCACAAGGAGTGGAAGGTGCAGATGGTCGGGCGGTTGTTTTTGTTGTCGGCGTCCTGGTTCTTGGGGCGGGGGATGAGCTTGTTGACGCGCTCCTGCATTTCGCGGGCGGCCTTGTTGGTGAAGGTGACGCCGAGGATGTTGCCCGGCTGAATCCCGCGCTCGACCATGTGGGCGATGCGGAAGGTTATCACCCGCGTCTTGCCCGTGCCGGCGCCGGCCAGGATCAGCACGGGACCTTTGAGGGTCTCGACTGCCTGGCGCTGCTGCGGGTTCAACGAGCTGAGATTCAACATGCGGCGCGGATTCTAGTTCGCGCCGAAGTGATGGCAAGCGGAATGCCGGGAAGCGGCGGGTAAAATGAACCGGCCAGAAAAAAGGCGCCTTTGATGGAGGATCAAAGGCGCTGAAAAGAGGGGAATATTCTGCCGGCGGCTCAGGAAAACGACGACCACCCCACGGGTGCGTCGCTGCTGTACATCCGATGCACGCGCTTCAGATTTTTACCGGCGCGGTCGAGCTGTTCCAGGCGCTGATGGGTGGTTTCCCGGATGGCCTTCAGCAAGGTGTTGTTGCGCTTTTCCAATTCGATGAGCTGGAAGATCGTCGCGTTGACCTGCTCCTCGCGCTGCTTCTGGGCGGCGCCGAGTTTTTTCCATTCCGCACGGGCGGCGGCTGAAAGCGTCGTGATGCGGCCTTGCAGGTTTTGCAGGGCCTTCTGGCAGGCGGAGAGGAGGCTCCAGTTGCAGGTTTGAATCGCCTGTCCCTCGGCTTCGGCGAGGCGTCGCCACTCCTGATAGGCTTCGTTGAGTTCGTGATCGGCGCTCATAGCAGAATCAAGTGACTTAGACCGTGGCCATGGCGGCCTCCGCCGGGACGGCGGTTTCCTCTGGTGAAGCCTGGCGGGCCAGCATCGTGGCCCACGCATCGCGCAGTTCCGAAATGTGCTGCATGACTTCCTCCACGCCGTCGCGCTGCTTGCGCTGGTTGCTTTCGCGGAGGCGGCGGTCGAAGTATTCGTAAAGCTGGCGGAGCGTGATGGCGCATTCGCCCCCTTGCTCCATGTTCAGCGCGTAGTTCAGCTCGCGGATGATGTCCTGGGCGCGCTGGAGATTGTTGTGGATGGTCATGTTCGCCTCCGAGGGATCCTTCATGGAGAAGCCGGGGAGGGAGCGTTCAAGGGAGCGGATCGCGCCTTCGTAGAGCATCAAAACGATTTGTCCCGGAGGGGCGGTGAGGGTGGCAATTTTACGGTACGAGTTCAGGTGATTCGCTGCGCGCATGTCGTGTGTTTGTTACGGCAAGTTGACGGTGCTGGGTAACTTGGGGGGCTCAATTGAGATTCTGAACCGCGAGCAGGGTCGCGATGCGGTCGAGCAATTCGGCAGGCGGATAATTGGGATCGATGACCAGGGACTTGGCCATCGTCACCTTCTCCGAACGGGAGGCGGGCACGTTCTGCAACTGGCCTTCCAGGGAATTGGTCGCGGTGAAGGACGTCGTATCGGCGGACACGGCGGCGGCATCACGCTTCGTCACCTGCGGGGTGAGATCCTGCCGGCGAATGCTGCTCGTATTAAACTCGATTTCCATAACTGCTCCGTATCTGCGAGACAGCGTGTTTTGCCCTCTGCCTCACAATGATATTATCGGCTTTCCGGGAGGGGGCTTTAACGGGATTTTTCACCGGGCGGGCAGGGTGGCGAGGAGGCGGGCGGCGGCGTACTGGCCGAATTGGCGGGGCGAATTCCGGATGCTCCAGCCGTCGGCCTCGCCGCCTTTGAAGTTGCAAACCTGGTAGCGCGTCGCGGCCTTCAGCACCGAGGGCTGGCCGGCGTCGCAGACCTCGTCCGCCGCCCAGAGGATCTGGCGGGTGCGGACGTCCACCATCTTGAAACGCCAGCCCACGGCCAGCGGGGCATAGGTCTGGAAAACGGTCAGCTGGCAGAACAGCACGGCGTCGCAGCCGTAGGTGCGTTGCAGCGAGGCGAAGAAGTCCGCCGGCAACACTTCGGCGCCGGTCCAGCCCGCGCGGCCCATCCGGCGGCGAAGGTCCTCGCGGTTCACCGCCACAACCTCGAACTTTTTGAGCTTGGCCAGCTCCTGCAGCAGGATGGGATTCAGGGTGTCGCAACCATCGGGCAGATCGCCCCGCGTCTCCTCGACGGACAGCGGCAGGATGGCCACCCGCTGGAGGTTCATCGGCAGTGTGGGCGGATAGGCGAAGGTGTTCTCCGCCCGGTTGTCGGCCAGGCCCGACACATTTCGTCCCAGTGTCGCGCACCCGGCGAAGGCCAGGCAGACGAACAGGATCAGAAAGCGTTTGGCGGCGGAAATCATGGGTTAGAGCGTGCCCTTGTTGATGGCCTGCGTCAGGTAGCTGAGCTGCTGGGTGATCTGCGCCTGGGCGGTTTCCATGGCTTGAAAGGCCTTGGTCCATTGCGCGCTGTCCACGGCGATGGTCTTCTCCAGGTTCGCAATCTGGGTGTCGATGCTCGTGCTCTGCTTGGTCAGGCTGGCCATGTGGTTGGTCAACGTGCCGCTGTCGCCGATGGTGTTGGTCAGATACTTGTCCAACCGGGTGGCGATGCCGAAAGTGGAATCAGTGAAAAGCGCGCGGACTTGTTCCGGGGAATTGTTCAAGGCATCGCTCAACGCGGCCGAGTCGCTGAGTTCGATGGTGTTGTTCTTGCCGTTGGTCTTGATGCCGAGGCTGGCCAGCTGGTTTAGCATGCCACTGGGCGCGCTGACCGGTGAAAAGCTCAACGACCGGAGATTCTTGATCAGGCCATTGGCGTCCTGGTCAGCTGCCAGGATGCCCGCAGTCACATTGCCGTTGGCGTCCGTCGAACTCGCGGTCTGCGTGGCGATGTAGGACATCACCGAGTTGTAATCCTTGATGAAACTCTGAACCGCCTCCGTCACCTTCGTGTTGTCGTTGCCGATGGTCACGTTGACGCTGCCCGTGGTGACGACGTTCAAGGTAAGGCCGGCGACATTGGAGCTGTCCTGCGTGATGTTGTTGGTCTGGCTGACCAGCTGGCTGCCGCCGTTCAAGGTGTAAAGCAGGTTCTTCCCGTGGGTGAGTGCTCCGCCGGAAAGCCCGGTGGCGGCGAGAAAATTTCCGTTCACATCCTGCATCGCAATGCCGATGTCGCCCGTCACCTTGTTGGTGAGGTTGAAGCGGTTGCTCTGGGAATCGTAGCTCGCGGTGACGCCGGCGGTGGAATTGTTGATGCGGGTCAGAACGTCCTGGATGCTGTCGCGGCCGGCGTCGTAATTGATGGTCACGCCGTTGATGGTCATCGCGCCCTGGGCGTGGATGCCGCCGAGCCGGGCCGTGCTGGTCACGGTGCCGGTGCTGTTCGCGGTCAACTGCGTGGCCGCCAGAAAATTGCTGGTGTCGCCGGGATCGCCGAGCGTGATGGGGGTCGCGGGGTTGGCCGAGGTCAGCGTGATCTTGTCCGTGGCCGAGTCATACGTCGCGGTGACGGCGTTGCCCGTGGCGGTGGCGATGTTGTTGAACACGGTGTTCAGCGTGTCGCCTGCGCCGACCGTGATCTGATGGCCGTTGACCGTGAAGGTTCCGGCCGTGATGGCGGTGCCGAAGCCGGAGGTGACGAGCGAGTTCAACTGCTCCAGGGTGCTGCCTGCGCCCGTGATGGCGGTGTTGAGGCCGGTCTTGCTCTGGCCGGCGTTGATGCCGCCGACGACCGCGCTGCTGATGGCGGTGTTCGTGCCGCTCGTGGAAAGCTTCGCCGCCGAAAGAAAATTGCTGGTGTCGCCCGAACCGCCCAGCGTCAGCGGGGTGGAGGCGTCCGAACTCGTCAGGATGATCTTGTCCGCGGCGGCGTCGTAACGTCCGGTCACCACGTTGCCGGTGGCCGTGGCGATCTTGCTGAAAACGGACTGGAGAGTGTCGCCGGTGGCGATGGTCACGGTCTTGCCGTTGACCGAGAAATCACCGTCGGTGACCGCAGTGCCAAGGCCGGAACTTACCGGCGCGGCGAGCTGGGCATCGGCGCTGTAAATGGCGCCGGAAAGCTTGGCGCGGCCCAGGGTGGAAAGGCTGGCAATGTTTCCCGTGCCGTTGTTGTAGAGCTGGGCGACCTGGAAGAAATTGCTCGTGTCGGAGGCGCTGCCGAGGACGATTTCACTGCTGCTGGTCAGGGTGAACTTGTCTGTGCCGGCGTTGTAGCTGCCGGTCACCGCGCCGCCGGTGGCGGTGGAGATGTTGGCGAGCACGCTTTGCAGCGTGTCGGTGGCCGCGACAGTGATTTGCTTGCCATTGACCGTGAGCGTGCCCGCGCTGGCGGAACTGGCGAAATTGGCGTCGCCGAGCTTGACGGTGGAGAGGTCGCCGCCGGGCACCAGGGCCGTGCTGATGGCGCCGGCGCCATTGATCTTGGCGGCGGTGGCGAGCTGGGAAATGTTGAAGGCGTAGGTGCCGAGGGCCGCGCTGTTGACCGCGCTGGCGGAGGCGACGCCCGTGTCCGACGCGGTGGCCTTTCGGCCGGCGAACAGCGTGGCGTTGTTGAGGGCCTTCACGTCCGTCTGGAGCGTGCTGAGGAAAGTCTTGATGCGGTCAAACGCCGTGTTCTTGGCGTTGATCCGTTTCTGGTTGGTCTGCCACGTGGTCGCTGGCGCGCGCTCGGCGTTGGCGAGCTGGGTGACTACGGTTTTCCAATCGAAGCCCGTGGCGAGGCCCGAAATTGACAGGTCTGTGCTGCTGGTAGCCATAGTTAAAGTTACGTCTTTATCTCTATCTGTCGGCCGCCAAGGCGACCCACTTCAGTTTTATATCAAAGCTCGGACGGCGTTCATCACGCCGTCCGAGGTTGATTCGCTAAGCTGCAATCTCAAGCCGGCTCCCGATTACGAGAGGAGGCGGAGGGCGGACTGCGGCTGGGCGTTGGCCTGCGCCAACATCGCGGTGCCGGATTGGACCAGGATGTTGTACTTGGCGTAACGAGTGCTTTCCTGCGCCACGTCCACATCGACGATGCGGCTGTTGGCGGCGGAGAGGTTGTTCTTCAACGTGCTGAGCTGATCACCGTAGTAGCCCAGGCTTTCAATGTTCGAGCCAATCGTGGCGCGATCCGAGGCGAGCTGCGAGATGGCCGCCTTGATGTTGGTCAGGGCCGTCGCGGCATGCGCGGTTGTATCGATCGTGGAGCCGGTCGCCGTGGTGTAGGTGGCCGCACCCAGGTTGATGCCGACGGACGAGAACGTGTTCGCGTCGCTGTCGGTGGTGACGTTCAAGGACGTGCCAGCGAAGAGGCTGACACCGTTGAAATCCTTGGTCGCCACATCGTTGATGTAGGTGCCAAGGGTTTGGAACTCCTGATTGTACAGGGCCTTGTCGCTGGTGGACTTGGTGACGTCCTGGGCCAGCACCGCGAGTTCGCTCATACGGCTCAGGGCGTCGGAAACCTTCTGCAGGTAACCGTCCTGGGTCTGGTTGAACGAGACCGCGTTGCCAACGTTGTTGTTTGCCGCGTCGATACGGGCAATCTGGGCGTTCAATTTCATTGAAACGGCCAGACCCGCGCTGTCATCCGCCGGCGAAGTGATCTTCGAACCGGATGAGAGGCGGGCGAGGGACTTGGCCAGCATAGCGCTGGATTGTCCGAGCAACGTTGCACTTGATTGGGCTGAGGTATTTGTATTGATGACCATACTGACTCCTTCCATGAGTCACCCCTTGCGGGGTTTTTCTGTTTAAACGGCATCCCTGCCGCTGGGTGGGCCTTTAAATAGGCGCCCTCCCGTTATTCCCCCCGGCAATTTGCGGCCGCCAGTCGCCGTTATCCATCGGCTCAATATCGGCTTTTTAGGCCGGCACTTGAGTCGTGAAAGTGTTGGAAACCCTGATGATTTCAAGCCCGCCAGGCGGCGGACCGGTCCCGGGCAGGCCGCCGCGAAGGGGCGCGGGGTGCCATCGGAAACGCGCACCGGGAACAGCCGGGGATGAAGGCCCTGGCCCTCCGTCGCGGACAGCCCGGCCAGCTGGTGATAAACCAGGGCGAGCAGCTTCGCGGCGAATGGTGGTGGCGTTTTCATCTTCAGTCTGTTCCCGGTGCGTTTGTTCAGAGTTCTGTGATTGACATGTTTAAGGCTCGTTGGGTGAGGCTGGCTCCTTCCAGGGGCGGCTCGCTTTTTGCGAATTTCCGGGCGGCTTATGTGAGCCGCCCGGCTTTGCCCACCTTCGGAGTCTCAACCAATTAGCTCAGGAGCTTCAGCGCCGACTGCGGCAGGGCGTTCGCCTGTGCCAACATCGCCGTGCCCGACTGGACCAGGATGTTGTATTTCGCGTAGCGCGTGCTTTCCTGTGCGACGTCCACGTCCATGATCCGGCTGTTGGCGGCGGAGAGGTTGTTCTTCAACGTGCCGAGCTGGTCGGAGTAGTAGGAGAGGCTCTCGATGTTCGCGCCGATGGACGCGCGGTCCTGGGCCAGTTGGTTGATGGCCGCCTTCACGTTGGCCAGGGCGGTGACCGCATTGGCCGTGCTGTCGATGGTGCTCGCCGTGGCCGTGGTGTAGGTGGCGTTGCTGAGGTTGATGCCGGTGCTGCCGAACGTGTTGGCATCGCTGTCCACCGTGACGTTGAGGGTGGTGCCGTCAAAAAGGCTCACGCCGTTGAAGTCCTTGCTGGAGACGTCGTTGATGTAGGCGCCCAGCGTCTGGAACTCCTGGTTATACAGGGCCTTGTCGCTGACCGACTTGGTGACGTCCTGGGAGAGGATCGAAAGTTCGCTCATGCGGTTGAGCGCATCCGAGATCTTCTGCAGGTAGCCATCCTGGGTTTGATTGAAGGAGATGGCGTTGCCGACGTTGTTGTTGGCCGCGTCGATGCGGGCCATTTGAGCGTTCAGCTTCATGGACACCGCCAGGCCGGCGCTGTCGTCGGCGGGGGAGGTGATCTTGGATCCAGAAGACAAACGGGCGAGGGACTGCTGCAGCTTGCTGGATGACTGCATCAGCAGCTGAGCACTGTTTTGAGACGCGAGGTTAGTATTGATGACCATAACTCTATTCCGTGAGTTCGCCCCGTGAGGGGCATTGATTTTGCGCGACGTCCATGCCGCGGGTGCATCATTTTATGGGCGATGCACCGTGTTCCCCGCCGGCCCTTTTTGGCTGCCGACCGCCTGCCAGCTTCTCGCTGACACCCAACTCATCGGCGACATCCCGCCGGACTTTAGCGCGGGAAAATTCTTTTTACGCAGGCCGGGGCATGCGCTTTTCCCAAGGAAACATCCGGCAAATCCGGTTTCTTTTTTGTCAGCGGGTAAAAATTCAGCCAGCCGGAGTGCGGGTTTTGAGATTGTTGAGATTGTTGAAGGGATTTCACCGGCACCGGCATTGTGATGAAACAGGCGGATTGGCGGGGAATTCCGGTGGAAACACTGCTTTAGGAAAGAGAAGTGTTTTGGATTTCCCAGCTGGCTCCCTCCCTGCTTATCATTCGTGACCCTGTGTCAGCCCGGGTGGGCTGGCCGGACCCAAACCCTGAGTTATGCGTTTTGACAATTATTCGGTGGACGGTTTTCACGACGAGATGTTTGCGTCGGATGCCGGGCCCCGTCCCTGCGCCCGGCGGCTGCTCGACACGCTGGCAAACTTTCCCGCCGGCGAAATCCTAAACCGCCAGCGCGCCGCTGAAAGCCTGCTGCTCCAGATGGGCATCACCTTCAACGTCTATGGCGAACAGGCCGGGGTGGAGAAGATTTTTCCGTTCGACATCCTGCCGCGCATCGTCGCCGCCGAGGAATGGCGCCGCATCGAGTCCGGGCTGAAGCAGCGCATCCACGCTCTGAACCTTTTCATCGACGACCTTTACCACGACCAGAAGATCATCAAGGACGGCATCATCCCGGCGGAAATCATCTACTCCGCCAAATCCTACCGCAAACAATGCATCGGGTGGAATCCGCCCCGCGGCATCTGGTGCCACATCACGGGAACCGACCTGGTACGGCACGGCGACGGCCAGATCTACGTGCTTGAGGACAACCTGCGCTGTCCCTCGGGAGTCTCCTACGTCTTGGAAAACCGGGAAGTCATGAAGAGCCTGTTCCCGGCGCTGTTTGCGAATTCCAAGATCCGGCCCGTCTCGGATTATCCCTTGAAACTCCGCGACATGCTGGAATATCTCGGCCCGGAAGGTTCCGCCAGTCCGCGGGTGGTGCTGCTCACCCCGGGCATCTACAACTCCGCCTACTTCGAGCATTCTTTCCTTGCGCAGCAGATGGGCATCGAACTCGTCGAAGGCCGCGACCTCGTGGTCAACGACGGTTATGTGCTGATGCGCACGACCAAGGGGTTTGAACGGGTGGATGTGATTTACCGCCGGCTTGACGATGACTTCCTCGATCCCGAATGTTTCCGGGCCGATTCCATGCTGGGCGTTCCCGGGTTGATGCAGGCCTACAAGGCCGGCAATGTCGCGCTGGCCAACGCCCCGGGCACCGGCGTGGCGGACGACAAGGTGGTTTACGCCTACGTGCCGCGCATTGTGAAGTATTATCTCGGCGAGGACATCATCCTGCCCAACGTGCCCACCCACATCTGCGCCGAGGCGGATGATTTGAAATACGTCCTGGAAAACATCGACAAGCTCGTGGTCAAGGCCGCCAACGAATCCGGCGGCTACGGCATGCTCGTCGGACCCCATTCCACCAAGGCTCAGCAGGAGGAATTCGCCGCCAAGGTGAAGGCCAACCCGCGCAACTACATCGCCCAGCCCACGTTGTCACTGTCCCGGGTGCCAACGATCATCGGCGACCGTTTTGAAGGACGCCACGTGGACCTCCGGCCATACATTCTGTGCGGCAAGGAGATCTTTGTGATGCCCGGCGGACTGACGCGCGTGGCGTTGAAGAAAGGCTCCCTGGTGGTCAATTCATCACAGGGCGGGGGCAGCAAGGACACCTGGGTGCTGGCGGATGAATGACCGGGAACCCGGCGGCAATGAATCACAAGCTTAAGCGAACATTTTAAACCAACATGCTCTCAAGAGTCGCGGAGTCAGTTTATTGGATGAGCCGTTACGTGGAGCGCGCGGAAAACGTGGCGCGGTTCATCGGGGTCAACTACCAGCTCACCCTGGATTCGCCCCTGCAGCAGGCGGACCAGCAATGGATGCCGCTCGTCAACACCAGCGGTGACCATGAGGATTTCGCCAAGCGCTACGGCCAGGCCACCCAGCAGAACGTGCTGCATTTCCTGATGACGGACCCGAAGAATCCAAACTCCATCCTGTCGTGCGTCCGGGCCGCCAGGGAAAACGCCCGGACCGTCCGCGAAATCATCTCGTCGGAAATGTGGCTTCAGCTCAACAAATTTTACCTGCTGATGAACTCCACCGGCGCCGACCCGCGCAGTTTGGAATCCCCGCAGGAGCTTCTGGAGGAGGTCAAGCTCGCCAGCCATCTCTTCACCGGCATCACCAACGCCACCATGACGCACGGCGAGGCGTGGCACTTCAGCCGCATGGGCCGGATGCTGGAACGTGCCGACAAGACGTCGCGCATCCTTGACGTGAAGTATTTCATCCTGCTGCGCAGCGTCTCGGACATCGGCACGCCGTTCGACGACATCCAATGGGCGGCCGTGCTGCGCTCCGCCTCGGCGTTTGAGATGTACCGCAAATGCCATGGCCGCATTTCGCCCCGCAAGGTGGTCGAGTTCCTCCTGCTGGACCGGGATTTTCCCCGCGCCATTCAATACTGCCTGATCGAGGCCCGGAATTCCCTGCACGCCATTTCCGGCACCCCGCTCGGCACGTTCCGCTATCCGCCGGAAAAGATGGTCGGCCAGCTGTGCTCCGACCTCTCGTTCGCCGGGGTGGATGAAATCCTCGACAGCGGCCTGCACGAATACCTCGACGATCTCCAGGGCGGTGTGAACCAGATCGGCTCGGGAATTCATGACACATTTTTTGCATTCAAGACGCCGGAACCGGCAAAACGCAGGAAGGAAATGATGCAATCGCAGTAACGCTTTTGTTACTTTGATTGAACCATGAACGGAAACAAACGACCTACAGGCGACGGCGCGATTTCAGAATCGCAGCTCGTTTCATTCATCAACGTCAAACTCGCGCTGCTCGGCTGCCAGCCGGTGGCCACGGGCAACCAGGCCGAGTCCTCGGACATCGTTTCCATTCTGGCCGCCCAATATCAGGAGAAGGACCGCCTGCTCGGGCAGTATCTCTGCCCCGCCGACCAGCGCATCCAGACGTTCCTTTACGATTATCTCCAGGACGTCCCGGTCGCGCGGCTGCCGCTCCGCACCTTCACCCTGGACCGGGCGGGCATGGCGCGGCTGCTGTCCATCCCGGTGGACCGTTCGGATTTTTCGTCCGACATCATCAACTCCTACCGCGTCAAGCAGGGCGTGCTGCATAATCCCAAGAGCGACCGCCGCACCACCGCCGGCATTTTCCACGTGACGGAAGGCGGCCTGCCCATCCCCGATGACAAGCTCGGAGCGCCGAAGATCACCTTTGCGAAAATGCTCGCGCTCGCCCTGAATCCGCCGCGCGAACTGATGCGGCTGCCGTTCACTTCGACCCAGCCGCAGCCGGCCGAGTGCTTTGTCTCGCTGCTGCTGCGCCCGATTGTCTGCCCCGAGGTGCCGGGTTTCACGCCGGAGAAAACAATGGAGGTCCGCTTCTTCGCCCCCGGCAACATGGTGAGCAACCTTGATTTTGTGGAGAGCATCTTCGGCAACGCCGGCGATCCGCTGCTGCCGGAAAATGACGCCGGCCTGGACGCCGAGCATTGGAGCGGCCACACCGGCTGCGTGATCCTCGCGCCACATCTCGTCAAGGCGACCAAGAAATCCGTGGGCCTGCCCAAGTGGGAGGAGGCCACGGAGCGCCAGCGCCGCGACGGCATGTGCTGGAAGGACGAGGCCGAGCTTTACAACAACGGCGGCGCGTTCAAGCTGACATGCCGGGACGAAAGCGGCGTCATCATCACCCTCATCGCCGACAACTACTTTGGCTACTGCAAGAAAGAGGTGAAGACCCAGATCAGCTACGCCGCGAACCTCTTCGGCCTCTGCGAAGAGGAGCATGCCGGCGGCGCGCTGGTGTTCCCGGCCTATGACCTGGGCGAGGAGTTCAGCGGCGACGCGCATGTGAGGCGACGCGGCCATTCCTTCTCCGACGTGCGTTCGATGTTCGCCGACGTGATCGACATGCATCCGGAAGGATACGGCGTGGACAAGAAGTATCCCTCGATTGTTTACATTCCCGAGGACGCCTTGTTTGACCTGCACAAGCAGCGCGTCTCCTGGAAGCACCATGGTGTCGATCAATTCATCAAGCTGCACCCGGACAAGACCTACGTTCGCCCCTCCGGCTACAAGGTCCGCATGGAAAAGCCTCCCGGCGCCAACCGCGCCTGGCGCCTGGTCGGCGTCGCCGCCGAGGGATTGCTCTGCCACAAGCCCAGCACCGTGTCCGGCGGCGGCAAGTCGGAAATTTCCAAGCCCATCACGGACGCGATTCTCACCGGGCCGGTCTTTGTCGCGGACCTCAAGACCGACTTTGACCGCGTCAGCGAACTGATCCACCGCGATTATTCCGATCGTTTCAAGGACACAACCAAGCATGATGGTCGCGCCGTCCTGGCGGCCGAGCGTTCCCTGGGTTCCGTCATCAAACTCTTGTCGCCCGACCCGCGCGACTTCACGCCGGCCTACAACGCCTGGCTCGACACCGTGCCGCAATACATCAAGGAGCTGGTCTTCGTGGTGAAGCGCTACTACAAGCCCGAGTGGGGCGACCACTGGCGCGAGCATTTCACCGTGGACATCATCAACGGCAAGCCCGGCAACGAATTGAAGTGCGACAACCGCAAGCTCGTCACCACGTATCTGCGGGTTGGGTTCGACTCAGACGGCCTCTGGCGGACCTTTGGTCTGCGGAAGGACTTTCATCCGTCGGTGAAAATTCAGATGGAGGACGACATCACCGCCTCCGTGCTGGTGCCGACGGCGCGGCTGCAGAATCTTTCCGAGATGGAAAAGCGTCCCGTGCTCAAGTTTGTCAAGAACACCGAGCAGCGGCTGTTTCAACGTCCGGACGACGCCATTCACCGCGGCTACGACAAGCAGTGCGAGGCGGACTTTGCCCGGCTGGACAATTTCTTCTCCAACTACCAGCCGCTCACTCCGGCGGACGCCCGGGACCTGGTCGAGGAAGCCATCGGCTTCAACCAGTTCACCGAGCCGATGCAGCGGTTGATCGGCGATGTGGCGGCGACGGGTTCGCCGGACTATTTCGTCTCCACGGCGCATCCGCGTCTGGTGGACGGAAAGCCCAGCAAGAATCCGCGCTACCTGCAAAAGCGTCCCGACCTGGTTCATCCCGACCAAAGCCATCTGGCCGAGATGGCCACGCGGCTGCGTCGGCGCGTGCCCTCTGGCCTGCCCATTCACACCCCGGTCAATGCCGTGCTGCCCGGTCGCCGCAACAATCCGCCCGAAGCGGGCATCCGCGCGCTGGCCTGCTACAACCCGATTCATTTCTTTGAGCTGCCCGAGCTGTTCATGGAATTCATCTGCAGCATGACGGGCAAGTCGCCGTCCACCACCGGCGCGGGTTCCGAAGGTGCCTTGACCAAGGGCCCCTTCAACGCGCTGCCGCCGATCATTGACCTGAACAACGCGCTGGTGTCCTTCATCCTCGCCGAGCACAACGCCTTTGTGACCGCCGCAGGCTATGTCGGGCCAAAGGCGCGCGTCGATCACGACGTCAGCCTGATTGTGCCCGAGGTGTTCTGCCGGATGCTGCCGGAGGAGCGCGCGCCGCAGTTCCTCCTGGACAACCAGTTCCTGGAGAAATGCGAGGACTTTGAGCACGCGGGGAGGAAGGTGCTGGCCAGCCGGCTGGGCTACCGCATCAACTTCCGGTTCGTCCACGCCTTCTTCGGCCGCGTCTTCAACCATCCGCACGCGGTCTTCACCGAGGAGATGCTGCGGCCGGAGCTTCAGGACCTTGAAGTCTTCGTGGACGGCATGGACAACATCGTCACCACGCAGAAACGGGTGGCGAAAATGTATTTTGACGACGGCAGCATCCGGCAGGCGTGTCCGCCGCTCCAGGCGCTGCTGCACATCATGCTGAACGATTCGTGGGAAGGCAAAGGCCTCGAACATCAGGACGTGCGGCGGCTGTTCAGCCGCGACTATCTGCTCGCCAGCGAGTGGTATGCCGCGCGGCTCACGGCCAAGCAGGCGGTGGATCGCCGGCTGTGGCGGCGGCATGTCGAGTATCTGAACCTGTTCCTCCGCAAACCCAGCCATGTCGATGTCGCGAAGAAGCTCAACATCGCCGACCGCCTCACGCTGGCCCGCAAAACCCTCGCCGAGGTTGAAACGCCGGCCTACCTGGAACAACTCAAAGGCACGCTCGGCGCCGAACCGATCGAGGCCTACCTGCAATAATCATGGCCATCCACGTCGCACTACACCACAAAACCCATTATCAGTATGACCGCCTCATCAATCTTGGGCCGCAAGTGGTGCGACTCCGTCCCGCGCCGCATTCCCGGACGCGCATCCTCAGCTACTCGCTGAAGGTCAGGCCGCAGAAGCATTTCATCAACTGGCAGCAGGACCCGCAGTCCAACTGGAACGCGCGGCTCGTCTTTCCGGAGCCGACGAAGGAGTTTTGCGTCGAGGTGGATGTGGTTGCGGAAATGGCGGTGCTGAATCCGTTCGACTTCTTTCTCGAACCGGACGCGGAGCGGTTTCCGTTTGAATACGATCCCGCGCAGGCGCACGAGTTCGCGCCGTTCCTGCGCAAATGCTGGCTCACGCCGAAGTTCACCAAGTATCTCACCGCCATCCGCAAAGATTTTCTTGGCGAAGTCAAACGCCGCACCAAGCAGGAGCGGATGGATGTGCCGTTCGAAGCGAAGCCGCGCACGATTGATTTTCTCGTCGCCGTCAATCAACGGCTCTGGCAGGACATTAAATACACCATCCGCCTCGAACCGGGCGTGCAGACGCCGGAAGAGTCTTTGGATAAACTGAGTGGCTCGTGCCGTGACTCGGCGTGGTTGCTCGTGCAATTGTTCCGCCACTGCGGCCTCGCGGCGCGCTTTGTCAGCGGTTATTTGATCCAGCTCAAAGCGGATGTGAAATCACTCGACGGTCCGAGCGGCACGGAGGTGGATTTCACCGACCTCCACGCGTGGACGGAAGTTTACTTGCCCGGCGCGGGCTGGATCGGTCTCGATCCGACGTCCGGTCTGCTGGCGGGCGAAGGTCACATCCCGCTCGCCTGCACGCCCGATCCCACCAGCGCCGCGCCCATCAGCGGCTTGATCGATGAGTGCGAGACGGAGTTCGCACACGAAATGAAAGTGACGCGTGTTTACGAATCCCCGCGCGTCACGCTGCCTTACACCGACGAGCAATGGAACAAGATTGAATCGCTCGGTCACTCCATTGATGCCGACCTCAAGAAAGGCGATGTCCGGCTCACGATGGGCGGCGAGCCGACGTTCATTTCGATTGACGACCCGGACGGGCCGGAATGGAATTTCACCGCCGTCTCGCACAAGAAGCGCACACTTTCCGGCGAACTCATCAAGCGTCTCCGCAAGAAATTCGCGCCCGGCTCGCTGCTGCATTACGGCCAGGGCAAATGGTATCCGGGAGAACAACTGCCGCGTTACGCGCTCGCCGCGTTCTGGCGCAAGGACGGCGTGCCGATCTGGAAGGACGATTCGCTCATCGCCGATGAATCGAAGAATTACGGTTACGGTGCGAAGGACGCGAGGGCGTTGCTCGAACGCATCGCCAAAGTCACCGGCGCTGATCCGAAATACCTGATTCCGGCCTACGAAGACGCGTTCTATTACACGTGGAAAGAACGTCGCCTGCCGTCGAACGTCACGCCGGAAAAAACCAATCTCAAGGACAAGCTCGAACGCGAACGCATCGCGCGTATTTTCCAGCGCGGCCTGAGTGAAGTGGTCGGCTACGCACTGCCAATTCAGAGAGTGGCTGCAACGTCCTCGTCGCAGTCCGCCTTGGCGACGGGGGCGTTGCCACCACGCTGGATGTCCGGCGCGTGGTTCTTGCGCGATGACGACACGCTCTGGTTGATCCCCGGCGATTCCGCGATGGGCCTGCGCCTGCCGCTCGATTCCATTCCGTGGGTCGCGGAAAAGGAATTTCCGTGGATTCACCAGCAGGATCCGTCGAATCCAAAATTGCCGGAGCTGCCGAAGGAATTTCCATACAAGGTTCGCAATCCGGAAACTTCCGGCCAGCAGTTCATCCGGCGCAAAGGCGGCGCGCCCACGCCTGCCGGTTATGGTCCGGGCCAGCGCGCCCAATATCGCGGCGAACTCGAAGACGAACGCATCGAATTGCCGCCGTTGCCGCCGGAAATGGAATACGATCCGAATCGTCGTCCGGTGCAAGGCCAGTCCGCGCCGTGGATCATCCGCACCGCGATGTGCGTCGAGCCCCGCGACGGACGCTTGCACGTCTTCATGCCGCCGGTTTCCACGACGGAAGATTATTTGGATTTGGTCGCGGGCATCGAAACCGCCGTCACCGAACTGGGCACGCCGGTCATCATCGAAGGCGAAACGCCGCCGCGCGATCCGCGCCTGAACAAGCTCGCCGTGACGCCTGACCCCGGCGTCATCGAAGTGAATCTGCATCCGAGCAAATCTTGGGACGAACTCGTCGAGCGCACGACGGTGCTTTACGACGAAGCGCGCCAGACGCGGCTCGGCACGGAGAAGTTCATGCTCGATGGTCGCCACACGGGCACCGGCGGCGGCAACCACATCATCATCGGCGGTGAAACGCCGGCGGATTCGCCGGTGCTGCGCCGACCGGATTTGCTGCGTTCGCTCATCAGCTATTGGCAGAATCATCCGTCGCTGAGTTGGCTGTTCAGTGGTTTGTTCATCGGCCCGACGTCGCAAGCGCCGCGTATCGATGAAGCCCGCAACGACTCGCTTTACGAGCTTGAAGTCGCGTTTAAGGAACTCGAACGCAACACCAAGACGTTCGGCTACACGCCGCCGTGGCTGTGCGACCGGTTGTTCCGCAACTTGCTGATCGATTCCAGCGGCAACACGCATCGCTCGGAGTTTTCGATCGATAAACTCGACGCACCCGAAAGCAGCGCGGGGCGGCTGGGCCTCGTGGAGATGCGGGCGTTCGAAATGCCGCCGCACGCGCGCATGAGCCTCGCACAACATCTGTTGTTGCGCGGTCTCGTCGCGAAGTTCTGGAACGAGCCTTACCAGAACGGCCTCGTGCGTTGGGGCACGGACATTCACGACCGCTGGATGCTGCCGCACTTTTGTGAGACGGATTTCAAGGATGTCATCCGCGATTTGCGCGACGCCGGTTATCCGTTTGAAATGGATTGGTTCGCGCCGCACTTTGAATTCCGCTTCCCGCGCGTCGGCGATCTGGAACAGCGCGACATTCATCTCGAACTCCGCACCGCGCTCGAACCGTGGCACGTCCTCGGTGAAGAACCCGGCGGCGGCGGCACGGTGCGTTACGTGGATTCATCGCTCGAACGTTTGCAGGTCAAGGCGAAGGGCCTCACCGGCGATCGTTTCGCGATTACTGTCGGCGGCTATCGACTACCGCTGCATCCGACCGGCGTGAACGGCGAATTTGTCGCGGGCGTCCGCTATCGCGCGTGGCAGCCGCCGGAATGTTTGCAGCCGACCATCGGTGTTCACACGCCGCTTATTTTCGATGTGCTGGACACCTGGAACGGCCGCAGCCTGGGTGGTTGCAGCTATCACGTCGCGCACCCGGGCGGCCGGAGCAACGACAAGTTTCCCATCAACAGCTACGAAGCTGAGTCGCGCCGGCTCGCGCGGTTTTTCCGTCACGGACACACGCCCGGGAAATTCACCGTCGCGCAGGCGAAAGTGAATCCGGAATTTCCGTTCACCCTCGACCTTAGGAATATTTAGGATCAGCGGCCGGCTTCAAGGTGTGAAGTGCAGGTTGTTGGGTGGCAAAACACTCGAAGGGGAGTCGGAAGGTTTTTGATTGTCGAACAATCGGCCGATTTCGCCGGCGGTCAGCGGACGATTCCACACCGCCAGTTCGCTGAGGCCGCCGAGGTAGTTGTCGCCGCCCCAGCCGCCGCCCAGAAAAATGGCGCTTTCCGGGTCGAAATCCTCCAGCTGGCCGCAGGGAATTTCCGTGCGGAGAACGCCGTCGAGATAGGTTTTAGTGCCTGTGCCGTCATAAACGATGGCAAGCTGATGCCATAGGCCCGGCGTGATATAAACCGGCCGGGGATGCGCTCCGGCATAAAACGTGAGGTCGGGCGAATGGGTGTAGTAGCAGAAAACCTCGGCCAGGGTTTTGTTGGTCTGCGGCCCGGGACCCACGCCGCAGATCACTGATGAGCCATAATTGAAAATCGTTTCCAGCGTGGCGGGGACATGGCCGGGTTTGAACCAATAGGAGACGGTGAAGGGCCGGACGAGCGTGGTGCTGCGTTGCAGGTAAGGCTGGTAGGCCGTGGGAAAACCGCCGAACAGCGAGCCGCCTTGATTGGCCAGGGTGAGTGCGGCGGTTTTGACGGGATTGGAGTTCTCGAAATACAGCGCCTTCTGTCCGGTGCGTTGTCCGGCGGCGCCCCGTGCCAGATACGTCAGCGCGTTGGTGGCGATGGTGATGTGGTTGCCGTTACCGGAAGAGTCGATGAAAGTCTTGCCAAAATCCTCGCCCAACTTCCAGTAGCCGCGCAGGCCGGTCGAGAAAAACTGCGGGTCATCAGCCGTCACGCCGCTTTGCACGATGAACAAAGTCCGGCGGGGGTCGTTGGTCCGCCCGGGGGAATCATAAAAGCTCACCACGTAACGGCCGACATCGCCCGGACCAGGCGTCCAGGTGAAGACCCCGTTCTGATCGATGACATTGGTGACCGGCAGGCCCGTGACCATGACCGGGACCTTGCCGTCAATCAACGGGGCGTTGAACGTGACGGTCTCATTGGGGGCCACGACCGGGCGGGGCAGGGCGCGGTCGAGCTCGTAGGGGTAAATCTCGATGATGGTTCCATCCTGGCGGAAATTGTCGTCCATGCCGACGGGAGGCCGCCGCTCGGGATCCGTGATGTCCGCCTGGTTTTCAAAATAGGGAATGGCCGGGCCTTCGCTTTGGTACCAGCGAATGAAAGTGTTGGTGATGCCCCAGGTTTTGTTTCTTTGAACCTCGGCGATGCCGGACAGGGACGTGTTTACGAACGACGTGACCAGCGGCGGCGTGGGAGCCTTGCGGTCGGTGAACTGAAACAGGTTGTTGGTGATGATCACGTGCTTCATCACCGCGCGGAGGTTTTCGTTGAGAATGACGCCGGTCCGCCAGCCGTAGTCGCTGGGCTTGCTCGAACCAGCCACCGGCGTGGTGTAGTAATGCGGGTCGAGTTCGACGAGGTTGCCGGCGAAGACAAGCTGGTCCGCCACGCCGGTGCCGAAGTTCATGCCGGCGATGACATCGCGGTAATGATTGTTGCGGACCGTCACGCTGGCGAGGTCGTAGCTGTCATTGTAGTAGCCGCTCATCACATGCTCGATGAGGTTGTCCTCCACCAAGGCGTTTTTGACCGCGCCGAGCGTGACGCCGTGGGTGCCGCGTTCAAAGAAGGAGGTGGTGTAGGGGCTGACCGCCACGCCCTGGTCGTGGTTGAGGCCGTTCACGTAATTGTTCCGGACGACGACGTTGATGAGGTAGCACGGCTGGCCGTTGGTGTCCTTGCCGCCGCCATGAAATCCCATCATCAGCGGATTGTATTTGTTGAGCGTCTGGGGGGCGATGACCTCGCAGTCCTCGACGTGAAAGTTATAGAGATTGCCCACCACGTAGCCCGTCATGCCGCCGGGTTCGAGTCCGGGAATGCGCGAGCCAAAACCTTTGACGCGGAGCCGCCGGAGCTGGGCGTTGTTGCCGAGCATGGTGACGCCCGTGCGGACCCAGTAGCTGGAGATGTCGCCGCCCTCATGCATGTTGGCGTCCACGGTGAGATCGGAAATTTCGCAGTTGTCATACACGCCCATGCCGGCGCCGCCGTAATTGCCGATGACATGGGCGGTGCCGTTGGTGTTTCCGCCGACCAGCTTCAGCAGCGTGGCGTCCTTGCCCGCACCTTTGATGCGCACGCCGGCGACAGGGCCCCAGCACTGGGTGCCGCCGCGGCCGCCGTTGTCGCCGTGGGTCAGATAGGTGCCCGGGCCCAGGTGAAGAAACATTACGGTCTCGGCGTCCATGGGCGGCGGTTCGGACTGGGATTCGCCCGGCGTGGCGCGGTAATGACTGTAAGTGTTTGCCAGCGTGTTCATCAGCGTGTCAAACGCGGGCTGGTTGGCGCCGGCGGCAATGATGTGCGGGTTCAACTTGGAACCCAGCGGCTGTGTGCCGTCATAGGGCGTCGGCCGCGACTGCATGATCCAGATTTCCTTGGTCAGCGGCACGTCGCGCAGGCTTTCGGCAAACACGATGCCGTCGCTGAAGGCCTTCGACCAGTCCTCGCCGCCGTATTGGACGCGGACATACACGGTCTTCAGGACCGTGTTCATCAGCGGCGGGTAATCCGCCGGCGCAATCGAAAGCTGCCATTGCTTGTTGGTGCCGTACGGCTCCGGGTCGGACCAGGTTTCGTTGTCGTTAGAGAACTGCATTTGGAGCAGGCCGGTGCCGTCGTCCGTGGCGTTGATCGTGAGCGTCACCTGGCTGTTCGTGGTGAACTGGTCGTCATGGTTGATGACGACCGTGCCCAGCCGGCCCGCGGCATCCGGGACATGCTGCGCCCGGAGGAGCGTGGACCCAAGCAACAGCATCAGGCCTGACCGTCGCAGTAGATACCAGGGCAAAATGAGGCGGTGCATCATGGAGAAGACGGTTTGAGGTTCTGCGACAGGGTGTCGATCTGCTTTTGAAGCTGCTCGGGGCTGGGTGAAATTAACTGAAGCTGCTTCAAGTAGCCGACGGCCGCGGCGTTGCGGCCTTCGTGCATTTCCGTCCGCGCCAGTCCGCCGAGAATTTTTGCCAGCAGAATCTTGTCCGGATCGGTCTTGCCGGCTTCCACTTGCTGCCAGCGACGCTGGGCAAACTGCCAGACGTTGCGCGCCTTGGAATAATCTTCGCGGTTCTCAAAGAATAGCCGGCCCAGTTCGTAGAGCAGCTCCGGCGAGTTGGGGTTGGCCCGCAGGCCGTCGCGCAGCACGCGTTCTGCCTCGTCCACGCGGTGCAGCTTCTCGCGCAGCCAGTAGGCGGCGACGGCGTAGGTCTCGATGTTTTGGGGGTCCAGTTGGGCGGCAATCCGCAGCCACGGGAGCATTTCACGCTCCTCGCCTTCGCTCAGGTGAACGTGCGTGGTGGGATAAAAATGCCGGCCGAATTCCTCCAGCCAGTCTTCCGCGGCCGGCGGGCCGTCCTCGTGCTCGTCATGATCCGCATGGTCGTCGTGGCCGTCCTCGTGACGGGCCTCGGCCATGTGGTTCTCCTCGTGGTGCTGCACCTGGTCGAAGATGGACGGGTAGTTGCCGCGATGAAAATAGGCGTCGGCCTTGGCGAACATCTGCTGGGCGAACATTTTGCGGGTGTTGCCGAGGAGCAGGGCGAGCATGTCGCCGGACTGCGGCGCGCTGCTCTGGCGATGGTCTTGAAAGGACTGCAGACGGATGGCCAGGCTGAAACTCGTCACGAACAAAAGGACCAGGATGAGTTTGGACCGGGTCATGGTTCAGTTGAGCGCCTTGCGCCGGAACACCAGCGCGGCCGCCAGCAGACACATCGCCGTGTAAAAGGCGCCATACAGGGTGGCGCCGCCGATGAAGCGCCATTCCACGGCCGGCCAGTTGTGGATGATGAGCTTCTGGGTGTCGAAAAACTCCAGATGCGGCACGGCAAAATAGACCGCGGTCAGAATGGTGGCGGAGGGTTCGGTCATGCGGCCGGCGACCTTGTGCAGATGTTCGGCGATGAACAGGATGCCGAGCGTCACGATCAGCGTGATGGTCACCGTTTCAGCGGGCGAGGTGAAGATGACCGAGCCCAGCAGGGTCAAGGCGATGACCACGCCGAGCATCTGCCAGTGCAGCCACATCGCCTGAAGATATTGCGCCAGGGGCAGGGTGTGTTCCCGGGAGGCGCTGATGATGCCGAAGAAGACGTAAAAGGTGACGAGCGCGATCCCCAGCGCCAGCCAGCAGCCGAAAAATTTCCCGAGCATCACCTCGGCCCGGCTGATGGGTTTTGCCAGCAGGGGAAAGATGGTCCGGCTTTCGCGCTCGGACGGAATCTGGCGGGCCGCCGTGGTGATGGCGATGACGAGCAGGGAAATGGAGATGAGCATCAGGCAGACTTCCTTCAGCGCGCGGACGATGCCGTCATCGTTGAAAAAACGCGCGCTCCACATCACCAGCGTGACCAGCACGGTCAGGATGAACAGCACGTAGAAATCCTTGCGGCGGTAAAGTTCCTTGATGACGACGCCGGCGACGGCAAAAATCTTGTTCATATCACGCTTGCGGTTGGTAGCCGACCACCTTCAGGAAAAGCTGTTCCAAATTGCACTGGTATTGTTTGACGAGATCGTTCACCCGGCCTTCGATGCGGAGCTGGCCCTGATGCAGGATGGCCACCCGGTCGCAGATCGTTTCCACCTCGCCCAGCTCGTGGGAGGAGAAGAAAACCGTTTTGCCGTCGTCCTTCAGGCGCTGAATGATCTCACGGACCTTCATGCGGCCGAGCGGATCCAGGCCGCTGGTGGGTTCGTCGAGCAGCAGGAGGTCCGGGTTGTTGATGAGCGCCTGGGCGAGACCGGCGCGCTGCTGCATGCCCTTCGAGTAAGTCCGGATGGGGCGTTTGCGCGCGTGGTCGAGTTCCACCAGTTTCAGAAGCTGGTCAATGCGCCGGTCGGTTTCGGCACGGGGAATCCCAAAAATTTTTGCGTAGAAACGCAGCAGTTCCTCGGCGGTGAGAAACTTGTAGAAATAGGTCAGCTCCGGCAGATAGCCGATGCGCTGGCGGGCGATGGGTTCGCGGACGTTGACGTCGAAGAGGAAGGCGTCCCCGGCGGTGGGATTCACGTAGCCAAGCAGGACGTTCATGGTCGTCGTCTTGCCGGCGCCGTTGGGGCCGAGAAAGCCAAACACCTCGCCGGCGTTGACCTTCAGGTTGAGGCCGTGCAGGGCGACCTTGGTCTCCTGCTTCAAATCGCGGGAGCGATACTCCACGCGCAAATTCCTGGTTTCCAGAATCGCGTCCATGCGGTTGGCCGGATTTGTGTCAGAGCTGGTCCGCTCTGAGCCACTAATAATCGACCTGCTAGATTGAGCGTGATTTGCCACTGGTTGTTCAACCATAAAATCTTGGGCGGAAACTCCGCCCCTGAACCGCTACATCGGCAAAAACGACGCCGGCTTGAGGCGGGGCTGCGGCCTTGGCGCAGAACTCGCTTGCCACGGTGATTTGATAAATCTAGTTTTCGCTTCTTATGGAAAAAGTTGTCATCGTTGGAACGGGTTGTGCCGGTTTGACTGCGGCGTTGTACACGGCGCGCGCCAATCTAAATCCCTTGGTGCTCACCGGCAAACAGCCCGGCGGACTCCTCACCACGACGAGCATCGTCGAGAATTTCCCCGGATTCCCCGAAGGCGTGGATGGTTTTGAGCTGGTTTCACGCATGCAAAAGCAGGCTGAACGCTTTGGCGCCCGCGTCCAGTTTGCCATGCTGGAATCCGCCAATTTGAGCAAATACCCCATCGAATTGAACGTGGACGGTGAAACCGTCACCACCGAGACGCTGATCATTGCCACCGGCGCGGGTCACAAGCACCTCGGACTGGAAAGCGAGCACAAGCTGGAGAACAAGGGCGTCACCTACTGCGCCACCTGCGACGGGGCGCTGCCGATGTTCCGCAACCAGCCGCTGGTCGTGGTCGGTGGCGGTGATTCCGCCTGCGAAGAGGCGCTTTATCTGACGCGCTTTGGCTCGGTGGTGTATCTGATTCACCGCCGCGACACCTTGCGCGCCTCTAAGATCATGAGCACGCGGGTGCTGTCGAATCCGAAGATCAAGCCCGTCTGGGATTCCGCCGTGACGGAAGTGCTGGACGTGAAGCAGGACAAGGTCACCGGCGTGCGGGTCAAAAACCTCAAGACCAACGCCGAGTCCGTGATCGATTGCGCGGGCTTGTTCGTTGCGATCGGTCACGTGCCGAATACCGCGGTGTTCAAAGGCATGATTGAAATGGACGAGGCCGGCTACATCGTCCCGCAAAAAGGCGCGGCGACCAATGTCCGCGGCGTGTTTGTGGCCGGTGACTGCGCCGACCGGGTTTACCGCCAGGCGATCACCGCGGCGGGGATGGGCTGCGCGGCGGCGATTGAAGCCGAGCGTTTTCTGGAATCCGTCAATCATTAAGGCGCGCCTGTTCCCGGCGGAGCGTTGCTTTGGGTTGGGGGGCGGTGTTAACTTGCCCCGCCATGACGAAACCAAACACAGCTGCCGCCGGACCAGCCGGCCGCGTCGTTTTCCTCGCCGGCCGCGGCAATCTGCCAATGATGGAAATCACCACGGCGTGGAGCACGGCGGAGATTTACCTGCACGGCGCGCACGTCACCCATTTTCAACGCAAGGGCGACGCGCCATTGCTGTTTCTCAGCCAATGCAGCCGGTTTGAAAACGGCAAGGCCATCCGCGGCGGCATCCCCGTCATTCTCCCGTGGTTCGGCGCCCGCGAAGGCCTGGGCCAGCACGGTTTTGTCCGCAACGCCGCCTGGGAACTCCAGGAGATCGCCAGCGAAAGCGACGACAGCGTCAGTGTTCGCTTGGCGTTTTCCCCCGGCCCCGCTGCCGCCATGCATCCGCCGTTTGAGGCGAGTTACGTCGTGACGGTGAACGATCAGCTTGAGCTCGAACTGATTGTCACCAACACCTCCGCCACGGACACGCTGGTGTTTGAAAACTGCCTGCATACCTATTTCTTTGTCGAAGACATCACCGCCGTTTCCGTCCACGGCTTGAAGGGCGCGGCGTATCTCGACAAGACGGCGAACCAGGCGCGGCGAACGGAGACGGACGACGCGATTCGCATTTCATCGGAAGTGGACCGCACCTATCTCGACGCGCCGGGCGCGGTTGAAATAGAGGACGCCCGTATCGGTCGGGTCATCCGCGTGGAGAAAGAAAACTCCGCCTCGACGGTGGTGTGGAATCCCTGGGTGGCCAAGGCGCAGCAGATGGCCGACTTCGGCAATGAGGAGTATCGGAACATGATCTGCGTTGAGTCCGGCAACGTCTCCGCCAACCGGATCGAACTGCCGCCCAAGCAAACTTCGCGGATGAAAGTCCGCCTGGGATCTGCCCCGCTGAGCTGATCAGGGCGGCGTGCCCGCGCCGAAGATGGTGTCCAGCCCTGCTTTGATCCGGGGATTTTTCGCGGTAAGCTTCCAGATCATGCCGCTCCGGTAATTTTCAATGGCGAGCAGCATCGGCCCCTCGTCCACGCCCATCGTCATGTTGTTCACCCAGGGGCCGTTGAGATAATCCGCGCGCACAATCCGGGGATTTCCCATTTCGTCAGATGTCGGCTCGACAAAATGGGGATCAAGGCTGAAGGCGTCCCCAAATCCGAACAAGGGGCTCCAGAGTCCGGGGATTTCAAAGTAATGCCGGAGCGTGGCGATGACCTGGGCGGGCAGGAAGTTGATGCAGCTGGCCGCCCCATAGACTGCGATGGTGCCGGCGTGCAGCGGCTGGGTTCCCAGCCGGAGGGCTTCCTCGGTCGGCGGCGCGCCGAAGGCAAAGTATTCGCTCGGGGTGTGATGATGCGGGGGCACCAGGTTGTCGCAGGCCGTCAGTCCCCAGGAATTTTCCCCATAGGTCGCGTAGCCGTTGGCCCGGCTGGTGGCGGAGTTATCAATGCAGAACTGCCGGTTGGCAATAATGGCGAGGCGGTTGTTTTCGGCAAGGTTGCGGCCCGCGGTGGGATGCTGGTCGCGGCCCCGCTGCCGCAGGTTCATCCAGCAGTCGGCGAAGAAGTAATTGAAGAGGGAGCCGCCCCAGGACACGAGGATTTCGTTGGTGCCTCCCGGAGGGTAGGTGCCGGTGTAACGGTTCCGCGCCAGATAGGTGTCGAAGCTCACTCGGTGGGTTTTCGAGCCCAGCGCCAGGACGTCGAGCATCAGCGCCTCGTCCGTCTGGCCATCGACATGGCCCAGAAAGGTTCCCGCCTCGGTGGGGCCGGGTTTCCATGCCAGACGAAAGCGTTTCGCGTTCGGGCCTGCGGCGCGGTCCACCATCCAGTTCCATTCCACCCGGTTGTACAACTGCTCGCTCAGGGCCTGGATCTTGATGTTGTCGGCAAAATATTCCTTGGCTGTCAGCACACCGAACATGAGCAGCGTGGTGTCGTAGGGGGAGAGCTCCACGTTTTCGTCCTTGCGGAACCCAAGGTTGGCGGAGAGAAAGTGATAATAAAAGCCCCGGTAGCCAGCCTGCTTCCGGTCAGCCTCGGGGCCGGCCGGCAGGCGGAGCAGGTTTTGGAGGATGCGCACGACCTTGGCCTCGAGTTCCGCCGGCGGCGCCCAGCCGCGCCGGTGGCCGATGCAGTAGGCCGCAAGTTGAAAGCCGATGGCGGCGACGCTGACTTCGTCGGAAAACGTGGAGCGGTCCAGGGCAAACCCGAGATCGTCCGTGAAGCGGAGAAAATGCGCGAACGCCAGCTGGGAAATCAGGTCGAGCATCGCATCGTCATTCAGCTGCGTTACCTCCCCGGGTGTCTCATCGGTGACGAGCGCATAGTCATCGAGGAAAAAATGGCTGGTGCGCTGGTCGTTCTGCCAGTCCTCGATCACGAAGACAAACTCCTTCATCCGGGAAAGGTCGCCGGCGCCTAGACTGGCAATCGGAAACTCATAACGCGTCCAGTTCGTGGTGTTCGGGATGGAATACAGCTGGTCGTCCACCAGGCCGTCGGCGCTTTTAAATTCGAGCTTCACCTTGTGTTCGAAGCTGCCGTCCCCGTTGCCGCACGCCCAAAAGACGAAGTTGGTCACCCGCACGTTCTCCACGCGGACCGGGTTGCCCCGGCTGTTTCGGAGCAGCCCGTGCAGGTTGGTGAAGTTCAAGGACTGGTTGTGGTAGGCGTCCCTGCCCAGCAGCGAATGCCAGACGCCGCAAAAGCCGGAGGGCACCGAATAATCCACCCGCAGCGAGGCGCCGTTCGTGCCGTGATGCCGGCGCGTGTCGAAGACGGCGCGGACCGTGGCGGTCTTGCCGGTGAACGTGCCGGTGTCGCCGGAAAAATTATTGAAAAACCCCTGGCTGTTGAAATCGGACACCGTCAGGTTTTGCTGCCGCGGTGCGGCCGGCAGCATCCCTGAGGAGCAAACCAGGGCGACGGCCAGGCCGCGACGCAGCCATCGTCGCGCCGAGGCGTAGGCCCCGGAGGTTGCAGACGGCGGCGCTGTTGAGTGCAGGGCGGCGTTGTAGTTCTGATTGTCCAGTGCCATTACTTCGGCGGATTTTTTGCCGGCTGTAGCCGACGGGCCGGGCTATTTCATGGCCGGCGGCGGCATCTTCTCCTTCAGGGCCGAGAAGTTTCCCGCCTCGCAGCAGAGCACAAACTCCTCCGTCACGGACTTCAGCTCCTCCCAGCGCGCGCGGATGGTGCCGGCCTCTGCCTGAGTGATGCGGCTGTCCGCGGCGGCGCTGGCGATGACGGCGAGGAGGTCGGCGAACTCCTGCACAATCTCGTTGGTGGCGGGCATGAGATGGGGCAGGCGGGTGTTCGGCGACTTGGGATTGTTGATGAAATAACCGCCGGCTTTCTGGCAGATCCATTGGACGATGCGCGGGTCGTTGGTGGTTTTCAACAGCGCCTCGATGCGGTCGAGCGGATTGGGCGTGCCGCTGCCGGAGCCTTCGTCGGGTTCGGCCCATTTGTAGATGGTGGACAGGGACAGGTCGAGATCGGCGGCCACCTGTTTGGCGCTGCACTTCTGAAAGACTTCCCGCAACACTTCGTGCGATTGCATGGCTGCACAATCAGAAAACCCCGTTGTTTTGGCAACCCTCAATCGCGCCGCGCCGCCTATAAACTTGCCGGGCGTCGCCGGCCTTTGATAGACTTTCGTTTCAGAAATTTTATCGCTATGTTCAAAGTCCGTTTTGTATCGCGTCGCCGCACGCGTGATTCCGCCGCAGCCCGTGAAATGCGGCAGCGGCGCTTTGTGGCGCTGGCCGTCTTCATCGGCCTGCTGCTGGCCGTGATGTTTGGCGTGTTCCTCTACACCATCAACAAGGCCGGGCGCATCTGAAGCCTGCCCGGCGGCCAGCTCTCCTCAGACCACCCGGCACCGGCGGTAATCCTCCGCACGCCACTTCAGGAACAGCGAACACTTGGCCGTGGTGCCTTTGTTGCGGGACGGCCAGTAGGCCTGGAAATCCCGCCGCAATTTTAGAAGCTCGCGCCGGCCGGTCCTGGCCAGTTCGGCGGCGGCGGCGCGGTTTCCTTTCGCGCCGGCTTGCTGCCAGAGCATGAAACGGCACGATTCCGCCGCCATGCGCGCGGCAAGGTCCAGTTCGTCCCGCAGCAATTTTCCCGAGGCAGTGCCGGGTCTGGCCTGGCAAATCTGCCGCCGCTGGCGTTCGATTTCCTTCCAGGCGGCCCGGATGTCTCCGGCGGAAATTTTCGCAAAGCATTTCAAGCCGTCGCGGCAGAACAATTCCCGGTCGCGCAGCGGCGGGGCGGCGACGACGGATCCCAGCGGGGTGGAGTTGAGAATGGTGTAGTTCAGTTTGCGGTGCGCCTGACCCAGCGCCAGGGCGGCCTGCGCCAGCCGGCCGGTGGAATCGTGAAAGATATCGCGGCTCAGAACTTGGAGCAGGGCAGGTTCATCGAAGGCGTTGCCGTTCCAGCTCAGCCCGGCACCGGCCACGAACGGCAGCCAGCTCACTGCCAGCGGCTGGGGATGACCGCCATCGCCCCAGTCGGTATTGAGATAACCCAGCGCACCGGCTTTGATGCCGGCCTTGGCGGCGGCGCGGAGATTCGCCAAGGCGTTGTCATGCTTGCCGACCATCGTCATCCAGGTCGAGGTGCCGGGGCAGACGTAAAACGGAATGCCCGCCCGGGCAAACTGCCGCGTCTCCTGGTTGAAGGGATGATTCGCCTCGTAGCCCCAGTTCAGTGCGATGACATTTGCGGGCAGGTCTTTGATCAGTTCGGGATGATGGAGAATGATGTCGCCCCAGAACTGCATCCGTCGTTTTCGTCGTGAGACCTCCCGGTGAATCTGCTTCAAAAAATCCAGGTAAACCCGGCCTTTGCCTTTTTTGTCGCATAGCCGCTTGCTCTGGCCGCGGCCCAGGTCCCACGTCTCGTCGCAGCCAATATTGAAGTGCGGGCTGGAAAAATTCGGCAGCAGCTCGTCATACAGGCCGCGCAGGAACGGCAGCGTGCCGGGATGATTCGGCGCGAGCGTGGTCGGCCGGCGCGCGAAATCGCCGTTCGGGTCATCGTAAGGCCGGTCGATCTCCGCCAGCTTCTTCAGGCGACGGTCTTCCAGAAAGTAACGCAGATGCCCGAAGGAATTTTGATTCGGCACCAGATCAATCCCCAGCTCCCGGCAGCGTTTGTCCAGCGTCCGAATTTCCGCGCCGGTGAGCGCGCCCCAGCCCTGCCAGATGGAGCGGTAACGGCGGTAGGCAAACGTGTGTTCGGTGTAGAGTTGAAACTCATTGATCTTGAGGTCCGCGAGCCGGTCCACGAAGTCCAGCAGGGTCTCCAGTTTCGGCACGCGGCCGCGGGAGATGTCGAGCATCACGCCGCGGCGGGCAAAGTCCGGCCAGTCCCTCACCTGCAGGCAAGGCAGACGGCGGCCGTGGCGGCGCAGCAGCTGACGCACGGTGGCCACGGCGGCGTGGAGTCCGGGCAGATCAAAATAGTGAACGGCAATGCCCTGCGGGTGGACGGCCAGCTCATAACCGCCTGGACGTTTCAGGTCCGGCTGCTGGCGAAGGGAAAGTTCCGCCGCATTGCCGGACGGCCGGGGCGTGAGACGAACGCCCACAGCATTGAAGGACGCCTGGAGCCGTTGCCGGACGCCCTTGAGCGCGCTCGCTGGACCGGGGGACGCCATTGTCAGCGAGACAGCCGGGGGGATGCGGAACTGACCGGAACGCTTTTTCAAGGACTTCGGTTTCGGGAGCAGGATGATTTCCATAACCAGTCGGGAAACTCTGTCGGAAACGGCCGGGTGGTTCAATCTGCATTTCCGCCTGCCGCCACCTGCCCGTGACAACCAAGCCAAAACGGGTGTAACCTGGCCAAAATAGGGTTTTAAAAAAAAGGGGACCGGCCAGATTGTTGTGGCAAGATATGAATACAGCGGACGACTCAGAACACGGCTTAAAGTGAACCCCCGCTTCCATGACCCAAGGCTGGCGATGCCGGACGGTGATGTCCGCGGCGGGCCTTTGATGCGGACGTCGACCTGGAGCAGTCAGCGCACGATCAGGGGTGGCGGAGAGTTGGGCGGCTGTCATCCTGCTTCGGCCGCAGACCGCGTCCGCCAAATTCAGGAGGAAAACCTATGAAGCAAACGGACCCCGGAACGGTTCCAAGCGGTCGCATCCTTTTCGTGGATGACGAGCCAATGCTGCTCTCATCCATCGAGCGCACGCTCCTGCCGATGCGCCAGCACTGGGAATGTGAATACGTCGGCGATGCGGCCGCCGCGCTTCGGCGCCTGAAGGCCGGCGCATTTCACGTCGTTGTCTCGGACATGCGCATGCCCGTCATGAACGGCGCGGAGCTGCTGGCACGGGCCGCGACGATTGCGCCGGACACGGTGCGGGTGATGCTGACCGGCAACGCGGACTTCGACACGGCGATGGAAGCGGTGAACGAGGGGCACGTCTTCCAATTTCTGCTCAAGCCCTGCGACGGTGGCAAGTTGATCCAAAGCCTCACCGCCGCGCTCCGTCAGCATGAACTGCAACAGGCACAACGGGAATTGTCGCGCGCCCGGATCGAGCATGCCGAAAAAATGTCGGTGATCGGGCAGCTCGCCGCCGGCATCAACCATGACCTCAACAACATTCTCCAGGGCATCATGCTCCATTCCGAGCTGGCCCTGCTCAACACGACGTCGGCGCCACCCGCAGTCACCAACACCTTCGGCCTGATCAAGGAGGCGGCCGGCCGCGCGGCGGAGCTGACGCGCGAACTCAACGGCTTCAGCCGCACCGATTCCGAGGCGAAGTTCCGTCAGGTGGACGTCCGGCAGCTGATCGACACCACAACACGGATGGTCCGGCCGATGATGAAGAAGCAGATCGAGCTGCAGGTGGGCGTCGCCGAGGGGCTGCCGCCGGTGCTGGGCGACACGGGCAAGCTGAAGCAGATCCTGCTTAACCTGCTCATCAATTCCCGCGACGCGATGAGCGGGAAAGGCTGCATTCGAATCGCCGCGGAACTTTGCGCCGGCCGGCCGCAGCAGGTCTGCCTAAGCGTCACCGACAACGGCTGCGGAATGGATGAAGCCACGCAGAAGCGCCTCTTCGAGCCATTCTTCACGACGAAGGAGGTGGGGAAGGGCACCGGCCTGGGGCTGTTCATGATCCTCCAGTTGGTCGAGCAGCATCATGGAAGCCTCGAAGTGGAAAGCGCCGTTGGCCGGGGCACCACCTTCCGGCTGTTTCTGCCAGTGGTCGAGGACCAGCACCGGCAGGCGGCCTGAGCGCAGTTTACTTGGAGATCATCCCGGTCTGCCGGGCGTAGTTGAACAAACCGCCGGCATCCACCACGGGGCGGACATCGCCGAGCTGCTTGAATGAATACACCTTGCCGGTGGCCTGGACGGTGACAGTGGCCTTGTCGAGATCCACCGTGACGACGTCGCCGGTCTTGAGCACGTCGCAGAGACGGTCCGCTATTTCGCACGGATAAAGTTCACCGGTGGCGACGCAGTTGCGGAAGAAGATGCGGGCGAAGCTTTCGGCCAGGACGACTTCGCAGTTTGCCGAGCCCATCGCGATGGGGGCGTGTTCGCGGGAGCTGCCGCAGCCGAAGTTTTTGCCGGCGACGACGATGGGATACTTGCTGTCGAGCTGGCCGGGCTCGACATAACGCGTGGTATAAAGCGACGCGGGGAGGCCGTCCAACGCATAGCTGCCGAGCTTTTCATATTCTTCGGCGATGGTCGGAACGAGGTTCAGGTACTGCGCGGAGATGATCTGATCGGTGTCAATGTTGTCGCGCACCACGTAAACCGGCCCGGTAAAAACAGATTTCGTCATGGGCAAAGTTTGCGGTGGCGCAGCGGAGTTTTCAATCAGATTTCTGGGGGTGAATTGGCAGTTCCCGCAGTTGCCACGGCGGGCCGATTGCCTAAACTCCCGGCAAACAAATGCCCTTGCGAATTACAATTCCTTCCGCCTTGCTCGCCCTCGCTCTGGCCGGCGCCACCTTTGCCGCCGTGCCTGACTGGGAAAACGAGCAGGTGCTGCACATCAACGCCGAACCGCCCCGCGCGACGTTTGTTCCCTTTGCCGATGTCGCGGGGGCGTTGGAGGGCCGGGTGGAGGCATCGCCCTTCTATCGTTCCCTCGATGGTGAGTGGAAGTTCAACTGGGTGCCGCGGCCGGAACTGCGTCCCACGAACTTCTTCGAGACCGCCTTTGACGACTCCGCCTGGAAAAGCATCCCCGTGCCGTCGAACTGGGAAATGCAGGGCTACGGCGTGCCGATCTATCTCGGCTCCGGCCATACCTTCAAAATGGATCCGCCGCGTGTGATGGGCGAGCCGCCGGCCACTTGGACCGCCTACACGCAGCGTAATCCCGTCGGGTCGTATCGCCGGTCGTTCTCTCTTCCCGAGGACTGGAAAGGCCGCCGGGTGTTCATCCATTTCGATGGCGTGGACAGCGCGTTTTATCTCTGGGTGAACGGCGTCCGCGTGGGCTTCGGCAAGGACAGCCGCACGCCGACGGAATTTGAACTGACGGAATTTCTTCATGCCGGCGACAACCAGTTCGCCGTGGAGGTGTATCGCTGGAGCGACGGCAGCTATCTCGAAGACCAGGACATGTGGCGCATGAGCGGCCTCTTCCGGCCGGTCTGCTTGTATTCCACGGCCGCGGCACGTCTCCGGGACTTTGCTGTGCGAACCGAGTTGGACGCCGATTACCGCGACGCCTCCCTCCAGATCAAACCCACGGTGGCCGCGTCCCGGGAGATGTCGCTCTCGAACTGGACCGTGCGCGCCCAGCTGTATCAGGCGGGCCGCCCGGTCTTTCCCAAGGAACTCAGCCACGATGCCGCCACGATTTGGAACCCGGATTACAGCGCGAAGATTCTCGACGACCGCATGCCGCAGCGAGGTCAACCGAAGTTCGCCTGGCTGGAAGGAACCGTGACCAACGTCGCCAAGTGGACGGCCGAGACGCCGAATCTTTACACCCTGGTGCTGACTTTGAACGACGAGCAGGGCCGCGTCGTGGAGGCGGACCGCTGCGACGTGGGCTTCCGGAAAATTGAAATGCGCG